>WYAZ01000098.1 GCA_011526105.1 Deltaproteobacteria bacterium | reverse complement strand
TGCTCGCCGCGACGCCTTTGGCTCTCGTCGGTTGAATACAGAGAGTATTCGCCCTCCTCGCGCGACGACCAGACACGAAGATTGCTCGCCGAATTTCGCTAGCCTCCACGTTTCCAGGGGACTAGCGAGCGCTCATCTCGAGCATCACGACTTGAGCACGTGGCGCGCGATGATCATGCGCTGCACTTCGCTGGTGCCTTCGCCGATCTCGAGCAACTTCGCGTCGCGCAGGTACCGCTCCACCGGGAACTCGCGCGTATAACCGTAGCCTCCGTGAATCTGGATGGCCTTCATGCCGGCGCGCACAGAGGCCTCGGAGGCAAACAGCTTGGCCTTCGAGGCCTCGACCGAGAACGGCTTCTTCTGATCACACAGCGACGCGGCCCGGCGCACCAAAAGACGCGCGGCGTCGGTCTCGGTGGCGATGTCGGCGAGCATCCACTGGATGGCCTGGAAGTCGGCGATGGGCTTTCCGAACTGCTTGCGGTCCAGGGAATAGGCGCGACCCTCTTCGAGGCAGCCGCGCGCGATGCCCACCGCGAGCGCACCGATGGTGATGCGTCCTCGATCGAGGATCTGCAGGGTGTTCAGGAACCCCTGGTCGAGCTCTCCGAGCTGATTCTCCGCGGGGACTTCCACGTTGTCGAAGTGCAGCTCCGCGGTGTCCGAGGACCGCATGCCGAGTTTGCCGTGAATGGACCGTTGGCTGAAGCCCTTCATGCCCTTCTCGAGGATGAAGGCGGTGATGCCGTGCTGCTTCTTCTCGCGCGTGGTGAGCGCCAGGACGACGAAGACCTCGCCCACCGTGCCCTGCGTGATGAAGTTCTTGGCGCCGTTGAGGATCCAGCGATCGCCCTTCTTCACCGCGGTGGTCTGAAGGCCCGAGGCATCCGAGCCGCTGTTCGGCTCCGTGAGGCCCCAGGCCCCGAGCTTCTTGGCGGTCGCGAGGTCCGGCAGATACTTCTGCTTCTGTGCTTCGCTGCCAAACATGTCGATGTGGCCGCCGCACAGACCATTGTGTGAGGCGATGGTCAGCGCCAAAGAGGCGTCGTGTCGGGCCACCTCTTCGATGACGATGGAGCCGGTGACCTTGTCGAAGCCGGCACCGCCGTAGGCTTCAGAGAAGTGCATCCCGAAGACACCGAGCTCCGCCAGGCCTTTGACGTGTTCCCAGGGGAACTCGCAGGTCTCGTCGTAGTGAGCCGCCTGCGGCTTCACGCGCTCTTCCACGAAGCGCCGGACAGACTCGGATACCAGTCGCTGATCCTCGGTGAGCTCGAACATCTCGCTGCATTCCTCCCGGCCGCCTCGCGGTTTGCAGGCGGCCTTGCCTCTAACACCCGCGAGTAGACCCCGCTACCTGCGTCTTCCCCGCGTGTGGGCCCAACCGGCCTCGAGGGCCTCCTAAGCGCCGGAAACCACCCGCCTTCCAAGGGGAGTTCCGGGGTCAAAGGCGGCGCCGCTAGCACGAGACAGTCCAAATGTCAGCACGTAAATCGCCGAGATTGCGGTTGAAAGATCGAGTCACGGTGCCCTATATCGCGGTCCGCGATGGCGAAGTACCTGAAGCTCTCCCCTCCCAAACGCGGCTCGAAGATCACGGTCGCGAAGAACGGCCAACTGCAGGTGCCGGACGATCCGGTCATCCCGTACATCATCCACGACGGCATCGGGCCGGACACGTGGCGCAGCGTGCAGGGTGTGTTCGAGGCAGCGGTCGACCACTGCTACGGAAACGCGAAGCGCCTCGAATGGCTCGAGGTCTACGCCGGTGAGAAGGGCAACGAAGTCTACGGGCCCAACAACTGGCTCCCGGAAGACACCATCCGCGCGATTCAAGAGTACAAGGTCTGCATCAAGGGACCGCTGACCACGCCGGTGGGTGCACCCAAGACGCTCGACGCAACGCTGCGCGAGCGGCTCGACCTGTTTGCGCGTGTCCACAAGATCCGTCACCTCGAGGGGGTGCCTTCTCCTTTGCGCCGGCCCGAAGGCCTGGACCTCATCATCTTCCGCGAGCACACCGAGGACCTCTACTCCGAGATCGAGTGGAAGAAGGGCTCCCCGGAGGCCAAGCAGATCATCAACTTCATCAACAACGACATGGGCCAGAAGGCGGAGGCCGCAATCCGACCGGACTCGTCCGTCGGCATCAAGCCCATCAGCGCCACCGCGACCAAGCGGGTGATGCGTCTCGCGCTCGAGTACGCGATTCGGCACAAGCGCAAGTCCGTCACATTCATCCACAAGGGCAACGTCATGCGACTCACGGAAGGCTTCTTCCGCGACTGGGGCTACGAACTCGCCAAGAAGGAGTTCGGCGAGTACATCGTGACCGAGAAGGAGATGCTCGAGGATCACGAGGGCGAATCCCCCCGCGGGCGCGTCATCGTGCGCGACCGCATCGCGGACCAGGCCTTTGCGCACATGCTCTCCGAGGCTTCCGACTATGACGTTATCGCCACCACCAACCTCAACGGCGACTACATGGCGTGCCTCAGTCTCGCCATGGCCGGCGACGTGGGCACCTCGCCCACCGCGTTCGTGGGGGCCAAAGCGGCGGTCTTCGAGTCCACTCGGGCCATGCCCAAGAACGGACACGGCGAGGACGACGTGAACCCGAGCTCGGTCTTGATGGCCGGCGTGCTGCTCTTCGAGCACCTCGGATGGAAGGACGCGGCGGAGCTGGTTCAGAACTCGCTCACCAAGACGGTGGGAGACCGTACGGTCACGCGCGACCTCGCCAAGCGCATGGAAGGCGCGGTGCTGCTGAAGAACAGCGACTTCTGCGGGCGCATCGTCGAGAACTTCGAAGAGGTCCGAAAGGACCGCGTGCGCGAGGCCATGCAGCGCACTTCCCTCAGCTTCTGATCGGAAACAAAGGAGTAACGCAAATGGCACGTCACAAGATCGGACTCGTCGGCGCCGGACAAATCGGCGGCAACCTCGCGCTGTTCGCGGCTCAGAAGGAGCTCGGTGATGTCGTCCTGTTCGATATCCCCGCCGCCGAAGGCCTCGCCAAGGGCAAGGCTCTGGACATGCAGCAGATGTCGACCATCGAAGGCTTCGACTCTCGCATCGTCGGCAGCTCGAACTACGACGACCTGAAAGGCTGCGACGTCATCATCATCACCGCGGGCATCCCGCGGAAGCCGGGGATGTCACGCGAGGACCTGCTCGAGACGAACCTGAAGATCATGACCAGCGTGGCGGAGAACCTGAAGCGCGTGTGCCCGAACGCCTTCATGATCAACATCGCGAACCCGCTCGACGCCATGGTGTACGCGCTCAAGAAGATCACCGGCGGCAGCCGTCAGAAGATCGTGGGCATGAGCGGCATCCTCGACTCCGCCCGCTACAAGGCGTTCTTGTCCATGGAGCTCGATATCTCCATGAAAGACATCACGACGCTCGTGCTCGGCGGCCACGGTGACGACATGGTCCCCATCTCGCGCCTCACCACCGCGGGCGGCGTGCCGGTCACGAGCCTCATCAAGCCGGAACGGATCAAGGAGATCGAAGACCGCACGCGTCAGGGCGGGGCCGAGATCGTGAAGCTGCTCGTCAACGGATCGGCGTACTTCGCCCCGGCCGCGGCGGCCATCGAGATGGCAGAGTCTTACCTGCTCGACCAGCGCCGGGTGCTTCCCTGCGCGGTCTGGCTCGAAGGCGAATTCGGCCTGAAGGAAGTCTATTTCGGGGTGCCCTGCATCATCGGCAAGAACGGCGTGGAGAAGGTCCTCGAGTTCGAGCTGAACGCGGACGAGAAGGCCGGCATGGCCAAGAGCGCCGACAGCGTCAAGAAGACCATGGCCGCCACTCGTCTCTAAGACGCCCGCTCACCCTGGCGGCGAAGTCCGGGGAGTGAAACACTGCCCGCCATGAAGCGCAGCCGCTTCGACGCCCTCCTCGACTCAGCGTTCGGCATCCGCCACGGCGAAGCCCGGCGGGCGCTGTTCATGTTCAGCCTGCTGCTCTTCATCGTCTCGGCGGTGATCGTGGGCCGAACGGTGCGAGATGCGCTGGTGTTGGCTCGCTACCCCATCGAACAACTCCCGCTCATGTACGTGGGGGTGGCGGTGTGCGTGTCGGTGGCCGCGTATGGCTACAGCCGGGTCGCGGACGTGCGCCGCCGCGACGTCACCTTCAAGGTCTCCTTGGGACTCGCGAGCCTCGTCTACGCCGCGGTCTGGGGAATGCTCTACACGGAACAGGCGGGGGCGTGGATGTATCCAAGCCTCTACATGTTGGTCGAGATCGTCGCGATGCTCTCGGTCGTTCAGTTTTGGACCTTCGCGAACGACATCTACAGCGCACGAGAGGCCAAGCGCCTGTTCGGGTTCATTGGCGCCGGCGGCGTTCTCGCCAGCATCCTCATCGGCTTCTTCGTCGGTTCCTTCGCCAAGCTGGTCGGGCCCGCAAATCTGATCCTGCTGTCCGCCGCACTGCTTCTCGCGGGCGTGGTCTGTGTCGCCCAGGTCGCGAAGGGCGCCGCGCTCGAACTCGATGGCTTGCTCAAGCGCCCACGAGGCCCTCGTTTCGGTATCGCCTCCGAGAGCGGCCGCATCCTCCACAGTCGGCACCTTCAGATCATCGCGGGCATGGTGCTGATGACCGTGCTCACCGTGACGCTCGTCGACTACCAGTTCAAACGCATCGCATGGGAGCACTTCTCCGGCAACGAGGAGCAACTCGCCTCCTTCTTCGGCTTCTTCTACGGGGTGACCGGCCTGCTCTCGTGCTTCATTCAGTTCGTCGTGACCGGACGAATCCTTAGGCAAGCGGGCATCGTCTTGGCGCTGCTCGTGCTCCCAGTGACGCTGCTCGGCGGCGTCTTCTCGATGATCGCCATACCGCTCATACCCGCGATCGTGGCCGCCACCTTGACCAAGGGCGCCGAGAACACGTTCCGCTACACCATCAATGACGCCACGATGCAGCTTCTGTACGTGCCGGTCCCCACGCATCAGCGGGGTCGTGCCAAGGCTTTCATCGACGGCATCCTCAAGCCGGTCGCCATCGGGCTCTCCGGTCTACTCATTCTCGCGTTGTCGCGAGGCCTGGGCGAAGAAGGTCTCGCGCGAGACTTGGCTTTCATCGACCTCGGCCTCCTCGTTGCCTGGCTCCTCCTCGTGTTCAGCATCCGCAGCGAGTATGTTCGCTCCCTCCTCGAGACCCTCCGTTCGCGGCGTCTCAACATGGACGGTTCCTGGATGCTGTCCACGGACGACACCACTCGAAAGGCCCTCAAGAGCGCGCTCACCTCGACCAACGAAGCCGATGTCATCCATGCGCTCGAGCTCGTGAAGGGCATCGATATCGATCTCGGCGAACACGTGCCGAATCTGCTCGATCATCCTTCGGAGGTCGTTCGCACCACGACGCTTCGGCTGCTCGAGCGCAAGCCCGACCTGCGTAAGCTCCGGATGATCGAGAGCCGCTTGAAGGACCCCGCGGACGAGGTACGTGGCGCCGCGGTGGCCGCGTACTGCGCCATCTCTGGGGCTCAGGCCCTACGTGCGGTGCTGCCCGCCCTCGAGGATCCAAGCGCAACCGTACGCGCGGCTGCGGTGGCGGGGCTGATCCGCTACGGTGGAATCGATGGAGTGCTCGCGGCGGCGGAGACGCTCAAGAAGCTGCTCTCGGATGAGGACCAGGACGCGCGAGCCATCGGCGCACGTGTGCTTGCCGACATCCAGGTCCAGAGCTTCTATCAGCCGCTGCTCGACCTCCTCGAAGACCGGTCGGTCAAAGTCCGCCTTGCCGCGATCGAGGCCGCAGGCACCATGGGCAGCCCCGAGCTGGTCCCTCGGCTTCTGCAGAAGCTCAAGGTGCGAGAGACCGCTCGAGCCGCCACGCGCGCGCTGGTGGCCTACGGCGATACGGTGGAGCCCGTGCTCTTGTCGGTGCTCAAAAACCGCGAAGAAGACATCGAGATTCGGCGTCGCATCCCGGACATCCTGGCGCGTATTGGCGGCCCCAAGGCGTTCTCGGTCATCATGCGCCAGCTCCGAAGCGGCGATCGTCGTTTTCGCACCGCACTCGCCAAGGCGGCCGGACGTATGCGCGAGCGTGTCCCGCACCTCGATCTGGACGTGGAGCTCCTGAGCGACATCATGACCGACGAGATCCGCGCGGCTTATCAGGATCTCGCGGTGATGGAAGACCTGGGCATGACGCCAGAGTCCTTGTTAGGTGAGGCGCTGTGGGTTCGTTCCCGGCGGCGCATCGGCTTGATCTTCCGCTTGCTCGAGATCCGCTACCCTCCGCGCACCATTCAGCTCATCTACACAAACCTATACTCGGAGAACAAAGCGATACGCGCGAACGCGCTCGAGCTCGCCGACAATATCCTGTCCGGTGAGGAGTCTCGCCTCTTGCTTCCGCTGCTCGAGTCCGCGTCCATCCACGACACCTTGATCCAGGGCCAGAGCCTGTTCGAGCTCACGCGCGCGCCCCGGCGAGATCGACTCGAAGAGCTGCTGGGGGACTCCGAGTCTTGGCTGGTGAGCGCCGCACTCTGGGAGGTCCGCGAGAGCCAGGAGACGGACCTCGTCGCTCGCTCACTCGCGCTGTTTGCATCCGAAGATCCCCTCGTTCGAGAGACCACAGGCGTGTCCCTGCAGGCCCTCGCCCCATCCGTGCGTGACGAGCCGCTCCGGGCCCGGATGCAAACCCAGGCGCAGCGGCTCGGCCAAGACTCGGTGCCCAGAGTACGCGCGGCGGCCGAGGGCCTCCTCGCGGCCTTGCGTACCACCCCCGCCTGACGCAGGCTCCGCCCGATGCCGAGGCTCGACGCATGACTAGAGCTCATCTCAAAACCCCCGACCGAGCGAGACGGCCAAGACGCGAGGCCCGCAAGGCGGGCCGACGAATGCGCTATCCTTCGATAACGCGAGGAGGCCCAACACGGCGGGCCGACGCGGATCGGCCGAAATCGCGACCGAGGGGGGTTTGAGATGAGCTCTAAACTCTCGAGGGAAGAGCTCGCTGCCTACTTCGACAAGAACACGCAACGTGCTTCATCGGAGAAGGAGCTGCTCCGCATGGATTGGAGCGCGAAGACCTCGGAGAAGCACCTGCGGCGTCTTTTGCGCGAGCTCGTGGACCTGGGTCACATCGAACGCGAGGGGGGGCGGCGCTACCGAAAGGCCAATCGCGCCCCCGATGCTCGCCGAGGACGAGGCCGAGGGGCGCCCGAGCGCGGCCGAACCGGTGGCCCCGACCGTCCGCCGGTGGGCATCTTTCGCGAGGTGGGAAAGGCCCGCTTCATCGAGCCGAGCGGCGGAGGTCGCAGGGGCGCTCGAGCCCCGAGCGCCCTGCTCGTACACCCTGAGGGCGTCGGCGGGGCCGAGGACGGCCTCTTGGTGGAATACGAGATTGTGCGTGCACAGTCCTCGACCGAGACCGCCCACGCGCGCGTCAAGAAGATCCTCGGCAAGCCCGGAGACCGAGAGACCGAGGTTCAGCACATCCTGAGAGAGAGCACCATCCCGCTCGAGTTCCCGGGGAGTGTGACGCAAGAGGCGCGTGCCTTCGCACAAGAGGTTGAGCCTGAGGATATCCAGGGCCGAGAGGATCTGCGCGCACTTCCTTTTGTCACCATCGACGGCGAGGACGCTCGCGACTTCGACGACGCGGTCTGCGTGGAACGCGGTGATCACGCGTTCAAGCTCTACGTCGCGATCGCCGACGTCTCCCACTACGTTCGTCAGGGACACCCGCTCGACGTGGAGGCCATGAGCCGCGGCACGAGTGTGTACCTCCCGGACCGGGTGGTGCCGATGCTGCCGGAGGAGCTCTCGAACCACCTGTGTTCGCTCCGCCCAAAGGTCGATCGCCTCGCCTTCGTGGCGGAGGTCGAGGTCGATGACACCGGCTCGGTCCTCGGATCGCGCTTCTACAAGGCGGTCATTCGTTCGCAGGCCCGGCTCACGTATGAGCAGGTCGCGGCCGCTCTGGCCGGCGTGACGGACGAGGCCACAAAACCTCTTCTGCCGTCCATCTTGAAGCTCTCCAAGGTCGCTCAGCTCTTCTTGGCTCGTCGATTGAAGCGAGGCGCGATCGACCTCGATATCCCCGAGTCCCAGGTTCTGTTCGACGCCGACGGCTTCCCGTGCGACGTGGTGAAACGCCAGCGCAACGATGCCCACCGCCTGATCGAGGACCTGATGCTCGCCGCCAACGAGGCTGTGGCCGCGTACTTCGTGTCCCATGGCCTCCCGACCGTGTTCCGCGTTCATGAAGACCCGGATCCACTTCGCTTGGCCGCGTTCCTCGAATTGGCTTCGACGCTTGGTCTACCGGTGCCGAAGAAGAAGAAGAAGCTCCGTCCCAAAGACGTGGCGCTGCTCCTCGAGCAACTCAACGAACACCCGCGTGGAAAGCCGCTCAATACGTTCTTGCTGCGGTCACTCGCGCAGGCGCGCTACTACCCCAGCAACGAAGGTCACTTTGGCCTCGCCGCGGATCACTATCTGCACTTCACCTCTCCGATTCGGCGCTATCCGGATCTGATGGTGCATCGCCTGCTCGAACATTCCCTCGCCAAGGAGCGCTCACCGTACTCGGTGGGCGAGCTGACCGAGATCGCCCAGGCGGCCAGCGATGCGGAGCGGCGCGCCATGGAGGTCGAACGCGCGGCCAAAGACCTGGATCGGGCCCTGGTCGCCACCGCTCACCTGGGCGAGGAGCTGGAGGGTCGGATCTCGGGTATTCAGGGCTTCGGGGCCTTCGTCCTCATCGACGCGCCGTTCATCGAAGGTCTGGTTCCCATCCAGCACCTGGGTGACGACTACTTTGAACCCGATAAACATCTGTCGGAGCTCCGCGGCCAGCGCACCGGAAAGGTGTGGCGAATTGGCGATCCCATCCGGGTGATCGTCGCGGCCGTCCGTTTGGACCGTCGCCAGGTCGAGCTTCATCCGGTGGGCGGCGAACCCAGCGCGAAGCGGAGCAAGCCTCCCGCAAAGCCGGTCAAGGCCAGCAAGCAAGCCCACGGAAAGCCGGGCAAGAAGCGAGGCGGCCGGCGGCACCGAGGTCGAGTTCGCGCTTGAGCCTCGGCGGCTGATCCCTCAACGTGCCGCGGTGGTCACGAGCGTCGGTAGTGTCTGGCTCTGGGTTGGCTTCAACCTCTTCGTGCTGGCGATGCTCGCACTCGACCTCTTCGTCTTCAACCGGGAGGCGCACGAGATCCGGTTGCGGGAGGCGGGCCTATGGTCGGCCCTGTGGGTCACGCTGTCGCTGGTCTTCAACGCCGGCCTCTACTTCTACTTCGGCACCGAAGTCGCGCTGGATTTCTTAGCCGGCTACCTCATCGAGAAGTCGCTCTCGGTCGACAACCTCTTCGTGTTCTTGTTGGTGCTTGGTCACTTCAAGGTTCAGCCCTCGGACCAGCATCGCGTTCTGTTCTATGGCGTACTCGGCGCGCTCATCATGCGAGTGCTGTTCATCCTGGCCGGCACCGCACTCATCGCGCGCTTTCACGCGATGATGTACGTCTTCGGCGGCTTCCTCGTGCTCACCGGCCTGAAGATGCTCTTCTCCAAGGAGAAGGAGCACAACCTCGAGGACAATCGCGTTCTTCGGCTGGTTCGGCGCTTCGTACCCATGACCAACGAGTACCGCGGGCACAAGTTCTTCGTGCGCGAGGGCGGTCGGCTCTTGGCCACCCCGCTCTTCGCGGTGCTCATCGTCATCGAGGTGAGCGATGTGGTCTTCGCGATCGACTCCATCCCTGCCATCTTCGGCGTCACCACCGACCCTTTCATCGTCTACACCTCGAACATCTTTGCCATTCTCGGTTTGCGGGCGCTGTACTTCTTGCTCGTTGGCTTCCTGGGTATGTTCATCTATCTGAAGTACGGACTGGCGGTCATTCTGTCGTTCATCGGGGTGAAGATGCTCATCGCGGACTTCTTCCACGTGCCCATCCATTGGTCCCTGTTGGCCATCGTGCTGATTCTGGCGGTGACGATGACCGCCTCTCTCATCGGGAGCCGGAAGACTCGCGCGCTGTTTCGCTCCAAGGGGACGCCGCCGTGAGCACGCGGACCTCCGACCCTCTCGCCACGCGGTTTCGGCCTTTTGGGGCCACGATCTTCAGCGAGATGACGCGGCTTGCGCAGCAGCATCGAGCCATCAACCTCTCCCAGGGGTTCCCGGACTTCGAGGGTCCTCAGCTCGTGATCGATCACGTGGTTGAGGCCCTGGGCAGCGCGCACAATCAGTACGCGCGCTCCATGGGGCATCCCGAGCTCGTCGCCGCTCTCGGCCGGATGGAAGAAGAACTCTACGGCCTGCGATTTGACTTGATGAGCGAGGTCTTGGTGACGAGCGGGGCCACAGAGGCCATCACCTCTTCGGTCCTGGGCCTGGTCAACCCCAGGGACGAGGTCATCCTCTTTGAGCCGTACTACGACTCCTACCCGGCCGCGGTGGCCATGGCCGGCGGCATCGCGCGCTTTTGCCCGCTGCGTTTTCCAGACTTCGCGCTCGAGCCGTCCGAGCTCGCGGCGCTCATCGGCCCCAAGACCCGCGCCATCGTCCTGAACAGCCCGCACAACCCGTCCGGCAAGGTGTTCAGCCGGGACGAGCTCCTGGTCATTGCGAACCTGGCCGTGAAGCACGACCTCCTCGTCATCTCGGATGAGGTCTACGAGCACCTCACCTACGACGGCATCTCGCACACCCCCATCGCCGGCTTTCCCGGCATGCGCGAGCGGACGGTGACCATCTCGAGCGCCGGCAAGACCTACTCGTTCACCGGCTGGAAGATCGGCTGGGCCTTCGGTGCCGCTCCCCTGATCGCGGCGGTTCAGTCCGCCCACCAGTTTGTGACCTTCGCGACCTGCACTCCGATACAGGTCGGGCTCGCCCGCGCGATGAACGAGCTCGGCACCGCGTACTTCGCGGATCTTCGAATGAGCTATCAGAAGAAGCGCGACTTCATGTGCGATCTGCTTCGCCGCACAGGCTTCGAGCTGTCGCCTCCCGAGGGCACCTACTTCGTGCTCGCGGCCTTCGGCGGCCTGTTCTCCGGCACTGACCGCGAGTTCGCCAAGAAGCTGGTCGAAACCGTGGGGGTGGCGACCATTCCTCCGAGCGCGTTCTACACGCGCTGCCCCGAGGAGGGCGCCAAGCTCCTTCGCTTCGCCTTTTGTAAGACCGAAGCCACGCTGACCGCCGCGAGTGAGCGTCTGGAGTCGCTCTCACAGGAGCCATGAGCGAGCGCTGGCTGGTGCTGATGGATCGCGGCGGGACCTTCACGGACGCGATTGCAGTCCATCCGCTGAGCCTCGAGCGACGTGTCATCAAGGTCTTGTCGTCGGACGCGGCGCCGATTCATGCCGTTCGTCGGCTTCTCGATCTGCAGGATGACGACGAGATCCCTCCGATCGATCTGCGCATGGGGACCACCCTCGCGACCAACGCTCTGCTCGAACGCAAGGGCGAGCGCTGTGCCCTGGTGATCACGCGGGGGTTT
Organism: Deltaproteobacteria bacterium; assembly: GCA_011526105.1. Taxonomy (GTDB): domain Bacteria; phylum Myxococcota; class Kuafuiibacteriia; order Kuafuiibacteriales; family Kuafuiibacteriaceae; genus WYAZ01. Next base: position 65,796 of record WYAZ01000098.1, on the reverse strand, counting down.
GGAGACGCGTTCGAGATCGGCCATCAGAACCGGCCCGAGATCTTCGCGCTGTCCATCGACAAACCGCAGCGCCTCTACCGGGAGGTGCTCGAGGTGGAGTCGCGGGCGGGTCCTCAGGGCGAGCCTCTCGCTCGGGATCTCGATCTGTCGACGCGACTCGAGGAACTGCGCGCGCGCGGGGTGCAGGGCCTGGCGATCGTGGTCCTGCACGGGCACGCGGCGCCAGAACTCGAGGTCCACCTGCGAGACCTCGCGCGGGAGGCGGGATTCACTCACGTGTCGGTCTCGCACGAGGCCGAGCGTCGCATCGGCCTCATCGGCCGCGGCAACACTTGCGTGGTCGATGCGTACCTGACCCCGGTGCTCACTCGGTACCTCGAGGGGCTGCTCGATGGGCTTCCGCAGAGCCGGCTCCTCGTGATGCAGTCGAGCGGCGGACTGTGCGCGGTAGAGCACTTCCGCGGGCACAACGCCATCCTCTCGGGCCCGGCCGGCGGCGTCGTGGCGCTCATGCGTTTGTCGGAGTACCTGCAACGACCACTCATCGGGCTCGACATGGGCGGGACCTCGACCGACGTCTCTCGATTCGAAGGTGAGCTGCTTCGGCGCTACGAGACCGAGATCTCGGGGGTGAAGCTCAGAGCGCCCATGCTCGACGTACACACCATTGCCGCCGGAGGTGGCTCCATCTGCAGCACCGACGGGGAGAGGCTCATCGTTGGACCACAGAGCGCGGGCGCGGAGCCCGGCCCGCTTGTCTACGGCCATTCGGAGGCGAGCGAGTTGACGCTGACGGATGTGGCCTTCGTCCTCGGTCGAGTCCTCCCGGATCGCTTCCCGCTCCCGCTCGACTCGGACCGCGCACTCCAAGCACTCGAACGTATCGCGGCCGATCTCGAAGCGTCGGGCGTAGAGCGCTCGTCACTCGAACTCGCAGAGGGGTTCTTTTGCGTGGCCGGTGCGCAAATGGCCGAGGCCATTCGGAAGGTGTCCACCGCCCGCGGCCGCGACCCTCGAAACTTCGGGCTCCTCGTATACGGAGGCGCGGGCGGCCAGCACGCTTGTGATTTGGCGCGCCGCCTCGGGATCCAGGACGTGTACCTGCATCCTTTGGGGGGTGCGCTCTCCGCGCTCGGCATGGGGCTCGCGCCCCTGTCGTGGCACGGTGAGCGAGACCTGGGGGGCGTCCAGCTCGATGCCAGCGCGCTCGAAGCCATGGAGCGAGCGTACGGTACGCTCGAGGTCGAGGGTCGCCAGGTCCTCGCCGGGCTCTCGGGGATGGAGCGGCCGACGGAGACGGTGAAGTCCATCGACCTTCGTTATGCCGGAACCGAGGCCGCGCTCAACCTTACGGCAGAGCCTGACGCCGACGCGCTCGAGGCTGCGTTTGCCGCGATGCACGCGCGAGAGTTCGGATACACGCGACCGGGCCACACGATCGAAGCGGTCACCGCGCGCATGGAGGTTCTGCTGCGCTCTGAGGTATCTCTGACGGGCACAGAGTCGCGCGCCGATTCGGACGACCCGAGGCCGAAGAAGCCGGTGCGACACACCCGACTCTGGTACGCAGGCGCCTTTCTCGAGGATGTGCCCGTTTGGCGACGCGAGGACCTCCCGGTCAACGTCGAACTCACGGGTCCCCTCATCGTGCTCGAGGAGACCGGGACGGTGGTGGTGGACCCGGGCTTTCGGCTCGTGCGGCGGAGCGACGACCTCCTCCACCTCCGCGTCACGGCGTCGGACCCAACCTCGAGCACCATGGATTCTGCCGCCAAGAGGGATCCGGTGCTCCTCGAGATCATGAACCAGCGCTACATGGCCATTGCGGAGCAAATGGGAGAGGTGCTGCGCCGGACCGCGCTGTCCACCAATATCCGCGATCGCCTCGACTTCTCCTGCGCGGTCTTTGACCGAGACGGCGGACTCATCGCCAACGCGCCCCACATCCCCGTCCACCTGGGCGCGATGGGTGAATCGGTGCGGGCGGTGCGCGCGCTTCACCCGAGCATGTCTGCCGGAGACGTCTTTGCGACGAACGATCCCGCGGCCGGCGGATCCCACCTGCCGGACATCACCGTGGTGAGCCCATTCTTTGTCGGAGATACGCTGCGCTTCTTCGTGGCCAACCGCGGTCACCACGCGGACGTCGGCGGAATCACCCCCGGTTCCATGCCCGCGTTCTCGAGCTCTATCGAAGAAGAGGGGGTCGTGCTCCGAGCGCTTCGAGTTGTCTCTTCCGGCGCATTCGACGAGCACGCCGTGCGCGCGGCCCTCGCCTCCGGGCTCTACCCGGCGCGGAGTCCGGATCAGAACGTTCAGGATCTCTTGGCACAGATCGCGGCCAACCGAACTGGACTCCGACTGCTACAGGAAACCATCGAAGAGCATGGTCTTTCGGTGGTCGAGGCGTACATGCAACACGTTCGCGACAACGCCTCGATGGCGGTGAGCAAGGCCATCGCCCAACTCGAGTTCGACGAACGGCGATTCGAGGATCATCTCGATGACGGAACATCCATCGTCGTCACCGCCCGCGTGCGAGAGGGACGACTCAGCTTCGACTTCAGCGGGACCGGGGCCGAGGTCGATGGCAACCTGAACGCACCAAGGGCGGTCACGCTCGCGGCGGTGCTCTACGTGGTTCGACTGATGGTGGGTGTAGACATCCCGCTGAACCACGGCTCGTGGCGCGACATCGACGTCATCCTTCCCGAGGGAAGCATCCTTTCTCCGGGGCCCGGACGTGCGGTCGCGGGCGGTAACGTCGAGACCTCGCAGCGGGTGGTCGACGTGCTGCTCGGAGCGCTCGGGCTCTCGGCGGCGAGCCAAGGCACGATGAACAACCTCTCCTTTGGAAACGAGCGCTTCGGCTACTACGAGACGCTCGGCGGTGGCGCCGGGGCGGGGCCTTGGTTTCATGGCGCCTCCGCTGTCCACACCCACATGACCAACACGCGCCTGACCGACCCCGAGGTGCTCGAACGTCGGTTCCCGGTTCGCGTACGCGAGATGTCCGTGCGCCGCGGCTCCGGAGGAAGGGGGCGCTACACGGGTGGAGACGGGCTGGTGCGCGAACTCGAGTTTCTCGAGCCGGTCACACTCTCCATCCTCTCGGAGCGCCGCGTTCGCGCCCCGTTCGGGCTGTGTGGCGGAGAGCCTGGCCAGCTGGGAAGGAACCTCCTGAATGGACAGTCGGTCGGCGGGAAGGCGGAGCGCTCTGTTCGGGCCAAAGATGTGTTGCGTATCGAGACTCCGGGTGGCGGCGGATACGGATCAGCTAGCGGGACCCCCGATTAGGGGTGAGCTTGCGCTCGAAGGTCACCGAAGCGCTGTTCGCGTCGGCAAAGCGCCAGCGGCGCGTTCGGTCTGGACGCTTGGCGTAGTCGATGCCCACTCGCGCTCCGGCCACGAGCCGAGGCACCCGCCCGTCATCGAACAGCCCGAGCTCGCTGGGCGAAAGCATCGGGATACCGTTGTGCGAGCGATTGAGCCCGAGTGCCTCTGCGACCTTTCCCGGACCGGCGAGCCATTTTGGGCTCGGTGATTGCCGTCGTCTCTGCTCCACGAGTTCGACGCCGGATACGAGCTCGACCGATCGAATCAGGACCGCGGCGCCCCGTCCCTCCGCTTCGGCCACCACGTTGAGCATGTGGTGGATGCCGTAGCAGAGATAGACATAGGCGTGGCCGGGCGGGCCAAACATCACGGCGTTCCTCGAGGTCAAACCAAAACGCGCGTGACTGGCAGAGTCCTTTGATCCCGCGTAGGCCTCGACCTCGGTGATGCGTACGAGCACCTCTTTGTGCTGGATGAGCTTCCCCAAGAGGCCGCGTGCGACCTCCACCACAGGCGCCGAGCAGAAGTTGGGACGGAGCCGCCTCATCGACCGCTGGGTGATGGAGCCTCACCCTCGGGCAGGTCGCCGGTCCCCGGGGGGCTCTCGGGGGTTCGAGCACATCGAACACCGAAGTACATGCTCGCGCGCGCCGCAGACCGACCATCACGACGGGTCAGCTTGAGCTGGTCGAGCTCACCCGCCCCGAAGTGACCGCCCCGCACTACAAAGTACACCCCTCGCTTGGGTCCGGTGGGGTTCTGGTCGGGGCCCTTTTCGTAGTAATCGTCATCGTAGAAGTCGGAGACCCACTCGGCGACGTTGCCAGAGGTCTGCGCGACGGTAGGCCCGACAAAGGCATCGACCGGCGCGGTGGCCGCGTATCCATCCGAATAGCCATTGATGCGCGTCCAGTACGGAAAGGCGCGTGCCGCGATCTCGTCGGCGAAGTTGCCCGCGCCCTTTGGCGGCGGCCACTCGTTGCCCCAACTGAAGAGCCGACCATCCGGCGCACGAGCCGCCTTCTCCCATTCAGCCTCGGTGGGAAGACGCTTGCCGGCAAACGCACAGTACGCCGCCGCCCGGGAGTGGTCGATGCAATTCACGGGATGCCGCTCCTTGCCGAGAACGCCCGCGGTACAAAACGGACCGCTCTCGGGCGCGGCACACGAGCCCGCGGTCACGCAGGCGGCGTACTCCGCGGCCGTGACTTCGAAGCGGTCAATCTCGAAGGCGTCGACATGAATGGAGCGCGCCGGAGCTCGGTCCTTCGCGGCGCCATCTTCTCCGCGCATGAACGACCCGTCCGGGATCGAGACCATCGATGACACCGCGGCGGACTCCACCTGGGTCCCGGAGACCGCCATGAGGTGCAGCGCGAGCGGTTCATCGCAGCCGATGAGCGGCCGGGCCTCCCGCGCCGCCCGTGTGCAGGACTCGGGAGCCCCCACTTCGGCGATCGTCTCGAGGGCGCCAGGGGCACTCGGAGGCTGTCCCGCCAGGACTCGGTCCACCTCGGGCGCGGTTCCCGCGAAGGCTCGGAATCGACCAAGCTCGATGGCAGAGACGAGGTGCGTGGCGCCTCGGCAGCCTTCGGCGTCGAGCGCGTTCCTCGGGAGGCGGAGTGGAACCGGCAGTCGCAGCGCCCCGAGACGAGCGGCCACGAGCCCCACTGCACCCGGCTTTTCGAGCAGGGGCACCCATCCCAAACCTGCGATCGAGGCGGCGTTCAAGATCTCGAGGGGCTGTCCTAGACGCTGCTTCGTCTCCGCGCCGGGCCGGAGCTCAAAGTTGTAGGTGGCCGCGACCAGGCAAGACTCGAGGATCTCGATGCGGAGATCGCAGCCGGCGCGCTGGAAGCGCACCGCCACCGCGCCTTGCTCGGCCTGGCGGCGAATGGCGGCGCGCAGCTCGCTCGGCGCCGCATACAGGGTCGGTGCACTCGGTCCCTCCCAGGCCGCACAATCCGGCCCAGTGCTCGGAGGCGGCGCCACGTGACGCCCGCTGGTTCCAAAGATGCCACAGGCTGCCGTGCACAGACCGACCGAGACGGGCAGCCATCGCAGACCTGAAAACGTGGAGCGCACCACCTGTCGTGAATCACGGGACCTGGACTGCGTCAACGAACGAGGCCCTGCCTGCACGCTCACCGCCAGGATTGACCCGAGGCCACTTCGGTGTCCCCATTGGGCCATGCAGAGAGTGGCGATCATCAGCGGAGGCACCCGCGGCCTCGGTCTCGCGATCTCGGACCGGCTGGCTCGCGCCGAACTCACCCCGGCGATGCTCTATCACCAGGACCACGCCGCGGCCGAAGCAGCGCTCGAGCGCATTCGTGTTCACGCGCCGAGCGCAATGGCCCTCCCCTGTGATCTTGCGGATCCGGACTCGGTGAGCGAGGTGGTCGGCGAGATCAGCCAGGCGCTCGGAGCGGCCGAGGTGCTCGTCAACAATGCGTTCCAGAGCACCGGCGTCCCGAAGAAGGTTCATGAGCTCGAGCCAGCGCTGTGGAACGAAGGCCTCGCGGTGAACCTGGGCGGCGCCTTCTTGCTGACCCGTTGTGTGCTGCCTTCGATGCTCGCCGCAGAGTACGGACGGCTGGTGTTCGTTGGTTCGCTCGCCGCGCGCGGGGAGCCCGGGCGATCGGTCTACTCGGTCGCCAAGAATGGCCTCGTCGGCCTCATGAAGACGCTCGCGAAGGAGTACGCGCAACACGGCATCACCTCGAACATGGTGAGCCCGGGCTTCATGGACGCCGGCGCTTTCTTGCGCCTCGATGAACAAATCCGCGAACGCGCAGCCAAGAGCGTGCCCATGAAGCGCCTCGGAACGGCCGAGGAGGTGGCAGAGGCCGTGGCCTACTTCGCCGGGCGCGACTCGGGCTACACCACCGGTCAGATCCTCGGGGTGGACGGCGGCGCCTAGAGCTCATCTCGAAACCCCCGACCGAGCGAGACGGCCAAGACGCGAGGCCCGCCAGGCGGGCCGACGAATGCGCTATCCTTCGATAACGCGAGGAGGCCCAACACGGCGGGCCGACGCGGATCGGCCGAAATCGCGACCGAGCGGGTTTTGAGATGAGCTCTAGAGCTCTAGATCGAGCGTCCGAGTTGCTGAACCACCTCGGCGTACTCGCTCAGCATCTGGTCGAAGAGCTCGGCCACCGTGGGTTCATCGTTGATGAGTCCGGCCCCCGCGCCCGCGTAGAACATGCCCTCTTCGAGGTTGCCGTCGTGGGCCGCCTTGCGAGCCCGGCCGCGGCCGATGAACTTGCGCACCGCATCGACCGCCTGATTCTCGGCCTCGATGGCGAGGATTCGCTCGACCGCGGGCGAGCGGAGCGCGCGGCCGGGATGCCAGCGATGACCGTAGACCACCGCTTCGCCTTCCTCGGCCTTGAGCAGCAAGCGCTTGTAGTTCAAGTGGGCGTTGCACTCGCGCGTGGCGAGAAAGCGCGTCCCCATTTGGACCGCGTGGGCCCCGAGGGCTAACGCGGCGGCCAAGCCCCGACCATCCACCACTCCGCCTGCCGCGATGAGCGGGAGGGTTACCTGACGGGCAACGTTGGGGATGTTGACCAGCGCGGTGATGCCCTCTTGCGCCACGTGCCCACCCGCCTCGTAGCTCTCGAGCACGAGCGCGTCGACCCCGGCCTCAGCCACCTTCTTCGCGAGCTTGAGATTGGGAACCACGTGCACACAAATCGCCCCGGCCTGCTTGATGCGGGGGGTCAAGAGCTTGGGGGACCCGGCGGAGACGAAGATGATCCGGATGCCGTGAGACAGCACCATCTCGAGGTGTTTCTCGTACTCGCCGAGCACGAGCGGGAAGTTCACTGCCAACGGGCGATCGGTGAGGCTCTTGGCCTCCTTGACGTGAACCTCGAACTCCTCGACCGACATGATGGCCGCGCCCATCACACCGAGGCCGCCCGCGTTCGAAACCGCGGCCGCGAGCTTTGCTTCAGAGAGCCACGCCATGGCCCCTTGAATGATCGGATACTCGATTCCGAACAAACGAGTGATGGGAGTATCGAACTTGGGTCTCATGCCACCTACCAACGAATCAGATGAGCGCCCCAGGTCATGCCGGCGCCGATGGCCGTCATGACCACGAGGTCACCGCGTTTGATCTTGCCCGCCCGCACGACCTCATCGAGCACAATCAGTACACTCGATGCACTCGTGTTTCCGTAGCGTTCGACGTTGAAGAAGGTCTTCTCGGGCGGCACGCCGAGCTCGTCCAGGATGTGCTGCAGCATTCGCTTGTTCGCCTGATGGGAGACCACGAAGTCCACGTCCTCGACCCCGAGCTTTCGAGCATCGAGGACCTCTCGGACCACCTCCGGGATGACCTGGGTGGCGCAGGCCCAGACCGCCTTGCCGTCCATCTTGAGATAGTAACTACCGTCGTCGAGTGCGGCCGCAGTCATGGGCTCCCGTGTGCCGCCGATGTAGCGGCCGACGATCTCCGTGAGGGCGCCGTCGGTATGGAGCCGACTCTCGAGGATCCCGGACTCGTCTTCGCTGCGGCTCACGATCACCGCCCCGGCGCCGTCTCCGAAGATGGGCGCAGTGAACTTGTCGTCCCAGTTGATGGAGGTTCGCGAGAGGATGTATGTGCCGGCGACGAGGACGTGCTTGGCCATGCCGCTCTCCACGAGTCCACGGGCCATCGAGATGGCGCCCACGGTCCCTGCACAAGCGAGCTTGAGATCCACGGCGAAGCAGCGATTGGTCGCGCCGAGCTTGTGCTGGACATAACCCGCCGTCGCCGGCGCGATCACATCACCCGTACCAATGGCGCAGAGGATGCCGTCGAGGTCGTTGGGCCCAAGACCGGCCATCTCGAGCGCAGACTTCGCGGCGGAGACCGCCATGTCGCTGGTCTGCTCGTCCGGGGCGGCGACCCGGCGCTCGAGGATGCCGAGCTTCTCGACGATCCAGTCTTCGGTCACCGGCGTACGGGCGCATACTTCCCGGTTGGTCATCACCTGGGCCGGTAGGTACGAGCCTGTGCCGGAGATTCGGGCTCGCATGTGCCTTGAAGGTGACCGCTCAGGGCTGGTTGCGCAAACCGACGACTATCCGAGGGGCAAACGATGTGGGTTTTGCTGCTACCGCCGGCCGACCGAGCTCGACCGCTCAGGGTGCAGAGCGCTCTATCTCGACCGCGACCGCTCGGGCGTCTGGGAGCGCGCTCGGTTTGCCCACGCGAACGCGAACCCGCGTCACTCTCCCCTGGAAGCAGAGCAGCAGGCGCCGGGCGACGGACTCGGCGATGCTCTCGATGAGCTGATGGTGACCGCTTTGTACGACCGCGCGGACCTCGGAGGCCGCGAGGTCGTAGTCGATTGTGTCTTCGACGCGATCCGACAGACCGGCCGAGGAGAGGTCCGCCTCGAGCCCGACGTCCACGATGACCCGCTGCCTGATCAGCCGCTCGTGCGGATAGACCCCCACGTGGGCTTGGAGGCACAAGCCCTCCACTCGAATCCAGTCACCCACCGTCGCCTCATACCCGCTTTTGGAGCGGCCAGCCATCCTACTCGCGAAAGCGCTCTGGCCAGTTGTCCGGCGAGGTCGTCGGGGGAGCAGAACGCGGCACGACTTGATCGATGCTGACCCATGTGGCCCGACCTTCGGCCACGACCAACTTGCCCACGACCCAGAGGGAGTCATCGAAGGGAGACAGATAGGCCGGCCCCACAGGCCCCGGCGCCGATAGGCGACCGTCGAAGAGCAAGCGGACGAACGCGCTCGTGCCGAAGGAGCCCAGGTCAAACACGGGCACAACGATGAAGCCGTAGACGCCGTCCGCGACGGTCTCGATGGTGCCCACCTCGGGACCTGGTCCTTCGAAGGCGTCCGTCACCCGAGCCTTGATCTCCGCGTGCTCGGTGGCCGGCGAGACGGACCCCGCCGGATCGCCAAACTGGCCACCCGGCAGTACGATGTGCAGGTCGAGATCGGAGCTTCGATCCTCCCAGCTCAACAAGGTGCGAAGCCCATGTTCGCGCGCGCTGGGAGTCGTGACTCCGCGAGAGCATCGAGACTCGGAGCTCGCCGCATCTCCGGACACCGCGACCTCGATCTGATTGGCGCCGGGAAACAGCGGGAGCCTCTCGACCAGAAAGTATCCATCGACGATGTCGAGCCGGCCATCGATCACCTCGCCGTTGGCACTCCGAACGCGCCAAGCCCCGGTCCTCACCGTGGTCGGGCTGACGGTGCCCGCGAGCCGGGGCAGTACGAGCCCGTTGGTCGTGGAGTCGATGGGCTCGGTGACAGTGACCTGTGCGCATGCCCCGCAGGGGACCTCGAGGTAGTGCGTGATCTCTCGGCGCGCACCGTCGATGGCCGCCGCGACGACGATCGCGGAGACACCAGGGTCCAGCCGCACGTCCTCGATGAGGAAGGGCAACTCGAGGTAGCGACCCGGCTCCGGATGGACCAGCTCGAGGCTACGACCTTCGGCGCTCGAGCATCCACCCACGCTCGGGCGTACGGTGACGATCACTCCGGCAGCGGCCGTACCCACCGTACCGGAGAGACTCACCGTGCGTGTGCCGCTCGCGAGGAGGGTGTCATTCTCTGGGTCAAAGATGCGCAGGTCGGGCGGGCGCGTTCGTACCACACAACGCCCCTCGTTGTCGCAGACATCGATCCGCAGACCGTCGGCATCGTCCGCGCCGCTGCAGTCGTTGTGGCTCAGGCACTCGCGCTCGCAGGTTCCGCCGGCGCCCCCGCCGCTCACGGTGACCACGCAGTGGCTCCCCACGGGGCAGTCTCGCTGCGAGCGACACGGCTCACCACTGCAGCCGGAGAGAATCATGGGCGCCCACACGAGCGCGGCTATCGTTCGAAGTGACATCAGATACAGTCCGCGAAGTAGTCGACCTGAATGACGGCCCCTTCGGGCGGTGCGTTCCCGTCCACGAAAGTGATCGCTTGGGCCGCGGGGTCGTACGAGTACTGGTTTTGAGGGACCACCACACCATCGACCCGCACGGTGATCGGCTGGGCCGAGTCGGCCGGCTCGCTGAGGTTGAAGCGCCTGCGAAGGCCGAAGGCGGCGTTGCCGAGGTTCGAGAGGGTCTGGGCCCAGTTCGAAGAACAGATCGATGTATCATAGCCCGAAGTCAGCGCGAGGAACTCCTGGTAGCGGAACGCGGGCGAGGCGCCACCCACCATCGAAGTCACGCAACCGTTCATGCCGCCGGTCACTGCTGCAGCGAGATACCCGGCAGGGGCACGGTCGAGCAGAGCCCGGTAGTAGCTGAGCACGGAGGCCGGAGACTGGTCGTCCTCGTCGCTCACGAAGATGACGACCAACACCGCGCCATCGAGACCCCTGAGAAATCCGCGATTGTCCCCGATGGCTCGCTCGGCCAGGACGAAGGCGGAGAGCATGGCTTCCAAGCCCTGCTCCCGACCGGAGCCAGTGATGCCCACGTTCACCTGAGCCCCGAACTGTCGCTCGATGGAGGACGTCCCGGAGTCGAGAATGGGCCCGACAAACTTGCCCGCATCGGCGTTCTCGACCGTGGTGGTCGTGATGCCAATCTGGAAGTCCACGTTTCGAATCGAGGCCGTGCGAATGAAGTCGCCGAAGTTCATCGCGAGCGCGACCTGCTCGTCGCCCATGGAGCAGCTGTCGTCGAGAACGAAGAGCACGTCGACCTTGCGGGATGCCACCTGCTGAAACGTGTCGGTGCGACCCGCGTTGATTCGACCCTCGCCCGTGAGCGGGACCACAAAGGGGTACGGCTTTCCGGCGATCGATATCTCGAGCAGCCCGAGATCGGTACCAACCCCGCCGGGCTCGTAGCGGGCTTCGAAGGCGCGCGAGCCGCCCGCGGGCACCCGACTCGGGGACTGCGCGGTGTGGCTGAAGTCGGTCGGAACGGGCTCGATACCCGTCCGATCCACGGTCTGATCGACCGTGCCGCTATTGATGACGGTCACCGGCCTGGAGGTCGGGCTACAACCGATCTTGCGGGCGCCAAAGTCGATGAAGCGCGGAAGAACCAGCAGGTCGTCATAGATCCTTGCCGATCCGACGAGGGAGATCAGTCGGTCGGGGTAGACCTCGTCCCCAGTCGTGAGCGCGAAGGTCCCCTTGGCATCGGTTGTGGAGACCGGACGATACCTGAACTCGAGCGAGAGGCTCTGACCAGGACTCAAGCTCCGGGGGAACTGAGCTGCGCTGGAAGTGAGCGAGAACTGCGTATCGACCGGTGTGGCGAATGCGCCCTGTCGCAGGTCGCAGTCGGTGTTGCCCACGTTCTGGATGCGTGCGGTGAGGTTGCGCTCGTAGTTCAGCGGGAGCAGTCCGAAGTTGAGCCGAGCCGGGCCGACGTCGAGTTCGCAGAGCCGCTCAGCATAGGCACCCAGCACCGGCACCGTGACCAGAGCGTGATTTGGGTCGGTTGAGTGGATGCGGAGCTCGGCAGCGTACTCACCCACTCCGGTGGGGGTGAAGCTGACCGCGGGCACCAGCGACTCTCCGCCCTCGAGGCGGCTGGGGAGAGGAGGTACGTCGATGAGCGCGAAGGCCGGATCACCCACGAGCTCCATGCTCTCGATGGAGACGCCAGCCGAGCCCGAATTGAGAAGGAGGAGGGATCGGCGTGCGGTCCCCAGATCGCGCAGGACCCCAAAGGCCAGGACCTCGGGGGCCACCGAGAACAGCGGTCCCTCCCCGCGCCCACTCAATGGGATTCGAGCTTCCGGGATGCCCGGAGCATCCGAGCGAACGACGAGCTCTCCGTGGAGCGCCGCGGCAACCGTCGGAGAATACTCGAGCACGACGGGGAGCGGCGCGCCCGGAACCAAGGGCTCAGCGAGGGTTCGGGCCGGACGAGCCACAACCTCCCCCGTGCCCTCGATCTGGAGAGCCGAGACCTGCAGGTTGCGCTCACCGGTGTTGGTCAGGATGACCTGCGCGGTCTTCGACAAGCCGAGCCCGACCGCGCCGAAGTCCACCGCAGCAGGTTCGATGCGCAAGATGGCCTGCACACCCGATGCGACCACGTCGACGAAGACGCCGCAGCGCAGGCCGCAGAAGGAGAAGAGGACCCGTCCGTTGTCGACGCCGATATCGAGCGGTCGGTACTCGAACTCCAGAATCGTCTCCGAACGAGCGGCGACACCGAGGGGCGCTGTGGCGTTGAAGCTCGGAAGACCGGTCAACGCGAAGTGCTCCGGCCGACCGAAGCCCTCGGTCGCAAGCTCCCCGCCTACGCTGGCGATCCCGCGATTCTGAAGGAGGAGTTCCACGCTGCGCACAGTGCCGACGACGGTGTCCGTGAAGTCCACCTGGCCGGGCTGGATGTCGAGGAAGCCGGGCACCGTCTTGCCGCGCAGCGGCACCTCCACCACCTCGTTCTCGAAGGCGTTGGAGCGAATGATGAGCACGCCGAGCTCCGCGGCTTCCTCGCGCGCTCGGAACCAAACGTCGACGGATGTTCGAACGCCGGGCTCGATCACGAGGTCTTTGGCGTCGACGCCGAAGGGATCGGCCGTCTCGAGCGCGCTGATGGTCAACCTGGCTTGCCCAACGTTCTCGATCGACAACGCGACGAACTTCGTCGCGCCGTCCGGGACCTCGCCGAAGTCGATCTCTGCTGGGTCCACGCGAATGAGCGCCACCACCCGGCCGAGGTCCCCGCCATCCCCGCAGTCGCAAGCCGACGCCGAAAGCCCGAGACCCACCCCGAGCATGATCGCGCTCCGCGTTCGCCCCATCGGCGCATCATACCCGGCTCGCGACCCCGGTCACGCGCTCCAGACGAGAGGTGTCGATGTGGGACATTCGGCGCGAGCCGCCTACCGCAGATGTTCGAGCAGCCACGTCCGAAGCTCCGCGAGCAGCACCGAGTCGGGCGTGGGGCCCCGAGTCCGGAGCCGGAGCGTCGCGTAAGCGAGCGCCACCGGCTCCGGTTGACCGGCCTCCAGGCGCTGGCGGGCGCGAACTTCTGCCCAGCGGGTGATCTGCTTGCGATGAGGCGAGAGGGCCTTCAAAGCCTGGGCGGCGGCGCGCGTGACCAGCTCATCTCGCTGCGCCGAGACACGCCCGGCCCCGAGCTTGCCTTTGGAGAGCGGCGACACTTCCGCGTGCACCGAGGTCTGAACGATCGGAGCGCCGTCCGCGAGGACCTCGACGGTGACCGAGAGCTTGCCTCCGTCTTCCGCAACCTCGCAGCGGTCGATCCGGGATCGAAGTCGGAGGGCCCCGGTCGCACCGTCCTCGGCGAGCACGAAGGGCAACTTGCGCGCACGAGACAGATAGAGCTGAAGTCGACCCATCCAGGCCGCTTCAACCCCCGTGCACCCGCCCTCGTCGACCTGGGCCGGCATGGCCTCGAGCACGATCGCGGGAGGGTTCGGCTCCTCGAGCACGAGCTGAAGCCGTCCTCGTGCGGCTCGAGCGTCCACGTCGTCGGGCGCCAACTCGAGCGCGCGCTCGACGAGGATGAACGCATGCCCGAAGAGGCCTTCCGCCTCCGCCACGAAGCCGCGCCGGACGAGCTCCCGCACCGCTCGAGGTCGCACCCGAGCGAGCGCGTGCTCTGCGTGCGCGCGGCTGGGCTCGAGCTTGGCCGCCGCTTGAAACGCGAGGACCGCGCCGTACGGGTCCTTGGCGGTCCGACTTCGGCCCTGTTCCAGCATCGACCTCGCCTGGAGTTCACGGGCGACTTCGTGGCCCACCGCAGCGAGCTTGGAACGCGGCTCCAAGGAGCGCGCCCGTGCAAACTGAGACATCGCGGTCTGGGCTTCGTTGGCCTCGAGCGCCGCGACGCCCGCTCGGAGGAGCGAGCCCAGCTCGTCCGGCGGGACCGCGAGCTTCATTGCACGCTTCAGGCGACCTGCGCTCCGCCGCGCTTCGCCCGACTGTCCCGCGGTTCGTGCTTCCTCGAGCAGAAGCTCGACCGCACGCTTCTTCGACTCAAAGGAGAGCTCCGCGAGCGAGCCTTCGGTCTGCTCGAGCTCAGCCAGCGCGCGCTCGACTTCGCCCCGCACCAGCATATTCTCCGCGCTGCGCCGCCGGTTCGCTTCGACCTCGGCTCGCACCGCCTCGATCTCGGAATGCAGCGGCGAGCCTTCGGCCGGAGGCAGCAGCCGTACGTACTCTGCCAGCGCCTCGCTCCCGCGACCCTCGGCTCGAAGCGATCGGGCTCGACCGAGCCGCTTTCTCTCCTGCTGCACCTCTTCTTCGAGTTGCCGACGTTTGATCTCGATGTCTTGGCGCGGGAGCACTTCGTGCGCGCGCGCGTAGGCGGAGCGAGCACCCTCCCAATCTCCGGTGGATGCGAGCGCGTCCGCCTTCTCTTCGAGAGCCTCCGAGATGACCTTCCTGACCTCTGGACGCTCGAGTTCGGGGTGTCGCGCGTCGAGCGCCTTCACCCGCTCGAACGCGGTGAAGGCTCGGTCGCGGTCACCTGCCCGCAGAGACACACGCGCCTCGGCGAGCGAGTCCTCGAGCACTCGGGTTTGAATCTCGCCCACGACACGGATGACCTCCCGGTTTCCCGGCGCGAGATCGAGGAGCGCACGGCCCGCCTCCCACAACTCCTCGGAGCTCCCGTTGACCCGCAGCTCCGCAATGCGCAGGCGTGCGGCCAGACGCTCATCCTTGGGCTTCAGGCGGACGAGCTGCTTCCAGTACTCCGCCGCCCGCTCGTGGTCACCGCCTTCCTCCGCCTTCTTTGCCGCCCGCAAGTGAGCACGAAACAGCGCGGTCTCGGCTCGCTCGACCGCCGAGTCGTGTTCCTCACTCGGGTCCTCGCGCGCCGCCGAGCGATAGGCTTCGGCCGCGCGATCCCAGCGCCCCGCGGCCTCGAATCGCTGACCCTCGAGGTAGGAGCGTCGAGCGTCGATGCGCGCGCATGCACCGGCAGAGCAGAGAACGAGCGCGGCGGTCAACCGCCAGAGGACCGTCATCCGGTGGTCCTAGACGAGTGGACCGCCCCGAGCATCAGCCGGTTTACATGGGAAGGAATGGCGAATGAGAGCGTACAACAGGCAGGGACGGCTTACTCGGCGCCAGGCGCACGTAGATCCGCGGTGAAGCAGAAGTGATTCGAGCCCGCATCCGGCGTCGAGATCGCGAAACTCACCGTCGTGGTACCGGTGCCCGGCAATTCGAGCGCGAAAGGGCGCCAATGCTCCTCGAGTGGGAAGACGAAGCGCTGCACCCCAACCCGGTCCACCTCCACGTCGAGATCGATGCGCTCCCTGCCATACAGTGAGCCATTCAGCGTGTGCCCCGCGAAGCCCCGAAGCCGCGCTGGAAGCGGAACCCCCGGATATCGGATGAGCAGCCGTCCGTCGGTCGGAGGATGCGCCCACAGGCACACGCGGAAGACATCGCCCATTCGGTGCCACTCGGGCGCCACGTAGAACCATTCGCCATCGTGGGGGCACGTCCACATGCCGGCCATGCCCCCCTGACGGGTGCGATCGCTGTACTTGTCGCAGGCTTCGAGGCGGCCATCCGCGTATTGATGAAACACGCGCGCCGCTTTGATGCTCGAGGCGAAGTCGAAGACCACGCGCTCGACGGCTGCACTTCGATAGAGATCGACCGTGATGCCGGAATGCGTGCGACTTTCGAGCAGCTCGTGACCTGCGGCCAGGAGATCTGGACGCAGCGCGTCCCCCCGCTCGAAGAGCCCGAAGATCCAGAAACGAGGATGCCGCCGAAGGTCCTCGGCCAGCGGCCGACGGGCCGCCACGGGATTCAAGTCGCCCAGGTACTCGCGAGCGCGCGTCGCGTAGGCGGGAACGAGCAGAATCAGGTCCCCCGGCTCGAACGCCTCACGAAGCTGAGCCGCGGCCATTTCGAAGGCCGAAAGCGGCGGGCCACGATCGCGCAAGAGCCAGAAGGCGGTGCCATAGAAGCCAAAGCCCAGCGCCAACACGAGCGCGATCCAGCCGATGAGCTTGGAGCCCCTCAAGACTGCGCGGTCATAGCAAGACCCCGACCGAGTTCAAAGCGTGAGATTGATGCCCACGCCAACACTCCAGTCGTCGACCGCCTCGTAGCCGCCCTCGCCCGTACCTCTCCAGACTCGCCACCAGCGGCCGACGAGCGCAAACACCCCGATCGGGACCGATATCTGAGCCAAGATGGAGGACCGGTCGTCGAGGGCGAACATGTCCGAGAGACCTGAGATGTTGATGCGATAGTAGAAGGCGGAGAACTGGACGAACTCGAGCGCCGGCACCTCGAGCGAGAGGCGAAGCTGCCCATCATCGGCGCCGCCGTCGTAGTCGATGAATTCGCCCCCGATGTAAACGAAGCTCGGGAAGCCGGCGAGCAGATCGAAGAAGACGCCGTTCTTCCCGCTGTTCCCCTGGGAGACCGCAAAGAGCTTAGTGAGCGGCACACCGCCGCCGGGGTTCGCGATGTAGCGTTCGATATCGTAGGTGGTGTTGAAGTACGGGCCCAAGTAGTCGCCCGAGACCCGGCGGTACTCGGTGCGTAGATCGACCGTAAACGTGTCGATGACCGCGGGCACGCGGAGCCCCCAGAGCACACCCATGTGCAGACCCCAGCCGCTGTCGACCTCGCTCATCTTGTTGATGTCGATGTACGGCGTGATGGAGAGCGGCTCGCCGCGCAGGAGCTCATAGCCGAAGTCGATGCCCACGATGGTGAGCGCGCGTTCTGCGAGCACGGAAGGTAGATTCTGGTCGTTGGTGACGACCGCCGTCCGAAAGCTGCCGTCGGCGTTCATGACCTGCTGAGTTTGAAGGGTCAGCGGCGCGGTGGGGTCCACCATCAAGGTGTGTCCAATGACGAATCGCGAGAACGGGTCGTAGCCCGAGCCCCCGCTGTCTTCGGTTTCGCCGGTCTCTGGATTGACCTCGCCGCCCCCGAGGAACAGCGACAAAGGACGCACCGAGACCCGGTAGCCGGCCATGATCGCGTTCGAGCCGAGTCGCCCCACGTCGCTGACCACGACCTCGCCGCCGAAGTCGCCGATGTTCACCGCCACGTTGGTGCCCACGCGCCATCGGTCGATGTCGAGGCTGTTGTTGTAGCGGTGCACGATGGTGCCGTGACCGATGGAGAGGTTGGAGAGCTCGCCTATGCGGATGTAGAAGGGACCGCTCTTGTCGCGTTTGCCGATGTACACGTAGCGGACGAACTTGAGGAAGTCCTGCCACTCGTCCCAGTCTTGGAGGCGAAGGAACTCCCCGTCTTGGGGGTCGTTGTCGATGAGGCGCAGGCGAACCGGCGCCTGAAAACCCACGCCCCAGTTCTCTTGATCGAAGCTGAGGCGCAGGCTGATGTTCATGAACACGTCCTCGCCGATCTTTCCGGCGGAGACGAAGCCGCTGAAGGTGCTCTCAGACCCCTTTCCCACGCCCGCTGCGTCCGCCGCCGACACAACTTGGTCGCCGGTGACTTGGCCGTTCGCGCGCTGGCTGTAGACGAACGTCGAGAGGAAGATCGCGGTCAGCAGGCTGGTGCTTCGCATGCCGCGGTAGAATCCCGGCCCACCGGGGGCTGGGTCAAGCGAGAGAGGCCGGTTGGTTGGCGGTCACGCTCGCGGACGATGCTTCCGGGATAAACCCGGGCTCGTTTTGGGGCGCCTCGTCGTCGTCGCGCAGGATCGCTTCGAGGCTTCGAGTATCAGATGACCACCGGCCGAGCTCGCTGCGCGCCTTGGCGACCTCTTCAGGGTGCGCGCGCGTGTAGTCTTCGGCGAGCTTGGCGACCGCCTTGGAGAGCAAGTCGAACCACTCGAGGCCTGGCAGGCCCTGGATCTTCTGCTCTGCCTCGCGCAGCGGACGACGTCCTTCTTCATCCCCGAAGTGAACCGCAGCGATGAACGCGAGGTTCTCCTCGCCCGAGACGCCCGTCCCGACCACGCGCCACATGTTGCGCAGCGCGAAGCTGACGAGCGCCTGAGTCCTGGGCTCGCCCTCGAGACGCTTGTGAGCCTGTTGGTAGTAGAAGCTGAAGTGCTTGCGCTCCTGTCGCATGATGCGGTTCAGAAGCTTGGACAGAACAGGATTTCCCGTTCGGCGCTCGACCGCCTGATAGGCGGCGGCGGCAGTGAGCTCGTTGATGGCGCCCCAGGCCATGTGCACCGCGATGAATCGAGGAGTGAGCGAAGCGGCCAAGTGGCCCAGGACGGCGTCGATGGTCTCTCGGAACGAGGCCCCGCGCGTGACCTGCGTGTAGTGGTCCGGTGTCCCGGCCCGGCCGGCGGCCGCGAGCAGCTTGGCGAGGGCGCGCCCGTGGTGAAGCTCCTCGTAGACCCACACGGAGAGGAAGGTGATGATCTCTTCATCGGCCGCGCTGTGTCCTGCGAGGAGATCTCGCATGTACAGGACGGTGTGGGTCTCGGTGTCGCCCATGTAGCGGAGGATTCGCTCCTCCGCGTCCGTGATCCCGATCTTTCGGCAAAGATCGAGGTCGAGGTCGTCGAATTGGACCGCACCAGAGAGTTCGAGGAATCGTTCGATATGAAACTCAGGCATGTCGGGTGAACTCTTGTGACATGCCAGACCGAGGAACGAAACCCCCAAAAATCCTCAGCCCCGGGCCCGAACCCGAAACGCGATCGTGTCCGCAAAAACCGCCATGGCAACGTGAAGAATCCACGGATAGAGCACGCTTTGCCCGCCCAGCGCGAGCACCGCAAAAAGGACCCCCATCGGAAATGAGCCCAGAGACTCGGTCAAGCTCTTGGGCAGGTGAGCGACCACGTAAAGCGCGGTCGTGATCGCGATGCCCGGCACCACGCCGAGGAGTTCGACGAGCACGTGCAGGCAGAGACCACGAAACAGGAGCTCATAGCCGGCCAGATACACCACCCAGGCCAACGCGTTCTTGCGCCAGGAGGCGGCGTCGGGGCGGTCGATCGGGGCTTCTGGATACTCTCTCCGAAAGCCAGCGCCTCGCGAAGCCAGGAGCGTCACCCCGAAGATCAGCACCATGCTGCCGAGGAGCAGGAGGAGGATCTCTCTTGGCGCCCCGATACCCATGGGTAGAAGGGGGCGAGCGTCGGTCACCCACCAGGCCCCGAGACCGGCCCCGAGGCCCATGATCAGCCCCGCCCCCACCTTCAGGGCCGCATGGCGATCCCCAGCCGACCCGCCCGGCCACAGGGCGGAGCGGCGCAGGAAGTGTTGCAGCGCGATGGCGGCCGCGGTGATCGAGACCGCGAGGGCGATGCGCGCGTGATCGTTCGGGATCGAGGCGAACTCCATGAGCGCTGCGAGCTAACACGACGGGGCAAAAGGACGGAAGCGCGCTAGGTGAACCCCGGCCCACGTGGGGCGTGTGCCCGCGGTCATGGGCTTTTCAGGTCGCGCCGGACGGGTAGACTGAAGCACGTGAGATACCGTCTCGCCACTTCCACCTCCATCCTGGCGCTCGCCTTGGGCTCGGGGGCGGCCTTTGCCGACAAGCCAGATGCGGCCTTCGAGAAGCGCTTCGCCGCGCTCAAGCAGGAGCGGAGCGTGATCAAGGTCGAGATGAAGGCGGGGGACGATCCCGAAAACCTGCCCGACTCCGCCAAGGCCGGCTTGGTCAACGTCTCCGGCGGCCGCATGGGCATCTACACCCCGCCGGTCCTCACGCCGGAGGACATGGTCTCGGTGGTGAACCAGAACATGGTCGACGTGCGAAAGTGCTACAAAGCTCAGCTCGCCGCGGATCCTGCCTGGGAGGACAACCTCATCCTCGACATCGCGGTGAAGAAGACCGGGCGTGTCTCGCAGGTGGAGATCGCGCCGCGCCGCGTGTCCAAACAAGCCATCGGCGAGTGTCTGATGAAGTCGATCCCGAGCTGGAAGTTCCCGGAGTTCAGCGGCGAACTCGAAGGTGGGATCAGCCAGGAAGTTGTGAACGGAAGCATCCCGCTCACGTTCAGCGCCCAGTAACCCGCGCGCCCCAGGCGGGCTTTCCTCGAAGGACGACCTCTCCTAGAGTCCGAGGCTCGTGTTCTGGACCGTGATCCTCTGGGGCGGTTGGCTCGTCTCTGTCCTCGGGGCGCTCGGCCTCGCGGCGAGCGCCGTTGCCGCGCTGCTCGTGCGGAATCGAAGCCCGTCGCTCATCGATCTCCCCTACGCGCCCCTCGATGTGTGGCCCCACCTGAGCGTGATTGTCCCCGCGTGCAACGAAGCCGAGACCATCGAGGCCGCGCTTTCGAGCCTGCTGCGCGAGGATTATCCGGAGTTGGAGATCGTGGTGGTGAACGACCGCAGCACCGACGGCACCGGCGGCATCCTCGAAAGGATGGCCCAAGCCGAACCCCGGATCGTGGTGGTGCATGTAAACACGCTCCCCGACGGCTGGCTCGGAAAAGTTCATGCGCTCGCACGCGGTCTCGAGAAGTCCAGTGGCGAGTGGGTGCTCTTCACCGACGCCGACGTCCACTTCGAAGTTGGCGCTTTGCGCCGCGCGGTGGCGTGGAGCGTGCGCGAGGGGCAAGACCACCTCTCCCTCCTGCCGCGGGTCCCACTCTCCAACTTCCTGCTCGGCATCTCGATCGCCGCCACTCTGCGGAGCCTGATGCTCATGGCTCGCATGTGGGAAGCCAACGACCCCAAGTCGATGCGCGGCATGGGCGTGGGTGCGTTCAACCTGGTGCGACGAGAAGCGCTGGATGCCAGCCCGGGCCTCGAGTGGCTGAAGCTGGAGGTCGCCGACGACGTGGGGATGGGGATCATGATGAAGCGCCTCGCGGGACGCTCGCGGCTCCTCGTCGGTGGTGGTCTCATTCACGTGGAGTGGTACCTAGACTTGCGCAGCGCCATCCGCGGCCTGGAGAAGAACGCCTTCGCACAAGCGGCTCGTTTCAGCGCCATTCGCGGTTGCGCGCTCGGTCTCGCCGGACTGAGCCTCGCGTTCGCGCCGTTCCTCGGACTACTGCCCGGTTCGCCCTCCATCGTTCGACTACTTTGCCTTGGCTGTATCCTGATTCACGTTCTCGTCTCGATGAACGTCGCGAGCGACTTCATGGTGAAGAAGAGATACCTGGTCTTCTCTACGCCTTTCGGCGATCTGATGATGGCCATCGTCGTCCTGTGGGGTACGTGGCGGGGGATTCGACGTGGCGGGGTCGTGTGGCGGGGCACGCACTATCCAAGCGCGGTCCTCGCGGCGGGGCGGCGCGTCGATCTTTAGGACTGAGCTCGGGAGTCAATCGAACGAACGCGCGTATCGAGCTACACGTAGCTTCCCTTCGGAATCCTGCCCGACGAGAATCGTCTGCGTTTCGTCACCCACCGCATCAAACACTTCTTGAAAGCCTTCCGCCAGGTGGGCCGGGCAAACGCCCGCGCCCGGCACGACCTCGCCAAGCGCGGCCGTACGAACGGCAAAGCCCAGCCGATCTCCCAGCGGAAACAGGCGACGCACGACCCCCGAGCCAAAGGCGCTGTTCCCGAACTGCCTGACCCGACGGAGCTCCGTCCCATCGACCGTCGCAAACTCCCCGCTCCTCGACCCCAGGTAGACGAGCCCGTCCGTGGCCAACGCCATGGCGGAGACCGCGAGTAGCCCTTCTCGGTCGATGACGCGAGGCTCCACCTCGGGTGCGATCGCGAGCAACGCGCGGGCGTCTTGCACCGCGATGAGGCCTCGGCCCGGTCCGATCCACAGCGCACCTCCGTTCTGTTCCGAGTCTGGAAAGACGCCGGTGGCGTCATACCGAATCTCGGACCAGACACCACGATGAAAGCGAAAGACACGACCGCCGTCCGCGGCCATGAAGAGCTGCAACGACCCCTCGACATACGCCCCGTGAATGCCGGACGCACGCTGGGCCATCTGCGTTGAAGTGCGCACTTGCCCGGTTTCTAGGTCGACCATGTAAACCACTTCCGCCAGCGTGGCCCACGCCACGCCCGTCTCGTCGACGAAGGTGTCTTCTGGGGAGAGGTGAAAGAAGTTGGGTTCTATCGGCGTCCCTTCACTCAGCGGAGCCTCGATGTCGACCCACCGCACCGAGCCCGGATTCGATAGCCAGTAGAGTTCGTCTTGCAACCGAGCCAAGCGCGCACGCGAGCCCCCTGGGAAGGCGAAGCTGTGCGTCTCCGTCTCCTCGAAGCGGGGACACGGACAGTCCGACAGCGCGAGGAAGGTGTCGTACGGCGCGCGCACCGCAGAGCGCTGGCTCCAGGCATCCTCCCCGAGCGCTCGCTCGAACATCGTGGCGCCGGGTGCGAGCGGGCGACTCCAACAGTCGGCCGGCGCGCCTCTCGCGACCGCGCCTTCCGTCAGACCACGCGCTTCGAGCGACTCGGGGTAGGCAAAGATCGTCACCGCGCCCGATGTGGGGCCGAGCTCGGTCGCCGAGTCCCGCGGGTAGCGCAGCGCGCGCAGCACAACCACCAGGCCGTCTTCCACGCCCACCAGGATCGACTGCGTGTCTTCAGGCAGCTCGGGCCAGAGCCAGAACTCCGACTCGCTCCCGCATCCAAGCCCAAAGAGAAGCGACATCCACACCGCCCACAGGCTGTGCTTCGAACGCTTCATGTGCGCCAAGGCGCGATGATCCGTTCCCGGCCTTGGCCGTCTTCAACGAGCCTCTCCGCAAGTTCAGCTTCGAGCGCGCGCTGAGCTGCGCGACCCTGAAGATACAGGGCCCACTCTGGGGTCTGTTCCATCTCCGGGAGCCGACCGGTGGCCTTCGCGAGCGAGAGCTTGTCGACCATCTCGTCGAATCGCGCGATCTCCCGCTGATGCGCCTGATACTCGGGTCGCTCGCAGACCACTTCGAACGCCTCGTAGTCGCTGTATGCGCCGGGCTGATGACGCTCGATCCCCGTCGGCGCCGGATCGAAGAGGCAGAAGAGCGAGACGTGACCATCGCGCGCGTAGACTTCGTGTTTGTTGCGATGTCCGTTCACTGGAGCGGGCTCGTCGAGGTGGTAGGTGGTCTCGGAATCGAGTGCGGCCCACGGGCGCCACGTCTGGCCTTCCAAGCGATACGGGTGTTCGGCCATGCGGACCCGCGCGTCGCCAGTAACGTCGTAACAGATGTTGAACTCGCTCCTCGAGTCGTACGACATCTTGAAGACCATCTCACCGTCCTCGTTGAGCGGGAGACCGGCGACGTCGAACATCGTGGTCCGAAACCAGGAGACCGGACGCCCCGCCTTCGACAGCAGGATGGGATCGTGGTGCAGAAAGATCCGGCGGCTCAAGTACTGCGGGGTCAGCACCCAGCGTAGTGGCAGCGCGCCCACCGAACACGCGGATACGAAGGTCTCGTCGCGCACGAGAAGCCGCTGGCCGCGTGCCTGCGTCGCGGTGGGCGAAGAAGCGTAGACGAACTCCGCGCCCGCCTCGGCCTCGAGCGCCGCCTCGAGGCCTGGAGGCCAGTACACGTGCACGCCCGCTTCGAGCGAGATAGGGACGGGCTCGGAACCGAGCTGGAGCTGAGCCCTCCCCGACATGAGGCTGAGAAGAAGCCCACCTCGGACGTCGGGCACGAAGCCACCGGCGCTGGTGAACCGGAGGCGCCCGGCGGAGAGGCCTTCGGGGACGCAGTCGTGGCGGAGGATCTCGGCGCGCTCGAAGCTGTCTCCGGTTGCGCGCCGCCACTCATTTCGGAGGACGTTGGGCATCGCGGGCAGTCTACTCGACGACGGAGCTCATGCGGCGCTCGATGCCGCTGTCGTAGACACCTTTGGTGCGTGGCCCCGAGTACGGGAGCACTGCATTGTTGTCGGAGTCCCGACCCGCCACGTACTCGGTGAAGCTTCGCGGTGTACCGAGCAGCTCGTATCGTTGGGCCTTGCGACCGGACATGACCGCCTCGAGGCTTTGGGGGATCACGCCCTCGAGCCTGGGATGGATGGTCTCGATGACCATGCCCTCTTCTTCGAATCGCAGGATGCGCCCGGCCGCGGGATAGGCCACCGGGCTCGGGGTGAGGATGTGATAGAAGCCGCCGCCCTGCCCTCGCCCTGCGATGCGGTGCACGCGAGAGGCGTGGTGGTGACCGCACAGGTACGCGCGAACGCGCGGGTTGGTCGCGAGCAGGCTCACGACGACGTCGCGATTGCTCACGAGGTAGTCCTTGTCCCATGCGTCGAGCCGGTAGGGGGCCCAGGGGGCGGCGAGCAGGTGATGCCCGAGCACCACGATGTGCTCCTCTTCTGCGAAGCGAAGCTCATCCGCCAGGAAGTCGAGGGTATCGTCGGAGACGTGGCCGCCGCCGGTGCCATAGAGGGTGGTGTCGAGTCCGATCACGCGGACGTTCTTGACGACCTCGGAGAAGGAGTATCGGCCCGGGCTGATGCCGTGACCCTCGACCGCGGCCGCGAAGGTGCGCTTCGAGACTCGGCCCGAGCCGACCAAGTCGTGCACGGACTCGTGGTTGCCGGTGACACAGAGCCATCGGGGGCCTCGGTTCGCGATCTCGAGGAAGGCTGCGATCTCGGTCTCCCCGTCCTTGTTGTCGATGTTGTCGCCACCGAAGAGGACCAGGTCGGTGACGTACTCGGTACACTGTTTCACGAGGTCGTCGAGGATCTCGACGGATCGGTCCTTCAGGACCGCCGTGCGCTTGCCGTTTGGGCTGATGTGAGCGTCGGTGATGTGCGCGATGACCGTGCTCTCTGACCTTCGACTCATCCCGCCAGCCCCTCTGCGTCCCGCAGGCCGCAACGCCTGACTCTAATGCAAGGCAGGGTACGGCCTGAAGCCCGACCCGGCGTTTTTTGACGTAGATCGACGGTTTCTCGTGTGACTTGGCCCACAACTGGCTCGTCTGGGTCAGTCGGAATGCCGCCGGAAAGGCTCGACCACCCGGGTCGAAACTGCTTTTCTTCCGCGCACATGACCTCCAGCCAGCGCCCGCACAGGAGCACCTTGCGCATTCGCGACCCGATCCACGGCACCATCGAGGTCACCCGAGAGGAGATTGCCCTGATCGACGCCCCCGCCTTCCAGCGACTGCGCACGATCAAGCAGCTCGGCCTCGCGGACTTTGCGTTCCCTGGAGCGACACACACTCGCTACGCACACTGCTTGGGGGTGATGCACATCGCCTCTCGCATGTTCAACCAGCTCGCGCGGCACTACGAACTCGAAGCCGCCGACCGCGATCGCCTTCGCGAGACTGTACGGCTCGCCGCTCTGTTTCACGACCTGGGTCACGCGCCGCTGTCCCACACCACCGAGCACTTCATGCCGCCGGTGGGAAAGCTCGAGCTCGGTCGTTGGCTCGAAGGGGCGCCCGACCGCCTCGCGAACCACGAAGACTACACTCTCAAGCTGCTCATCGACTCCGAGCTCACCGAGCTCATTCGCGGTCAGATCTCAGGCAGCTTTGGCGTCACCCCCGATGACGTGGCGACCCTCGTGCGCGGGCGCGCCCCAGATGACGAAGTGCGGAAGCGTTTTGTGGTGGGCGGCCTCGATTGGATGCCCGTGCTCCGGCAGTGCGTGAGCTCCGAGCTCGACGCCGATCGCATGGATTATCTGTTGCGAGACTCCTACTACGCGGGCGTTCCGTATGGCCGCTACGATCACGAGTGGCTGCTCGAGAACCTCTCGCCCGTCGAGACCAACGGCCAGGTGTTCCTCGGGCTCGACGCGCGCGCGAGTTTCTCCTTCGAC
The DNA here is from genome assembly GCA_011526105.1 of Deltaproteobacteria bacterium. Classification (GTDB taxonomy): domain Bacteria; phylum Myxococcota; class Kuafuiibacteriia; order Kuafuiibacteriales; family Kuafuiibacteriaceae; genus WYAZ01. Next base: position 39,863 of record WYAZ01000098.1, on the reverse strand, counting down.
GACTTCTTGATCAGCCGCTATCACATGTTCACTTCGGTCTATCTGCATCAGATCCCGATCGGCTACGAGGTGATGCTGAAGCAGTACTTCCACGAACAAAGCGGCGAGTTCGTGGTCCCCTTTCAAGCGGACGAATACCTGCGCTGCGACGACATCTATCTGTGGGGCGTGCTGCGCCGTTCCACCAACCCGTGGGCGCGCCGAGTCACCGAGCGCAAGGCCTATCGCTTGCTCGCAGAGTCCAAGAAGTTCGTGGGCCCCACCACGCGTGAAGAGGGTGAGTTTGACCTCGATCTGGTCGAGGCTGAGCTGGGCAAGAAGGGCATCCACAGCCTCCGTCACAGCGCCAAGGGCGAGCTCTCGAAGTACTACCGGATGCGCGAACAAGACGCGCCGAGCGAGCTCGATCCACCCGTCTACATCCTCGATGGGCAGAAGATGACCCCCATCTCGAAGTACGGCCCCCTGTACGAGCGCTACGCGGGCGCGGTGCACCTGCGGCGGCTCTTTGTGGAGCCGGAGAAGCTCACGGAGGCGAAGGCCGTTCTCGGCAGCATGGCGCGCTGAAATAGCGGTTGGCAAAGCTGCGCCTGCACGCGATAGGCTCTGCATGGCGATTCAAATCATCGGCCAATCCAAGGCCGCGGAGCCGACCCACTCCAAGCTGATCGAACCCGACCTCGCGTCGCTGCCGGCCCCGGAGTCCGCGCCCGCCGCCACCTTCGTACATACGAAGGCGCAGCTCATCGAGCTGCTCACCCATCCCGAGCCCATGGTGCGGACCTTCGCGATCGGGCACCTCGCGAGCTCGGAAGACGAAGCGGTCGTGAACGCTCTGGCACTCAGAGTCGCCGACGAGGTCCCCGGCGTCGCGGAGAGCGCGGTGAAGGCCCTCGGTGAGCGCTCCCAAGCCGCTGTCGTGGCGGCGGTCGAAAAGCGCTTCGACTCTGCCGCCGGCAGCTTGGCGGGCGAGTGCGCGCGGTACCTCGCGCGTCATGTCCCCGCGCGCCTGGTCGAGCTTCTGAAGTCGCGCGCTCGCCTCGACGACGAGGCCTTTGCGGTGACCACCGCCGAGCTCGGCCGAAGCAAGTCTGAAGTCGCCATCGACTACCTCGATCGCACGATGAACCGCGCCGGCACGATGCCCGGCGAGCGGCGCAGCGCGCTCTACGCGGCGGCGCTGCTCTCGGGTGATAAGAAGCTCTGCCAACGTGTCATCGGGCTCGCGCTCTCGGACTCCAAGGTGGATGAGCCCGAGGGTGGCACTTCACCCGCGCGGGCCGCGGTAGGTTCGGTGGCCGGGCTTCCGCTCCAAGCCGCGATCAGGGCCGAAGGTGAGAACGTCCTGAAGCAGCTCCGCGACGAAGGCACCGCCTTTACGTTCTTTCCGGCCGAAGTGGGCGAGAAGCTCGATCATGGGCTGCGAGATCGGGACTTCGTGGCGGTGTTGACCGCCCTCGAGCCCATGGCGAGCTTGATCGCCCGCGAGAACGCCTCGGCGGAGCACAAGTCGCTCGTGGAGCGGCGTCGTGGGCTCCTCCTCACGGTGCTCGAGAAGAAGGAGGCCATCGCGAGCCTCGGTGCCGGACCAGCGGCGGTGTTCATCCTGCTCGCGATCGACGCCGCGCAGATGCTCGCGCTGTCGGCCAAACAAGCCACGGACAGCCCCGCGCTCATCACGGTGGCCAAGGTGCTCGAGACCACACCCGAGGCACTCATCGCCATGGACGAGGCCGCGTTCCACACGCTCTTCTCGGAGCGAGGCCAGCGGGGCATCCGCGCGGTCATGTCGCCGCTCGCGTCCGAGACCATGTTTGACATCCCGTTGCTCGAACGCATGCTCTCGGCCCTGCTGAGCGCGGGTCACGGCGAGGCATTACTCGACGCCGCGGCCGAGGCCCGGAGCGACAGCTTCGTGCGTTTGGTGGTGGGTCTGCTCTCCAAGAAACCCGAGTCGTCGGAGCCGGTCCTCATCGAGGCGCTGAGCCGTCGGCCCATCGAGGCCTCCGTCGCTCACGTCGTCCTCGGCGTCGTCGCGCGCATGCCGACGCAAAGGCTCGCGCTCGCGGTGGGTCGGCGCTTCCTCGAGCTGCGCGATCTCGCGCGCACCGGGTTGTCGGAGGCCATCTTCCGCCTGGGTGATCCCAAGCTCACCGCCATCGTAAAGACGCGAGCCTACGCGAACGAGCCGGAGGAGCTCACCTACTGCTTGCTCGAGCTGCTCTCGGGCGCGCCGGCCGAGGGCGATCTGCTCGAGCGCCTGAAGCGACTGCGCGGCGAAGGACCACGCGAGCCCGAGTTTCGGATCCCCCTGCGCTGCACCGACTGCGAGCAGGTGCTCATCTATGGCTTCGAGGGCGTCTACGTCGACCCGCGGAGCGACAAACCCGACGGCGATCCCGCGTTCATCGGCGAACCGGTGTGTAAGGCCTGCGGCGCCTACGATCACTTCGAGAGCACCCAGGCCGCCGTTCAGGTGATGGCGCAGTCCATGATGCAGCTTCTCGCCATGGCCAACGCCGGAGGCCCCATGCCGGAGACCCCGGTGATGCCGCGAACCACCAGGCTCAACGGCAAGGACCAGGGCCTGGCGGCTGCGCTCCGAGAGCTCGATCAAGCGGTGAAGACCTCACCCGATTCGATTCGCCAGCGCCTCCGTCGCGCGCGGCTGCACCTGCTTTTGCACCGGTCGCGCGCCGAAGAAGACATCCAGGCCGCCTTGAAGGTGGACCCTCAGTCGGTGGAGGCCAAGGTCATGCACGCCGGCATGCACGCGCAACGCGGAGCCCTCGAGCCGGCGCTCGCGCTCCTGCTCGAGGTGCGAGATGCACTCCGAAGCGGGGACGAGACTCGACTGTACGACGCCGAGGCGGCGCCGCTGCTCGTCGAAACGGAAGACAGCATCCTCGAGCTCGAGATGTACGGACTCGAGCTGCCGGCTTCGGTGAATCTCGATGAGGCGCGTGCGCGTCTCGCGGACCATCAGGCGGCCGAGGAAGAGGCGCTCCGGAAGATGCAGTCCGAGCAACGCGGACGGCCCGGGGGGCAGTGAGGGGCTGGGCTCCCGCAGGCGTCTCTCGGTTGCCCGACCGCTGGGCGGGGAACGCACCCACACGATTCCTCGCTCCGAGGCCAGGCCGGCTCGCCGATTCGAGCCCTCGGCCGTAGATTGGTGGGCCATGAGATTCCGTCTGCTCCCCATTCTCTTCTCAGGTTTTCTCGGGCTGAGCCTCGTTGCGGGTTGCGGCGACGATGCCCCAGGTGATGCCGGGACTTCGGACACCGGCCGCGCCGACGCCGGGGCCACGGCGGAGCGCGACGCCACCACCACCCCGGATGCGACCAGCGGCGCCGATGCCGGCAGCCCTCGCGACGCGGCCTCGGCCGACGCCAGCGCGCCCGACGGCGGCTCGATCGGAGGGCCCGATGCCGGCAACATCCCGGACGCCGGGGCGATGTGTGTCGACACCCCGCTGTACACCGACGAAGACGGAGACGACTACGGGGTGGGCGCCTCGGTGGAGACCCAGTGTTTGCTCCCGGATGAAACGGTCGCGGGCCTCGGAAGGTACACCGACGACTGCGGTCCGACCGACGCCTGGCGCAACCCGGGCGCGGCCGAGATCTGCGGAGACAACGTCGACGACGACTGCGACAGCGTCGATGGCACCTGCCCCACCACGAACTCCGCCGACCTCGACATCCCGGCCTGGGACTGCGTCACCGGAAGCCCGCCGAACAACGTCTATGCGTGGGCGCTCTTCGCGAGCGGCGGCAGCTACTTCGAAGACAACGGGTGCTTCGTCTTGTACGAGGGGCTCGTCGACGAGTTCTACGTGAGCCGCGTGAACCTCAACCGCCGAAACCCGCCGGCCAACTGCAACACATCGATCAACGGCTGCACCTGCCCCAGCCTCGACAACTGGCCGAGCTATGACCGCCGGCTCTACGCCTTCACCCGCCTGGCCAGCGAGCCTTGTGCCGAGCTCCGCATCATCGACCATGGCGGAGAAAGCCAGCCGGTCTCGAACGACTGCCGAAAGTATCTCTACCAGCTGCACTACTACGACATCCCCTACACGTACGTCGGCGGTAGCCTCGAGGTGGCGGAGCGCCGGGTCGCGCTCTTCCCGCAGGTGGAGATCGCGTGTGCTTCGGAGCAGTACCCGCAGCTTCCGTTTGCGAGCTTGCTCACGACGGACTGGCAGAGGAACAGCGGCTTTCAGAAGATGTGAAGCTCGCGGCAGGGACCGGCGGTCAGTGAAGGGCCGCGCGAGCCCAAAGACCCGCGCGACCTCAGCCGAACTCAAACCTCGTAGTACAGCTCGAACTCGTGCGGCGTGGGACGCGTGCGGATCTGATCGATCTCGTTGGCGCGCTTCCAGTCGATCCAGGTCTCGATGAGCCCCTTGGAGAAGACATCACCCTTCAGCAGGAACTGATGGTCCGACTCGAGTGCGGCCAACGCGCCTTCGAGCCCGTACGGGGTCGAGCGAACGTCCGAAAGCTCCTCGGGCGACATCCCGTAGATGTCCTTGTCGAGCGGATCGCCCGGATCGACCTTGTTCAAGATGCCGTCGATGCCCGCCATGGTCATGGCTGCGAAGGCCAAGTATGGGTTCGCCGCGCCGTCTGGGAATCGCACCTCGATACGCTTGGCCTTGGGCGAAGGCGAGTACATCGGGATGCGAATGGCCGCGGAGCGATTCCGCGAGCTGTACGCCAAGCGAACCGGCGCCTCGAAGCCCGGCACCAATCGCTTGTAGCTGTTGGTGGTGGGGTTCGTGAACGCACAGAGCGCCGACGCATGCTTGAGAATGCCGCCGATGTAGTACAGCGCCGTCTTCGACATGCCCGCGTACTCTTCACCCGCGAAGGTGGGCTTGCCGTCCTTCCAGATGGACTGGTGGCAGTGCATGCCACTTCCGTTGTCGCCGAACAGGGGCTTGGGCATAAACGTCGCCGTCTTGCCGTTGCGCGCCGCCACGTTCTTGACCACGTGTTTGAGCCACATGGTGTGGTCGGCCATCATGACCAGCGGCTGCCGGTAGACGTCGATCTCGCACTGACCCGCGGTGGCGACCTCGTGGTGCTCGCGCTCTACCTTGAGGCCGAGCTCGTTCATGATGCGCGTCATCTCGATCCGGAGCGGATGCACCATGTCCGTCGGTGCCACTGGGAAGTAGCCGCCCTTGTAGCGCGGCTTGTAGCCGAGGTTGGCGCCCTGTGCGCCGGCGTTCCAGGCGCCTTCCTCGGAGTCGAAGTGGTAGAAGGAGTCGTTGGGCGTCGAGCCGAATCGAACCTTGTCGAAGATGAAGAACTCGGGCTCCGGCCCAAACAGGATCTCGTCTCCGAGGCCCGTGGACTTCAGGTAGGCCTCGGCGCTCTTGGCGACATAACGCGGGTCGCGCGCGTAGGGCTCTTTGGTCATCGGCTCGACGATGTCCGTGATCAAGGAGAGCGTCTTGGCGCCCTTGATGAACGGATCGAGCTTCGCGGTCTTGGGGTCCGGCACCACGAGCATGTCGGAGGCATGGATGGCCTGCCAGCCGCGGATGGACGAGCCATCGAAGCCTAGACCATCTTCGAAGACCGACTCGTCGACCTCCGCCATGGGAACGGTGAAGTGTTGCCAGATCCCGAGCATGTCGGTGAACTTGAAGTCGACCATCTCGACGCCGGAATCGCGGCAAAAGCCAATGACCTCATGCGGTTTCATATCTACCCTTTCGATTGGGCTCGCGCCCTGAACTGCACCCGGGCGCGTTCTAGATCCGAGCGACCTGAGAGTAAAGCGCGGCTCAGCGCGGCTGATAATCGATGGCCCAGCGCTCACCACCCAGCCGAAAGACGAAGCCGAGCGTGAGGCCCATGAACCAGCGGTCCACGAAGCTACCGTCGGGGTTGAGGCCGCCGCCGCTCAGCTCCGAGATGATGAGCCGGCCAAGACCCAACTCCGCGAACAATCCCGCGCCACTGTCGAGCCAAGTGACCGCGGCGCCGGCCGCCACCCCAACAAAAGGGCCGGCGCGGGCATCGACCGTACCGAATCCCCCTCGGAGCGTTCCGTAGAGCAAGACCTCCTCGGGCGAGGTGTCGCGCCAGATCGGGTAACGGCCCGAGACCTGAAGGCCAAAGATCGACTCCGCCCCGGAAGAGGCGCTGATGCTGCTGCCACCGACGCGGACGAGGGTAAACGGCGTGTAGGTGCCGATGGCGAGATACGGGATCGGCTCGAAGTCGATGATCGGCAGCAGGCCGAGGCGCGTGGAGGACTCGAAGCGCTCAGCGCCGTCGATGACGATCGGCACGAGCTCGCCGGCGAATCCGAGCGTGAATCGAACGGCTTCGGCGGACGTGGGCGAAACAAAGAGCGCTGAGGCGAGGAGCCAAGCACTCGCACGAACCTGGGGCACGAAGACGCGCCCCGCTTCAGATCGCGGCGGAACCACGCTCGCCGGTGCGGATGCGAACCGCCTCCTCGACGTCGTACACAAAGATCTTGCCGTCACCGATGCGCCCGGTGCGCGCGGCGTTCTCGATGGTCTCCACGACTTTGTGGGTCATGTCGTCGGTGCAAACGACCTCGAGCTTCACCTTGGGGAGGAAGTCGACCACGTACTCGGCGCCTCGGTACAGCTCCGCGTGTCCCTTTTGACGGCCGAATCCCTTGACCTCGGTGACGGTCACACCCTGAACGCCGGCCTCACCGAGGGCTTCACGGACGTCGTCGAGCTTGAAGGGTTTGATGATGGCCTCGACCTTCTTCATCGCGGTGCTCGGTACTGCGAGGGGAATGGGAGGGTCAAGCGGTGCTGCGCTTCTTGGCGCCGGGGGTCTCTTGCTCGGCGAGGCGAATGAGGGCCTCCTCCACCGCGACGAGTTCTTCCGCGAGCTCCCCGGGAACTTCGACGCCGCTCATCCCGAGCTGGGCTCCGAGGAGCAGAAGCTCCTCTTTGCGTCGGCGCAGCGCTTCCCGGGTCTTCGGTAGAGGGGGACGACTCATCTGGGTTCCTGCGCCGAGCCTCGCACGAAACCGGCGCCGCCGGAAGTCGGTTCAACTCGACCAGGCATTCAGGCAAGCTGGGCGCCCGTGGCTACGCTCAGTGTACGAAGCGTCGAAAAGAGCTATGCCCTGGGCCAGGAGCCCGTGGAGGTGCTCCGAGGGGTCGATCTCACCCTGGAGGCCGGGGAGGTCGTGGCGGTCATGGGCCCCTCCGGGGTCGGAAAAAGCACGCTTCTCAACTGCGTGGCCGGGCTCGATGTGCCAGACCGCGGCCAGATCGAAGTGGTGGGCCAGGCCATGAACACCCTCGACGACGCGGCGAGAACGCTGCTTCGTCGGCGGAACATCGGCATCGTCTTTCAGTTCTTCAACTTGGTCTCGAACCTGACCGCCCGGGAAAACGTGCTCCTGCCGTTCCTCATCGAGGGTCAGACCCCCGACGAGAACGAGGTGAACCGGGCCCTCGAGCGAGTCGGCATGAGCGCCCGTGCATCTCACCTGCCCTCGCAGCTCTCGGGCGGTGAGATGCAGCTCGTCTCCATCGCGCGGGCCATCGTGAAGAAGCCCCCGCTGCTCTTGGCCGACGAGCCCACCGGCAACGTCAACGTGGAGACCGGGCGAAGGATCATGCGGCTCCTAAAGGACGTGAGCCGCGAGGTCGGCTCTTCGCTGTTGATGGTCACGCACAACCCCGCGGACGCCGCGCAGACCGACCGCGTCTTGTTCATGAAGGACGGCCGCATCCATCCCGAGGCCTCGTTGAGCTCCGAAGCGGTGAGCCGAACCGCGGTGGACGAACGGCTGAGCGCGCTCGGGATCTGATGGGCAAGCGGCTCTCCACCAAGCTGGCGCTTCGCAACCTGTGGAGCGATCGCTTTGGCACTCTCTCCGCGGTGCTCGGCGTCGCGCTCGGCGCCGCCACCGTGAGCACGGTGGTGGTGCTCGACGTGAACACGCGCTTCGTCGAGGCGCGTTCCTGGTCCACGAACCCCGAGCTCGATCTCGAGCTCTCACACACCGTTCGCCTCGAAGGCTTTCTGGCCGACGGTCGCCCCTCGGTGGTGCTGGACGCGAAGAAGGAGACCCACGAGGACTACCAGGTCATGCGATCGGCGATTCGACTCGGATCCCTGTCTGCGTATCTCGTGGGCGCGCTCATCGTGTTCTTTAGCCTCTCCGTCGTGGTCGAGCGCCGAAAACGCGAGCTCGCGCTGCTCAGGAGCCTCGGTGCCCTACCCCGCCAGCTCGCGACGATCTTCTTGCTCGAAGCGAGCGCCATCGGGACCATCGGAGGCGGCTTGGGGGTGCTGCTCACGCCCATTCTGAGCTACGCCGCCGCTTTTGCCGGCCTCACCACCACCGGGCGCGCACGCATCGCGTGGCTCTACTTCCCGTGGAAGGCTATCTTCATCATCGCCCTCGTGGGCGCCTTCTCCGCCGTGCTCGGGGCGGTGAAGCCGATGATGGATGTGCGCCGGCTCGACGCGAGCACCACCTTGCGCCCACGCTTCCTCGAGGGCGGAGCCCGAGCGATGCGAGGGTCCGGCTTGCCACTGCTCACCATCCCCTTTGTGTCGCTGCTCTATGTGCTCATGCGGCCGTTCTTTCGCGAGCTCTTACCTTCGCTCGCGTTCTTTCTCCTCGAAGCCGCCTTGGTCTGCCTCGCCTTCTTGCTCCTCGTCTTGCTCGTGCCCGAACTCGTGCGCCGTGTGGGCGCTTGGGTCGTGAAGCTCATGCCCATCCGCTCCCCCGCCGCCAAGCTGCTCACGGTGAGGCGCGTAGAGCGCATGGGCGACGAGATGGCGTGGTCGGTGAGCGGCATCATGCTCGTGTTCTCGCTGCTGCTCGCGCTGCATCTTTCGACCCACGCGCTGAAGGCGGAGGTCACCGGCTGGGCCGAAAACGCGGTGCGCCCGTACACCTTCGTCTACAACCCGCACCAAGGCGCGCTGCCTATGGAGATTCTCGCGGCCCTGCCTGAGGACGCTGTGCGCGCCGGGTTCTCGGTGCGCACCCCGTGGCCGAACTCGGTGCTCGCGGTCTCGAAGGCGGAGCTGAAGGCGCTGGTGGCGGCCGCGGGGCAGCCGAAGCTCGTCGCCGTCGCCGAGGCGCTCGTTCCCGGCACGACGATCGTGTCGACGATGATGGCACGTCGCTTCGGACTGAGCGCCGGCGACTTTCTGCAGGTCGGTGATCGGAGACTCCAAGTCATCGCGGTCACGGACGAGCTCGGCTACACGCCGATGATCGGCCCCTACCGCAACAGCAAGACCTACGCGCTCATCGAGAACGGCGACCGCGATCTGATCGACCGCTTCGTCCATCGCCGCCCCACCGCGGTGGCTTTCATCTGGCCCGAAGCGATGAGCAGCGCAGATCGCAAGCGCCTCATTAAGGAGTGGCGTTCCCATCGCGCGGTGCGGGTCGAGGTCGGCGAGGAACTCGCCGAAGCCCGAGTGGTAGAGACGGACCGCGACTTTGCGATCTTCGATCTCATCTTGTTCCTCACGACGCTGCTCGCCGCGGTGGGGGTGGCGAACAACATGATCCTCTCCTTGCACGGTCGACGGCGCGAGACCGCGCTGCTCAAGGTCATCGGCATGAGCTCCACGCAGCTTCGTCGCATGTTCCTCTTCGAGGGCCTCTTCGTCGGAGGCCTAGGGGGGCTGCTCGCGCTGGTGCTCGGCGTGCCGCTCGGCTTCGCCGCGATATCGGCGCTGGTGGTGGTCTCCGCCTTCGATCTCTCCTTTAGCGTCCCCTTCGTCTATCTGATCGTCACGTGGATCACTGCGGTCGGCGTGGCCTTGATCGCCTCCCTCTACCCCGCGTATCGGGCAGAGCGCATGAGCTCCGCCGAGTCCATCCACTACGAGTGAGGGAAGCTTTGGCCGGTCTTTACGTAGAACCCGGAACCGAGCGGCCCAGGCCCTTGGGGAGGAGTCTGTCCATGCGTTCCATCCGACCATCATCCACGTTCATCGTCGCACTCGCTCTGACCGCGGCGGCCTGTAGCAAGAAGAACGAACCCGATTCGTTCGTGCGCGCCGGACTGTCGGCGGCCAACGGGCAGCCTCAGGCGCTCTGGGCCGCGCTGCCGCCGAGCTATCAGACCGAGGTGAAGACGTTACTCGCGAGCGCCGCCACCAAGATGAAGCCGGAGGTCTATGACGAAGGCTTCGTCCTCCTTCAGAAGGCCACGAAGGTGCTCGAGACCAAGAAGAGCTTCGTGCTCGCACACCCCGCCATGAAAGAGCTGCCGCTTCCGCCCGACGCGCTGTCCGGACTCGATCCGGCGGTGCGCACGCTCTCACGCCTCGCCCACAGCGATCTCGCGACGGTCAAGGGACTCGGCGCGATGGACGTGGAGAAGTTCCTCTCCGGGCCCGTTGCCGCATCGTTCGAAGACCTGATGAGCATCGGCGAGACCGCGGCGAGTGCAGCCCCCAAGCAGGCACCGAAGCTCGGCGAGCTGCGCGCCAAGCTGAAGTCCGCAAAGATCACCGTGCTCAGCACGGAGGGCAACACCGCGAAGGTGCAGATCGAGGCCGAGGGCGAAGAGACCGAGACCCTCGAGATGGTGAAGATCGAGGAGCGCTGGATCCCGAAAGACCTGGCGGACGCTTGGCCGAAGGTCATGGCCGACGCGCGCGCGAGCATCAACGAGCTCGTGATCCCACCCGAGGCGGTCGTGCAGTTCAACGCCATGAAGGGGGTCGTCGGACCGGTGCTCGATGCGCTGCTCGCGGCCAAGACCCAGGACGAGTTCAACGCTCAGGTCGACGCGGCGATGAAGGGCCTCGTGGGACCGATGCTCGCGCAGCGACCCGGGGACGACGAGGCGAACGAGGCGGACGAGGCCGAAGCGGACGAGGCGGACGAGGCCGAAGCGGAAGAGATGCCCGCTAAGCGCGCGCGATCCGGCAAGTCGAACCGCCGCAAGAACCGGCGCTGAGCCCCATCACTCCAGCGTGATGACACGCGCTTGCAGGATGTGGAGCTTCTGGCCCACGAAGGCCCACTCCACGTCCACCGCGTGTTTCTTGCCCGGTTCGATCTCGCGCTCAAAGAGCTCCTCAATCGCGAGGATCGCCGAGCGCAACTTCGCTTGCTGCTTGGCATCGAGGAGCGAGCCGGTCTTGCCGGGATACGACGCACTGAGGCTGCTCTCGTACTTTCGGAGCACCCCTTCTTCGGCCGCCCCACCATCCACGCCCCCGCCAAACTTGGGCTTGGCCTGATAACTCACCTCTTGGAATCCACCGTGCGGTCCGCGCGAGATCGCGACCCCGCTGACGGTGGGCGCGAGGCACTTCTGAGCCACCACCGAGGGGAAGATGTGTTCGAGCCGAATCCCGCTCGCCAAGTTGCTCTCGATCGCCCCCTCGTTCCACATCGACGCGATCACGCCGATGAGGCCTTCGAGTCTTTGACGCGGCGAGAAGGCATTCGGAAAGGAGCTGTACTGTCCGGCGCCGCTCTTGTTGGGACGGTCCTCGCCGGTGAAGCTCGAACGGAGAATCCAAGCTTCCTTTCCCTTCAGAGCGGGGTCCGCGCCGAGGGCCTTGAGAAGCTCCTGCCCACGCTTGGTCGGCTTGTTCCCAGACAGCAATAGCTTCGACAGCGCCTTCTCAGTGCGGGTCTTTAGCTCCGCCAAACGCCCCGGACTGTCTTCTGTGCCCAGGCGATACTTCGCGCTCTTCGAGAACTCGGGGTCCGACAAGGTGCCTTGCCACAGCTCATAGAGGCTGCCCGAGCCGCTCTTGGCGTCTTTGAGCAGGGCCGCGATGACCGGGGGCGGAACGGCCTGCCCGCCGGGGACCTCCACGCCGAGCGCCTTCAAGGCTGGGTCGCGCGTGAGCCGGGCCAGGAGCGCGCCTTTTTCCCCCGCGAGCTGACGAGAGAGATCGAGCGGGAGCTTGGCGAGATCGGAAAAGGAGATCGGACCGGTGAGGCCCAGCTTGTTCTCGAGATCCGGGATGAGAAGCTCGACCTCGCGCGTGCGATGCGCGGACGAGATCTCCTTCTTCGAGAACGCCTTTTGAATGCGCTCACCATCAAGGGTCACGTCGAAGTAGCGTTGTTCGAGGTTCGTGCCCGGCCGCAAGCTCGGGAGGTCCTCTTCTTTCACGAGCCCCTCGGCCAACGCGGCCGACAGCGGCTTCATGACGAAGCTCCCTGCCCGATCGTCGACGTAGATGCCGCCGCTGAGCTCCGCCTGGCTGAAGAAGCTGTGCGTCGAGTCCGCGAGGTGAGGAAGCGCGATCGCGCTCAGGCCGTGGCCGCGTGCAAACACACTCGCGTGACTGTAGCCTGGGCCGGCGCTCTCGGCATCGAGCACCAAACCGCCGCCGTAGATGATCTGGTCCGGATGCGCACCTTTCAAGACGACGAGATCATCGGGCCCCGGCGGCGGGCTGTACTTCTTCAGCGCCTTTGCGTCGTCCGCTTGGAGCACCCGCCGGTACACCCGCGGCCCCACGGAGGAGAGCACGCGCGTGCCCTGAGTGAAGTGAAGCTCGGTCCCAGAGACCTCGGCCTTTGCGCCAAGGCTCACGCCTCTTTGGGCGAGCCCAATGAGGTAGTGAAGCGGCGACTCCTTCACCAGGGAGTCTGGCAGCACCGGGTCGAGGTCGACGTCGATGTCGCTGAAACGAATCGCGGCCTCTCGCTGACGCAGAGTCACTCGCAACGTGTCCGCGATCTCGAGCGCGGACCGGTGGATCTCGTGAAAGAGGCTGCGCAGCGCTTCGGGGTCCGTCTTCTTCTTCGCCCCGATGCCTTGTAGCTTCTCGAGGAGATCCGCGAGCGCTTCGGTCTTTGCGGTCTTGGGACGGGCGCGCATGGACTCGAGCCCACTCGCGATGACGCCTCTCAGGGCGCTTTCGGTCGCGAGCACGAGTTCTTTGGCGGCGTCCGTATCCGAGGCTTTCTCGAGCCGATCGACCGCGGACCCGAGCACTTCGGAGGAGAGGAGTTCGACCTTGCGATCGAGCCGGGTGATGAGCTGACGCTCCACCCCCGACGAGGTCGCGAAGAAGGCTTTTCGAAGCGCGGTGCGCGCCTCTCCGAAGGCCGCGAGTGTGGCGGAATCGGCGCCTTCGCGCAGCGCGAGCACCAAACGCGCGACCTCGGGCCAGGCGGGTCCGGCGTGGAAGAGCTCGCGCGCAATCTCGTCGATGGAGGGGCGATCGAGCACCACCGCCTGATGCAGCTTCGAGACGATCTCGAACACCCGCAGCTGTCCTTCGGGTGAGAGGTCCTCTTTCACGTCATCGAGCTTCGAACACTTCACCAGATGCTCGACGATGCGGGACTTCAGCACCTCGGGGTCGAGCTTCTTCCCCGCGAGATTCGGCACCGCGTAGCCGTGCCGTTGCTCGAGCTCGGCCAAGATGGGCTTGGCTCGCGCCTGACTCCCGGCGCGTGCGGCGGCGATGAGGGCGTTTAGGATCTCGACACGCGCCTCCCGCGGCCCTCCCGTAAAGAGGCGCTCACGCAGGTAGTGGTCCACCGCTTTGGGCGTATTCGCGGAGTAATTCCGATGGATGGCGTTGTAGATGGAGACGTTGAAGCCCGCCTTCGGGTCGATGGGGTCCGCGAAGGCGCCTGGCCCCAGGTAGTCGGGCAGGAGCGCGACGGTGTTCCGCGCGGCGTAGATGCCATTGACGGAGGCATGCGGCGAGTGCGCGATGGCCAACCGCAAGAGTGCATACTCGCGCTCGGTCTCCGAGGGCGAGCCCGCGAAGAGCGCCTGGCACGCGAGCCGCTGCTCGAACGCCGCGACGGTGCCGGAGGTCCCGAGACGTCCCTGCGCCTTCTCCTTGTTCTCATCGTCGGGCGCGACGAGCGCACTGTCGATGAGCGCCTCCGAGCGACGGGCCGCGCGGAGCTGGACGAGGGTGTCGAGGAGCACTCGTGAACGCAGCGACGGATCCGTGAGCTCGAGGTGCGTGCCGAGCGAGTCGTTCGATGCGTCGAAGGGTCGCTCGGGCTCAGCTGCGATCGCCTTCGCCGAAGCCCGCGCCGCCTCACGGCGCTTTCCCGCGACCTCGGAGAGGATAACCGGCGTGCTCATCGGATTCTCGGAGAAGCCGAAGTCGAAGGTCTTTGTGGAAGCCACCGGCTGCCGCTCCGCCGCGAGCAACCACTTCAGATCGCGCGCGATGCTCGGCAGCAGCTTGCCGCCCTTTTGGGGGAGCCTCTCCATCAAGTCATCGGGCGAGTAGCGGCTGAGCAGCGAAGAGAGCGCCGCGCGACGTTCGTTCACGAGCGGACCGTCGGCCTCGGATCCTTGCTCTTGACCGCTGCCCACGATGTGCCGCAGCCGGTGGACGGTCTTCAGCAGCTGATCTTCCGTCTCGAGCGCCAGGGCCTGGACCTTCGACGTAGAAATGCCCCGCGGTCCGGCCACGCTGGATTATCGGCATGAAGGCTAGACCTTTGCCCCGTTTTTGAGATGAGCTCTAGAATCCGGCGGGGATCCCGAACATGACGTCGTCGAGGGCCACGACCTCGTAGAGCGAAGCGGCGCCGACCCAGCCGTCTCCGGTGCCGATCTCGACTTCGTGGATGCCGGCCAGCGGCTCTCCATTGAGGACCGAGACCACGCCCAAAAAGAGCTGCGAGCCCGAGGGGCCTCGAGTGTCCGTGAACGGCCCGATGAGCCGCCTCTGTCCGTCGTAGGCCGTCAGTCCCGAGAGTTTGATCTCGGGATAGTCGGTATCGATGAAGTAGGCGCCGAACCCCGCCACGTTGGCCCGTGTACCCTCGTGCAGGAAGGTCGCGAACGTGCGGTGGCCACCGGGGCTGGTGGCGGTGTTTTCGGGCCCGGGCGCGAAGATGTTGGGCGCCGAAACCGGCGGAAAGTCCGCAGGGAGGCCGAAGTCGGTGTGAACGAACTGCCCTCCTTGATCAGCGGAGGTGAGCACGAGGCCAGACGCTGCGTAGCGGTCGGTCGCGATGAGAACCGGCGCCGCGCCGACCTCGACGTCGTCGAAGCTCACGGTGCGCACGCAGCCTTCGAGTCGAGCCGCCCATTCATCCTTGGATCGGTAGATCTCGAGGGTCATCGCCGATGAGCTCTCGGGCCGGAGGCCGCAGGGATGGAGATTGGTGCCGGCATCGGTCTCGTCGGGTGGTACGGGCAGACGGAACCCTCGATCGGGCCTCGGCTCCGGCGTCGAATCGTCCCCGCAGCCGGGGGCCAAGACGGCGAGGAGGCCCAGAAAAACGCCCATGAATACGAGCGGATACGCGAGCACCGCACAAACGTACGACGATCCGGCCTTCCGACACAACATCCCGACGCCGCCGGCGATAAATGTAGCCGTCAGCGGTTTACATCCGACGTTCACCTACATTCAACACCAAGCCTTATCAACATTTTGGTCCCATTCGGGAGGGGTACAGAACATGGCCAGCATCAAGCTCAGCAGCATCGAGAAGAACAACGCTCAGATCATCAGCCTCCTCAAGCAGGCCACGACCCAAGAGCCCAAGTCCGGGCGGCACAGCTGGATGTCGAGCAGCGCATCCAACATGCGCGACGTCATCACCTTCCAGACCGAAGGCAAGAACAAGGGATCACTCGAACGCTTCAAAGAGGCCAACAAGCTCTCGAAGCAGGTCTACACCATGCTGCGCGAGGCCGTCGCTTACGGCGCTCACAGCACGCAGGGTTCCTCGGGCGGCATCCTCGCCTTCAGCGCCACCGACGCGAACTTCAAGAAGCTCGAAGGCAAGCTGAACAAGATCTACAAGAGCCGAGACGCGAACAAGAACGGCAAGCTCGAGACCGCTGAGCAGGCGAAGGCCAAGGCGACCAAGAACGGCGCCGCGCTGCTCGCCGGCCGACGCTCGCTCGCGAGCACCGCGAGGCGCACCACGCTGCGCAGCGAGCACACCTTCTCCCGTCAGCTCGCCCGCGTGATCGACCTCATGTACTCAAAGGGCAGCATCCAAGGAAAGAACCACATCGAGTCGATCGCGAACGAGCTCCCCGAGACCGAGGCCGAGGCCGTGCGCGCTGCGTACCACGCGGTCAGCCGCTACATCACCAAGGGCCAGACCTCCGAGGCGAACTACATCTGCCGGGACCAGCGTCGCGAAGTGACCCGCGGTCTGGCGCGGGTGTTCGGCGCCAGCCTCGACAAGACCGAGAAGGCGATCAGCAAGATCTCCTTGCCCGAAGGCTACTGAGCCTGCGCTTCGGTGACGGTGGAGCACGCCATGTCCAAGCCCGAGGATGAAGATCAGGGCTCGGACATGGCGATCGAGATGCTCGACATCACCGAGGCCTATCTCGAACTCATCGACCGCGTCGCGGCCGAGAACGTGGGCGCGCTCGAGACCATCGGCGGCAACATCCTGATCGACATCGAGGGTGTCGCCACCCGCACCATCGTGACCTCCGGACCTCGCAAGGGCGTGTATCCGGAAGCCACCGAGACGGATCCCATCGCGTTCTTTCTGTCTGTACCGCAGTGGGCGCTCCTTCACATGCTGGAGCCCGACGAGACCGACCCCTTCGACCTCGAGGCGGCGGTGGAAGAAGGCATCGTCGGTATGGAAGGCGACCCAAAGCTGTACGAGCGATTCATGAATCTCGCGCGCAACAAACGGAACGCACTCTCGGTGCGCATGCACTGAGCATCGCGCGCACACGTCGAAGCGAAACCTTGCCGCTTGGGATCTCTACGCTGCATTCATGCGAGCCGGTGTTCCCCAGCCCTCGTAAGTTCTCATCCTCGTAGGCGCTGAGGGTCGCAGGACTTTTGTCTGGCCTCACCGGTCAGGCCAGAGCTTCGTGACCGAGGTCATCTTGACACTGCCGCTACTCAATCGCTTCATCGCGCAGCCATGGAATCAGTGGAAGAACTCACGGTCCCCTTGGAAGCCGATCTCGGCCAGAGCGCCGAAGTGAACGAACCGAAGGCGCGCTCCTTGCTGAAGGACCCATGGGTCGCAGCCGCGGTGCCGCTGGCCCTCGATGTCGCGCTGGTGGGAGGCATGTTCTGGATGGCCAACTCGGTCAATCAGAAGCTCGACGCCACGCAAGCCAACCTGCAAGGGCAGTACGAGCGCAGCGTGGCGGAGCTCAACGAGAAGACCGAGGCGCTCCGATTGCAGAACGAGGGGCTTCAGAAGGAAGTGAGCGCTCTGCACAGCTACGTGGCGAGCAAGTCCGAGGAAGACGTCATCTTCTTGAAGATCGTCATCACGAAGAAGGAGATCGATCGGACGCTCGCGCGACAGATCGCGCAGCACGTTCGTAGGTACTCCGCGTTGTATGCGGAGGACCCGGATCTGGTGCTCGCGATCATGGCGGTGGAGTCGGACTTTGACCCCAGCGTGGTCTCGAACATGGGCGCGGTGGGTCTGATGCAGGTGATGCCGCAGTGGGCGAAGATTCTGGGAGTGACGGAGCCTCTGAGTGATCCCGAGACTTCGATTCGGCACGGGCTGCAGATCCTCGGGTTCTACAAAGCGATGTACAAGGATCTCGAGACCGCGCTGACCGCGTATAACCGCGGGCCGGGGGCGGTGGACTGGGCGCTCATGAAGGGGCAGAGCCCGCTGAATCGGTACGCGCCGAGGGTGCTGAAGACGTATGAGGAGCTGAAGTCGTTGCAGGTGGGGGAGCGGACGATTTAGCGCGGGGTGGGCTGGAGGTCCTTCGCGACCCCCTCGAGTCGCTCTCGGACTTCGGCCAGCGACTGCGTGATGCCGGCGAGATCGGTGTTGGTGCGTGTCGCATCGGCGCAGAGGAGGTCGAGGCGCTGGTTCGTGTGCAGCCTGAACTCGCGCACCTCCTGGCGCAGCTCTCCGAGGTGCAGGTGGGAGTCTCGGATCTCGTGCAGGATCTTCTCGAGGAGCTGCGAGGTGAGGTCGGCGCTGCGGGCCATGGGCTGAGGTTGAGCGAGCGGGTTCGAGACGGTCAAGGGGACGGACTCGAGCCACTGTGGCACGCAGCCGGCCGTCGCCCCGCGCCACCTTGCCGATCGAGATGCCTGAGATCCACGCGGAGCGGACCACTGAACGAATGTACAAAAACCTAGTGCATCATATGGGGCCATCGGCTATAGTCCGCCCCCATGGGTGGGGCCTCCCAGGACACGATCTTTCCTCTCCAGGGTCAGTCTCTCAAGGTCGCCGGCCTCTTCGCGGGCATCGGAGGGATCGAGCTCGGGCTCCACCGCGCCGGACACCAGAGCGAACTCCTTTGCGAATTCGACGAGCCCGCGAGTCGAGTGCTCGCGCACCAGTTCCCCGACGTTCCGCTCTTCGGCGACGTCCGTGAGCTGAAGGCCTCGCACATTCCGCCGGTCGATGTGCTCGCCGGTGGCTTCCCGTGCCAAGACCTCAGTCAGGCCGGTCTCACCAAAGGTATCAGCGGCTCGAAGTCGGGTCTTGTCAGCGAGATGTTCCGGCTGATGGAGACGATGAAACCAAAGCCTCGCTGGGTGCTCTTCGAGAACGTACCGTTCATGCTGCAGCTCGAGGGTGGTCGCGCGATGGCGCACCTCACTCAGACCCTAGGGGATCTCGGATACACCTGGGCCTATCGCGTAGTCGACACGCGCTCATTTGGTTTGCCGCAGCGACGCCAACGCGTCGTGATGCTCGCGTCGAAGACCGAAGACCCTCGCACGGTTCTTTTTGCCGACGAAGCGGGTGAGCGCCAGTTCAAGGACCTCCCTCGCAAGACCGCCTACGGCTTCTACTGGACAGAGGGCGTGCGCGGGCTCGGCTGGGGCATCAACGCCATCCCAACCATCAAGGGGGGCTCCACGGTTGGCATCCCCTCCCCGCCAGCGATCTGGCTGCCCGACGGCCGAATCGTCACCCCGGACATTCGCGATGCGGAACGGCTCCAAGGCTTCCCGCTCAACTGGACTCGGCCCGCCGTGGACGACGCCAAGAAGCGCAATGGCCCGCGCTGGAAGCTCGTGGGCAATGCGGTCAGCGTGCCGCTCGCGCGCTGGGTGGGTCGGCGACTCGCTCGCCCCGGCGCACCGATGACGCGCAATCACAAACTTCTCGATGGCGCGAGGTGGCCGGTTGCCGCTTGGGGCAGGAAGCACGAGACCTACGCTGCAGCGGACATTTCACTGTGGCCCGTTCACCACAAGTACAAGGACCTTCTGACCTTCCTCGCCTACGAGCCCGATCTCCTCTCGTTGCGTGCGGCTTCTGGGTTCCGAAACCGAACCAGGAAGGGGACTCTTCGCTTCCGCGAGGACTTCCTCCACGCGATCGATCGGCACATCGAGATGATGTCCTCCGAAGATTCGGACACCTCGACGCTTCGCCATGCCATCTCGGCGTAGAGAAGGCTTCTGGATCACCACGGACGAGGCAACATCAGTCCGCCTCGCGAACA
This sequence comes from Deltaproteobacteria bacterium, assembly GCA_011526105.1. Taxonomy (GTDB): domain Bacteria; phylum Myxococcota; class Kuafuiibacteriia; order Kuafuiibacteriales; family Kuafuiibacteriaceae; genus WYAZ01. Next base: position 20,475 of record WYAZ01000098.1, on the reverse strand, counting down.
TCCGCCAGAAGGATACAAAGCCGGAACTCGTTGTTCGGAAGATGCTCACCGCCCTCGGCGCTCGCTATCGAATTCGCAACAAGGACCTGCCCGGCAACCCGGATATCGCGAACCGCTCGAAGAAGTGGGCGATCTTCGTGCATGGTTGCTATTGGCATCGGCACGAGGGGTGTCAGCGAACCACGACGCCCACGAGTAATCGCGAGTTCTGGGAGGCGAAGTTCGAGCGAAACGTGGTGAGGGATGCGGTCGGAACCAAGGCCCTCGAGGACCTCGGGTACCGAGTATTCGTCGTGTGGGAGTGTGAGACAGAACGGGAGCCCGAAGCGATTCTGCACAGGCTGAGGCGGCTACTTCGTTTCAGGTAGCAAACCTCGCTGGCCGCTGTCTCGAACTCGAGCTATCAGATCACACTGTGGCGAGGAAGCGCACCCTCGAGGAACTCCGCGGCGGGGCCGGACTGGTTCGGCTCCTGGAGAGGGTCGACGCCGAAAACATCGGGCGCTGGAGTTCGATCGAGGAAGAATTCATCGAGGCGGTCTCCGAGTTCGACCGTGCGTTTGTTGCAGGCCACTTTACGGCTGGCGAGTACAAGAAGAAGGCCGGCATCTTCAACGACCTACTCATCAAGCTGGTCGAAAACGCCTCTGGGCAAGAGCTCGGTCGAACCCAGAAGCGAGGGAGTGTTCTCTTCGACGAGATCGACATCGACATCTGCTATCCGAAGTCACGCGCTCTGCGTCCGGCGGTGGGCGCCGAGGTGAAGATGCTCGGCGCCCCAGGCCACAAGGGCAACGACTTCACGCCGAGATCCGCGAAGAGCGACCTGCACAAGCGCATCCGCGAAGTGGCGTTCACGTCGATCGACTTCAAAGCCGCGCACAGCGAAGCACGAGAGATTTCGAGTTTTACGTCGTGGTGCAAGGAGACCAAGCCCAAGTACTTTGCGTTCTGGGCGTTCCGTGTTGCCGACGAGGCCGACTTCATCAAGACGCGCGAGATGGCGAATGGGCTGAGGAGCTACTGCAACGGCGTAGGCGCCGTGTTCTACGAGCAGGTCACCGGATCGCGGCGCTCTGGCTACACGAAACGGGCAGCAAGCGAGCTCTCGCTGGACAAGGTGATCAAGGAGATGGCGCAAGAGGTCCTTTCCGCTAGTCGCAGCTAGCGTGGCCAGTTGGCCCCACCACCTCGAGAAGGCGACGGTACCGAGGCACGATCGAGAATCCTGGCTTGCTCACGAAGTCCCAAGCCAATCGTGCGCGCGACCGTTGCGCCGTGACAGCAGCTCGAACGCAACGGGCGCACCGCCCCGAGCGAGGGGCCATGCCCCCCCCGTTTCACGGAATGACCGGTGCGAGCGGCGAGACCAAATGCTCTGGCAACATTAGAGGCTTTCTGCTTGCGCGCGGAGCCACGGGTGAACTTGGGCCCGACGAGGAACTCGAGGGAAGTTCGATCCACGAACAGCTCTCCGGAATCAAGTGCAGTCATGGCTCGCTCGCGGTCTCCCTGGGCCGAATCACTTCTCTGGCTGCACACCCGCCCCATCCTGGGCTAGCTTCCCTCCGGGAGTCGCGGCGTGTTTCGGGTCTACAAGAGCAACCGCCCTGAGCGCCTCGTGGACGCGCTCAGCGATCTGCTCGCGCGCGAGCCTCGTCCACCGTTCGAGCCCGAGTGGATCTGCGTCCAAAGCCGCGGCATGGACGTCTGGCTCGCGATGCAGCTCGCCCAGCGCCTGGGGGTTCACGCAAACACCGAGAGCCACTTCCCGCGAAGCCTGATCGAGAAGCTGCTCGCACGCGGTCTCGGACTCGACAAAGACGCACAACCCGCGTTCACCCAAGAGCGCCTCAGCTTCGCCATCATGGGTGCGCTGCCTCGGCTGCTCGACCAGCCCGCGCTCGCAGAGCTTCGAGCATACCTAGACAAAGATCCCAGGGGGGTTCGGCTGCCGCAACTGGCACGCCGGATCGCCGCGGTCTTCGATCGCTACGCCGTGTTTCGGGCGGAGCTGCTCGAAGACTTCGAGAGCAACCAGAACGCCGAGGGGTGGCAGCCGGTGCTGTTTCGCGCGCTGCCGGAGGCGCTGCGCGGCGCGCGCATCCCCATCCTCGCGGGTCGGCTCGCCACGGCGCTGAGTGGCTCCGACTTCGAGGCCTCTCGTCTGCCTTCGCGGGTCTGTCTCTTTGGCGTCTCGAGTCTCCCGCCGCTCTTCACGGAGATCCTCGCCGGGCTCTCGGAACGGATCGAGGTTCATCTTTTTGTGACGAGCCCCTCCGAACACTTCTGGGCAGACACGGAGTACGGACGACGTGGTCGGCCACGACCGGAGCCCGAAGACGTGCCTGACGCGCGTCGACGAGAGGTGGGTCATCCGCTGCTCTCGAGCTTCGGAAAACTCAGCCAAGATTTTCAAGACGTGCTCGAAGGCACCATCAGCTACTCGGAACCGACGGACACCTTGTTCGTGGACCCGGGCACCCACTCTCTGCTCGCGACGATGCAGTCCGATATCCTCGCGCTTCGCCATCGGCGCTCGTCGAACCCGGAAGCGCCGATTCTGCCCATTTCGCCGAGCGACCTCTCCATCGTCATTCACGACTGCCACGGCCCCGTCCGCGAGGTCGAGGTGCTGCGCGATCAGCTCATTCACGCGCTCGAACGGGATCCGACCTTCGCCCCCGAGGACATCATCGTACTCACCCCGGACCTCGAGACCTACGGGCCGCTGGTGGAGGCGATCTTCGGAGCCACCCGCGCGGGCGAGCCGGAGCTGCCGTTTCGTCTCGCGGAGCGGCCCATCCGCCATGCCTCCGCGGTCAACGAGGCCTTCCTCGGTCTCCTTCGACTCGCGCGAACACGATGTACGTCCGTCGAGCTGCTCGATTTCTTGAGCCTCGAGCCGGTGCGGCGCCGCTTTGGCCTCGAGGCCTCGGAGCTGGATCAAGTCGCCACGTGGGTCCGGGAGTCGGGGGTTCGGTTTGCCCGAGACGAGGACCACCGCGCCCAACTCGGGCAGCCACCCGAGCGTAAGAACACCTGGGCTTTTGGTCTCGACCGCCTGCTGCTCGGCTACGCCTTCACCGGCGAAGGCGGCCGCCTGTTCTCGGGAGTGCTGCCCTACGATGAGATCGAGGGATCCTCGGCTCAACGGCTCGGGCGCTTCGCCGAGTTCTGTCATCGGGTCTTTGGCGCGCTGGACCTGCTCTCCGAGCCGCGCACCATCTCGGATTGGACGGCCACGCTCTCGGAGTTGCTCGGCGCTCTGATCGACGACGGCGACGATCACGCCGCTCCCCATCAGGAGCTCCGGCGGGCGCTCCTCGATCTCGGTAAGCTCGCAACAGAGAGCGACCTGGATGGACTCTTCTCGATCGACGCCATGGAGAGTTTGCTCTTGCCATCGATCTCGGAGGCCATCGCCACCCGCGGCTTCCTCGCCGGCGGCGTCACCTTCTCCGAGCTGCTCCCTCTGCGCGGCATTCCGTTTCGAGTGTTGGCGCTCCTCGGCATGAACGACAGCAGCTTTCCCCGGCGGCCCACGCCCGTCAGCTTCGACCTGGTCGCCACAGAACCTAGGCGCGGGGATCGTTCGGTGCGAGACGAGGATCTGCAGCTCTTCCTCGAGACCCTGCTCGCCGCGCGCGAACAGCTGCTGATCACGTACAGCGGCCAAGCCGCCTCTGGTCCTGCTCGCTTCCCGCCTTCGGTCGTCGTCGGAGCTCTGCTCGACAGCATCGCGGAGGGCTTCCTCCCGGCCGGGCACGAGGCTGCGACTCCGGTGGAGGCAAGGCGCGCGGTTGAAGCGCGGCTCGTCACGAAGCATCCGCTGCAAGCCCATAGCCCGCGATACTTCCAAGGCGGCGACGAAGTCCGCCGGCTCTGGAGCTACGACGAACGCCGCGCAAAGGACGCTGCGGCCCTCCTTGGACCGCGACACGCCCCGCTGGCGTTCTTGGGTCACGCCCTACCCGCCGACGCCGAGCCAGCGCTCAGTGTTTCGGCGGTCGAGCTCGATGAGCTGACGCGGTTCTTCACTCATCCCACCCGTTCCTTCGCCCAGGATCGACTCGGCCTGCAGCTCGAGCTCGACGAGCGGCTCCTCGAAGAACGTGAGGCCCTCGACCTGGGCCCGCTCGAGTCTCATCAGCTGATCGCTCGGTCTGTCGAGTCTGTGGTGCAAGGCCAAACCGAGGCCACCCTCACCGCCTCACTGAGAGCCGAGGGCTTGCTCCCACACGGGACGGCGGGAGAGCTGCTCCTCAGCGATCTCCTCACACACAGCATTCGTCCGCTCGCAAACGCAGTGCGCTCGCACAGCGCGGGCCCCTCATCGGAGCCTCAACTCATCGAAATCGGCCTGGCCGAGCTTCGTCTCGAGGGAGAGCTCGGGCTCACCAAGCACGGGGGTCTCTTTCACTTCACTCCATCGAAGCTGCGGGCCAAGTATCGGTTGGCGGCATGGATACAGCACCTCGCGCTCGTCGCGGCTCAAAAGACCGAGGCTCGCACCGGCGTGGTCGTGGGACGCCCGGAGAAAGGCGACGGCGCGACCATCTTGCACTTCCGCCCGCCATCGAACGCCGGCGAGCTCCTCGAGCAGCTCGTCCGGCTCTACCTCCAGGCCCAGCGCGCACCGCTGCCCCTGTTTCCGAACGCATCTTTCGCCTACGCCGCGAAGCTCAGCAAGTCGCCGCCGGACCAAGACGCAGCTCGGCGAGCGGCCGAGCTCGCGTGGGCAGGCAGTGACTACGGCCGGAGCTGGAGTCGCGGGGAGCGCGACGACACCTATGTGGCCCGCGTCTTTGGCTCGGCCGATCTCTTCTCGATCGCACCTCTTGCGGACGCCGCGCCGGAGCTCGCGTCCCTCACGTTTGAAGCCATCGCGTCCATGGTCTTTCTGCCGATGATCGAGCACAGCGAGGAGGAGCGCGCATGAAGCCGCTCGATCCGCTCCGTCGCACCCTCTCGGGCACCGCGCTCATCGAGGCCAGCGCCGGTACCGGCAAGACCCACACGATCTGCACCCTCTTCGTGCGGCTCGTCGCTGAACGCGGCTTCGACGTGCGCGACATCCTCGTGGTGACCTTCACCGAGGCCGCCACCGCAGAGCTGCGGGACCGAGTCCGCTCGAGGCTATTCGCGGAACTCGATGCCCTCTCTCGGGCAGACACGACCGCGGGGTCGCTCAGCGAGCTGTTGCTGCGTGGAGACGCCGAGAAGCAAGCCCAGTACCGGAGCCGGCTCCGCGCCGCCCTCGAGAGCTTCGACCAGGCGTCCATCTTCACCATCCACGGGTTCTGTCATCGCTTGCTCCGCGAGCACGCCTTCGAGTGCGAAGTCGACTTCGAAGCCGAGCTCGTTCAAGACGGCGGTCCGATCTTCGACGAGCTCGTCCGCGACTTCTGGGCGAAAGAGACGTACGCGCTCGATCCCCTCCTGCTTCGGCTGGTCGATCCAGGCCGTGAACCGGGGACCCTCGCCAAGATCCTGCGGGAGGTCTCCGGTCGGCTATGGGCAGACGTGCTCCCCGAACGAGCCGCACCACCCGAAATGGACGCGCTCGAGTCCTTTCGAGAGGCCTGGCTCAACCTGAAGCGCCAGTGGCAGGCCGGACGCGAGTCCGTCGCCGCCATTCTGTCGGACACATCGAGCGCTCTGAATCGGAACGTGTATCGGCTCGCGAGTGTGCCCCAGAAGCTCGCGGAGATTGATGCGTTCCTCTCGGCCGAGGTCCCGCTCGACCCCATCGGCGCCGGCAGCTTCCTCGAGAAGCTCACCACGGAGGCCATCACCAAGGGCACCAAGGCAAGCGGCAGCCCGCCCACACACCCGTTCTTCGAAGCCTGCTCGCGTTGGGACAAAGCCCGCGGGCCGCTCGTCGCCTTGGGGGAGACCTACGTTCTGTATCTTCGTCGGCGATTCGTCGAGGTGCTGCGCACGGAGCTCGGAAGTAAGAAAGAGCGGCTCGGGATACAGTTCTTCGACGACCTCCTCAACTCCGTGGATAGCGCGCTTCAGGGTGAGCGCGGAGACACTCTCGCGGCTCAGATTCGCGCTCGCTATCGCGCGGCGCTCATCGACGAGTTTCAAGACACAGACTTCATCCAGTATCGGATCTTCTCGAGGGTCTATGCCGGGACTGCGCAACCCCTCTTGCTCATCGGTGACCCCAAACAGGCGATCTACGCGTTCCGAGGGGCCGACATCTTCGCGTACCTCGCCGCGGTGAGGGACGCGTCGAGCGCCCCGGAGACCTTGGACGTGAACTGGCGCTCCGACCCCGCCCTGATCAGCGCGGTGGCCCACCTGTACGGACGCCCCCGCCATCCATTCCTGTTCCCCGGGATCGAGCTCCCCGCCGTGAGGCCCAGGGCCGGCGCAAAGCCCGCTCTGACCGAGGGCGGCGCGGCGGTGCCCCCGCTTCAGCTTCGGTTTCTCTCGTCTGAGGGTCGCGCCGGCAGGAGCGGTCATGTCACTAAGACCGGGGCCCAAGGCGCGCTCCCGGCGCTCGTTGCGGCTGACATCTGTCGCCTGCTCAGCGGCGACCATCGCATCGATGGCCGGCCGATCGTCCCCTCGGACATCGCCGTGTTGGTTCGTTCGAACGACGAGTCAGCGCGGATCCAACTGGAGCTCGGTGCGCTCGGGGTGCCCTCCGTTTCGAGCCGAGCGAGCTCCGTCTTCGAGAGCGACGAGGCCCAGGATCTGGCCCTGCTCATGGCCGCGCTCGCCGAACCCAGCCAGAGCCGCCTCGTGCGCGGCGCGCTCTCGACGCGGCTTCTCGGGCTCTCGGCCAGTGACCTGTTTGAGCTCCGCCACAACGAGGCGAGCTGGGATGTTTGGGTCGGTCGCTTCCACGAGTGGCACGAGCTGTGGCAACGCCGAGGCTTCGCCCACGTCCACCGCGCGATCCTCAACTCCGGACACCGACTGGGCGAGACGGCGGTCTCGACTCATCTGCTCGGCCAGGCCGGCGGCGAGCGCGCACTTACGAACCACCTGCACCTCGCGGAGCTGCTCGAGCGTGCGGCCCGCGTGGGACACCTGGGTGTGCTCGGTCTGTGCCGATGGTTTGATCGCGCACGCAGCGGCGCCCTAGGAGCGAGCGACGCTGCGGAGCTGAGGCTCGAGACCGACAACGCCGCGGTCGAGCTCGTCACCATTCACAAGAGCAAGGGCCTCGAGTATCCGGTCGTGTACTGCCCATCTCTTTGGGCCCCTGTCGAGAGGGTTTTGAAGGACCCAAGTCACGACCAACCCGTCATCGCGTTTCACGATCCGAATGATCACGACCGACTGAAGCTCGATCTTCGCAGGTCCCCGGACGCACAAGTGCGCTCGGTCTACGAGCAACGTGGCGAAGCGCTCCGGCTCAGCTATGTCGCCCTCACCCGGGCGAAACACCTCTGCGTGGTCGTGACGGGGGATCTCGAGAGCCTCGGAGGCAGCGCTCTGGGTCACCTCATCCATCACCAGGACGACGAGTCTGATGCTTGGCTTCGCACCCAATCACACGTGGATGCCCTCGACGAGTCGCAGCGTCTGGCCGAGACCGCGGCGTTTGTCGAGGCGAGCGCCGGCAGCATGTCTCTGGCCCACCTCGACGAGTCAGCGGCGCCTGCTTACCACCCTCTCACGGACACCGCCCCTCATCTGATCGTCCCGGCGCAGAGCCGCGCCGTTTCGTCCGCGCGAGTGATCTCGAGCTACTCCGCGCTGGTCCGAGGCACCTCGGGCTCCGAGGTGGACGGAACCCCCGCCCTCGATCGCGGCGAGGCCGAGGTGGTGGTCGATCCGAGTTACGACGAGCTCGCCCTCTCTCCCGCGCTCGCGGAGCAGATTCCACTTCGCGACTTCCCACGGACCTCCCACGCGGGCTCTTGCTTCCACTCCATCTACGAGGAGATGGACTTCCAGGCTTTCGAGCCCCGGGCTTTGGTCGCGCTCACGCGCGAGAAGCTGGCGCTGTTCGGCTACGACCCGAACGAGTGGTCGGACACCGTGGTGGGCGCGCTCCAGCGAACGCTCGACACCCCGCTCAACGACGCGAAGGCAGCGCTTCGCCTCTCGAGCCTCCCGCGCGAGAAGCGTCTCGACGAGATGGCCTTCATGCTGTCCGTGCGCCACACCCCCGGCGTGACTTCGACCTCGGGGTTTGTGGCCCAAGAACTCGCCACGGTCTTTCGTGCCCACGCGCACAGCGAACCAGCTCTTCGCTACGCGGACGCCCTCGCGCAGCTCGACTTCCCGGCGCTCCGCGGCTTCCTGAAGGGCTACATCGACCTCGTCTTCGAACACGAGAGCCGGTTCTTCGTGGTGGACTACAAGTCCAACTACCTCGGTCCTCGGTTTGCCGACTTCCGTCCTGCGCAGCTCTCGCAGGCGATGGCGCATGGGCACTACCACCTGCAGTACCACCTCTACGTGCTCGCGGTGCATCGCTACCTCGCGCACCGAATGCCCGACTACGACTACGACCTTCACTTCGGGGGCGTGTACTACCTGTTCATCAAGGGCATGAGCCCCGAGCTTGGGCCTGCGAGCGGCGTCTTCTTCGACCGACCCACGCGCGCGCTGGTCGAAGCGCTGGATGAGCTCTTTCGAAGCCCCGAGATCAAAGAACGAGGGTCATCTTGAGTGATCGAGTCGATCAGCTCCGCGCCGCCGGGGTACTCTCGCCGCTCGACGTGCACCTCGCCCGCGCGCTCACTCGTATGGCGGGCGAGGCACGCGAAGAGGTGACGCTGGCCGCCGCGTTGGTCAGCCGCTTCACGGCGGCCGGTCACGTCTGCTTGGCGATGAGGGAACTCGACGCGTCGGCGCTGAGCGCCGGTTTGACCGCGGGGGCCACCTCCCCTCCGGTAACGCTGCCCGAGACCGAAGGATGGATCTCATTGCTTCGTTCGAGCCCTCTCGTGGGCGCCCAGGACGCACCCCTCGTGCTCGACGACCGCGGACGTTTGTATCTCGAGCGCTACTGGCGTTATCAGGAGCTTGCGGCCACGGAGCTCGAGCGCCGCGCCTCCGAGATCATCGCGGTCGAGAGATCACCCGACACGACCGATGCGCTCGAGCGTCTGTTCCCATCGGCGCTCGAGGGGCCAACCGACCCCACCCGGCGCGCGGCAGAGGGCACCTTGTCGCGTAGACTCACGGTCATCACTGGGGGGCCAGGGACCGGCAAGACCTCCGCCGTGCTCAGGCTCCTGGCGCTGCTCGTCGAGGACCGGCAAGCGACAGGCGCGCCGCCGCTCCGCGCAACTTTGCTTGCGCCAACCGGAAAGGCGGCGGCGCGACTCGCCGAGTCGATCCGCGAGCGAGTGAGCTCCCTCCCTTGCTCGGACTCGGTCAGACACGCGATCCCCATCGCCACCTCGACCATCCATCGAGCGCTGGGCTGGCGCAAAGACCACCCCACGCGCTTTCGGCATGACGAGCGACACCCGCTTCAGACGGACGTAGTGGTCGTCGACGAGGCCTCCATGGTGGACTTGGCACTCCTGTCGAAGCTGCTCGCGGCCACCCCAAAACACGCACGAATGGTCCTCCTCGGCGACGAGGACCAGCTCGCCTCGGTCGAGGTCGGTGCGATCCTCGGAGACATCTGCAATGCCCCGGCGCGCAGCCAGAACTCCAACGCACCGATCGCGCAGTGCATCTTCCGACTCGAGAAGAGCCACCGCTTCGGCGCCGAAAGCGGCATCGGCGCGCTTGCGCACGCGATTCAAGCGGAGGACGCGGATGCTGCGCTGAGCATTCTGAACGACCCTGCTCGAAGCGACGTCCGCCTCGTCTCCGGCGGCCCGGGGCTCGGACTCGATCGCTCGCTTCGCGACGAGGTCCTCACGCACTATCGCGCCTATCTCGAGGCGGAGAGCCCGAACGAGAGGGCGGTGGCCTTCGGGCGGTTTCGAGTCCTCTGTGCGCACGCCGCCGGTCCGCGAGGTGTCTCGGCCGTCAACCAGGAGGTCGAGCGAACCCTCGCCCGCGCCGGGCTGCTTTCGCCCAAGGACGCGTGGTACCCGGGACGTCCGATCATGGTGCGCGAGAACGACTACTCTTTGGACCTCTACAACGGCGACATCGGCTTCATTATGAAGGCGGAGAACGGCGACCTCCGTGCGCACTTTGTATCCGGCGATGGCTCCGTGCGGAGCCTCAGCCCCGGGCGACTGCCGCAGCACGACACCGTGTTCGGGATGACCATCCACAAGAGCCAGGGTTCCGAGATGGATCACGTGAGCGTTGTGCTTCCGGACCAGGTTTCTTTGGTGATCTCCCGCGAACTGCTCTACACCGCGGTGACGCGCGCCCGACACCACGTGACCGTGTACGCACGGCCCGAAGTCTTGCGGGCGGCGGTCGAGCGGCGCATCCAGCGGGCCTCGGGGCTGACCGATCGCCTGTGGCGATCCGGGGCTCAGTCGTAGCCGAGCACGGAGAACACCACCTCGTTGCGATCACTCGGCTTCGCGCCGATCACGAAGACCGCGTCTTGAAGCGGCACGAAGTAGCGAGGCGTGTGAGGCGCGAGCTGACGAGTGGGGCAGAAGCCTGGTCCGCGCACGTATTGAGCGATGAAGCCGTTGGTGCCACCAAAGAGGAAGCCGTCACCGTAGACGCCGAGCGCCTCGATCCGAGCTTGCCAGTCGCTTGTGACCTCCAGGGGGACCCACGAGTTGTCGCCCTCCTCGTGCCGCAAGATGCGTGCGCCTTCGCCCGCGATCAAGCTGCCGATCTCCGGCACGAAGACTGCGGCGCTGAAGCCTTGGCCCGGATACGGACGCCGGTCATCCGACACACGTTCGGCCTCGGCCCGGCTGTGATCGTAGAAGAGAACGTTGTCCTTCGAGCCCAGCACCGCGACCACTCGGCCCAATCCCGGGTAGGCGAGACCCCCGTAGTCGAGCACGTCGAGGTCGTCCGCGATGCCGAAGTCGTAGACGAGTTCGGCCTGAAAGACTGAGCCCTCGCGCAGGACCCGGAACAGGGTGCCGCGACCCGTCATCGCATACAGCTCGAAGTCTTCTCGATCTGGGTTGTGCTGACCGGCCAGCCAACGAATCGAACGGTGCCGCACGGTCGTGGGTGGCAGCGGCAGGTCCACCCTGACCGCTGCCGCACCGGGACGGACGTAGTGCACGGCCCCCCAGCCACCAAACCACGCGTGGTCTTCCATGCTTCCCACGCCACCGAAGATGCGTTGCTCGAGCGGGACCATCACGGTGGAGGTGCTGGTCGTGCCCTCCGTGGCGCAGAGCTGGTCGGTGGCGGGCGGACGGATCTCGGGGATGAGCGGGCCGGGCACACGCACCGGCTCGAGCCGGTTTCGATCCGATACGTCCAGGTCCCAGAATCGCTGACCGGCGGTGCCAAACATCACACGGTTCTTGCCCCGGGGAAGGACAACCACCGGATGTCGACATCCGACGACCTTGGCATTCGTAGGGCGGAACTCGATGCACGGATCAAAGTCGATGCGCGTGCTCAAAAGACCTTCGTCCAGTCCGCCCGAACCACCCACGCTCTCCCAGTTCGGGGTCTCTCCAGAGTGGAGTCTGAGTCGCCGCCCGGACATGAGCTTTTCGGGAGCGAAGTAGCGGAGCTCCGTTCCGCCCGAGCTCCGCACCGGAATCGGTCCAGGCGTGAGCCCCAGACCCGAGGGCGGTGCCGCGTAGAAGAGGAGCACAGCCTCCACCACGGTACCGGTCTCGTAAGGTCGAACGAACGGCAGCTCGAGCGCTGCTGGATCCAGATTCGCGAGGTCGATGAGATGAAGCGTGCGTGGGCCGCCATCGACGCGAAAGGCGAGGAGCGCCGCCTGTGCATCGGGTTCGAGTTCGATGGGAAGCGGCAATCGAACGGTCTCGCCCGAGGACCCGCAGCCGAGGACGGCGAGGAGCAGAACCGGCGCCGCAGCTTCGCGTCGAGCCATGCAGCGAACATAACACCGTTTGAGCGCGACTTGACGGTGGGGGCGAGCTTACCTAAAGCAGAGTGATGCCACAGCACGTCATCATCACCGGCGCGTCGAGTGGCATCGGTGAGGCCCTCACCAAAGCGTACCTTGCCTCCGGGGCCAAGGTGACGCTCGTGGCTCGGCGCAAAGACCGACTCGACGGCCTGGCATCGCTCGCCCCGGAGCGCGCGTATGTCGTCCAGGCCGACCTCGCCGATCCCGCGCGTGTCACGACGTGGCTCGGTGAGGCCGAGGCCAAGCTCGGCCCCATCGATGTGCTCATCAACAACGCCGGCGTGCAGATCGTGGCGCGCACCGAGTCCGTCGAATGGTTGGACGCAGAGCGCATGCTGCAAGTTGACTTGCTCTCGGCGCTCCGGCTCACCCATGCCGTGCTGCCCTCGATGATCGCGCGGCGCTCGGGGACCATCGTAGACGTGGCCTCGATGGCCGCCATCGCCCCCACTCCCGGCATGTACTTCTACAACGCCGCCAAGGGTGGCTTGGCCGCCGCCTCGGAGAGCCTTCGCGGCGAACTGCGGCGTCAGGGGGTGCACGTGGTCACGGTCTATCCGGGCCCGGTCTCGACCGCGATGGAGGTCGCCGGTCGCGCGGCCTACGCAAAGAGCCTGGCAGCCTCTTTGGTGCCAGGCGGGCATCCGGACGAGCTCGCACGGCTCGTCATCCGAGCCGTCGACAAGAAGCGAGCGCGGGTCATCTACCCGCGGAGTTACGCGGTCTCGCGCCACCTCCCGAACCTGACCCGATGGTTCCTCGACACCTTCACGCCCGAGATCGAGCAGAACATGGTGGCCAATCAGCCCCAGGGCCTGCCTCCGCCCGAAAAGACGACCCCACAAGGCTGACGTCTGAAGGCGCCATGTGCGCCCCGAGGAGACACTCATCCCGATCGAACACCAGGTTTACGCGAGCAAGTTCCGAGTGGTTCACCTGGCATGAAGCATGCTTTTGAATGGTTCCAGGGTGGTCGGTTTGGCGCCACACCCGAGGGAATCGAGATGAAGGTCGAGCTGAAAGCCCTCCTGCGGCAATTCTCGGAGCTGAGCCGCATGCTGGCAGACCCAGCCCCGATGGCGCCTCCAGAGGCCAAGGCCTTGGGCGTCGACCCCGTCCTGCCGGACGGGTGGTCGGCGGAGGCGCACCGGACCGGTCGCTCTCCGTGGGACGCTGAGCTGCCTCGACCGCGGCAATTGGTGGCGGTGCGTTCCTTCTTGCGAGATACGTTCGAGTCTCCCACGCAGAAGACAACAAGCGCTCCTGAGGCTCGCGTTGCGCCCGACAGAAGGCCCACCGAGACTGATTGGGGGTCGAACCCATCGGACGAAGCGTCGTAGGGGGCCTGCGCCGCTATTCGGTAGCGGCGAGCGAGAGCAGCTCCAGCGCTCGCCGCGTGGTCGGCTCGAGGCCCACGCCCCCGGCGCGAAGATGGTCGAGGATTCGCGCCCGCATCCTCGGGTCCCAGAACATGCGGATGTGATCCAGAGTGGAGGCCACCGCCTTCTCTTCCCCGTGGATGGAGAAATTCCGGGCGATCTGATTCGCCATGTAGACGAGCTTCTCGTCGTAGGCCGCGCTCGCGCTCACTTGGACGGCTCCGCGAGCTTGCGTTGATCCGCACTCATGCGCGCGTACTGGGTCTGCCACTCTGCGGGCTCACGCGTGGGGCTCACCTGGACGGCGGTGACCTTGTACTCCGGGCAGCTCGTCGCCCAGTCGGCGTACTCGGAGGTGACCACGTTCGCCTGCGTGCTCGGGTGGTGGAACGTCGTGTAAACGACGCCCGGGGCAACTCGGTCGGTGACCTGCGCCCGAAGCGTGGTTTCGCCCGAGCGGCTCGCGAGCTTCACCCAGTCGCCGTCTTTCACCCCTCGCTCCTCGGCGTCGAAGGGGTGGATCTCGAGGCGATCTTCGGGATGCCAAACCTCGTTCGCGGTGCGGCGTGTCTGCGCGCCCACGTTGTACTGCGTGAGGATACGGCCGGTGGTGAGGAGCAGCGGGAAGCGAGGACCGGTTTTCTCGTCCGTGGGGACAAACTCGGTGAGCACGAATCGCCCCTTGCCGCGCACAAAACTGCCCACGTGCATGACCGGGGTGCCCTCGGGCGCGCGATCATTACACGGCCACTGAATCGAGCCGAGCCGGTCGAGCTTGTCGAAAGAGACTCCGGTGAAGGTGGGCGTGGTCCGCGCGATCTCATCCATGATCTCGCTCGGGTGCGCATAGTGCATGGGGTAGCCGAGCGCATTGGATAGAAGCTGCGTGATCTCCCAGTCGGCGTAGCCGTTTCTCGGCGTCATCACCTTCCGGACCAGCTGAATCCGACGTTCGGCGTTGGTGAAGGTGCCGTCCTTTTCCAGAAAGGTCGAGCCCGGCAAGAAGACGTGTGCGTAGCTGGCGGTCTCGTTCAAGAAGAGGTCGTGGACGATCACGCACTCCATCGCACCCAACCCGGCGGCGATGTGTTTGGTGTTGGGATCGCTCTGGAGGATGTCCTCGCCCTGGATGTAGATGCCTTTGAAGCTGCCCTCGAGCGCAGAGTCGATCATGTTCGAGATGCGCAGGCCAGGCTCGGGGTCCACCTTCACCCCCCAGGCCTTGTCGAAGATGGCTCGCACGGCGGCGTCGGAGACGTGCCGATACCCCACGAGCTCATGGGGGAAGGAGCCCATGTCGCAGGAACCTTGCACGTTGTTCTGGCCCCGCAACGGGTTCACGCCCACGCCCGGCCTTCCGAGGTTGCCCGTCGCCATGGCGAGGTTCGCGATCGCCATGACCGCGGTCGAGCCTTGCGAGTGCTCGGTGACGCCTAGGCCGTAGTAGATGGCGCCGTTTCCGCCGCTCGCGTAAAGACGCGCCGCACCTCGCAAGGTTTCGGCCGGAACGCCGGAGACCTTCTCCACCGCTTCCGGCGAATACTCGGGCCGCTTCACGAACTCCGCCCACTGGAGATACTCGTCAAAGTCGCAGCGCTCGCGGATGAAGGCTTCGTTCGCGAGGCCCTCGCTGACGATGACATGCGCAAGCCCAGTGAGCACCGCCACGTTTGTGCCCGGCTGAAGCGCCAAGTGATGACTGGCCTCGACGTGCGGCGTGCGAACGAGATCGATACGCCTTGGGTCGATGACGATGAGCTTCGCCCCCGCACGCAGTCGCCGCTTCATGCGAGAGGCAAAGACCGGATGACCATCCGTCGGGTTCGCGCCGATGACCATGATGACGTCGGCGTGCTCCACGCTCTCGAAGTCCTGGGTGCCGGCGCTGGTGCCGAAGGTGGTCTTGAGCCCGTAGCCGGTGGGGCTGTGGCAAACACGGGCGCAGGTATCGACGTTGTTGTTGCCAAAAGCGGCACGGACGAGCTTCTGGACCAGGAAGGTCTCCTCGTTTGTGCACCGAGATGAGGTGATGCCTCCGACCGCGCCGCGGCCGTGTGCTTCTTGCAGGCGGCGAATCTCGGAGGCGGCGTGGGTGATGGCTCGCTCCCAGCTCACCTCTTGCCAAGGGTCGGTCACCTTCGCGCGGATCATGGGCTTCAGCACCCGCTCTTTATGCGTGGTGTAGCCCCAGGCAAAGCGCCCCTTCACACACGAGTGTCCTTGGTTTGCCTTGCCGTCGTCGAAGGGCACCATGCGCACGACCTCTTCCCCGCGCATCTCGGCCTTGAAGGTGCAACCGACCCCGCAGTAGGCGCAGGTCGTGATCACCGAGTGCTCAGGGAGGCCGATGTCGATGACCGACTTCTCCATCAAGGTGGCGGTCGGGCAGGCCTTGATACACGCCCCGCAGGAGACACACTCGGACTCGAGGAAGCTCTGGTTCTGGCTTGCCGAGACCGTGCTGCCGAAGCCGCGCCCTTGAATGGTGAGGGCCAAAGTGCCTTGCGTCTCGTCACAGGCGCGCACACATCGCGAGCACACGATGCACTTTGAAGGATCGAAGGTGAAGTATGGGTTCGACTCGTCCTTCTTGGCCTTTAGGTGGTTCTCGCCGTCGTAGCCGTAGCGGACCTCCCGCAAACCGACCGCGCCCGCCATGTCTTGGAGCTCGCAGTCTCCGTTGGCCGAGCAGGTGAGGCAGTCGAGGGGATGGTCCGAGATGTACAGCTCCATCACCCCGCGACGAAGCTTCTTGAGCCGCTCGTTCTGCGTGTGGACCACCATGCCCTCGGCGGCCGGCGTCGTGCAGCTCGCAGGCGTGCCGTTTCGCCCTTCGATCTCGACCAGGCACATGCGGCACGAGCCAAAGGCCTCGAGGCTCTCTGTGGCGCACAGCTTGGGGACACCGATGCCCGCGATGGCCGCGGCCCGCATCACGCTGGTGCCGGCCGGCACCGAGACCACACGGCCATCGACGCTCAGCTTCACCTCCGAGGTGGCCTTCTTGGCCGGGGTTCCGTGGTCGCTCTCGTTGTACAGCTTCATCACGGATTCCTCTTGGCTGCTCGCGAAGCCGCGGGCCTCGGGGACTGGAAGTCTTCTTTGAAGTGCTCGAGCGCGCTCATCACGGGATAGGGCACGAAGCCACCGAGCGCGCACAGCGAGCCGTACTTGAGCGTCTCGCAGAGGTCTGTCAGCACCGTGAGGTTCTCGTTTCGGCGATCGCCGGCCGCAATGCGATCGATGGTCTCGACGCCGCGGACCGAGCCGATCCGGCACGGCGTGCACTTGCCGCAGGACTCCACCGCGCAGAACTCCATCGCGAACCGGGCCTGCTTCAGCATGTCGACGGTGTCGTCGAAGGCGACCACGCCCCCGTGACCAATGAGCCCGCCTCGCTGAGAGAAGGCCTCGTAGTCGAAAGGCGTATCAAAGAGCGCCGGAGGGAAGTACGCACCCAGCGGTCCTCCGACCTGGACCGAACGAATGGGCCGACCACTCGCGGAGCCTCCGCCGATCTCGTGAACGAGCTCACCGAGGCTCATGCCAAACGGTGCCTCGAAGAGCCCGGTGTTCTTTAGGTTGCCGGCGAGCTGAATGGGCATGGTGCCGCGCGACCGCCCGAGGCCGTGTCGGGCATAGGCCTCGGCGCCGTTTGCCAGGATGTACGGCACCGCAGCGAGCGTGAGCACGTTGTTCACCGCCGTGGGGCAGCCGAAGAGCCCATGGTGTGCGGGCAGCGGGGGTTTGGCGCGAACCTGACCGCGCCTGCCTTCGATGCTCTCGAGCAGCGCCGTCTCTTCTCCGCAGACGTAGGAGCCGGCGCCGATGCGGAGCTCGATGTCGAACGAAGGCCCGAGCAGCTTCTCCGCCCGGGCGATGTCGAGGGCGTGCCCCAGCACGCGGATGGCGTCGGGATACTCGGAGCGGAGGTAGATGTATCCGCGTCCGGCGCCAATGGCCCGCGCGGTGATGAGCATGCCTTCGATGAGCAGGAACGGGTCGCCCTCCATGAGCATGCGGTCGGCGAAGGTCCCGCTGTCGCCCTCATCGGCGTTGCAGACCACGAACTTCCGAGCTCCCGGGGCTTCGAGCGTCGTCTTCCACTTGATGCCGGCGGGGAAGCCAGCGCCACCGCGACCTCGCAAGCCCGATTGCGTGACGAACTCGACGATGGCCGAAGGCGTCATCTCGCTCGCCTTGGCGAGACCCACGAGGCCGCCGTGACTTCGGTAGTCAGCGAGAGAGCCGGGATCGCTCAGCCCGCATCGCTCGAAGGTGAGGCGTGTTTGCTTCTTTAGAAACGGATGATCCTCGAGCTTGCCCAGGCGTTTGGGATGCTCTCCGCCGTCGAAGAGCACCGGCCGCAGACTCGCGAGGTCCTCTTCGAAGACCGGACCGTAGGCCACGCGACCGGCGGCGGTCTCGACCTCCACGAGCGGCTCGGCGGAGCAGAGCCCGCGAGACCCGGGCCTCACGACGGTGAAGCCCCGCGAAGCTGCGTCCGAAGCGAGACCCGCGGCGAGCTCATCGGCCCCGAGCGCTCTGGCCACCGCATCGCCGGAGACAAAGAGCTTCACGACTTCACCGCCTTCACGCAGCGATCGAAACCGCGGTGATTGAGATCGGCGTAGGCGCGGCCCTCGACCAAGGCCGCCGGTCCGTTTCCGCAGAGTCCGAGGCAGTAGACGGGTGCGAGCGCGACCGAACCATCCGCCGCCGTCTCGCCCATCTTCACCGAAAGCGTGGATTCGAGTCTTGTGCGGGCCTCATGAACGCCACGCGCCTGACAGGCCTCGGCGAGGCAGAGCTTCACCACCTTCGCCCCCGGAGCCGAGGTCCTGAAGTCGTGATAGAAGGAGATGACTCCGTGCACTTCCGCCCGCGTGAGGTTGAGGACACTCGCCACGATGGGCACGGCCTCCGCTGCGATGTAGCCAAAGTGCGCTTGAAGCTCGTGGAGAATCGGCAAGAGCGGACCCTCCACGCTGGCGTGCTTGCGGATGATGCTCTCGGCCTCGGCGAGATCGAAGGGTTTGGTGATAGGCATGGGCGCTCTTTGCCCTTGTACCCCTATGGGTTCAGCATGGAAACCCACAGCCACAATCGGGCCCCTGGATAACGCAGCGCGCCTTCCGGCGGCATCGGATCTCACTCGGGCTCGAGGTCTTCGTGGACGTGTTGCGCGCCCTGGAGCGCCCGCTGACACGCGTCCTTCAGCGCGCGATTTAGGCTCTTTCGGCCCTGCTCGAGCAGCTCTTTGGCGGCCGGTGTACCGATCGCGCCGACCGCCACCACCGCGGCCAGCGGCGCGTCCATGGAGCGGAAGGACGCGAGCAGGCCCGGCCGCATCATCGGCCCCAGGACGGCAAGGGCAGCGTCGCCCGCGAGGCGGGCGTAGGCAAGCGTAGCCAAACGCATGAGACGCGGATCAGACTCGGCGAACTCTGGGCTCGAGATGAGGTCGCGCAGCGCTGGCAGACATGGCTGAGACTTTCGAGCCGCCGCGACACGAATGGCCGCGAGCCGAACGCTGAGGTCTGGGTCGCTGAGCATCCGAGCCAGCAAACGATCCGCCGTTCCCTCGCGGAATCCACGAAGCTGAGCCACCGCCGCGATCCGAACCTGGGCGTTGTCGTGCTCGAGTCCTTTCAGGATGACCGCGGCCTGCTGTTCGGCGGGAAGCGACGCCGCGAGCGCGAGCAGATCGCGATCGACGAACCACTCGGAGGCTCCGAAGCGACTCAGGATGAGGTTTGGATCCGAGACGCCGATCTCGATCAAGAGGTCCACCATCGCGCGGCGTTGCGCCGGCTCCCTGAACCGCACGAGGGTGTCGAGGCAGACCGGGATGGCGGAGGCGCCGAGCGCACTCACCAGCGCGGTCACGCGGGAGAAGCTGACGGAGGCCGAGGTCTCCACGAGAGCGGTGAGTAAGACCCCGAGTCGCTCGTTCGAGGTCAACTGGTCGACCGCGTAGCGAGCCCCGGGCTGCTGCGCCAGCCGCTCGCCCCGGAGGTATCCGACGAACTCGACCAGAAAGTCCCAGTCGCGCTCTTCCAGGAGGCGATCGACAATCTGAAGCAACGCCATGCCCGCCGCGACGGAGTCTTTCGCGTCGGTGGCCCGACCCAGCAGGTCGGCGAAGATCCGCGACAGCCGGCGGATCACCTCTCGGTCGGAGAGGCCTCTTCGAGCCTGGTCTCTCACTCGCTCGAGCTCCGCCGGCTCGATGCCGAGGATAGCGCGCGCGGTGGTCCGGCTCAGCTCGTCGGCGTCGTCCTCTTCCTCGCTCACTTTCTGAAGCGCGAGGAGGTCGAGGTGATCGATGTTGAGGTTCTCGACGAAGTCATCATCGCCGTTCGCGCTCTCGTAGATCGCGGACAGGATGTTCTCGATCTCCTCTTGGAGGTCCTCGATCTCCTGTTTCTCTGCATCGTCGGCGGCGGTGTTGGACGCGGAGAGCACGGAGTCGATGGTCACGTAGCTGAGCGAAGGAAGGGCCAGGTTCCAGAACTGCGACACCAGATCCTTGGTCGGGTCTCGCTCCACCATCTCCTGGTTCAAGACGAGCATGAACAGCGTGAGCTGCTCGTAGGTCCAGCCCGGACGAAAGGTGATCCGACGGAAGGCGTTGCGGTACAGGACGAACGGTAGACCTTCCTGCCGATCCGGCTGCACGAGCACGTCCTCGCCTTCGAAGACCAGCCGGTCTTCCCGCACAAAGAGCGTGAGCTCCTCCATCTCCGTGAAGATGTGCTCGAGCAGGATGAGCGAGTCGTGTGCGAAGCGCTGCCGAAGCTCGCTGTTCTCGTTGTACAGCCGAGACGCCTTGATGGTCTTCACGAGACCCAGAAGCCAGACGTGCACGAGGTTGGCCCCGGTCAGCGAGTCATCGGAGACGGGGACCGGCTGGCTGGGGTGCCGACCCGGCCGCGGGGCGCGAAGGTCCTCGGACACGGGGAGAGCATACCAGGGAAAGGCGGACGAGCTAGTGTCCCGTCCGAGAAGTTCAGATCACGTTCGCGCTTGTCCTTTTCGTCCCTGGCCGACGCGCGGCCTGCGGCCGCCCTTTCGGGCTCCTCGGTCATTGGGGGCGACCCAACTCCCTTCGTA
>WYAZ01000097.1 GCA_011526105.1 Deltaproteobacteria bacterium | reverse complement strand
TGGCAGGTGAAACCCAGGTGAATCCTGATGCGAACGGCCGCTTCAACCCATTCCTCGGTAGCTCAGTTGGTAGAGCGAGCGGCTGTTAACCGCTAGGTCACTGGTTCGAGCCCAGTCCGGGGAGTTTTCCACGCCACCGCTAACCACGGTGGCGTTTTGGTTCACGCGCTCAGGCGATTGGCGGGCATCCGAGATGTCGCCGTAAGTCTGCCACGCCAGTGAGTTTGTGGCGTGTGGCGAACCTGGCCGCGCTCTCTGTTTCCAGCCGCGTTGCGGGCGGATCGAATCGAACCCTTGGCGTTCGGATCGGACTCTCGCCCGAAACTCTCAAACTCTCATCCTCTCTGGTTCACACCGAGGCCTTGGTGAACGAGGCGTTTTGATCGCTTCCTCTTGTCGATTCGAACCGCCACGGCGTATGTGATGGATAGCAGCCACTCGACGATCGAGCGAGGCTGAAGTCATCGAACTACGCCAGACGGCGAACCGGGCGCGGAGCGCAGGTTGACGTGGGCACACTCCTGTGAGGGTCCGCGCCCATGTCTGCAACGCACCATGCCGATCCCGATCGACTCGCACCTGACCAGCGCCTGGTTGAGGTCGCCGCCATCTTCGCCCTCGGGTTCCGCCGCATGGCCGCAGACCGCCGATTCCTCGGCGAAAGCGGCGGAATTCAGCCAGAATCTCGCGCCACATGCCTTGACCGGGCGCAGGATGCCGCACTGATGGACCCACCGGTCAACAGAACCGGAGAAAGGAGAGTCGAGTGAGGTCCATGAGTCTGAGCAGCGCCATTGATGAAATCAAGCACATGAACGTGGCTGAACTCCAGGCGCGCTACGTCGAAGTGTTCGGTGAGCGCACACGATCGCGCCACAGGCAGTTCCTGATCAAGCGAATCGCCTGGCGGTTGCAGGCCCAACTGGAGGGCGATCTGTCCGCGCGGGCTCGCAGACGCGCGATGGAACTGGCCGACGATGCGGACCTGCGCGTTCGGGCGCCGGCAGTCCCTGACTCAAGCGAGGCGACCGAGGAGGACATTTCGGTCCACGCCAGGTTCTCGCCCGGTCCGGATGACCGCCTGCCAATGCCCGGCTCCACCATCACGCGCCAGTACAAGGGCAAGACCCTGCTCGTGCGCGTCCTCCAGCGCGGCTTCGAGTACGAGGGCGAGGTATACAAGTCGCTTTCGGCGGTCGCCAAAGCCGTCACTGGAAGTCATTGGAACGGCTTCCACTTCTTCAACGTGAATCCGGCCGCGAAAAACGGAGCCCAATCATGACCCAACGCAACGGCAGCGTTCCGACGCCGCAAACCCGGTGTGCAATCTACACCCGCAAGAGCACCGAGGAAGGGCTTGATCAGGCCTTCAACTCGCTCGACGCCCAGCGGGAATCGGGCGAGTCATACATCGCCAGCCAGAAGAGTGAGGGCTGGGTCTGCCTGCCCGACCGCTATGACGACGGCGGCTACTCAGGCGGGAACATCGAGCGCCCGGCTGTGAAGCGCCTACTGGAAGACATCGACGCGGGCCGGATCGACTGCGTCGTGGTCTACAAGGTGGACCGGTTGAGCCGCTCGCTCATGGACTTCGCCCGCATGATGCAGACGTTTGAGAAGCACGGCGTCTCGTTTGTCTCCGTCACCCAGCAATTCAACACGGCGAACTCGATGGGCCGGCTGATGCTCAACGTGCTCCTGTCCTTCGCCCAATTCGAGCGCGAGATCATCTCTGAGCGCACCCGCGACAAAATCGCCGCGGCCCGGCGCAAGGGGAAATGGGCGGGCGGGCGGCCAATCCTCGGGTACGACATCGATCGCACCGGACCACGGCTGGTGGTGAATGACGATGAGGCGCAGCGCGTTCGGGCGATCTTTGACCTGTATGTCGAGAAGGAATCCCTGCTGCAAGTCGCTATGGAGTTGGATCGGCGCGGGTGGCGCATGAAGCAATGGACTGGCCCTACCGGCCTGGAGCATGGCGGGCTGCGATTCGATAAAGCCCGCGTCCGCAATCTCCTCTCCAACATCGCCTATCTCGGCAAAGTCCGCCACCACGACCACGTCTTCGAAGGCGAGCATGCGGCGATCATCGAGGGTCCGGTCTTCGAGCGAGTCCAGCAGATGCTGCGGTCCAACGGCCGCACGGGCGGGTCCGAAGTGCGGAACAAGCACGGTGCGCTGCTCAAGGGTCTGCTGTACTGCGGCCCATGCGGCTTTGCGATGGGCCACTCCTACACGAAGAAGAACGGTTCCCGGCTCTACCGCTACTACGTCTGCGGTCACGCCCAGAAGCGAGGCTGGCATTCGTGTCCGTCGCGATCCCTGCCTGCGCAGGAGATCGAGAAGTTCGTAGTCGATCGCATTCGGGATGTGGGCAACAACCCATCGCTGCTGGATGCGACACTCGAACAGGCTCGGGAACAGGAGGAGATTGAACTCCGCGAGGCTGAGCAGACGCAGCGGGCCGCCGAGCGGGAGATGAACCGGCTGAGCCGCGAAATCCAGTCCGTGGCGATTGACGCCGCCAAGGAGCCCCATGCCGCCGCCCGGCTCGCTGATCTGAACGAACGACTTCGTGAAGAGGAGATGCGGCACACGGAAGCCCGGCAGCAGGCCGACGCCATCGGGCGGCGGGCGATCAGCCGGAGTGATCTTGAGTCAGCGATGGCGGCATTCGACCCGATCTGGAACGTCCTGACGCCGCGAGAGCAGGCTCGCGTGCTGCACCTGCTGATCCGGCGAGTTGAGTACGACGGCGAGAAAGGCGCGGTGGCCATCACCTTCCGGCCCGACGGAATCAAGGCGATCTCGAATGGAGGCATCGAGCAATGCACGGCGAACTGAAGGTCGAGTACCATGTCCACCGGCACCACGGACCCCGATGCGAGTTGCGAGAAGGCGAGGCGCCGCCGGAGCCATGCGAACAGGATCCGCCGCTTGGAAACGTGCCTCGCCTGTCGCGCCTGATGGCCCTGGCGATTCGATTCGATCGGCTGATCCGGGACGGCGAGGTTGGGGATTACGCCGACATCGCCCGCCTGGGTCACGTCACTCGTCCGCGGGTCACGCAGATCATGAACCTGCTGAACCTCGCCACCGACATCCAGGAGGAGATCCTGTTCCTGCCTCACACCGTGAGCGGTCACGACCCGATCACCGAGCGCGACATCCGGCCGATCGTGGCGGAGATGGACTGGAACAAGCAAAGGCGAATGTGGGCGATAGAGGTCGGCCGCATTCCCAGCCCGTGAACGTCTACTCGTCAGGTCCGAGGATTGAGTCCTCTGCCCAAAGCCCGTCCTTGGCCGCACGCTTGTCAATCACAACCCATGAAACCGCGAAGGCCTCGCCGAGTCGCTTGGCGATGTGCATGTACCCAGGGCTGGTCAGGGTGCGCACGTCCACCCCATGTCTTTCCAATTCGGCTGCGATGAGTCCAAACTGCTCGTCGAGTGGCTGCGGCGGAACGAGTAGCAGCCCGGCGAGTGAGTAGGCCTGCCACTCGATCCACCCATACTGATCCGCCGGGATCGTCTCGACAAACACTTTCCACTCTCGAACCCCTGTGAAGTTGGCGGCTTCGAACACCCTTTCGTGCAAGAGGACGTGAGCGAGCTCATGGGCGAGACTGAAGCGGAGCCGATTCGGTGATCGGTGGCTGTAGATGCCGTGATCGACGTAGATGGTCTTGCGATCCCGTGACGTAAAGGCATCGACTTCCCACTCTCGCAATGCCGCCATAGGGACGATGTCGATCTCGTGATGCAGATCGACAAGTTCTTCGATCGGGATCGGGATGTTGCCCGACGGGTGAACCTCTGACAGGTATCGCTCTGCGAACCGACGCAGTTGGTCGTAAGACCATCGATCCACCCTGATCGCATCGGACACCGCTAAGCTCCGCGAAGCCTCTCGGCAAGGTCATCCAGAGCGTCACCGTCGGTCTTTGTCCCTCGAATCGTCCGAAAGACCGCCGGCAACTTCGCCACCAGTTCTTCATCGGCGAGAAGATCGTTCGGCACGCGGCCGCGCTCGGCTGCGGCGAGATCGAAGAACTCGTGCCACTCAGCAGTGTGCGGTTTGAGATTCAGGGCGAGGGCATACTCACGGAGCTTCTCGTCAGACTCAGGAGGCGCGAGCAATCCTCGCTCCAGGCGGCTCGTGTTTCCCGGATCGAAGCCGTGCGATGCGCAGAAAGAGCGCAACGTTTGCCCGGAGGCGATTCGCAACGACTTGAACAACCGACCGAACCCTGCTCTCTTCATGGCTGCCTCCCTCCCGTAGCGCTGTAGCGATGATACAACACGACCAGGCTGACGTCAATCCCACATACCGATCAAAAGACGAACTTGACTAGCCGTTGTAGCGTGAATACAACGCTGTTGTAGTGAAGCCACAACACCTTTGGGGCAGTGGAGTAGGCTACCCCAATATCTTGAAGGGGAAGGACTTCCGCGCCCGTTCGAAAGTGACCGGGTTAGATTGTCCAGACTCACAGGAGCAGCCATGCTGATGACACCAACCGTTCAAGCCATTTCCAGCGACTACTGGGAGAACGACCTGCAGATGAGCACAGAGCCGTGGCTCCCTCGGTGCGCTGATGGGACATTCATGTGCTCGTGGATTGACGGGCTGAGCAGGCGGCGGCTGACCGTGCTGCGCTCGCTACTCGGCCGCAACGGTGGAGCGACTCTGGCGGAGCAGCGTGAGGATCTGCGAGCGGTGCGAGCCGAAGTCGCCACGTTCTACCCCGTCGAGCGCTTTGCATTCAAGCGGTCGAAGTTCGCCACGCTGGACTATGCCCGCGCGGTACTCGATGAAGGCATCCTCGAGATGTGCCGAATCAACGAGACCGAGTACGACACGACATCGCTGTTGTTCGCACTGTTCCGGACCGACCCCAAGCACTTGATCACCGTCTTCCATCTGGAAAAGGTCCACACGAACGGTTTCGCCCGAATGAAGTTGAAGGGCGACGCGCGAGCGCCGTTGGAGCCGTTCAAGCGATTCCTGACGCCGGAGGTCGTGCGCGGCATGCTCGCTGACTTCGATGCGAAGTGCCGAGATGGGCGCGTCAGCGAGTTCAAATCCATCGTGAGTCATGGGCGCCACCATCTCCTGTTCGTTCGGCGCGAGAATCGGCGATCGATGGTGATCAAGGCGAATCAATCCATCCACGCTTTCACGCCCGAGTGGATCGTGCTCGACTTCCAGGACAATGCCAAGGGCGTCGACATCGCTTCGAAGAGTACAAAGGTGCCGGCGATCCTCGCCAACCGTCTCGCTTCACTCTACTTCGGCAAGACCTGCGAATACGAGAACGACATTCAGGTGACGTACAGAGCCCAGATCAAGTCGCTACTCGATGATCTGGTCGGTGATCGCTGTCAGTTCCTTAGCCTGTTGGACGTGGCCGTCAGGAACTCTCCCCTTGACGGGGCTCCGCTGCTCAGAATCAGCAGCGAGGACGGCGGCTCCATTGCCGAGGGGGTGCGCCACTTCGAGAGGGCTGTCGGCAGCATTCTGACGGACCTGCAACTTGTCAGTGAGATCAGGGTGCTGTATGCCGGGAAGCGGCTCAAGCTGACACTCGAGTCGCTTCCCTCCGTCAAAGATGGGTACGTCGTCCGGTACACAGACAGCACGCTGAACGCTTCAGAACGACAAGCATTCGAAACCGCCATCGGAGGGAAGCCCTATGGCATCCGCGCGCTCTCGACCGAAAAGCAAGATCGGAAGTGACGCAACCGACGAGGTTGCGAGGTTGCTTCAGAGCCGGGCTGGACTGCACCCGGTCACCCCCGCATTGACGAGGGCGGCCGAGCGGCTTCGAGATCGAAACCTGATTACGTTCCAGGCGCGCCGATACGTGCAGTGCGCGTTGTCGGAGGACTGGGACTTTCAGCACTCCAACCGCACGTGTTCAGGACGGCTCTTCCTCAGCGATGGACTCGACGAGAATGGCAGGGATTACCAGTGCGGTGAGTGCGGGCGGACAGTCTTTCCCCACCGTCATCGCAAGCGGCAGTTTGAGGAGTTGTCCGCCACTGTGCTGCCTGATGGAGTCGCCGAGTATGTGCTTGCCTGCGCCGGCGAGCCGCGCCCCGAGACACTGGACGGAGTCTCGTGGGCATGGCGAATCAGCCGTGGGGTCTCGGGTGTGTATCTGTGCCTGGCGGACTACTGCGACCATGAGCGAATCATGTCCGTGCAGTGGGCACAGCAGAACCCGACCTGCTTCGTGGCCGTGAATCCTCGCGCTGTCGAGCGATTCGTGAAGATCGACTGGGTGTCGAAGGTCATGCTGGCAGACCTGCTGACTGACCGAGTTTCCCTCCGCGATGTGCTGAGCAAGTTGACCTCATCGGACGAGGTTCGAGCGTTGCCTCCGCTGGTAACCGCGGCTTACAACAAGGGACCGCACCGGCCCCAGGTGCTGTCGAAACGCGAGCCTCGGTCGGCTGAGACATTCGTCCTTCAGTTCGGGCCCAAGACCGTACAGGTGAATGGTGTCGAGGTGATTGCCGCTCAAGGAAAGACAATCCTCACAATTCTGAGACTGCTGGCGAAGGCGTTCTGGGAGGATGCCATTCGGGGCGTAGCACCTGACGGCTTCCTGTGCCAGACTCCCGATGACCTTGCTTCGCAGTTGGACAAGCGAAACACCGCTGCAGAGCCGGCCGACGTGGACCTCATTCGGCGGACCATCAATCGCTTCCAGGACAGCGCAATGGACAGGCTGCGGAGGGCGGGAGTCGCCGCAGAGCGAAATGACATCATCCAGACTTCACCTGACCCCGACTCGGAGGGGTATCGCTTGAACCCCTTCACGGTGTGCATTCGGCCCCTTGATCCGCTTCAGAATCCAAAGTGACCGGTCGAGTCTTCGAACTGTCCGGTACGCAGGCTCGTGGAGCGGGCCGCACACGACCGCGATCGAAAGGTGACCGGCGACGCACACGAACTGCCCTACCAGACTCAACCGAAATCCCTTGTAATGCCTCCTGTGAAACGCGGTCGTCGAAACGATCGCAAAGACAGTTCATCACAGGAGCTTGACAATGGATAAGCGACGCGTCTCGCGAGCAGCACGGCGGCTCATCGAGCAGTGCCAGCGCATCAACTTCGGGCGGATCGAATACCTCCCCATACGAAACGGCGATCCAGTGGTGGATCCGTTGCCTCGCATCGTGCGCGAGGTGAGACTCCCGGGCGACAACGGCCCGCGACCAGAGGCCGTACTCGGCGACTTCGCGCTCAAGCGACAGGTCGAGGACATGCTCGCAGAGTTCGCGCGCATCGGCGACGGCGTGGTCGAGGTGCTGATCGTGAAACACGGTCTGCCCTTCTCGATGCACGTGGTCGAACCACCGAGCGACTCGCGCCACTGATCCGACCGAATCCAGACCTTCAACACAAATCAACAACCGCATGACGAGCGGCCGCAGAGCGGAGCCGTCGTGGGTGCCGAGAACAACGGCATTGCACGACGGCTCCCTTTCGCTGCGCCCCTGTTTGACGGCACCCACGGGCTCCTCGCCGGCCGCGAGGAGTTCAACCCGTGGAAAACAGGAAGCAACCGCAAGCGAGCGATTACGCCTACACGCTTATCTCCATCATGGTCAACAGACTCATCGGCCACTACGGCTTCACTCAGGATGATCGAGAAGATCTTGAACGCGATCTCCTGCTTGCGGTACTCGAAGCCGACGAGCACTGGGATCCTTCGCGCGCCCAGCGGAACACATTCGACAATCGAGTCGTCATCCGGAAGATCGCGTCGATC
Source organism: Deltaproteobacteria bacterium (assembly GCA_011526105.1). GTDB lineage: Bacteria > Myxococcota > Kuafuiibacteriia > Kuafuiibacteriales > Kuafuiibacteriaceae > WYAZ01. The sequence continues at coordinate 1,805 of WYAZ01000097.1, read as the reverse complement.
ATTCGGCACCGCACGCAGGAGTGTCGCGACTACCGCCGATGCCGGGAATCGCTCGACGACCTGATTCAGTCCGACCGCGGCACTGTCGTCCGGCGGGGCGATCTGCTGACGGAAGGCGCCGATCGACGCCGCAACGACGTGAGAGCGGAGTCGTCGCGTATCGACTTGGAGAGCGACATCAGGGCGTTTCTCAATGCGCTCGACTCCGAGTTGCAGGTTCTCTGCAGGTTTCTCATGGACGGATCGAAGGCCCGGGCGGCTCGAATCCTTGGGGTGTCCAAACCCACCGTGTTCGATCGCGTCGGGGCGATCCGTGAACGGTTCGCGGAGCGTGGTCTGGAGGGATATGTGCAGGCCGACCTTTTCGGTTCGGCGGCCGACGGCGTATGTGATGAATAGCGAGGCACACTGCCTCACCGTTCGAGAGGAGCATCGGCGATGCGTTCCGCTGTCTATCGGTTTCGATTCAAGAGGCGCGTGGCGCTGGCTGAGGCGGAGGCGACTTTGCACCTGGCCATCATCGCCGCCGAGAGCCTCTTCGGCACGGCTCGCGTGCGAATGGACGGGGCGTACTTGATGGACGAGCGACTCCGCGTCTGCGTTGTCGATGCGTCCAGCGAGATTGGTCAGGCGATCTGTCGCATCTTCACGGGCTTTCTCCTTCGTGAATTCGGCGAGCACACCTTCGAGGTCCGCCGCACTTTCCAGCCCATCATCCCGCGCGCCGCAACTGCCGGCGCCGCTACCTGAACCCATTCAAAGGAGATTCTCTCGCATGACATCAATCCAGAGCATCCAGAAGGGCCGGGCGACCCTGCCGCGACGCACAGCCCTGTTCGGCGTGCACGGCGTCGGCAAGAGCACGTTCGCGGGGATGGCCGAGAAGCCGATCTTCATCCAGACTGAAGAGGGTGTCAACGACCTCGGCGTCGATCGGTTTCCGCTCGCGACGAGGTACGGCCATGTCCTCGACTCACTCTCCGTCCTCTACTCGGAGCCGCATGAGTACCTCACGGTCGTCGTCGACTCGCTCGACTGGCTCGAGCGGCTGATCTTCGCCGAGGTCTGCGCCCAGCGCGGGCTGGAGTCGATCGAGGATGCGGGCTACGGCAAGGGCTACATCTTTGCGCTCTGCCAGTGGCGCGAGGTTCTCGCGGGCCTCGATGCGCTGCGGTCACATCGTGGCATGTCGGTGATCCTCATCGCCCACGCGGCGATCGAGAAGTTCAACAACCCCGAAACCGATTCCTACGACCGTTATGTGCCTCGCCTCCAGAAACAGGCGTCGGCGCTGATCCAGGAGTGGTGCGACGAGGTCTTCTTCGCGACCTGGCGCGTCCTGACGAAAACGACCAACGAGGGCTTTGACCGCAAGCGCACGCAGGGCCTCGGCACCGGTGAGCGGATCATCCGCACCACCGAGCGCCCGGCACACGTCGCCAAGAACCGGCTCAACCTCCCCGACGAGATCCCGCTCGACTATCGCATTTACGCCGCGTTCGTGCGCGGCGAGAGCCCGCTTCAAACCAACGACACCCCAACTGAAGAAGGAGCCTGAACAGTCATGGCGAACCTCAATGGATTCGATGCGAACACAGTCGATCCGAACCCCGGATTCGACCCCATCCCCGCCGGCAAATACCTGGCAATCATTGTCGCGAGCGAGATGAAGCCGACCCGCAACGGGAAGGGTGAATACCTCCAGTTTGAACTCGACATTCTCGACGGACCCCACAAGGGGCGGAAGGTGTGGGACCGCCTCGTCATCAAGCATCCCAACCCGCAGACCGTCGAGATCGCCCGCG
>WYAZ01000096.1 GCA_011526105.1 Deltaproteobacteria bacterium | reverse complement strand
TTTCGGGCTCCTCGGTCATTGGGGGCGACCCAACTCCCTTCGTAGCGCGCCGACCAGCGACGAAAGATACTTCGCGGGAACATGATCGAACTTCTCGGACGGGACACTAGAGCTCATCTCGAGACCCTTGACCGGGCACCGACGCGCATCGGCCGAAATCGCGACCGAAGGGGTTTTGAGATGAGCTCCAGTCGACGCACGAGGAGGGCGAGTAAGCTCTGGATTGAACCGACGAGAGCCGGTGACCTCTCCGAGCCTCCACGTCTCCGCAAGACTAGGACGACGTTCTACGGCGACGCGCCAGCAGTAGACCACAGAGGAGCACGCAGAGCTCGACCGGGCCTCGGCCAGCCTCCACGCCCAGCGCGCACCGGCAGCCGCTGTCTTCGCCCATCGCGCCACCGTCGGGAAGTCCGCCGTCGGACCTTGGACCCGCGTCCAACGAGGGACCCGCGTCCGACCCGCCCGCGATGCACGCGCCGCCGACGCAATTCTCGCCACTCCCGCAGGCCGCGCCGCAGCCGCCGCAATGCGACAGGTGGGTCGTGGTGTCGACGCATCCGTCACCACATTCTTCAAGGCCCTCCGCGCACAAACACGGCCCGCTACATCCCTCGAACAGCCCGATGTCCCATTGGGCGCCGCGCGGGTTCCCGAACGCGTCCGCTCGATGGGCCATCTCGGCAATGGCCGAGGGATGGAGTGCGCCCACTCGCCCAAAGACGTCCACGCCCGTGTCACGCGCCGGCGAACTCTCGCTCGTTCGGAACCCAGCCAGGATCGCTCGCACCTGCTCGGTCCCGCGCGTCGTATCGATGGAGGGCACCCGCGGCGCCTCGAAGTCAGGGTCGCCTCGTATCGAGCCACTCTCGTCGGCGAGGTCGAGGTCACCGCCGCTCGCGGACGCTTCGTACAGGTTCGAGTCGCGTGTCAGGTTGGCCGCTGTGGCTTCGTCACGCACGCGATAAATTGGACGGTCGTTTTCGAAGAAGATGTTGTTGAAGCTGAACAGGTCGCGGCCGGGTCCGCCGAGTTGACCGCGGTTCGCGGAGAGCTCGATGAGTGCGCGTGTCACTTCGCGGTTGCGATAGAACACGTTGTTGTGCAGGACCGCGACGTTCGGCCCTGCAAACGCAAACGCTCCCGTCCCTCGCAGCCCAACAAACAGGTTGTTGCGTACGACGAAGCGCTCCGACTCGTAGGGCGTGGGATCCGTCTCGACCAGGTGCCCCGTTTCGACCGGCACGTTGCTCGACCCTTCCCCGGCGGAGGGCCCGAACACGTTGTTCTCCCATAGAAGATCGGTGGTTCCGCCCTTGGCGTACACCAAGTAGTCCCCTTGCCCTCCTTCGTGGAAGAGCCAGCAGCCGCGCAGCGTGATGCGTTCGTCTCCGGAGCCGCGAATGTCGATGTTCTCTTGAAAGCTGGACGAGGTCACACGACTCGCAGGGTTCCAGATGATCGTGTTCTCGATGATCAGGTCCTGTGTACCGTTGACCTTCACCACGTCGGCGTCACTCGGCGCGTCGTGGATGAAGCAGTCACGAATCAGCACGTCGGACGAATCCTCGATGTAGAAGAGAGCGTTGGTCGGCTGGCCGATTTCGAGCGTCGAGTAGATGTCGAACCCCTCCACTCGCACGTTGCGGGCGCGCTCGACGATGATCGCCTGCCCACCGTTGCGGGCAAAGAGCCGAGTCACTGTGGCCCCCCCCTCGCCCACCAGCGAGACATCGCTCGGGGGATACAGGGTCGTGATCTCGTAGGTACCAGGCGTGACCAAGACGACATCTCCAGCCCGTGCCGCCGACAGAGCCTCGTCGATGTCCGTGAATCGTTCACCGCTGCCGACTCGCAGCGTTTCCGCTCGCCCCGACTGAGGCCACACCGCAGCCATGATGCCGGTCAACAGAAACAAGGAGTTCAGCGGGCTCGCTCGGCACCGAGCTCTGGCGAGTCGGGTTGGTGTCATCGTCGATTCCGAGGAAGTAGGAGGGATGGGGTGCAGCGCACGCCGCCAGCTTAGGCCAAAGCTGGGTCGTTTTCGACGGCCTCCGAGCCCATGAGGTGCTGAAGAGACGGGGAGACTCCAGAGCCTATCCAGGCCGGTTCTGAATCGCTCCCCTACCGAGACGTCGCGACTCGAGTGGTCATCAGCAAGCTCGGTCCTGGACGGCACCGCTGCGGCTTGTTTGCCCGTGAACCCGGCAGAGCGCCGCTCTGGGGAGCGCCGTTTCGGTCGAGGGTCGAGAAGGGCGCTGCCGACGCTGGTGTCTGCGAAACATGCAGAGCGGGCGTCGTATCGCTCCGCAACTCAGCGAGTCATGCCAATTCGATTCAGACGCTCCAGGATCGCAGGCAGCTCTTGGACGCTGTCGAGGATCTGCGTGGCGGGATAACGCCGGAGTGAGACCGCGCGGTGGGCGCCGCTGGTCACGCCGAAGACCGCGCCCGCGCCCGCGTTCTTTCCCGCCAAAAGATCGGAGGGCGTGTCGCCGACAGCGACGACCTTCGCGACGTCCCATATGCGGCAGCGACGCATGGCCTCGTGAATCAGGTACGGCGCCGGCCGCCCCTCGGGGACATCATCCGCACAAACCACCGTGTCTGTGACGTCGCGCCACGCAAGTCGATCCAGGAGGAGTTCGGTCACCTCCCGGTAGAATCCGGTACTGAGAGCTATCCGGATCTCACGCTCCCGAAGCCAGCGGAAGGCTTCGACCGCACCAGGGATAGGCTGGGCTCCACGTCGCTGATAGGTCCCTTCGAGGACCCTCCGAAAGACTTCGTAGGCTCGGTCTCGAAGCGCTGAAGCTTCAGCCCCATGGCCGAGCTGACGGCGTGCGAGCTCGTCGAAGACCTCGATCTTCGACTGACCCATTCGCTCGTTGAGCTCATCCCGACTGGCAGAGAGCCCGGTCGCCTGCGCTGCGGCAGCGAAGCATTCGAGCACGCTGCCGTCGTCGTAAACGGTGGTGCCCGCCATGTCGAACACCACCAACTCGAACCGAAGCGTACCTTGCATCCACTGGCCTCAGAGAGATCCATATAACAGGTCTCTGCCTGAGTCCTAGCGGCCCGGACACGCGTCGTCATCACCGACCCTGGTCCGCCTGCAAATCAAGGAAAGGCGCGGCGACGCTCGAGGCACCCAGTGAGCTCGGCCTTCGCTGAGCTCCCATGCCTCGAGTTGTCTTTGAGCCTCTCGAAACTCCGCTTGCTTCTCTTCTTGCCGAGCGAGCAGGAACACGAACAGGCCAATCAGCGGCAGAGTCCATGAACCGGCGTAGAGACCGCCGAGGAGGAAGATGGCGGAGATCACTCGGGACACTCTCGCGGCCACCCGAGTTGCGCGAAGGTCTCCGAGGCGAGGGGACAGAAGCGCGCGCAAGATCCGCCCGCCGTCCATGGGCAGTGCGGGTACGAGGTTGAAGACCCCCATCGCGAGATTCAGGAAGGCGAAGTAGGGAACCAGGGCCTGAAATCCGGCGGCGAAAGGATCGGCCGCGAGGCCGCTCGCAAACAAGACGGAGAGTCCCACCAAACCCAGCGCGAGCGACACGGTCGGCCCGGCCGCAGCAATGAGCAGCTCCTCGCGCGGGGTACGTGGATGTCGTTCCATGACCGCAGCGCCACCGAGCAGGTGAAGTGTGATACCGCGAATCGGCAGGCCAAAATGTCGCGCCACCAGCGCGTGACCGAGCTCGTGAAGCAGCACGGATCCAAAGAGGAGCACCCCCGCCAGGACGCCCGGGAGGCCCCAGTCGAAGACCAAGAGCACGACGATGAGCGCCAGGCTCCAGTGAAGGGTGATCGGGATTCCCTGTATCTTTGCGACTTTCAGCACGGTGAACTCGGGGTACATAAGGCCCGAGAGCGCGGGGACAATCCTGGAAAGAGACCCGGGGTTTCGGCAGGATGGCGCTACGAGGCCGCTCCAGGAGCGAACGGCTGGGAGTATATACGCCGTGTTGCGGACGTTTCCTCGAGTCGGCGCCTTGTGGGGCGGCCTCTGCGCGCTCGGCTCGGTCGCTTGTGACGTCTCCATCCCGATCAGCGCCATCGATGCGGGCACGTCAGCCCAGGACGCCGGTTCGAGCTTCTCCGACGCCGGGTGGACCGGATCTTCGTCCATCATCGAGACCGATCGAGTCAGCGAGGACTTCGAGAACCGAAACTTCATCGACTCCGTCCTCTCCGAGGCGGTCATCATCGACACGAATCGCGGCGTGGCCACGCTGCCCACCGAACGCTTCCCATCGCTCGACGCGAGTTCCATCACCAACCTCGCACCCACTTCGCAGTTCGAAGGGGTGGTCGAAGCCTCCACCATCCTCCTCGAACCCGGCGTGCAGATCGAAGCCGTCGACGCGATCGAACTACGCGCGGCCGAGACCCTACGCATCTCCGGACGCCTGCGAGCAGGACCAGGCGGCATCACCCTCGTCGCTGGTCGTTCGATCTTCGTCGACGGACGCATCGAGAGCGAAGGCCCAATCCGTCTCAGGCTCGCGGCCGAAGACGGCGTCATCGACGTAAGCGGCAAGCTGCTGACCTCCTCGGTCCGAGCGGATCGAAGCGCGGAGATCACGGTGATTGGGCGAGGCCCCGTCCAGGTCACCGGTGAGATCCGCAGCGGTGATGGCGAGACCGGCTCGGGCCAGGTGCTGATCTCGAGCTATCACAACATCGTCGTCGCCGGGCAGCTCAGCCTCGTGAGCAGCGGCGCCACAATCAACGGGACCGCCGGCTCCGTTCGGCTCCTCAGCGAGGAGCACATCGAGTTTAGACAAGGAGCGACCGCCGGGACTGGAGTTTTTTTACAAGAGATCCCCGGTCAGCTCGGCGAGAGCAGCGGCGGCGGTGACGTGGAGCTTCGAGCGGTCCAAGACGTTCGCCTCGCGGAGGGTGCGCGACTCATCGGCGGCAAAGACACTCGCCGTTCGGGAGGGACCATTCGGGTCATCGCCGGACGAGATGCCGAGCTCCGCGGAGTCGCGCTCTTCGGCGGAGACGGCGGCATGGGTGGGGCCATTTACGTGGAAGCGCGCACCGCCTCCGTCGGCCCCGAGGTCTCTCTCCTCGGCGGCGCCGGCGGAAGCGGCGGCGGAGACGTAGATCTCAAAGCCTCCCGCGGGCTCCACCTCAACACGGCCATGGTGCGCGGGGGCGCGACGGAGTGCGGGGTCGCGGGCGCGGTGAGGGCTCACGTCGGGGGGCCCACCTCGGCGGACCTCGGCGTCAGCCTGATCGGTGGTACCGGCGGCCGGGGGATGAATCGATGCATCGACGGCGGTCGCGGCGGAGACGTCGTGATCCTGACGCGAGCTGGCAATGAGGCCGCGCTGACCGAGATATGCACTCCGGGCTACGGCGCCCTCTACGGCGAACGCAGCGTCACCATCGACCCGAACTACGAACGGCCCATGCCTGACGTGCGTGTGCAGACCCTCGGCTTCTTGGTCTCGAAGATCATCGACCGCGGCGTCGCTGCAACGGGGCTCGTACCCAAGCTCGAGAGCTTCGTTCACTCGAGCCCTCCTTCGACGCTCGCCAAGCTTCAGGTCGCGGGCGCGCAAGACTCGGAGGGTCCCTTCGAACCCTGGCTCGACGCGTCTTTGGACGACGCAGAGGCGCTCCGACCGCTGTCGAGCGCACGCTTCTTCCGCTATCGCTTGTCGCTTCAGGGCCGAGCGTTGGACGCCCCCGAGGTCGACGCCTTCGATCTCGACTTCTCTGGTCGCTGAGGACCTCGGGACAGACGCCTGGGGCGGCCCGAGTCGCTCCCGCTCAGAAAGAAGACCATCCTGGCGACGGCTCGGCCGCTCACGCTCGAGGGCTCGACCCCGAGCCCTTCCGTAACCGTCCGAGCTTCGATGGGTAGCCGCCGGCCGCCCTCCGTGATCTCTGCCGCGCATGGCACAGCAACGACGTACTCGTGATGAATGGCGGGCTCTGGCTCGCGAGCACCGAAAGAGTGGCCT
>WYAZ01000095.1 GCA_011526105.1 Deltaproteobacteria bacterium | reverse complement strand
TACGCCGCGATCCCGATGATGAGAGAACCCGACTTCGAGCGGCTCGCGATTCGATTCGGAGAGATGATTCGAGAGCAGCGCGTCTTCAATGGGATTTTCGGCGTTATATGAGGGGATGGCTCAGGGTCTTGGGGGCTCAGGGGGCGAGTGAACCCACCCGCCCGAGGATCACCATGGCGCCCGATGGCCGGTCCCGGACCGCAAACACAAACGGCCGATCGATCCGCAGCACGAGAGGGGGTGGACCAATGGCCCGAGCCCCCACCACCTTGCCCGCCTGTGGCGCCGCTTCGTTGCCGTCCTCGTCGACGACGAACTCCACGCGCTGAACCCAGGCTTTGACCGAAGCGCTCGCACCCGAAGCGGCGGGCGGTGCCGTTGTCCCCGCGGCCTCTAGGGCCTTCGCGAGATTCGTCTCTAGGCGAAGCGAAAAACGCGGCAGCGCGAGGTCGAGCGCACGCAGCGCCAGGCGATCGATCACCCGACGCTCGGCGGCTCTTGCGAGCCGATCGACCAGATCCGAGACCGCGAGCTGTCCCTTCGGAAGCCACACGAGCATCGAGAAGCGTTCGGTCTGATAGGGAAGCTCGACGATCGAGTAGTCATCGGTCTCGAAGTGCATCATGCGCCCGGTCCGCACCATGAAGGGAACCTCGATCGCGGCGTCTGGGGTCGCTTGAAACGGCGCGCTTCGAGTACGGTCGCGATCGAAGCGCTCTTGCCAGTGGCCTTCGAAGCTCACCTCCGTCACGGAAGACTCCACTGCGTTCGTGGAGGGCCTTTCTAGCCGCAGCTTGTTGGCGGTCGAGGCCGCGTGGCGAAGAAAAGACTCGAGCAAGCCCTTCGTCCCGCGCGAAAGCTCGTCTCCAGCACGGCCGGCAAAGCTGCGTGCGCTAAGGGCCTCGAGCGCGTCGGGCCCGATGAACTCAGCGTCAGCGAGCAGGACGGACGCAAGCAAAAGCGGCGCGACCACCGCGTTCTCCGCCTCCGGAAGCTGCGCGAGGACCCGGAAGCCGAGATCATTCGAGGCTTCCGCGACGCTCAAGGGGTTGGGCGAAGGCTCTGCCTTGGTCACCGGCAGGACGGTCGCGTCCGGGGTCGGGGAGGACGGGCCGCGGTCGCGACACGATACGACCGAGAGGAAAACGACCATGACGGCTGTGAGTTCGGCGCGTGGCATTCCATCCTGCCCTACTCAAAACGCAGCGCCGTGGCGAGCGCTGGGTTGTCGCGGCGTGCGGTCTTCCAGATGAACGCATCGAGCACGTAGTGCGTTGCCTGGGGCAACGCGAGGAGCGGCACCAGCAGGGCCTCGAGGCGCCGGCCGAGCTCAATCGCAGGTCCCGGGAACAGGGCTCCGTGGTCGTGCCAGATGAGGCGGTCCCAGGCGTACTCTTCACCAAACGCCAAGAGCCAGACCAGGCCGATGAAGACTGCGACGTGCGCGCCGGAATAGAGCCAATGCAGGAAACGACTCGAAGGCCCGGACTGCCGGCGTCCGTAGAGAAACACGATCGCAAAGTACGGCACGCCGTGGATGAGCACGTTGGTCAGCGTGAAGGCGTAGTCGCTGTTGGTGAAGATGATGCCGGTGCCCCAGCACGCCGCGGTGGTTGCTACGAGCACGATCTTCCCGGGCAAGAAGACGCGCTCCGTCGACCATCGAATCACTTGGCGTACGACAAAGGTGCCCATGAGCCCGAAGTAGACCGGCCACAGAAGCTGAATGAGTCCGGGCGAGACCAAGTCCGCGATGAAGTCCCCCTGCAGGAACCACTGAAACCGTCGAGGCAGGTGCGCGTGCCAGTAGAGCAGCGGGAAAATGGTGACCCCGTAGATCGTTGCGGTGTCGAGCCATCGATCGAAGGCCCCGGTCTCTTGGGCCCGACGCCGATAGAGCGCGAGAAAGCCGTATTGCTGACGCACGAAGTGCCAGACCGCGAGGTACGCGAGCGCCCTCCAGAAGCCGAGCGGCGAAGAGGTGTACGCGATGACCCCCACCGCGTAGAGAGAAAGAGGAGTGAGCGTGTACAGACCCGGGCGCCGCTTCAGCTCCGTCGGGTCGAGATAGGTGCGGTAGATGGTCGTCCAGACGTGGGCCACGTCGACGAAGACGATGGCGATGAGCCACATGGGCATGGAAAGCTCGCCTTCTGGACTCAGCGCAGGTGCGGCGAGCACGAGCCCGAGCGCCACGAGCGCGGGGGCGAGGAACACCCAGAGGTCGAAGCGGGCGGAGACCAGCCACGCCCGCTCGTTCACAAACGAACCCCGCCGAGCACCTCTTTGGCGGCGCGCGTCCCGTGAAAGAACGCCTCTTCGAAGAGCGCCATGCCGGAGAGATCCGAGTGCGCGAAGTGTACGGGGCCCAGCGGCCGGGCTGCGGCTTGGCGTGTGCCACCGAAGAGCGTCCCGACCTCGGGCCGGACCATGCCGTGACCCCACTTGAGGACGTCCACCCGCCGCGCATGCTCGCGGAAATCTGGATGACAGCTCGCGAGCTCCGCCACCACGGCGCTGGAGGCGTCCGCCCACGACAGCGACTCGAGCTGCGCCCGCGCGGAGGCAGCAGAGCGATCCGCCATGGGCAGGTAGTAGGTCCACACCGTGGGCCCGCGCTCGCGGTGGAGCTGGTGAGTGGCCACCACGTATCCCAGGGAGTTGCTCCCGTAGATCACGTTGTCCCAGGCGGTCGGAAAGCCCACCGACCGCGGGCGATCCTTCAGGTGCACGTTGGCCACGAGCCACGGAGCATAGGGCGGGTGGTAGTCCACCGAGTTCTCGAAGCCCGAGAGAAGATAACGCCGAGTGAAGGAGGGCAGCGCGTAGATGACGCGCTCGGCGATGAGCGCGCGCAGCTCGTTCGACTTCGCGTCGAGCACCAACACCCGCGCGCGACGGCCATCTCCCTCGGGCTCCACGCCGAGCACGAGCTGCTCACAATGCATTCGCGAAGCCCCGACGGCCTTCACCAGACGTCGAACGAGCTCTCCATTGCCCGCTGGCCACGTCAGGAACTCTGCGGAGTCTTCGTCCGGAGCGTCGGTGCGCGCAGCAAAATAGTGAAGGCCCGCCCACGCGCTGGTCTCACTCGGACGCAGACCGAAATCATCGCGGCACGCGTAGTCGACGAGCCACCGCAGTCGGGGTGAGTCGAAGTCGAGGCGATCGAGCCATTCGGCCATGGAGAGTTCGTCCAAGGCTCGCAGCTTCGGATCATCCGAACACTCCGCGATGGGCAGCGCTAAAGCGCGCCGACCGTCGCCGCCTCGAACTCCAATCAGAGTATCCACCTCTCGCTCAAACCGCCCGAGCTGCTCGAGTTCGGCCGGGCTCGCACCCGCGCGTGGATACAGACCCTCGAACCAGATCCCTCGGAAGTAGACGCGTTCCTTGGGCGCGGCGCAGAGCTCGGTCTCGGAGTACTCGAGCGCCCCCGAAGCCTCGCGTCGCGACACGGTGCCAAACTGCTCGAGAAACTGCACCAGCTCGGGTTGAGAGTCTCCGGGACTGGGCAAGTAGTGCGCGCCCCACGGAAACTCGAGCCCATCCCGAACTCCGCTGGCAGAGGTCCCGCCCGGCGCGCGCCCCAGCTCGAGCAGCTCGAAGCGCTCGATGCCGCTCTTCTGTAGCCACCAAGCCGCGGCGAGCCCGGCGATGCCTCCGCCCAAGATGACGACCGGCACCTCTTCGGTGCGAGTTGGGACCAGCGTGGTTCGCTCTCGCATGCGGTGAGCGAGCGCGGCCGAAGTGGTCTCCACCAGCTCGCCGCTGAGCTCCGGGGAGCTCGGGAGCCGCCGGCATCCCGCCCAGGATGCGCCGAGCAAACCCACGAGCACGTCACGGCGTGTGAAGGAGAGCGCCGGCTTCAGTACCAACGAGACCACTCCGCCCCGTAGTATTGCACGAGGATCTGATTGTTGAGGCGGTTCACCTCGGTCTCGACCTCACTCATGTCGCGAGGGAAGTCGAAGAGTGAGGCCATCGTACGCTCGGTGAGAAACCTGAGCTCCAGATCTGGGAGCTCGCTCGGCGGATCGAAGGGGCGCCGAGCGGCGAGCACAAAGCCCCACTCACCGAACGAGGGCACGTTGGCGTGATAAGGCTGCACATGCAGACCCGAGGCGCTGATGGTGCGAACGACACACCAATAGGAGCGTCGCGCGATGAGCGGCGAGGTCGCCTGAACCACCAGGGCCCCGTTCTCGGCGAGCACGCGCTGCACGAGCCGGTAGAAGCGTGTGGTGTAGAGCTTGCCCAGAGAGAAGCTGTTGGGGTCGGGGAAGTCGATGATGATGAGATCGAAACGACCTTCGGCCTCAGCGCCGGAGGCGAGCCAGGTCATGGCGTCGGCGTTCGTGACGCGCACGCGCGGATCGTGCAGGGACCTCTGATTCAGCTCCGCGAGCAGCGGGAAGTCGCGCGCGAGGGTGGTCATGACCGGGTCGAGGTCGACGAGCAGTACCTTACGCACGGAGTCGTGTTTGAGGATCTCGCGGACCGCCAACCCGTCGCCGCCGCCGAGCACCAAGACACGCTCGAGAGGCGCCCCTAGACCTGCGGCGACCGAGGCACCCGGGTGCACGAGTGCCTCGTGGTACCGGTGTTCGTCTCCGCTGGCAAACTGTAGATGCGAGGACAAAAAGAGCTGAAATTGCGAGCCGCTGCGCGTGAAGACGATGCGCTGATACGGAGAGGTCTCTGCGAACACGATGGGGTCCGGGTACATCTCGTCCTCGGAGAGCGCGGTGAGCTCATCCGCGAACACCATGCCCACGAGCAGAAGAATCAACACAAAAAACGCCTCCACTCTCAGGAGAACGAGGCGCGCCGGCCGATGAACGATGCGTGCAAAGAGATAAGTGGACCAGATGGCCACCAGCGCGTTCAGGATGCCGACCGCGAGCGCGCCGCGCACGAGGCCGAGCTTGGGCACCAAGAACATTGGAAACGCCAAGGAGGCCACCAGAGCCCCGAGGTAGTCCACGGTCAGCACCCGCGCGATGAGGTCCTTCAGCTCGTAGGTGTCCTTCAGGATCCGCATGAGCAGCGGGATCTCGAGCCCCACCAGGGTGCCGATGAGCAGCACAGTGCCGTAGAGCAGCGGGTGGAAGAACGAGAGGTGGGAGTACGCGAGAAAGAGGAACGCCGCCGACGTGCCGCCCACCAGAGCGACCGCGCTCTCGATCTCGACGAAGCGCACCACGACCCCCGAGCCGATGAACTTCGAGAGCCAGGCCCCGAGCCCCATGGCCGACAGATAGACCCCAATGACGGTGGAGAATTGCGTGACGGAGTCGCCGAGCACGTAGCTCGCGAGGGTGCCAGCGATGAGCTCGTAGATGAGCCCACAGGTCGCGATGAGGAACACCGCGGCCAAGACCGCGGCAGCATTTAGCGGCGGACCGGAATCCCCGGGCTCCAGGCGTTCTGCCGTGGCCTCGAGCGGGGGCGTGTGAACCGGGGCTTCCGTCACGCTCCGATGGCCGAGGCGATGATGATGGACAGACCTATCACGATGGAACCGAGCACGACTCCGACCGCGAGGTTGTCATCCTCGGCGAGCTCCTTGCGAAGCGAAAAGGGCGCGACCTTCTCCATGAGAATGAACGCGACCATGAAGATGGCGACGCCGATGAGCGCGTACACCACCGATGCCACCATGTGGCCCTGTTGTGTCTCCCAGAACTGACCCACTACTTACCTCCTCGATATCCACCGACATAGGCGCCGGTTCGACCGCCCGCCGGGCGAGCTCCCGGCGCGATCACCGACCGCACGTCACTTGGCCAGAAGACGAACCCTCGGCTCTCGGCGACGAGATAGCCGAGCAGCACGACGCCGCCCACGAGCATGTAAAACTTTGCCATCCATCCCGACATCATGACTCCTCAGCCCGCATGGTCACTGTTCATCCATCGGTTCTTCTCGAAGGCCAGGTAGAGACCGAACACGAGCACTGGCAGGATCCAGAGCACAAGAAGACCCGCAAACCAGTGCGAGTAGAGGAACACGTCCGAGCGTGCGACCACCGAGTAGTTCGGCGCCGCGCGCCCCCGCTCCGAGCTGGCCTCGAACTGCAGGATGTAGGTCCCGGGCTCGATACCACTCATGTGAATGGTCCGGCTGCGACCGCCCTCCGACCAAGACTCGCCGCCGCTGTAGCCGTGGTAGTAGGCGACCTCCATCTCGAAGCTCCGGACCTCTCCCGTGTCGGTGTTCACGAGATCCCCGGCCACGAAGGCCCAGGAGTTATCGACCGCCGCGCGGGCCTCGAGCTCGAAGTTGCTCCTCTTTTGAATCTCGAAGGGTTCGGAGAGCACGGGGACGGTCTCCGATGGGGAGGCGTTCACGATTTGGTCCGAATGCTCGTACACGGTGCGGCCATCGGAGCGCGCGGCGACCAAGAAGCCGAAGAGGACGTAGATGAGCGTGAGGATGCCGGCGAGCTTGAGCAGGGAGGCTCGGTGGAGTGCATAGGGGTTGGGTGAAGCGGGGGCCACCCCCACCGGATCTGGCAGCTTCTTGATTCGGAACGCTTGCTTGACCTCATCCGGCTCGACGTAGGTGCCGAGCGACCAGCTCACCTCGGCCTGGGTCTTTTCACACGAGAGCATCTCGGGCGGCGCCACGTAGTCGCTGCTGGAAACGATGTCTCCGATGCGCACCTTCCAGTAGAACTCGCCGTGTATGCCGTCGACGCGGGCCGAGGCGGTCTGGAAGTGCTTGAAGACCTTGTTGCGGTACGTGGCCTTTCGATGCTCCGTCTTGACCTCACCTCGGGCGGCGGACTCGACCCAGAGCCAGTGCCCGTCGCTGCACACGAGCCAGCGATACGCGCGGTCCTCGCCCCGAAGCAGATACTCCTCCCAGCTGTAGGTGACGCCTTCCACCACCACCGATCGCAGCAAATATCCGAAGGGGGTGTGCTTCTTGCCACGAAATCGCACGTCCTTGTCCATCGGCAAGAGCGGCTTGGGCGTCTTTCGCTTCGCGGCTTTGAGGAGGAAGAGCTGATTGCCTTTGCTACAATCGAGCACCGACTCACATGCGCTGCAGCTAATCGTCTCGGACTCGCCGGGCGCCTTGATCTCGATGCCGGCTCCGCACTTGGGGCAGTTGTGCGAGACCGCGATGACCTCGGGCGGCTTCCAATCGGAGAGCACGTCTTCGCCGAAGAGGTCAGCGTAGGTGAGCCGGTCGCCGAGGAAGAGCTCGTCGGCGATGCTGTTCGTACCAAAGTCGAAGGTCGCGAAGCCGCCTCGATCACCCTCGAGATCGGCGAAGCGAAACTCTGAGCCCGGGGTCGCAACGAAGGGCAGGTCTCCCTGAGCAGAGACGAAGCGACCGACGCGACGCTCCACGACGATGAAGTTCTGGGGCCCAAACTGATAGCGGCGACCCACCTGACAGTTCGAGTAGTCGGGCGGCTCCGCGCTCGGAAACGGAAACGGAAACGTGAGGTAGACCTGGCCCTGCGCCTCGGCCACCCAGCCCCAGCGCCCGTCCTCGAAGCGGGCGTACCATTCGTCCCAAGGTCCGGAGCCGTGGTCGAGCTGAAGGCGCCCGATGAGCTGGAAGCGCTTGCCCTTGTGACTACCCCAAACCCCGAGTTGAAGGGGTGAGGCGGTGGCGACCAGCGGCGCCACCACGCCACGGATCTCGAGCTCCGTGACGTCGTCGCCCACGCGGGAGATGGCGGTGGAGCAGTACGGACAGACGGTGAGCAGCGAAGCCGCGGCCTTGAACTCGACTTGGCCGCCGCAGTTTGGACATGAGGTAACTCGACCAGACATGGGAGCGCCCCGCGCTGGTGTGGGTTAGCACCCATGGGGAACGGGTTCAACCGCACCCGAGGAACTGGATCTGCGAGAGAGGGGAGCGACTAGAGCGCTTTGACGGGAATGCGGTGGCCGCCGTACATCAAGAGGCCCGCATGACGCGCCCGCTTGATCGCCTTGGCGAGCTTGCGCTGGTTCTTGGCGTTCACGCCAGAGACTCGGCGAGGGACGATCTTTCCGCGCTCCGTGGTGAAGCGAGAGAGGAGCCCCGTGTCCCGCCAGTCGATGGTCAGCGTCTTGTCGACGAGAAAGGGGTCGACCTTGCGCTTGGTGCGGCCACCGCGTCCGCCTCGACCGCCGTCGCGATCATCTCCGTCGCGATCTCGGTCGCGATCTCGATCTCTTCCACCACGGCCGCGGCTTTCGCCGCCTCGATATGCGTCACTCATCTCTGTCTCACTTCTTGAACGCGTCCCAACCCTTGCGTGCAAGGGTGCGGAGAGCGCGAGTCGAAATCTGCATGCGGACGAAGCGTCCGGCGACCGGGTCCCATACCCGCTTGCTTTGAATGTTCGCGTGCCGCCGCGTATTCGACTTGCTGTTCGAGTGCGACACGATATGGCCGGACAAGTAACCCTTGCCGGTGAGCTGGCATTTGGCCACGATCAACCTCCAAAGAATCCGCGGTACTTCGCGGAGGCCGGGGAGTAGCACGGCCCATTTCACGATCACAAAGGTTTTCTCAGAGGCTCAGAAGGCAGTCTGTAGAGGCTTCCCCTGGGCGGCCCAGGCCACCCCCATGCGATCCGTGTTTCGGGCGAAGGCGATGCGGCCGTCCGGGAGCACCAGGATCGCCCCGCCCCTACCTCCGATGCGCGCGGTGGCCTGGTCCAGCTCGAGCCGGAGGACCTCTTCTGGGGCCTCAGGAGCCCGGGAGAGGCTCTGAAGCGCCTGAAACGCAAAGACCGTCCGCATGAAGGTCTCGCCGTGCCCGGTGGCGGACACCGCCCCGAGGTCGTCGCGGGCATAGGTCCCGGCCCCCGCGATGGGCGAGTCCCCTACCCGGCCGGCGTACTTCCGAAGGAGCCCACCGGTGGAGGTGGCCGCCGCCAGATGCCCGGAGCGGTCTCGAGCCACCGCGCCGACGGTGTCGCCTTCGGGCGGACTCTCGGCACTCGTGAACCACCAGCGCGCGCGGGAGGGGTCAGTCTCCATGCGCTTGGGATCGACGAGCTCGATCCCTCGCTGGCGTGCGAACTGGATCGCGCCGGGACCGACGAGGAGCGCATGCCGCCCGTCCTCCATGACCGCGCGCGCGAGATCGATGGGATGCCGAACGCCCGACACCGCACCCACCGCGCCGTAGCCGAGATCGCGTCCGTTGCAGACGGCGGCGTCGCAGCTCACCATGCCGTTCTCGTCGACGGTCGCGCCGATGCCCGCGTTGAAGACAGGGTTGTCTTCGAGACGACGCACCGTCTCACACACCGCGTCGAGCGCAGCACCGCCCCGCTCCAAGATCTCGATGCCTGCTCGAAGCGCGCCTTCGCAGCCTTCGCGATGCGCCGTTTCGACATCGCTCGAGATCGAACCCGCGCCGCCGTGACAGATGATCGACCACATACCGCGAGTGGTATCACGAGCGGCGGTCAAAGCCCCCGCATCACCCGCTTCACGTAGTGCCTGGTCTCGCCGGGCAAGTCCGAGAGCGCACCGCTTCGCGACACGCGGCCCGGCCCGGCGTTGTAGGCCGCGGCCATGCGCCTTTGATCGCCTCGATAACGCGCAGACAGGAGACGCAGGTACCGTGCAGAGGCATCGATGTTCGCGGCGGAGTCGAAAGGATCGACGACGTCCAACCAGCGCGCGGTCTCGGGCATGAGCTGCATGAGGCCCATCGCCCCCGCGTGACTGATGCGGTGCGGCCTGAGGTTGGATTCCGCGCGCGCCATGGAGAGCAGCAACTCCGGCGGGACGCGGTGACGGGCGGCGGCCTTCACGATGAGGGCGCGGGGCTCGGGGTGGCCGTGCAGCAGGCAATCGACCTGGTGCTTCGCGAGCAGCAAGAGCGCTCCGCACTTCTGCTGGAGTGAGAACGGAGAGAGGAGGCTCGGCTCACCGCCCCCGAGCACGCGCACCGCGCCATTGATGAGCATCAGCCCGAGGACGGCGGTGAAGAGCGCGAGAAGGAGCTGACGACGAAGCCACGCGCGCACGAGCACGAGGGTAGAGCGCAGGGGGGCGGGGCTCGAATTTCCTTCCGGATCGGGCCTCGGGGGCGCGGGCAGGTCGGACGAACGTCGGATGGGTTCCCCCTTTCACCAGACAACACCTGGAAAAGACGGGGGAAAGTCGTCTCTAGGCAACAGTGTCGTCTCCCGCAACACACAAACCTACATTCCGATAACTCTCTCACTGGCCGGAAGGACACACCGGCGAACAACAAAACCAAGGTTCATTCACTAACAAAAACAGGCCGATTTCCTCGGCCGCTTATCGAGGAGTTCACCATGAAATTCAGCAGCATCACCGCCCCCGCCCGCGTCATCTCCGAGGCCCTGAACCCCAGCAAGCTCGCCAACCGTCTCGTCGAGACCGGCTACCGCATGGGTGGCCCGGCCGGTGCGACCATCGCCGGCGGCGTCGGTGTCATCGGCGGCGCTTCGGCGGCCTACGCGGCTTTCGACAAGCTGAACCCCATCGAGACCGCTCGCAACATCGCCAGCGATATCGCCTCCTCCCCTTCGGCCGGCGGAAAGCTCGGCGCGGCCCTCGGCGGCGGCGCAGAGCTCGCGGTCTCCATCGTGGTGCCCGCCATGGTCGCCACCTTCGCCTTCGAGTCGCTCGATGCGGCCGCGCAGGCTTGGGACAAGCCGC
>WYAZ01000004.1 GCA_011526105.1 Deltaproteobacteria bacterium | reverse complement strand
TTCTGGAGGCGAGGGAGGACAAGTGGGCGGACGTGTACCGGCGCGATCGTCATCGCTGTCAGAACCCGGTGTGCGGGCGAAGAGACATCACGCCGCATCACATCGTGTTTCAGGCGCACGGCGGCGGAGATGAAAAGGAGAACGTGGTGAGCTTGTGCTCGTGGTGCCATTTGCAGGGCGTGCACCGCGGGCGGATCGCGGTGTGGGGACGGGCACCGAAGTTGTCGTGGCGCATCGGGCGGGCGTAGACGCGCGGGGCGGCTCAGGCCCTGGCCTTCATCCACCGGATGCACGCCTCCAGCTCTGCGTGCATCTGCCTCGCGGTGAGATGCGCCGGGTGGCCGTGGCCCGGCAGCACCTGCTCGAAACGAAAGGCCAAGAGTCGCTCCATCGAGCGAATCTGTTCCCCCCAGTCGAACCAGCACGCGGAGCGAAACGCGACGAGGTGCTGCTTCTTCGGGTTGTAGGCCAGATGGTCCCCGCTGAGCAGCACGCGCTGCCGAAAGAGCAAGCACATCGAACCCGCGGTGTGACCCGGAACGGGAATCGCGAGGAGCTCGGGCGCGAGCTCGGCGGGCTCGAGCCCGGAGCTCACGAGCTGCGCGTCTTTGGTGCGCGGCCCCAGGTCATCTTCGTGAATCACGACTCGAGCGCCGAAGTGGTCGCGGTACTTCTCGAAGTCCGCGAGGTCATCCTGATGCGTGAGGAAGATGAGCTCGACCCCGCCCGAATCTTCGAGACTCCGCACCAGCGGGGCAACGAAACGTGGCGAATCGACCATCACGTTTCCGATGCTCGACCGCAAAAGATAGCTCGCGGCTCCGAAGCTGGACTCCGCGTGATAGCCCAGGTGGAACACGTCTTCGGCGGCGGGGTCTGGGAAGCCGCTTTGTGCCGCCTTTACGTTGTGTTTGCTGCGAGTGCCGATGGAACCGGTGGGGCAGGCCAGGAGCGCGAGCAGGGCGCGATGCTCCTCCGCTGGGGTCCGGGGTTGGCGCTCGACGAAGGCGTGATCCCTCGCCGACCCAAAGCTGGCCGGGGCCACCCAGCGACAGGTCTCGCAGTCGATGCAGCTCGAGTCGACGAAGAAGTCCCCTTCGGCGTTCTCGGCAAAACTTCGGCGTGCGTTCGCCACGAGCGGAGCGTACCGGGCTCGTCGCGCGAAGGCCCGTGGGAAGAGCACGGCTCGGCCTAGATTGCCCCACCTTTCGTCTTCGGGGATAACAAACGAGCCCATGTCAAAGCCTCGTCATTTCTTGGTGCTCTCTTTGGCCGCCGCTCTCGCCGCTCTCGCCGCATGCAGCGGTTCGGTGGAGACGCCTCCGGACGCCAGCGCTCCGCTCGATGCCTCGCCTCCGAGTGATGCAGCACCGGCCGATCTCGGGACACTCCGCGACGCGGGTGCCGAGTTCGACGCGGGAGCCATTCTCGACGCCGCCGGCCCTCGAGACGGCAGCGCGCCCGATGCGACCGCGCTGGCAGACGCTTCGGTTTCGGACGCGACCCCGGCCCCGAGCGAAGTGTGCACGCCGCCCATCACCCTGGTCGACACCTCGAGCTCCGAGCGAACGGTCGGGACCGGCACTGCCGCAAGCTGCACCGAACTGGCGCTGCGTAACGCGGTGTCTCAAGGCGGCACGATCGTCTTCGACTGCGGACCGAATCCGGTGACGATCGCGGTGACCACCACGATTCAGATCCCCACCGATCGCGACACCACTCTCGATGGCGAGGACCAGATCACCCTCGACGGCCAAGGCACGGTGCGGCTGTTCGAGTCGGTGCACCCAAACTATCGCGTCAACACCGACACCATCACGCTGCAGCGGTTGCGCTTCGTGAACGCGCGAGCTCAGGGCACGAACTTCACCCCGCAAGATACAAACGCGCCCGAGTGCGCCTACGGCTACGCCGATGGCGGCGGCGGCGTCATCCTCGTGCGCGACATGATCCTCCACGTCATCGACTGCCAGTTCGAGAACAACCAAGCCGCGTCGCCCGGACCCGACGTCGGCGGTGGCGCGATCTACGCGCTCGGCGCGCTCGATGTCACCGTGGTCGGCAGCCGCTTCCGCGGTAACCAAGCCTCCAACGGTGGGGCGGTGGGCCTGCTCCAAACCACCGGCCGCTTCGTCAACACCACCTTCGAGAACAACTCGGCCACCGGCACCGGCCAGAACTACGTACGCGCTGGCTGCCCCGGGGTGGGCCATCAGAACCAGGGTGGGGCGGGTGGCAACGGCGGCGCCATCTCCATCGACGGCGCCGACGACCTCGAGCAGTACTTTTGCGGCGTGACGTTCCGAGGGAACCAGTCGAACGAGCTCGGCGGCTGCGTGTTTCGCACCGCCAACGGGGCGCAGCGACGAGCGACCTTCCTCCAGTGCACGCTCGACGGAAACCGGGCCGAGCACGGCGGCGGCTGCTTATACATCTCGAACTCGGAGTTCACGCTCGAGCAGTCCTTGGTAGCGAACAACGTGGTGACCGCGGGCAGCGGCGGCGGCGTGCGCACCGAGCTCAACTCGACCGCGAACATCGTGAACACGACGTTCTACAACAACGCGAGCCTCAGCGGACTCATGGGTGCGCTCTCACACAACGGGGGCGGAGAGATCCGAAACTGCACTTTTGCGGAGAACAAAGCCGAAGGCGGCCCCGGCCTCTTCACCGCGGCCCTCGGACCGGCCGGCGCAGTCGAGGTCTACAACTCGGTGTTCTGGAACAACCGCACGACCGAGCCCTACAACCCTCAGGCGTGTTGGTTTCAGCCCAAGAGCGGCAGCAATAATCTGCAATGGCCTAGGAAGAGATTCGGTGGGAACATCGACGACACCGAGTGCGTGACCGGCATTCTCTGGGAAGACGCTGAGCTCGGTCCGCTCGCGGACAACGGAGGGCCCACGTGGAGCTTGATGCCGAACGCGGGGAGCGCGGTGATCGGGGCTGGGGCGAGCTGCCCGAACGTCGATCAGCGAGGACAGCCGCGGGACACCTCGGTGTGTGCGGCGGGGGCGGTGGAACCTTGAGGGGCGGTTCAGCAATTTCGGAGCCCCTACCAAGGAGACTCAGGGTGAAGCTCGTTTCGGCGGAATCGTCCGCGCCCGGCGGGCCTTGGCGGGCGCGCATTCCTGGTTGATACTGCGGCAGAGATGGGCGGATCGGTCATGTTCCCACGCCTCGACCGGGCGCGACGCGACGCGATGTTTCGGTCCGTCCGCTCGCTTCGGAACATCGAAGAGGCGAGCCTGAGCCCGAACGAGCGGCTCGAGAAGGTCGAGATGCTGAGGCAGCTCGCCGCCGTCGCTCGAAACGAGGCGGTCTCGGGCTCTGGCACCGATGAGGATTCCGCCTATTGGCTCGCCCTCAAACGTCGGTTTGCACCATGACGGAGTCGCTGCCGGATGCGATCGCACGCTGCGCGAGGTTCCTCGAGCACACCGGTCGGCCGTACGCGCTCATCGGCGGTATGGCGATCGTCGCACGAGTTCGAGTCCGCTTGACCGAAGACCTCGACGTACTGGTCGCGGCCAAGCCGGCTGACCTGGATGCCATTCTTCAGAGCGCCGTCGAGCACGGTTATTCCCATGACGAAGGAGACAGGGCTCTCTTCCTCGAGGGCCTCATCCGTTTCCGAGGTCCGGGCGCGGGGGTGGATGTACTCACTGCGGACTCCGGCTTTCTTCGCGAGGTCATCGCGCGAGCTCGTCCTGTGACTCTCGCTGGGACTCAGATGCCATGCGCCACACTCGAGGATCTCGTCTTGTTGAAGCTCGAAGCGGAGCGTGGCATCGACGTCGACGACATCCTCGCGATCAAAGATGCACACGGAACGACTCTGGACAGCGAGTACCTGAAAGCAACGGCTGAGCGGCTGGGCCTCGACGGGCGTCTCGACTTGTACTTCGGGTCGGAGTCCCTGGACCGCGAGCGTTGACCAAGCGGCGCACGCCTTCCCCGATGTAGGCGCGGCGGACACGCAAGCCACAGCCGCGGGCTACTGCGGGGTGAGCGGCCGGGGCAGTGGAGCCCTGAGGGGCGGTTCAGCTACTCGAGAACGCGAAAGGCCCGAACCCTGCGACCCCAGGCGGTATCCGTCACGTCGCTCGGGCCTCGGGTCGAGATCCTGAGCGGCACCCCGAAGTCCTGGTCGTATTCAACATCCATCTCGCAGGTCCATTCGGACTCAGCCTTTCGGCGGATCTGGGCGAAGAGCTCCTCCACCGTGAGGCCCTCGGGGGGCGGCACCTCTGTCGTGGGATGCTCAGCCCACCAGGCGGACGTCCATTCCACAACAGAGACGACTCCATCGCGTACCTCCACTCTTCGCGCCTCACGAGCCTCCGGCGAACAGAAACAGTAGACCTCCGTCTCAAACTCGTAGTTCCGAATCGCTCGGGCCGTCCAGCGCTGCTCCGCTTCTTCGAGGGCTTGCCACTCACTCGAGTCGAGTGGAGCACAAGCCAGAAGCGTCATCGATACCATGCATCCGAAAGCACTGCGGGCGAACCGTTGGCCCGATCCAACGCGGGCAGCGTCGACCAGCTGAGTTCTCATCTTCGGCTGCCCCCTCTCTTCTTGCGATTCGGGATCCAGCAGGACCTCGAGCCCGATGCGTTCTGCTCAGCAGCCTCCGCGCCGACTACTCCTCGCCCTTGTCCAAATACCCCGTGATGATCTCATCGAGCGAGGTCTCTTCCACTCGAATGGGCTTGTGCGTGCCCGACTTGCTCGGACTCTCCGGCAAGTTTGGGCTGGTCTCTGCACGGGGATGACTATCAGTGATTATCCTGCCTTACTTAACCCTGATTAGAATTCAGGTAAGGCAAGGTTGTCAGACTATTAGAGAGAGGATAACGTGCCGCGCATGAGGCGCTACCTGCCCCCCCCCCCCCTCTCTCTCTCTCCTCAACCCCACTCGTTGTTATTCGCTCCTGGTCTTTCTCGCGGCGTGCGGATCAGACGCGCCCGGTGTGTCTGATCGTCCTGCTTCGTTGGTTGCTGCCAGTCCGGGGACACCGATTTCCGCGGCTAGCTTTCCGGCGATGCGAGACCGTCTGGGTCCGGAGGCGCGAGTGGAGCTGGACGCGCTCTCGGCGCGCGTCGCTCCCGATCTCATCTTCTACGCTGCCGAAGACGGTCCCTCCCAGGTCGTGGGTACCGCTCGAGGCGACCTCCTCCCAGCCATTTGCCGGCCAGCCCTCCACGACACCTCAATAGACTACGAGCAAGCTGCACGCTGCTTCGTCGGCGCAAGTCTCTCTCTCCTCCGGACCGAATCGGGAGAACAAGCAGTAGAAGGACCCCAGCTGGCGATCGTTGCGAACGAGCCTGGTGGGATCGACGATCCGCCAGAGCAATATCTTCGATTCGAACAGCACCATCGAGGCTTTCCGGTCGAGGGGCACGCCCTTGCGTTCGTGTTCGTGGGTGGGCGGCTCGTCACGGTGACTGGACGATTCACCGAAACAGCGTCGTTCGCACTCCCGGCCATCGACGAGCAGGCGCTGACCAATGCCGCGGAGGCGCTGTTCGGTCCGGACACCCAATTGGGTGGCTTCACCTGGAACGCTAGCTCCGCTGAGCTCGAGGTTATCTTCCACGATGGACTCGAGGAGCACCGGCTGAGCGCTCAAGATGGCAGCTTCCGGTCGACGCGATTGCGCGGGCATGCCCTCGAAGTGAACAAGACGATAAACATCTATCAATACCCGGCAAGCGTCTATTTAGGGACGAGCGGAACGACCTCCCCCGTGAGTTCGAAGGTCACCTGCACCGGCAACCCGGGAACATGTGACGTTGCGGGGAGCGGAACCTGCCGCTACTGGCCGCGACAAGCGGTGTACGACGCGGACAGAGTCACGGTAGTGAACGTCACGTACAGCGGAGGATCGGAAACCACCGTATTTGAGGACGATCCGTGCGGGTCGAGTACGGTCTTCAATCAATGGCCGTGGAATAGCGCCTACACTCAAGAGCACTACGCGGCATCCGCGCGTCGGAACCTCGACGAAGCAGCCGATATTCTCAATCACTCTGAGAGCTTCTTTTGGGTCTACCCGCGCACTCCGATGAGCCTCAAACTCAACGTCAACGCGATCCTCACGCCCGGCCTGCTCGGTCTCTACACCTCGTTCGACAACAAGATCAATCTGCGCCAGGATCCGTCTCCCTATGGCTACAGCGCGGCCCGCAACTTGGATGTGATCACCCACGAGTTTGGCCACTACGCCCACCACACATACGGATTCAACGGTAAGGCCCAAGTCAGCGAGGGCTGGGCCGACCAATTTCCTCTTCGGCTAGCGATTCATCGGAGATTCGTAACGGGCCAATGGCCGAGTCTCCAGTACCTCACCGACCTCGCGCATATGCGGGGGCATCGGACTCAACGCGTACTGAGGCAAGGAGAGTACATCCTCGATCAGTATCCCCCGGCAACCGATCCCTCCTGGATGTATGTCCCAAATTCCTACTGCCCGGTCGAGAACCAAAGCAGCGAGTACTACTGCGGCGCCCTCATTGGAATGACCTACTGGACGCTGGCCTTCGATTCTTGCCGTTCGAACTACCTCAACTGCGTGGAATACGCGGACATCATCCGATACAGCGGTGGATATCAGAATTCCGCATGGCGGTTGGCGAACTCCGCCTATGCGTATGCGATCAAGAATATCTCAGGGAGCGGCGATATTGGTGAGTTTCACAATCTGGTGGCCTTGCGCTACGGGTACTTCGCGAGTCAGAACTACATGGACTGGGCCGACTACGATCGAGTCACATCAGTTCTCGGTGCTCATTGCCTTGGCCCCATGAACCTCTGCCCAGGTCGACACCACCTCCCCCAATCGCCCCTGCCTTCGGCGCATACGGAGAAGCACCCCCTCTTCCGCGAGGCTGAAGATGCGCAGCACTGGTACTCCTCTCAGACGGTCTTCTCGACGAACACGGCTTCCAAGGACAAGTACGTGTCGTTCGGGTCAACTGGCATGCTTAGGTTTACGGTTTCGATCCCCACAGCGGGTACCTACAGGATCCACTTCGTCGCGAAGGCGTACGACGTCGGCTACGACGAGATCCACGTTTACGACCCGGGCACCAGCTCTTGGAAGAACGCGGGCCCCTTCTCGCCCCTGGAGATTGGCTGGACGTGGCGCTCCGATTCGACGGGCGACGCCGATGTGACCTACTCCACGTCTGGAACGAAGGACCTCTGGCTCTCAGCAGCGCCGAGCCACATCTCCGGGTTCATTCTCGACGCGATCTGGCTGGAGAAACTATGAAACTCGAGAGAACCTCACTGCAGTGTCTCGCTGCCCTCCTCGTCACGGCATGCGGTGCAACGGTCGAAGTCGAAGACTCAGGCGCGGACGCTGGTGTCGTGGATGCGCGGCCGGACTCCGGGGTCGACGAAGTGCCGGATTCCGGCCCGAGGGATGCGTTGGACCCAGCGGCAGAGTTGCTTGAGAGGCTCAGCCAGCTCGTCGCCGAGCGTATCGAGCAGGAGTCCGGTCGACCGCCCCAGAACCTCCAGGTATTGCTGCTCGGTATCGAGCACCACACCTACCAAGAGACTGGGCTTTCGGATAGGGTGCTCGTCGGTGCAAGTTTCCGCAGTCTAGGAATCAACGCATTGGGCGTCGGCGACCTTTACAGCGACCCCGGCGTATGCACCTATCAGTGGAGTATTGTGTCGGACGTGTCGTGGAGGCCTTGGCTTTCTTGGTCCAGCACGATCGCTCCCGCCGGAAGGCTATCGAGCTATCTCGAGCCGTTCTGGGCGTTCGGCAAAGCAGATCAGCTCGTGGCAGCGACCTTGTATCCGGCGAACTGGCAGCAGCTCTTCGGCTTGGACCCGCTGGTCTCGTATTCAGAAGATCTGCCGCCCGCAGACCTAACCTGCAAGTGAAAGCCGCACCGGGTTGAGCTGAGCTTGAGCGACTTCCGCGCGCTCTACTCCTCGCCCTTATCCAAGTACCCCGTGATGATCTCATCGAGCGAGGTCTCCTCCACACGGATGGGCCGATGTGTGCTCGACTTACTCGGCTTGTCCGAGGGCCGCCCGCGATGCAGCAAGAAGTCCGGGACCTCCGCGTCCGGCGGCAACGTCTTCATGTCCTCGAGCTCGGCCGGCGGCGGCCACGAGGCGGGCGCCCTCGGGGCCTGAAAGCCTGCGGGCATGGGCGGGAGATCGGAGGTCTTCTTCGTGGCGCGAAGCTCGGGGCTCGTGCGCCTCAGGTCGAGGGCCGGCGGGTCTTTCCTCGTGGCGCCGTACTCGGGCGGAAAGGCGACGCTGACCTCCTGCGTCGCCCTGGGCTCGGGGTTCTCGGGCCAGAAGGACGGCGGAGTTTCCTTCGTCCAGACCACCGGGGCCGGTGCACGTTGGCTCGGACGTTGGCTCGGCTCGAGCTTTGGATGCGGCGGACGCGTCTGCGGCCGTTCGAAGCGCGGCCGATTCGATGCGGGCGCGGGGGTGGTCTTGATACTCGAGCGCGGCGCGTCGGGCGGCATCGTGGGCGCCGAGGGTCGCTCCGGGCGTTCGGTATCGAAGACCGCGTCGGGCGGACCGAGCGGAGGAAGCGTGCCGATGGGATCGTCCTCCGCAAAGTCGAAGGCCGGCAGATCGAGCAAGGTGTCGGGGCTGCTTCGGTCGGGCCGAATGGTGTCCGGCAACGGCGGGAGCATGTCGAGCGAGGCGAGGATCTCATCCTCGTCGGCGAAGGCCGAAGGATCGAGCAGATGCACCTCGAGCTCGTCGAACTGCGGCGACGGCTGCGAGGCGCGCGGACGTTCCGTCGGCGCGGCTTCGTCGGCCGGGGACAGGGTCGATGGACCGCGCCCTGGGTTCGTCAGGTGCGCGCCCCCGGTGGGTTCGGGCACCGCGCTCTTTCGCGGCTCGGGAATCGGCGGCGCGCTGCGCCTGGCCGGAGGAATGGGCGGACCTTCGACCGGGGGTCCGGCCAGCTCCGGAAGGATCCCTGCGATCACCGGATCGTACACCCCTCGGAGCAGGTTCTTGATGCAGAGCTTGTGCTGCTCCTGCATCTCTTTTCGCACGATGGTCCTGAGCTCGGCCTGGTCGCCGACCCGTTCAATCAGCGCCCCATAGTCGCTGCGTTCGGTCGCGATGATCGTGCCTTCGATGAAGACGTGCGTCATCAGGACCGGGCGCTCCAGTCCGCTGTCCTCGGTCTGGACGTGGAAGAGACGCTCTTTGAATCGAACGTTGTGATTGAGGCCAGGAATCATCGCTTGGCCATGCGCCGGGCCTAGCGTAGCCCTGGTAGATTCTTGTTGCCAGGGCGGCAGTCGGGTGCGATGGTCCGGCCTCGCGGGGTGCAAAATGAGCCAGAAAACGGGGGCAAAACGTCGCTTCGATAGCTCGACCTTCACCGTCGGCGGGTCCCTCGACCTCCCGGTCGAGCCCTTGCCGCCCGACCCCGGTCCCGGGGAGCCCGTGGTTCCCCGCACCGACGCCCCGGTCGTCATCCTCCCCATCGGCGAGGTCGACGAGGAAATGCTCCAAGGGATCACCGCCGAGGTCTCCGCCATGTATGGGCGGCGCGTCCTCGTCGAGAAGACCCTCCCGGTCCCCAAGTACGCCTTCAACCCCTCGCGCGACCAGTACCACTCCGCCTCGATCCTGAAGCGTGTCGAGTCCTCCATGCGCCCGGATTGGGACGCTGCCATCGGCGTCGTGGACGTCGATCTCTTCGTGCCCGAGGTCCCGTTCATCTTCGGCGAGGCCGATCGCAGCACGCGCGCCGCGATCATCAGCTTGTCGCGGCTTCGGCCCGAGCTGGGCACGCAAGACTCCCGCTCCGAGCTTCTTCGAAAGCGTCTCGCTTCCGAGGTCATTCATCAGCTCGGTCTCATCCGCGGCCTCGCGCACTGTCCGAACAACCGCTGCGTGATGTTCATGTCCACGACAGTGCAAGAGACCGACAAGAAGGGTCTGCAGCTGTGCGCCAACTGCCGAAAACGCCTCAGCACTTCCGATAGATGACGCATCGTTCCGCAAGGCTGGCCATGACGCAGCGTATCGGCTAGCGTCGCCGCCTCATGACCGTCCCCCAGAAACGACGCGCCCTCGGCAAAGGTCTCGACGTTCTCTTTGCGGGCCGTAGCGCCACGGTCGCGACCACGAACGGAGACGAGACGCCGGTCGCGTCGAGCCTGCCGGAGCCGCGCCGTGCGGTCTTGAACGTCGCGATCGAGGACGTCCACCCGAACCGTTCGCAGCCTCGTAAGACCTTCGGGAGCGAGAGCCTCGATGAGCTCGCGAGCTCCATCCGTCAACACGGCTTGATGCAGCCCATCTTGGTTCGCAAGCGAGCCGATGGTTACGAGATCATCGCCGGTGAACGACGATGGCGTGCATCTCAACGCGCCGGTCTTCAGGCCGTCGATGTCATCGTCAAGGACCTCTCCGATCCCGAGTCTTTTGCTTGGGCGCTCGTCGAGAACATCCAACGCGAAGACCTCAACGCCATCGAGCAAGCGATGGCGTTCGAATCGATCATCGAAGAACAGAAGCTGACCCAGGAGCAGCTCGCCGAGATGGTGGGCAAGGATCGCTCCACGGTGGCGAACTCGCTGCGGCTCCTGAAGCTCCCCATCGAGGTGCGCCGGCAGGTCGTCGCAGGTGGACTCTCGATGGGTCACGCACGTGCGCTGCTCTCCCTCGAGGCCGAAGAGGCCATGGTGCGCATGAGCCGCGAGGTCCTGAAGCGCGGCTTGTCGGTGCGGCAGGTCGAGAAGCTGGTGCGGCTCGAGAAGACCCGCGCAAAAGAGGCCCAGGCTGGGGCGGAAGACCCCTACGAGACTCTCCCCGGTGGCGGGGAAGCGGTCAAACGTGAGACTGAGGCCCTGATCCGGCGCCTGGGGACCAAGGTGCGGATTCAGCTCACTCAAGGGCGCAAGGGCCGGATAGAAATCGACTTCTCCTCGGTCGATGAATTGAATCGGCTGATTGCCTTGATCAAGGGATGAGGCAAGAGTACCGCCCAACCATGGCAGTGCTCACTGGCAAACGCGAAGAAACCAACAGCCCGCGGCCTCCGGTTGCGGCCGACGCGCATACCATCCTCGGCTCACACGCCCGCTTCAACGGCAAGCTGGTCTTCGAGGGGGCGGTGCGCATCGACGGCGAGTTCGAGGGTGAGATCGTCACCGAAGACCTCCTCATGATCGCCAAGGACGCCCGCGTGAAGGCGACCCTGCGCGTCGGCTCGGTGGTCATCCATGGCTACGTCGAGGGTGACGTGCACGCATCCAACAGCGTGGAGATCCGTGCGCCCGGACGCCTGCTCGGGAACATCCAAACCCCCAGCTTGCTCATCGAAAAAGGCGTGACCTTCGACGGCAGCTCCAAGATGACCGGCGGCAAGAACGGCTCGCCTTCTGCTCCACCGCCCCCCACGCCCAAGGCTGAGGGCTAAAGACCGCTCTGCGGCCACCCGGAGGCTCCCATGCTCGGTCCGGTGTCCATCATCGCCCTGTCGCTGCTCGCGCGGCCCGACCTCGAACCCACCGAGCTCAGGGGGGCCGACCCCGCGGCTCCGGGCGAGGTCATGTGGCTGCAGCACGCGGTCACCAACACCGGGAACCAACCGGCGGGGGCGTTCCGTGTTCGCTTCTACTACATCGCGAACCCGATCATCCCCGTTTGGAACAACCCCATCGGGGAGTACGTGGTGCCGGCCGGTCTTCAGGCCGGACAGACGCATCAGGCGCTCATGCCGGTCACCTTGCCGGACAACATCTTGCCGCTCTTGTTTCATCAGTACGGCATCGACGTCGACGCTGATGACACGGTGAATGAGCAAGACGAGAACAACAATCGCCGACGCACGAGCTTCTATACGGTCTTCGCGACGGACGTCGACCTCGAGCTCTTTCGTTGTGCGGTGCCGCCGCGTCCTCGGCCGGGGGCCACGGTGTCGGTGGACGTCGAGGTCCGAAACCTCGGCGGCAACGGCCTCGGACGCACGGTGCCCTTGGCCGCTATCCTCTCCGTCGACGACATCCCCACCCGCAACGACGCGGTCATCGGGACCCAAGACTTCACGAACCTCGGGGCGGGCGCATCGCGGAGCGTGAGCCTCTCGGTGACGATTCCGTCCGGGACCCCCTCGGGGAGTCAGCGTTACGTGGGGTGCTGGATCGACCGCGACGGCGGCAACTATCCTTACGACGGTGATCAGGTCGAGGACGACGAGACCAACAACATCCAGATGATTCCCATCATCGTGACCGACGTCGATCTCGTCGCTGACGCGCTCGTGGTCGAAGGTGGGCTCGGTGGTCCCGGGGAGATCATCTTGGTCTCGGGCTCGGTTCGAAACGCAGGCGGCACCAACGCCGCCGCTCATCGTTTGCGCTTCATCGAATCGGCGAGCCCCACCGATCCATCGGGCGGCACCGTGCTCGGTGAGCTCGCGCGCCCTTCGCTCGGCGCAGGACAGACCGCGCTCTTTGCGAACCACCCGCTCACGCTGCCGGCGGTGCTCCCGTCCACGCCGACCACCCGCTACATCCACGTGCTCATCGACCCGGACGACAACGTCCCCGAGTACGACGAGACCAACAACACGCGAGCGGCCCCTTACGCGCTCAGGCAGCTCGATCTCATCGTCGAGCGGGTCTTCGGTCCGGCCTCGGGCGCTTCGGGCGAGCTCGTCTCGGTGGACGTGGACGTCCGCAACCGCGGTACGGTCAGCGCTCCCGCCTCCACGGTCGCGCTCTTCGAGAACGCGACCCCGGCGGTGGGTGGAGGCCCACTGCTCGGGTCGGGCGCGGTGCCGGCGCTCGCGGCGGGCCAGGTGGTTCGGGTCTCGGTCGTGGGTGTGTTGCCCGCGCACGGCAGCCCCGCGGCCACGACGCGCTATTTCGTCGCGCAGGCAGACTCGGGCGGCGTCATCACCGAGAGCGACGAGACCAACAACGTGCTCGCTCGGTCCTATCTCGTCGACACCTATGACCTCGTCGTGGACGGCTTCGGTGCGCCGACGGCGGCCGGAGACGGTCAGACCGTGAGCTTCGTGTACGCGGTTCGAAACGCGGGGGGCACGGTGATCCCGAGCTTCGAGATCGTCGTGCGGCTCTCGACCGACGCCGTCTTCGATGGGACCGATACCGAACTGAGGCGCATCGCGATCGGTCCGCTCGCGGCGGGAGAATCACGCGTGGGCACGATCGCGGGGGTGGTCTTGCCGGCGCTCCCGGGGGTCGAGGGGAGCACCTTGTTCTTTGGTCTAGAGCTCGATCCAGACGATGCCATCGTCGAGCTCAACGAGGCCAACAACTCCGCCTCGAGTCCGTTTGCGGTGAGGCAACGCGACCTCGAGTTGCTCTCGATGACCCTGAACCCGAACCAGACCAGTGCCGGCGGCAACGTGACGGTCTCGTATTCGGTGCGGAACAACGGGCTCGGCAATGTGGCCGCAGGCGCGCAGCTCAGGTTCTTCGACTCCATCGATGCGGTCTTCGACCTGGCCGATCCCGCTCTCTCCACCGTGGCTCTGCCCGCCGTCGCGCCCGGCGCCACCATCAGCGGCACCCGTGTCGTGGTCGTCCCACTCACCGCGGTGGCGGGCGTCCGGTACGTGTTTGGCGTGGTCGACCCCGCCAACGTCATCCCGGAGTACGAGGAGCTCAACAATCTGCGCATCGCGCCGCTGTCGATCGACGGCACCATCGATCTCGTGGCGCAAAACATCACCGCGCCCGCCAGCGTCTATGCGGGTCAGTCGATCTCGCTGCCCTACCAGCTGCAGAACACGGGGAACGTGGCGGTAGGCAACGTCGACCTGCGCTTCGTCCTCAGCCTCGACGCCTCGCCCAGTCTCGCGAATGCGCCCCTCGGTCAGGTCATTGTGCCGGCCCTCGCGTCCGGGGCCTCGAGCAGCGGCTCGATCAACGTCGTGGTGCCCGACATCGCCCCGGTGGGGGCCACCGTGTACTTCGCGTTGCTCGTTGATCCTCAGAACCTCGTGCCGGAGAGCAACGAGG
Organism: Deltaproteobacteria bacterium; assembly: GCA_011526105.1. Classification (GTDB taxonomy): domain Bacteria; phylum Myxococcota; class Kuafuiibacteriia; order Kuafuiibacteriales; family Kuafuiibacteriaceae; genus WYAZ01. The sequence continues at coordinate 11,070 of WYAZ01000004.1, read as the reverse complement.
CGAACAACATCGCCCTCGATGATGCCTTCGTCGATGGTCCTGACCTCGTCGCGGTCGAGTTTGCGCCCGTGGGTGCTACCCCTCGCGCCGCGCCCTTTGCGCTCCGCTACGAGGTCCAGAACAACTCCGCGGTGGCTGTGGGTCCGGTGACCGCACACATCGTGCGGAGCGACGACGCCAGCTTGGACCTCACGGATGATCTCTTGCTCTCGTTTGAGCTCCCGGCGCTCGGGGCCAACGCCACCACGATCGACCAGGTCGACGTGTCGCTCCCGACGGGCACTCCTCTTTTGGCCCAAGGCACGCTCTTCTTGGTGCTCGATCCGCTGCAGGAAGTGACCGAGGGCGACGAGAACAACAACGTTCTCGGCGTCCCCTACACGGCGGAGAACACGCCGCCGGTGGCGGTGGTTGTGGCGCCTGCGAGCCTAGGGGAGGGCGAGTCTGCCGTCCTTTCGGCGGCGGGCTCGGTGGATCCGGACGGCGGGGCCTTGAGCTATCGGTGGCAGCAGCTCTCCGGCCCGGCCCTCTCGCTCAGTGGCGCCTCCTCCGCGTCGCTCGCCCTCGTGGCGCCAACCGTCTGCGCGGATGATCTCGTGACGCTCGAACTCGAGGTCTGCGACGCCGAGGGGGCTTGTGATCAGGCGGTGGTCGCCATCTCGGTGCAGAACCTCGAGAACGATCTTCCGGTGCTCGTCATCGACGTCCTGCCCGGGACGCTGGTGGGCGAGAACCTCACGGTGACCTTGGACGCTTCCGCCACCACGGACTGCAACGGGGACGCGGTCGCGCTCCTTTGGACCCAAGAGGAGGGGCCGATCGTCTCGCTCTCCGATGTGCGCGCCCTCGCGCCCACGTTCTCGAGCCCGTCGGTGTTGGCGCCGGAGCTGCTCGTGTTCAGGGTGGCGGCCTGTGACGGCCCCGCCTCATGCACCGAGCAAACGCTCGAGGTGCTCGTCATCGACGACCAGAACGAGCTCCCGGTGGCGGTCATCGCGTCGAGCCTCACGCTCTTCGAAAGAGAGGCCGGCGCTTTTGATGGAAGTGCGTCCTACGATCCGAACGATGACGGCCTCGTGGAGTACCGCTGGAGTACCCTTTCGGGCCCGGCGGTCACCATCACCGGCACCACCGCGGGTCGCTTCGTCGCGCCTCGGGTTCGCGACACTTCGACCGTCTCCATCTCGCTCGTGGTCGTCGATGATCGAGGGGGTGAGAGCTTGCCGGCGCTCGCAGAGCTTCTGATCCTCGCCTATCCCGACACCGATGGGGACGGGCTCGATGATCCGGAGGAGAACGATCTACAGACCGACCCCACGCGGCCCGACACCGACGGCGATGGACTCACCGACGGCGTCGAGTTCGAAGCGGGCATCGACCCGCTCGATCGCGACACCGACGACGATGGGCTCATCGACGGCGACGAACCCGGCGCGCTCGAAGACCACGATGCGGATGAGCTCATCGGCGCGCTCGACCCCGACAGCGACAACGACGGCGTCCTGGATGGTACCGAGGCGGGCGTTACGGAGCCCGACGTGGATACCGACCTCGACGAGGGTAGCTTCGTGCCCGATGCCGACTCGAGCACCACGACGGAGGTCTTGGATCCAGACACGGATGGAGACGGCTATCCGGATGGTGTCGAAGACTCGAATCGGAATGGGCGCGTGGACCCGGGCGAGTCGGACCCCAATGACCCGAACGACCCGGGGACACCACCAGACGCGGGTCAGTTCGATGCTTCGCCTGTGCCCGATGCGGCGGCCGACGGCGGCGCAGGGGCTGACGCACAGGTGGCCCCCGACAGCGGCGTTCCCGACGGTCAGGTGGGCGGCGGTGGCTGCGGGTGCAGCAGTGCCCAGCGCCAGCCGGTCGACCTGGGGCTCGCGTTTGCGCTCGTTCTCATGGCCGCTGGGGTTTGGCGCCGCCGGACTTTAGTCCGAAGCTGACCCATTCAGTCCCAAGCCTGGGGTCCGAAGGCGCCACCTCCTGACCCAATCGGAGGCGATCGCTCAAGGTACATGGCGTGGATCACAACTTGCGAGCTTGGCGCTCATGGCGCGAAATCCCAAGCTTTTCCCCGTCCTCCCGACCCTCCTCTTGGGGACACTGATCTTGCCGGCCTGCGACGGCGGGCTCGCGGGGTTCTTGGGTCTGGTCGACCCCGCAGACGACCCCGACTCCCCCGCGAACATCCGAGACACGGACAAGGATGGGGTGCCCGACGGCTACGAGGACCGAAACCAGAACGGCAAGGTCGATCCCGGTGAGACCGACCCACGGCTCGAAGACACGGACGGAAACGGCATCCCGGACCGAAACGAGGTTCAGGTCCTCGCCTGCGGAAAGATCAACGATCGTCCCATCACCGTCTTTGATGCGCCGGGTGCGGCCTCGCGCTTCCTCGTGGACGCCGAGGTGCGGGACTTCGCGGTGCTTCGTAATCCTCAAGGCCTGGCCCCCGCCCTGATGGTGGCGGATCCCGCGCTCGATGTGGCGGCGGTGATCCTCAAGAAGGTCTCCGCGCCCAACGTCGCCACGCCGTCGGCGCAACGCGACTTCGAACGTCGCAGCAGCATTCCGCGCCTTGGAACCATCGAGAGCTTTCTCACTCGAAGCTTCACGACGGTGGAGGGCTACTCGGCGGAGCAGGCGACGTTCAGGATCCAAACCACCGCCGACATCGACGCTCGCCGCGCGGTAGCGCAGCTCGGCTCGAGCATGCTCGATGGGGCGACGCTTTCGGGCGCGCTGCCGGCCGCGGGCAAGACCGGCCGCTCCCTCGTGCTCAAGCTCCTCACGGTCTACCGGCGCGCGAGCGAAGTCGTGATGGTCGCGGCGGTCGCCATCGACCCCGAGCCGGCTGAAGCGCGTTTGCTCAGGCTCGAGGAGTTCACCGACGGCACCAACGTCGCTCGCTGGGGTTCTTTTACGCGGCACTTGTGTGATCCCTTCGACGCCAAGGCGAACTCGAGAGCGGACATCCTCTTCGTCGTGGATGACTCGGGCTCCATGAAGGACGACCAAGAGGCCGTGCGCGCGGCCGCCTCCGCGATGACGGACATCCTGCGCACCGCCAACCTCGACTTCCGCCTCGGCGTCGCCCGCACGGTCGCACAAGAACGGAACAGCAACCGTCGCGGCCGCCTCGAGGGAGATGGCCTCACCTCCGATCTCGCCGCGTTTCAGCGCGACATCGTCGTGGGGGCCGAGGGCGGCTGGGAGCCGGGGCTCGAGACCGGCCTGCTCGCGCTCGATGGCCTGCTTCCGCGGACACCCGAAGGTCAGGCCGAGAACGCCAACCGCCTGCGCGAAGGCGCGGGTACCGTGGTCGTGCACCTTTCGGACGAGCGCGACCAGACCGTGGAGTGCGCCGCGTGCGGGGCCTGTGATGCCGAAGAAGGCGAGCCGACCTTCTGCACCAACCCCGCGGCTCAGCCGGTGATCAACGACTTCATCGACCGCTACATCGCGCGAGGTGCGACCACCTTCGCCATCGTCGGTGATCTCCCCAACGGGTGCCTACAGGCCGGGGCCAATGCCGAGGACAACTTCGAGCCGGGCCAGGGCTACGTGGAGGTCGCGAACGCCACCGGAGGCCAGTTCGGATCTCTGTGCGGCAACATGCGCGAGAACCTCGAGAACGTCGCCCGCGTCGCCACCGGCGTCGCGAGCGCGTATGAGCTCAGCGGCATCCCGGCCTCGGCCACGATCAAGGTCGCCATCGGGCCGCCGGGTCGAGGCCGCGTCATCCCGCGCAGCCGCACCAACGGCTTCGACTACGATCCGGTCCAGAACAAGGTGGTCTTCTACGGCGATGCACGTCCGCAAGACGGCTACGAAGTGGCGATCGCGTACCGGCGCTGGGACTACGCCAACAACCCCGGCACCCCGGATGATGGTTGCGATAGGTGCCCGGGTGATGCGACCTGCCGACCCGCGAGTGATTTGGTGGAGTGCGACCGCACTTGCGGTCAAGAGGTCTGCGGGGTCGAGACGGTCTGCTTGTCGGACTACGGACGTTGTGGCGACCCCTCGGAGATCATCCCGCCGACCAGCTCGTGCGGCGATTGTGGTCCAAGCCAAGCGTGTAATGAGCGGGACAACAGCTGTGTGACCCCGTGCGAGTCGACGGGCTGCGGCGTGGGTTATATCTGTAACTCGGTCTCACACCTCTGCGAGATTCCGGACTTCTAGGCGGAGAGGGCGCGTAGCCAGCGAGTCATCGCAGGTGCAGCCAGGCCGCGTCGATTCCGTCGGAGGGGTCACTAGGCTCCAGGAGGACCAGTGCGCGGGTCTCTCCGCCTAGGTGGGGGTACCGGGCCGTGGACAGCGGGCTGAGCGCGCGCGTCGACGGATCGTTGATCTCGCAGGCGGTTCGATCGTCGAGGTACCGTGCGTCGCCGCCCGCCAAGGCCACGATCCCCGAGCCGAGTTCGAGCACCGTGAGGAAGTGTAGTGAGCCAGCAACGGTCGTCCGATCAAGGAGGTGGGTCCACGTACCGGAGCCCGTCCTGCGGTAGACGTTGTCGTCCTCCGTCACAGCATACAGCCCTAATTCCGGGTGATGGCCTACAAATCGGATATCGCTCAGGCCCCCGTGGACCAGTTCCAAGTCGGATGCGCCGTCGGGTCGATAGAGTCGAAGGTAAGTGCCGGAGCCGCCAGACAGCACCGTCGTTCCGTCGGAGGCCATCGCCGCAGTCAGTTGTCTCGGGGGGGGGGGCAGTCGACCGGTGCCAGCTCTTCAAAAGCTCCTTCGCGATACCGCGCGACGCGGCACTGCGACGGCTCGTGTCCTTGAGACACCGTCCACAGCTCGAGCGGATCCATCTGACCTACGAGGTAGCCAAGGCCGCCAAAGCCGTCCCCCGGGCTCGGCAGTTGGAGGCGCCCGATCGGCTCGCAGCGGCCCGCCGCCGGATCGACTCGGAACAGGATAACGTCTCCTCCGCTCATGGTCGCGAAATGCCGGTTGCCCAAGGCCGCGACGTTGGAGTCCCACGATGGGGTCTCTTCGCAGTCCACCAATGGTGCGAGCTGATTGCGCGTGTCGAGGACGGACCATCCGGTGAGGTGCTTGATGAGCACGGTCTCTCCTGGATCGATCCAGGCCGTGTGCCACCATTGGGCTTCATACAAGCCTCCACCGCGCCCCGAGAGACGGAAAGACTTCGATTCGATCTTGGGGCAGAGGCATCTAGGATCGCGATCGCCCACCAGCGCCGAAAGACGTTCTTCGAGTGCTCGAGGTTCAGCTGGCGCCCAGCCCGAAAAACCCGAGTCTTGCACCTTGCCCGAAAGAACGACACGCGGCTTCAGCAGCGCGCACGAACGCCCCTGTTCCCCTGCGGCGAGGTCGCCGGGTCGCAGCTGCAGCGTGTCGAGGTCATCACTGTACGCCGCGAGCGTCAGGTGCGTGGGCGTTGCGTTGGAAACGTGCCAGCTCAACGCCCAATCGGTGGAAGTTGCAACAACTCGATCGTCCCTCCAAACGATGAAACTCTGAACACCCGCGACCTCCGGCATGGGCACCCACCACGTGAGCTCTTCCGCAGACAGGAAGGCCGGCGCGCAGCCGGCGCAGAGACCAACGCATACGAGCCACCCGCCGCGGATCAAACTCATGTCTTCACCGCGGCGCCGTCGGCACGTCCAAGAACCCATCGCCTGGTGCCGGTGGTTTTTGCTGCTTGGGTGAAGCCTCGGGGGCCTTTTCGGCGGGCTTGGGCCCTTGACCGGTCTCGCTGCGCGCCGGGCGCGAGGCGCGACGTTCCTCCGCGACCGCGGCGCGATCCGGAGCGAGTGCGGGCGTCTTCACGCTCGGCTCCATCGGCGGTGCCTCGGGTGCGGGTGCGGGCGCGGCAGTCACCGCGCTGGGTCGTGGCGCGGGTGCCTCATGCACGGGCGCCTGCGCGGCGCCAGGCTTCGCCGACCTCTGGCCCGCGAGTCTGGGGCCGACGAGTCCGAGGACGCCGAGTCCGATCAAGAGCAAGCCGATCCCGGCCCCGAGCAGGACGCGGTTTTGTCGCGATCGCCGCTTTCGCCCATGGGCGACGGAGCGCGCCCGGATGCCCTGCATCGACGCGGGCATGGTGCGACCCGTCGCGGTGGCCTCGTCAAAGCCGCGGTCCTCGCCGCCGTCGGTGGGTTCCGCATCTCCGTGGCCCAGGCGACGGATCTCGACCGACGCCGTAGGCATCTCGCTCGGGGGTTTTCGAAGCTCGGTCGTGCGGGTGGGGCTGAGGTCGTCGCCCTCGCTCGGACGCGAGGCTGGGCGCACGAGTGTGGGGGCGTAGGCCTCTGGGCTGTGGATCTCTGGGCGCGGGGCCTCGGCATCGAGTGAAGAGGTAGAGACCTTTGTGGGGCCGTGATTCCAGATGGAGGACGCCTCCGAGACAATGTGCTCGACATGTTCGGCGCTCCCCGGTCGAGCTGCGGGGGACTTCTCGAGCAACTGAGCAACGAGTCGTTCGATCTCCGGCTCGATGTTCTCGAGATGGGGGAAGGTCGAGAGGCGCGGCGCCTCCTCCTTCAGATGGAGCAGCATGAGCGCGACGGGGTTGGCGGACTCCGATCGAAATGGTGGTCGCCCCGCCAAGCACTCGAAGAAGACTACGCCCAAGGAGTAGAGATCGCTGCGTGGATCGAGCGGCTCCCCGCGACACTGCTCCGGCGACATATAGCCGGGTGTCCCGATCACGTCCTGAGGGTTCGTGAGCCCCGGCGCGCTCTCCACCTTGGCGATGCCAAAGTCTAGGACCTTGGCCATTTCGCGGCCGGCGACCTTTTCGACGAAGATGTTCGAAGGCTTGATGTCGCGGTGGATGATGCCGTGCGCGTGGGCCTCCGCGAGTGCGCCGCAGATCTGTTCGACGAGCCGGAGCGTGCGTGTGAACCCGAGCGGTCCCTTCTTGATCAGCGCGTCCAGCGGATCACCTCGAAGACGCTCCGTGACGAAGTAGAGCCGGCCGTCGGGTAAGCGACCCGAGTCCACGAGCCGCAGCGTGTTGGGGTGACGCAGCTCGGAGATGATCCTCGCCTCGCTCTCGAAGCGTTCGAGGACCGAGGGCCGATCGGCGAGCGAGATGTTGAGCACTTTGACCGCGACTTCGCGCTGCACCGCCCCGATCTGAACCGCCGAGAACACGGAACTCATGCCGCCCTGGCCGATGTGAGCGGTGACCTGATAGCGGTTGTCGAGCATGGCGCCAAGGAGCGCGTGGTTGCTCGCGGCCGACGGCTCCCCCATGACCGGTCCGAGTATAGTCGAACCCAGCTGCGACTCTAGCGCCCGCGGGCTCGAGTTGGGCTCCGGCGCGCGGCGACAGTGCGCTGAAAGGTGTGACTTCGTCGCTTGGGTGCGCCCGCAGGCAACGAGAGGCTTTGGTGCACCGGCGATTCGCAATCGCCGGGCTCGTGCTCCAAAAGTGCGGGCGGGTCCGGACTTCTAGGAGGTGGGTCTCCGGCCTCGGTCACCTCGCCCCGCCGCCCCGGCGGCAATCGACGCGAACCACGAAGGCTATCGAGAGCCACGCTCCACCGACGCGGACCTCCCGCGTCGGGTCGAAGGCCATCGACTTCCACGAGAAGTGCTCTCACGCTTGCGCTCGATCCGAACGATCCCTCGATCATCTACGCGGGCACGAGCGGGGGCGGCGTGTACCGCGGTGTCATCACTCCCTGAGCATCAATCCGAAAGCCCCGTGCCGAACGCGAGCACGCCGATGGACGAGACCAAACACGGAACACTCGGGAACAGATACGCGTGGCCCACTTCGGCCGCCGGCTCGCTCGCGTAGAAGTACACGCCGGTGACCGCGAGACTCAAGCCCACCACCCCCGTGACCACGCCATAGATCAGCTCGATTGTGCGTCGGCGCTCGCTCGGTTGGTGCCCCGCGACCTGGAGCGCCGCACCGTTCATGCCGAAGGAGAGCGCGGTGAGCGCACTGATGTACGCCCATTTGGGCGCGTCCACGCCGTCACTCGCGAGCGCGGCGACGAGGAACCCAGTGGCCGCGAGCGCGGAGACAGCACCGAGGCCGAGCTCGGCATAGGACAAGGTGAGGTCTGGATTGGGCGACTCTCCGTCGAGCCTGGAGCGCGGAATCAGGACCACGGACTCTTCCGGATCCGTGAGCGGATCGGATGGACCCTGCTCTAGGTCGAGAATGAGTCGCTGGCCGGGTGAGAGCAGCAGCGTGATGCGTGCAGTCCCCTCGAGGAGCGGGATGCCGAGCAGGACCTCGCCGGCCGGCAGATCGAGCCGCGGTCTCAAGTCGCCCCAGGCATCGTCGACCATCAGCTCGCTTGCGTCGCCGTAGTTCTCGAGCACGACCTCTGTCCGATCGCTCGAGAGCAGCTCGACGCGGGCGAGGTATCGCGGCGGCGCGTGAACGATCCGATCTTCCGTGTTTCCAAGCGCATCGGTGTAGATCACCGTGTTCGAGCCCGGCCTGAGCCTCACGTCCGCGGGGAGCGAGATCGGCGCCACCTCATCGCGCAGACTCACCGACCCGCCGCCTTCGGCGCTGAGGTGCACCCGAACCGCGCAGTCACCGAACACCAGCCGGTAACGCTCCTCGACCTGGCTCTTCGATTCACATTCCCCACATCGAGCGAAGAAGCGGTCGAAGGCGGCGAGCGACTGCTCGCAGTGTTGCTTCCCCCACTTGTAATAGGCCCACGCGACGTTGAACGCGAAGTTGGGGTGCGGCACCTTTGCGTCGGCCTGCTGCATCAGCTCGATGCCGCGCTGGTATCGGTTCTCGCGAAACGCTCCGAAGGCTTCGGCCTTCAGTTTCTCTGCCGCCTCGATGTCTTCCGGAGAGGGAGATGACGCCTCGGACCAGACGCTTCGGGGGAGCAGCAACGGGAGGACCAGAGCCATCGCCAGAACGACCCGCTTTCCCCCCATCGGGAGGACCATACTCAGGCCACGCGGTGACCTCAACTCCTGGACCCACACGGCGCGCATCCTGCGCCCTCGGGGCTTCCCAGGCTCGGCGCCGCTCGGCCTCACTTCCGTATCGCCTCGGACCCTGGGCCTTGTTATGTCCGCCCCCGATGCAGGTCTATCAAGCCCCCCTCAAAGAGCTCCGTTTCATGTTCGAGATCTTCGGCTACGACAAGGTCGCCGGGATCGAGGCCTTCAAGGACTACGATCTCGACACCGCGATGGCGCTGCTCGAGCAGACCGCGAACTTTGGCAAGAGCCGCCTCCTGCCGCTGAACAAGACCGCGGACAAACAGGGGCTGCGCTGGGACCCGGCCACCGGAGCGGTCACCACGCCGGACGGCTTCAAAGAGCTCTTCGCTGAGCTGCGCGCCCAAGGCTTCCTCGGCGTCACTGGTCCGGTGGCTTACGGCGGGGGCGGCGCGCCTGAGACGCTGGGCACCGCGATCGGAGAGATCGCCGCGTCCTGCAACAAGTCCTTCGCCATGTGCCCCGGTCTCACGCGCGGCCTCATCGATGCGCTCGTGGCCCACGGCTCGGACACGCAGAAGACCACGTTTCTGCCGCCGCTCATCGACGGCTCTTGGACCGGCACCATGTGCCTCACCGAGCCGCAGTGCGGCACCGACCTCGGCCTCATCCGCACCAAGGCGGTGCCGTTTCAAGACCGCTACAAGCTGAGCGGCACCAAGATCTGGATCACCTTCGGTGAACACGATCTCGCCGACAACATCGTGCACCTCGTGCTCGCGCGGCTCCCGGACGCGCCGGCCGGCATCAAGGGCATCAGCTGCTTCGTGGTGCCCAAGAAGAAGCAGGACGGCACGCTGAACGGCGTCAAGTGCACCGGGCTCGAGCACAAGATGGGCATCCACGCTTCGCCCACCTGCGTGATGGAACTGGAGGAGTCCGAGGGCTTCATGATCGGCGAAGAGCACCGCGGCATGAAGGTGATGTTCACGATGATGAACGCGGCTCGGCTGCACGTGGGCATCGAGGCCATCGCGGGGGCGGAGATCGCGTACCAAACCGCGTTCGCGTTCGCGAAGGACCGTCGGCAAGGCCGAAGCCTGGACCCGAGCAAGAACGACCCTGATCATTCGGCCGACAACATCATGGTTCACGCGGACGTGCGCCGCATGCTCCTCGATCAGAAATGCACGAACGAGGCGCTGCGTGGGCTCGCGGTGTGGGCCGCCATCCAGATCGACCTCGCGAACCATCACGCGGACGCGAAGGTGCGCGAGGAGGCCGAGGACCTCGCGGCGCTGCTCACCCCCATCGTGAAGAGCTACTCCACCGAGCGCGGCACCCAGAACATCAGCGACGCGATGCAGGTCTGCGGCGGCGCGGGCTACACACAAGACTGGAACATCGAACAGTACTATCGCGACACGCGTATCACGATGATCTACGAGGGCACCAATCACATCCAGGCCCTGGACCTGGTGGGGCGCAAGTTGCCGGCCAATGGCGGTCGCTCGGTGCGGGTGTTTCAAGAGAAGGTCACTGGGCTCATCCGCGAGGGCAAGAACGACCCGCGGCTCGCGGAGTTCACCGAGCCGCTGAAGCAGCTCTCGAAGCTCCTCACCGAGGTCACGATGGAGCTCGCGGGTAAAGGCATGGAGGACCGCGAACACGTCGACGCGGTGGCTTCGAAGTACCTCAACCTGTTTGCGCTGTGCGCGCTCACCTATGTCTGGGCGCTGCAGGTGAAGGCCTCACTCGGAAAGAGCGAAGCCTTCTACGCCACCAAGCTGAAGACCGCGCGGTACTTCGTGAAGCAGATGTTGCCCGAGGCGGAGTCTCTGGCGGCGGTGATCAGAAGCGGCAAGGACCACATGATGGCGTTTACGGTCGAGGAGTTCGAGACCGCGTAGCCGCTGCGCGCTAGAGAATCCGGTCTTCGATTGCGCCCACCCGACGCTCGAGGCCCTCGAGTTCGGCCTTGGTAGCCAGGGTCGAGACCTGTGCGCGGAGGTCCTGGACGTCTTGCTTGAGCGTGTGGACGTCTTGCTTGAGCGTGTGGACGTCTTGCTTGAGCGTGTGGACGTCTTGCTTGAGCGTGTGGACGTCTTGCTTGAGCGTGTGGACGTCTTGCTTGAGCG
>WYAZ01000094.1 GCA_011526105.1 Deltaproteobacteria bacterium | reverse complement strand
TGCTCGCCGCGACGCCTTTGGCTCTCGTCGGTTGAATACAGAGAGTATTCGCCCTCCTCGCGCGACGACCAGACACGAAGATTGCTCGCCGAATTTCGCTAGCCTCCACGTTTCCAGGGGACTAGCTCCGCCCCAACAATAGGGTGTAGGTGCGAGACTCCTTGCCAACCGTTGGTGCGTCTTCGCTCTCGGTCAGCGGCGTCGCCGCCGGATGCTTAGACCCGTGAACAATAGCACGACGGCCGCGGTCGCAAGCGACGACGAGCTCGGGCGCGCCGGGCGAGTGGACGTGCAGCCGCAGCCCTCATCGGCGGTCGGCTCCTCGGTTGGCCCCGAGTCGACGCGGACCCCAGCGTCTCTTGTCACGCTCGCGTCGGAGGCCACCGCCGCATCGGCGGGGCGTGCGTCGGCCGGCGCGGCATCACGCGTGCCCGCGTCGGCGCCGCAGCCCGCAATCGGCGCGTTCGTGCAGGTGCCTCCGGCGCCGCTGCAAGAGTCCTCCGTACACGCGTCGTTGTCGTTGCAGTCGGCGTTTACGTTGCAGCAGCCGTCGATATCGTCGTTCGTGCAGCCCGCGGTGCCGCACGCGTCGGTGGTGCAGGCGTCGTTGTCGTCGCAATCCACAGACGCTCCCTCCGTGCAGACGCCTGAAACACAAGTGTCCTCGTCGCTGCACATATCTGCCGGCGCACAAGTTGTCCCGTCCACCAGAAAGACATCGGTCGGACAATCGGGGGTGGCTCCGTCGCAAGCCTCTTCGACGTCACACACGCCTTGCGCGCCGCGGCACACGAAGGTAGCCGCCTGAAGTAGATCCGGAGGACACGCGGTCGAGAGGGCGCTGCAAACCTCGGGTGCATCGCAGCCACCGGCGGCACCGCGGCAGGTAACGGTCGTCGCCGTGGCCACGCTGAGCGCACCGCAGGTTCCGTCCGTAGTGCCACCAGCCGCGATCGAGCAGACCTCGCAGTCGTCGGCGGCGCTGTCGCCGCATTCGGTGTCGCAGCACACTCCGTCGGCGCAGAAGCCGCTGAGACAATCGCTGGCCGCATTGCAGGAGGCGCCGTTGTCGTCTTGGTTTTCGAAACGCACGATGCGCACCGAGCCGACCCAAGCCGCGACGTTTGGCACCGTCTCGAGGGGAGAGCCCATCACCGCACGTGTTCCGTCGGCGGAGAGTGCGACGTCGTAGCCAAACTGGGCGTTGTTCTCGGGCACGGACGCGGTGTAGCCGACCACGTGACTCCAAGTGGTGTTGGTGCGCTCGAAGAGATGAGCGCTCCCGTGTCCTCCACCAAAGCCGATGGTGTCGTTGGGGGCGCCGAGCAAGATCTGAGTTCCGTCCGCCGAGATGGCGACCGAGAAGCCGACATGGTCACCGGTCAAGGCGCCGGGTGGAATCAGAATGGCTTCTTCGGTCCACGTGTTCGCCGTGCGCACGAAGACGACTCCGCTTCCGCGATAGGGCACGGTGAGTTGATCGTCGAACGCACTACCCACCACAAGGCGACTGCCATCTCGAGAGAAGGCCAGACTGTCGGCGGAGTTTCCGAATGCCTCACTAGGGTCCGCTTCACTCGAGACCAGCGTGGCCTCGAAGAGCCAAGTGCTCCCGGATCGCCGGTAGACGTACACGGTGCCCGCGTTGGTGAGCGCGTTTCCGTTCACTATCGGGTCGTCTCCGGGCACGCTGATCGCGATGCGCGAAGCGTCGCCGGAGATCGCAACCCCCATGCCCCAGTAGGTGCCGCCCGGCGGAACGCCGACCGGTAGCGACTGCTCCAAGATCCACGCGCCACCGGTGCGTACGTAAACGGCTGCGTGGCCCCAGCTTGTGACGTAGGTGGGCGTTCCGCAGACGACGCGCGTGCCATCGTCGCTCATGTACATCGAGCTGGGCCAGTTCCGGATGTTGGGGTCGGCGGGCCCAGGTACCGATTCCTCTTCGGACCACGTGGTGCCCACGCGCAAGAACACCACAAAGCCACCCTCGGTCGGGGCACCAGCGGTGGGATCGTGTCCAGCTCGGCCCACCGCGACGCGTGTCCCGTCGGCGGACATCGCCACGTTTCCGCCAAAGGCTTGGTTCGGCCCATGGTCGCTCGGAATCAGGTCCGCTTCCAGGGCCCAGTTCGCGCCATTGCGCACGTAGACCCGCGCGCTGCCCGAATCGACGCCGGCGGCGGTGTCATCGAGGGACGCGCCCGCGATGATGCGCGAACCGTCGGCGGACATGGCGACCGAGATGCCGAAGTAGTCGAGCGCCTCGCGCGTCGGCAGCACCAAGTTGGCCTCCTCGACCGCGACAATCGGGTCGATCACCAGCGGGTAACGCGCGTTCGTGTCATCGACGCGGATCATGATGCGACCGCGTTCCTCGCGCATCGAGGCGGGCATCGGCACTCCACCGCGGTCGAGGACAGTGAGGCCGCTGTAGCTGGCAATGATCTGTCCGCTTTGGTCGGCCAAGCGCGCTGCCCGATCAGCGGCCTCGGCGACGTGCAGGGTACCTTGCACGGAGACCGCGACCGTGAGCGGGCCGTCGCCCGGCGGCCGAGTCTCGATGGTCAGACCCTGCTCGAGGCCGCGCTGAGCTCGGCGCCACCACTCGACCACACCCGTCGCGCGCGGGTACCGGATCTCGTTCCCAACGCTCCGCGGTGCTTCTTCGTGCGCAAACGCCGACTGGACCTCGCGACCCATGCCTTCAAAGCGCACCGAGATGGCGTGACCGTTGCCCAGGGAGAGGCTGGGGCCGCCGATGCCGAACGCGCCCTCCACGCCCGCCGCGCTCAGAGCGAGCGTGTCGCTGGGGCCCGTCGTCACCCGAGTCTGAAGTGAGAGGAAAAGAAGGAGCGACGCAAACATGAACGCGGCGCCATGGACCGCGAGACGAGAGCGGCTGAGCATGTGTGAGAACCTCGAGTGGTGGGTGAGAGTGCGCAAGGCGGACTCAGATGGAATGGACCCCGCGAAGCTATCAGGCCCAGTTTTCCAAAACTAGGAGTGGGATATGGGATTGAGTGGAATCAAAGTCCAAGGCGGCGCGAGGTCACTTCGGCGCAAGTACGTGCGCGGACTGAGGAGCGCCGGAGGGGGCGCCGGGGTCAGGGCTCCAGGCGAGCCTCGAGGAGGCGCCCTCGCTCCCCAGCGACTACAACGCGATCACCGCGACGCGTCCCGCGATGGAGCAGACCTCGGTCGCTCTGGCCTCCGAGGACGTTGCTCGACAGCTCGATGCCCGCGCGGAGCGCGCAGTCACCGCGCGGGTCGACAAGATACAGCGCGGCGCAGCCCTCTGGCGCCACGAGAAATACGGTGTCGTGCCCATCGGGCACGGCGACGAGAAGCGCGCCGGACTGAATGGCCGAGGGCCGACCGCACCGATGGACGCCTGTGCAGGAGGTCTCGGCTTCGCTGATCCGAAGGGGAAAGGCGTCGATGGCGGTCGCGTTCGGGCGCACGTGGCTGAGTTCCGCGCTCGACCACAATACGCTGAGCGCGAAGTCATCCGAGTCGGTCGCCACATCCATGGCGCTGAATCGTCGGTTGAGCGACACCGAGTCGACGATGAGAAAAGGCTCGAGAGGGAGCTCTCCGTCGAATGGCGAGCCCCATAACAAGATCCGTCGACCGGCGAGAACGTAGGGGCGCTCCTCGAGTCCGGTGGCCGCGAGCAATTGGCCGTCAAAAGCCGGGGGTTGCTCGGCGATTCGCGCCCGACTGGTCGCGGTGGTTGCGCTCAGGATCAGCCCGGGACCAACCGCCATCCATCGCCCGCGCGCGTCGAAGACCACCTTGCTGATCCGAAAGTCGACGCTCTCGATGGGCACAGTCGAGAGCCAGACCTGCGGACCAGGCTCGATGGCACCGGGTGTGAGCCTGAACCGTACGATCGCGCCTCCCTGCGTGAGCGCATCGACGCCGGACAACGTGATCGCGGCAAGGCCGAGTCCGTCGTCGGCGGAGCCATGAAGGGCTACGCTGGTGATGAACCAACCGGTGCCCTCGGGGGCCGGAGGGAGACCGAGTTGGTCCACCCGCAAAACTCGTTCCGCAGAATCCGGCGCGCCGCGCCGAACGACTCGGAGGGTGCCGCCCGTGGTGACGAGCACGGTGTCATCATCGAGATACTGAAGGTCCCCGTAGATGGCTTGGTCCTCCACATCCGGCACCCGAGACTCGGCGAAGGGCTCCACGACGAGCCGACGCCCCCCCATACACGGATCCAGAGGCGTCCGAAGCGAGAGCATGTGTGTAAATGGGGCGTCCTCGGCCCGCTCGAAGCTGCCGTCCCCGAAGGCCAGCTCGAACAGCTCGATCCCAGGACGTGCGGGTGTGAGCGGGAGCTCGAGCTCGTCGCCCTCATGAACCCAGCCATCGGGGCCGCAGCTCGGCTCGGCCGTGAGCCCGCTCGATTGGGGACCGAGACTCCAAGGCTTACCGCGCGTGAGCCGCGGATGGACGCCAAGCAGGAGGTCCTCCTCGAGGCCGACGACGAAGAGACGCGTGCCGGCCGGGGTCTCGAGTCGAGTCGTGGGCGGCGAGACCAGCGAGAAGGGCCCCGAGATATCGAGTTCCTCAACGACGCCTCCCCAGTCTTTAGGGACGATGACGAGATACGCGAGGTCCAAGCCATCCGGCCAGGTGGCATGGACCCGATCGGGGCCGCAGCCCGCGCACAACAAGGCGAGAAGCGTGAGCCATCCGCGGTCGGGCGATGGCACGAGCATCCTCGGAGGGAAGCAGGAAATGCTGTGCAACGCAATGAAGCGCCTGGTTCACGGAGTTACGGCGCCGATTTGCCTCGGCCAGGGCGCCGAGAGATCATGGAGGCCATGAGTTTTCGCGCGAGCCGCTTCATGCCCTTGGTTCTTTCCTCGGCCGTGCTCCTCCTGGCGAGCTGCGGCGGGCCGGCCGGTCTCCCTCTCCTCGGCGGCAGCGTCGCTGGCGAGTACAAGGGCATGGCCTTCACTCCGACCTACGGCATCGCCTACGATCGCACCTTGGTGAGCAAACTCATCATCCTCGGAGACGAAGCGATCCACTGCGAGACGCCCCTCGACGACGACCCGCCTTCTGGCAACGTCGCCATCATCGCGCTCGATAGCCTAGAGATCGGGAGCTACAGTCGACTCCTCATCAACCTCATGCGCAACGTGGATGGTCTCGAGGGCCGCGGCTCCAACCTCGGACGGGTCACCATCACGAAGTCCAGCGCTGAGGCGGTGACCGCGAGCGTCGCGTACTCGCACGTCGATGACGAAGACTTCACCTACGAACTCAACGGCGCCGTCGAGGTCACGCGTTGTCCTGAGTAAGGGAGGGAAGGGGGTGCCCCGCTTTCGCGGGGCGGGGCTACTCGGATGAGCTAGAAGCGCTCGCGACGCGAGTTGTTGCGGCGGTCGCCGCGTTCACCGCGGTCACCACCACGGCTCGGAGCGTCGCCGCCCCAGCCACCATCGCCGCCGCCCGCGCCTGCGAAGCCGCCACGGTTGGCACCGCCCGCGAAGCCGCCACGATTTGCGCCGCCCGCAAAGCCGCCGCCGCCGCCGCCGCTGCCACGAGGTGCGCGCTCTCGCGCCGCGTCGAGACGAATCTCGCGCCCGAGGAGCGAACGCCCATCGAGGGTTGAACGTGCCGACTCTGCGGTCGCGTCGTCGCCGAAGTCGACGAATGCGAAGCCGCGTGAACGGCCGGTCTCACGATCGGTCACGATGTTCGCTCGAACCGGGTCGAAACCGCCGGTCTTGAAGAACTCCATGAGATCGTTCGAGGACGCGTCGTAGGAGAGGTTGCCAACGTAAATGCTCTTGCTCATTTCCTTTTGCCTGTTTCCAATCACCGTTGAGGGATGACTCGAAGGGAGCCGTCCTGGTGAATTCCGTCGGGCAGACTCAATGATCTCCCCGGCTTGGGCAACCATTTCTTCCGAAGGTCCCCGGACGCCGGAGGGCTGGCAGATTCGCCAGGAATCCCCGACCGTTGCCCTGCTGCCTGGTTCGGTAGAGACCACCCGGCCCGTCGAGGAGATGCTCCGTTCGAGGATCGGCGCCTGGCGCAGGCGGGAGACCTCACCTATCTTCGGGCGGTGAGGCTGGTACTCGCAGGCCTCGCCCTGACGGCTTCGGTCGTTGCCTGTAGCCCGGCCCGGCTGCGCCTGGCGGCCCCCGATGTTCCCGAAGACGTCGCTTGGATTGCGCTGCTCGGCGAGAACGACACCACCGCCTTTGCGGACGGAACGGGGCTCCTGCCTTGGCGACCTCCGGTCGAGGTCGAACTCGACGGCAGCGCCGAAGGCCGATTTTGGCTGTACGCGTTTCGCACCGAAGACCTCGCCGGGTTCGAGTTGCCGTCCGAGGCCGAACTCGCGCGCGCCAAGATTAGATTCGCGAAGTCTACGGACGCCATCCTCCCCGCGGGCTGGGTGGGCTCGGGCGTGCGAGTGGAGGATTCGGTCAGCCTGAGCGTCGCGGAGGATCCGCCCCTCATCTCCGCGCCGTGGTTGCCGGCCTGTCCGCAGCTCTTGGAAGAAGGGAAGGAGGGCTATGCAGATCTCCGCTGCGCTCCCCCTTGCCATGCGTCGGTGCGTCAGCTTGGGTGCGGGCTCGAGATCGATCTAGGAGCCTGCAGCTTCCCCGAGGTCTCCGGAGGTCTCGATGGTCGAGGTCGATTCACGTCGAAGGGCGAGGTCATCCAGAGCTGCGATCTCCTCCCCAGCTCGGACGAATACGTCGCGGCGCTGAGTTGCGTGGGGGGCTTGGCCGGTCCCGCTCAGTGCCGCTTGGAGCTTCACGACGCCGTGCAGGGCGAGCCCTTTCGCGTCGAGAGCCGACGGATTCATGGAGCCCCGGTCATGAGCCCTTCCGCGCACTTCCTCGCCCATCGCCGCGGATACCTGACCGGCATGGTGCTCCTCGACGACTCGGTCGCGGTGGGCGGTCACGGAGGCTCCTCCTCCGGCTACGGCTGCGACTCATCACCTCCGGTCCAAAGCGAGGTCGTCTTCCTCGACCAGGAGTCGCTCGAGACGGTCACGACCACCACGCTCTCGGACTGTCTGACCGCGCTGGGGCCTCACCCGAGCGGAGGGGTGCTCGTGGCCGTCGGGGTGCCGGCCGCCCAGGTGCTCACACATATCAGCGCGTCGGGCGAGTTCGTTCGAAGCGTCGAGCTGCCGACCGAGATCGAAGACACGGAGGTGGTCGCGGTCGACATCGTTGCGTTTCGAGGCCGGGTCGCGGTGCTGGTCGTTGACATGCCCGTCTTGAACACGTCGCCGGCGCCTTCCTACTTGCTGATCTACGACGAGGCGCTCGCTGAACCTCCGCTGATCTCCGCCCCTCTCACTCGGTACTCCGATCGCATGGTCGCCGCCGACCTCGGGCTAGCGGTCATCAATCGCGACTCGGACGAACTCCTTGTGTTCGATGAACAGGCTCGTCTTCTCCGGCGCGATCCATACGATGACCCCTGTGGACTTGGACCCTTGCGCTCGTGGTGGCTGAGCGCTGAGCCGGGACTTGGGAGTCTCGTCTCCTTCGGACTCGGCTCCTCCGGAGCGCTCGGTCGCCTCAGCGGAGATCGGCCGTACGCCTGCGTCTGGGGCACCTACTTCGAAGGGCCGGCGACCTCGTATGCAGCGGTGCGAGCGACCAGCGACAGTCCACACCTCGTGGTCGGACTGAACACAGAAGACGGCCGAGACCTCGCCCTCCTCACTCGATTTGATTTCACGAGCGGACGGTTCATCCAGCCTTCGCAAGTCGTCGGCAAGGGGGTGATCTCGGAGGCCAAACGCGATCGCGTAGGAAGGCTCTGGTTCCTTCTGCCTGAGGATGACCTCGTGGTGCGGGCCGAGTAGAGCACATCGGCCCCTATTCGCCCCGTGCCCCGATCTGCATACTCTGACGCATGCGGCCTTCCATCGCGTTGTGTGGCGTTCTTCTCTGCTCTGCCTGCGGTCCAGCCGAGATGCCCGCGAAAGCGAAGAGCGGCACTCGGCTCCCGGGCGCAACGGGCACCTCTCCGGATCCCACCGAGGTCGAGCCCGGCGGTCCAAGGCTCGGCCCCGTCGGGCGATCCTCCAGCTCGAGTCATCCGGAGGTTCCGCCGCCGCCGCTCGTGGATCCCGAGGACGGGGGGCCGAAGGGAGAGATCTTTGCGCTCCAGTCGGGCGCCTATCTCTACCAAGTCGACTCCGTGGTCCAGACGGCGCAGCTCATCGCGGGCTTCGTGCTCACCGACCATCGCGGCGAATGCGAGACCCAGTTCATCTTCAACGACATCGCCATGGACCACGCAGGCCGCCTGTTCGCGGGCGGCACCCTTCCGTTCGTGTACAACCTCGGTGCGATCTACGAGGTGGACCCGAAGACAGCGGACGTCGAGCCCTACATGAATCTTCCGTTCATCCCCGAAGGCATGACGGTGACCAGCGAAGGTTGGCTCGCGGTCGTCGCAGATGGCCTTTGGGAGATCGATCTCACTTCGAAGCATGTCGTTCGTACGATCATTGGGCCCGGACGCTTCCGGGCGACGGGTGGATTGGTCGAGCTCGACGGGAAGCTGCTCTTCACGATCGCGCCGGATGGTCACGCCACCTATGACCTTCGGACCGGTGAGCTCGCCACCTTCGAGTCCGCTTTTGACCTGAGTTATCAGGGGCTGGTCGTCTCTGAGGGGCGCGCGAGCGCGCTGCTCACCGACGGTGGTTTCGTCGCGATCAACAGCTCGGGGCCCATGGGTCCCGCGACGATGCTCGGGCACGCATGGACCGGCGCCACCGCGCGCCCCGAGTAGAACTCCCGGCATCTCAACGAGCGATCTCGAAGACCTCGCCAGTGCCGCCGGCGAGCAGATAGCGATCGTTCTCGACCTTGACTCCGAGGAACCCGAGGCCGAGTGCGGGCGTTGGAGCCCGGGTGGTGGCGCAGGTCTCGTCGGGGTGGAGCTGGAGCACGCCTGGACAGGACAGAGCTCCGATCAGAGCCCGGTCTCCGGGAGCCCACTGAAGGTCTCGAAAGCGGTAGCCGATCGTCCGGTCGCCGCAGTTGCTGTGGGCGCCTCCACAGACGACGTCTTCGGGATCGACCGTGAGGGACAATTGCTCAATGGCGGGCACTGAACCTCGAGCCACCTCCACGCGAAAGAACCGCCCTTCTACCGCGCCGACCCAAATCGTGAGGTGCTCCTCGCCCGAACGAACCGCGAGGGCGGGCAGAGCCGTGCCGGGCTGGAGCGGGAAAGGTGTGTGACGGAAGGGAAAGAGTGACTCGACCAGCACGATCGAACCCACTTCCGTCGCGAGCACCAGGACAGGGCCCGTCTTTGCGCCCGCGGCGACGCGTAGGATGTGCTCTCTCGTGGGCAAAGGGCCGGCCTTGTGCCACGGGCCCGAAGCCGAGGTCGCAGTGGCGATCGCGCCAAGCTGTCCAACGGCAACGAAGCCGATGCCGTCGATCCACCGCAGATCCACAAAGCTCCCATCCTCCTCGCGGTAGCGCTCCTCGAAGGTCTGAATCCCTCGCTCACCGATGGTCGCTTCGTAGAGGATGCCGGGTGTCTCCCGGCTGAGCGCTTCCTCGGGCCTTGCCGCGATCGCCACCCTCCAAGTCCCGTCGGCTCGGCGGCTCGGCTCGCGCGCGATCGCACTCGCGGCCCACTCGGATCCGAGGAAACGGCGATCCTCCTCCCGGTCGGAGTAGTCCCGTCCACGCTCGAACCAATGGACCGCCCTCCGGGACAGCGCGACGACGTGGTCCGCGTCCAATGCGTCGAGTTGGTACAACTCGAAGAAGGCGAGGGCTCCCGGGTCACCATGGCGCCGGATCGTCCCAGCAAAGCTCGAACCACTGGGAAGGACGTGTTCCCCGCCAAATCGGGTGGGCTCAGCGAGCGCACCTCCGCAGGGCTCCCGGCTGCGGGGCGTCCGCAGACACAGAGCCTGAACCGAACTCGTGTCCGGCTGGGACTCGAACGCCGAGGCTCCAGCCTCGAGCATCAACACCTCGCCCGCGAGTCGACTGAGACGGACGTCGACCTGCTCCGGCGAATGGTGCTTCACGGGGCCGGTGCACATCGCATCGCACGTCACGATGCTTGCTTCGGTGAGCTGGTTGCGGTCGACGGAACGCACCAACGCAAGCTGCTCCTCCCCGATGGGCACGAGGAGGGCGCGCCGGCCGGAGAACACGGCATGGGCGCTCGAGATCTCGCTGGCGGTTGTCACCTGACCTCCGAGGGCCCCCCCGTTCTCATCCACGTAGATCAAGGCAACGAACGGAGCGTCGGGATCCGTCCAGCCGACCGGGACCCCCGCCGGTACGCAGCCGAGGCTGAGGCTCAGCAGTCCCACGCCCCAGCGCACGCGGCATCGTACCCGACCGGGGCCGCGTGCGGAACCCTCGAGCCCCGAGCGACGGAGGCAGGCTCAGCGCTGCGCTGGCAGGCTCTGGGTCGGTGCGGCGGGGTTGAGCAGCGCGTCGCTCACTGCGCGCAGCAATCGGGTGCGGGTGTATGGCTTCCGCAAAATGGGGACCTTGGGCCTCTCCTGGACATCTTTGAGCTCTGCCGGTTCCACGTAGCCGGTGGTCAGGACCACGCGTGTCTCGGGGCAAAGAGCCAGGATTCGATCCATCGTCTCGACGCCGCCCATTCCCGGCATGATCAGGTCGACGAGCGCGAGGTCCATGGGTCCAGACTCGCGGGCAATCCTGGCGGCCTCGGGACCCGAACTCGCGGCGAAGACCCGGAAGCCCGAGTGCTCGAGCAACCGCGCCGTGCTCCGAAGGTGGAGCTTCTCATCGTCCACGATCAGCAGCTTTGCCCCGTGGCCTTCTACTTTGGGTTCGCGGAACGGGGTGGTGGTCGGACGGGTGGGCGCGATCTCGATCGCGCGCGGCAACAAGATGCTGAAAGTGGTTCCTTTGCCCGGAGCGCTCCGCACCGAGATGCTCCCGCCGTGACCGACTACGCTCCCGTACACCGTCGAGAGCCCGAGCCCCGTCCCGCCCTTCGTAGACTTGGTCGTGAAAAACGGCTCGAAGATCCGCTCCTTCACGTCCTCCGACATGCCGGTTCCGGTGTCGCGCACGGTCAACTTGACCAGCGGTGCCTCCGAGTCCAAGGGACCGGGGTCGGCACGAGATGCCCGGACCTCGATGCGGCCGCCATTGGGCATGGCGTCTCGGGCGTTGACGCAGAGGTTGAGGAGGATCTGATTGAGTTGAGCGGCGTCCCCAATGACGACGAGCTCCGGCTCCGCCTCCACGTCGAACACAATGGATGTGCCGAGGGTCCGAGAGATCACGTTGACAGATTTGAGGACCAGATCCGTGAGATTGACCGGGACCTCTTCGTGCTTTCCGCGTCGTGCGAAGTCGAGAAGTGCTTTGGTCAGATGCGCGGCCTTGAGCGCAGCTTCTTTCATGTCCGCGAGTGCCTCGCGCACGATGGGATCTCGGAGGTTCGACGCCGACGAGAGCTGCTCGAGGAACTCTAAGTTGCCGAGACTCACGCCGAGCAGGTTGTTGAAGTCGTGGGCAATGCCTCCGGCCAAGCTGCCGATCGACTCCATACGCTGATGATGCATCAGCGCCTCTTCGAGCTCGTCGATGGGTGTGAACAGGAGCAGTACGCCTCCGCCCAGCGAGATGCGATCGCCGAAGCGAAGGCGCTGGGTCTGGACCCGGTTGTTTCCGACGTAGGTCCCGTTGCTGCTTCCGAGATCGCTGATCTCCCACTCGAACGGTGACCGCTTGCGGAGGCGAGCATGCTGCCTCGAGACGCGCGTGGAGCTGACTCGAAAGCCACACTCCATTGCGCGCCCGAGGAGGAACTCCTCTTCGCTCAGGCGGATCCGACGACCTGCTTGTTCACCGGCGAGCACGACCAGCCCGGCGAGCGCCTCCTGGTTGACGGTCTTGTCCTCCCAACTCCGATCAGGGAAGGGGGCCACGAGTTGTGTTTCGTCGCGCTCTCTACCCATGGCTAGATAGTGTAAGACGACCGCCCGCGCCCGTCCACGCGCCGAGTTCACACCTCAACGCACACCGCACTGTCTGCACCCGCGCACCGGCGCGATCAACCATGTTTGAGAGGGCCCAGCCAGTTGTGGCCGATGTGTGCGCCTGCATCAGCGCTGGCGTAAGTATCCGTGGGTGGATCCTCCCCGGAGCAGGCGAACGATGACGAGAGAAAACAGGGCAAGGTCGGACGGAGGAACCATGTCCGGAGGAACGGCTCCGTTCACACATCCAAGGTCAACCTGAGCTGGCGAGCTTTACAACTCGAAGACATCGCCGGTCACGGACCCGACGATCGGTGCACCCGATGCGAGGCTCGCGCGGCTCAGGCTCAGGCTGCCGTTCAAGAGCAAGCCACCTCCGTACGAGGTGTCCGAAATTGGATCGTAGAAGGCCATGATCGCGGCCACGTTGACGAGGTCTATAGGCATGCTCCCGGGCATGATGTCTGCCGGGTCCTGCACGATGACAAAGAGCACGGCGTAGGTCCCGTCGTCGAGAAGAGTAAACAGCCGGATGATCCCCTGGGATTCTTCCGACAAGCCCGCGCTCGAGTAGCCGGTCGAAGAGGTGACCGAGACGCCTGCGATCATTCCGTTCGTGGTGCCGGTGCCGGCGGCAAAGTTGTCGAGAGTGTCCCATCTCGTGTCGAAGGTCGCGTTGATCTCGCCGAGGTTGATGGCACAGGAATCCTCTCCAGCGGGGAAGGGCCACTCCGGCGTCCCCTCGTCGAGTTCGGCCAAGAGACGATCGCTGCGAGTCTCGACGAACTTCCGCACGCCCTCGATCTGAGCCCTGAGACCACGTGTCCCGGTCGGGTCTGCGATGGGCTCGATCAGCGTCTGCATGCGCGAGATCTCGGTCAGGATTGTGCTCTCGCTCCACACCGAGCCCAAGAGCTCGCGAAGACGCTCGAGGTATCGCGCTCGAGTCTCCGGCGCGTCGTAGAGCCGCCAAGGGATACTCGCGCAGGCAAATACACTCGACGGCCGCGTCGTGCGTGTCCTGCCAGCGAAGAGCGCGTCGATGCCCCATGGGATGAAGTGGAGCTGATCCGAAGTGGGGTCGTGGTAGAAGAAGTAGTTGTTGCGGTTGTTGGCGTAGCCATCCCAGTGGTCGGTGATGACTTCCATCGCCCAGTACGTCATGAAGGCGTCCACGTTCACCACCGCGTCGAGCGTCTCGAGAAGCTCGGAGTCACCGACCTCGAGGGCGCCCACGACAGGATCGAGGTCGCTGCAATCTGGGTTGACCTTGTCCGTCTTGGGTTGAAAGCCGCCGGTCTGACCCCGCCAGAAGTCCCCGCCGCTCTCATACAAGCGACCGGTGTCATCGGCGAAGTGCCGCGCCAAGAAGTCTTCGTTGATGCTCTCGACGTGGGAGTACACGCCCAGGTCTTCGCCGTTGACGATCACGTGTGCGAAGCTGCAGCGCGACGCCGGCAGACCGGCCTGGCGAAACAAACCGTAGCCCAGACACTGGCTGATGAGAGACGGGTCCTGATGGTTATTGTTGAGCGTCAGGGACTCGAGGCTCGAGATCCGCTGTCCACGCACGTACTCGTTCGCCTTGATCTTGAGGGCGGGGCGCGCGGAGGAGATGGAGCCGAAGCCGCCCTTCTTGCGGACCCCCACCCTCGTCGTCGAAACACCGTCGATCGTGAGGTCGCCCTCGAAGTAGTGATAGGGCGTTTCGACCGGCTGCTCGGCGCAGGTCACCTTTGGCAGTCCGATGACCTCGGGCTCCTCTCGGAGCACCGCCCAGTCGGCGGGGTTCAACGTGATTGAGATCTCGAGGACGTGATCGCGGCGAAAGAGGACCTCGCTCGGATCTGCCGCTGCGGCATCGACTGCCACACCCGCATCTGAGGACTGTCCGGCGTCCGAAGGTTGCCCCGCGTCCAGGCGCTCGGGCACCTCCTCACCGCCGCAGCTCGCTGAGAGCCAGGCGCCCAGCGCGAGCAAGACACCGGTCTGGATGGGTCTCATGCGCACACCTCCGGAGATCGTCACCACGGCCCGCCGAGTGTATCACGGTCGCACACGCGAGCCCCGCGAGCGCGGCGAGGGAGCCGCTCGAGAGATTGAGATCCACCGCGACCGAGGATCGGGGCCGCGCTCAGATCTTACCTTGAGCTCCGGCCATTACGCGCTTGAGCGGCTCTTTTACGGCGAAGATCGCCCCTCCCGCCGCCAGCCCAAGGGCCATGAGCAACAGGAAGAAGCTGGTGTTCGAGATCTGGCCGTAGAGCGAGCCGATGTATCCAGAGAGCACATTGCCGAAGAAGCTCGAGAGGAACCACATGCCCATCATCATGGAGACGATGCGTGCCGGCGAGACCTTGGTCACGAGCGACAGGCCGATCGGTGAAAGATAGAGCTCACCCACCGTGAGCAACAGCGTACAAACCACCGGCCAAAACAAGCTGCCCTTGCCGGTGCCCACGACCTTCGCGCCGATCACCATGACGATGAAGGAGAGACCGAGGATCGCGCAACCGATCGCCATCTTGCCGACCGACGAGGGTTCACGCCCCTTCTTGGATTCCCAGCGCCAGAACATGTCGAGCAGAGGCGCGAGCGCGAAGATGAAGAAGGGGTTGAAGGACTGAAACCAAGTGGCGGGGATCTGAAAGCCAAGGATCACCGGCCAAATGGTCTGCTCGTCGGCCCAGGTCTGCATCGTGTTGCCCTGCTGTTCATACACCGCCCAGAAGACGACGTTCAGCCCGCAAAGGATGATCAGCGCCCAGATGCGCCCCCATTCATCCTTGCCAAACGGCTTGACCTCGACCGGGCCACTGGACTTGGCCGCCTTGCTGAGGGTGTCGGGGGCCAGATACTTCTGGCCGAACATGTAGATGACCAGACCGCAGCACATGCCGACGCCGGCTGCACCAAAGCCGTAGTGCCATCCGATGGTCGCGGCGAGTGTTCCGCACACGAGGTTCGTCAAGAACGCACCGAGGTTGATGCCCATGTAGAAGATCGTAAACGCACCGTCGCGGCGTGGATCACCGGGCGGGTAGAGGTTGCCGACCTGGGTGGAGATGTTGGGCTTGAAGGCACCGTTGCCGATGATCAGAAACGCGAGCGCCAAGAAGAAGAGGTCTTCGAAGGCCATGACGAAGTGGCCGATGGCCATCAACACGCCACCCACGATCACCGTCTTGCGCTGTCCGAGATATCGGTCGGCCACGATGCCGCCGAGGAGTGGGGTGAGATAGACGAGCCCGGTGTACCAACCGTAGATGATCGAGGCCCATGGGTTTGCGATGCAGGTGCTCTCCGCGATGCGCATGGCCACGTCGCCGAGCACGGGCGCGATGTCGCTGGCCGGATTGCCGGCGGCGAGGGATTCGAGCTTGCTCGTGATGCAGGTCTGCATCTCCTCGGGGGTCGAGTTGGGAAGGAGAGCCTTGAAGAAGGACCAGCCGAGCACGCCGGCCGAGTCGCCGCTCTTGTCGTACGGGCCCTGCTGAAGTGATTGCCGAAGCCCGACGAAAAGGTAGTTCACCATGTAGAGCTTCAGGAGCCCGCGCATGCCGTAGTACGAGAAGCGCTCCCACATCTCGGTGAAGAAGAGGACAAAGAGCCCCACCGGATGACCCAAGAAGGTCTTGTCCGAGGCCGGACCTTGGAAGCTATTGTCGGGT
Organism: Deltaproteobacteria bacterium; assembly: GCA_011526105.1. Lineage (GTDB taxonomy): Bacteria > Myxococcota > Kuafuiibacteriia > Kuafuiibacteriales > Kuafuiibacteriaceae > WYAZ01. The sequence goes on along the minus strand of WYAZ01000094.1, from coordinate 20,783 downwards.
TCGTTCTCCGTCATGTTCTCTCCCCTAGAAGCCAAAAGGCGGCGGACCATAGCCGCCGGGGGGTCAGGTCACAAGCGCAGACTGATCGAATGCAGGAGGCGGTAGACGGGTCTGGATCCGGTGTTCTCGCTGGGTCTACGCGGGTTTTGGAGCTAAGGTGGAGGCGCGAAGGTGTCTCGGTGTGCACTCGATACTCGGTGAAGATCCGATGAGCATGAGGCGTCGGAATGCCCGCCTCATCGCAATGGGCGCGTTGCTCCTGGGGCTCATCGCCGCCGGGAGCTGCAAGACCCCGATCTCCGAACCCGAGCCGCTCGCCTTGGATGAGGTGCTCAGCCCGGGCCAGGTGCGTGCGGGTCGAATTCGACGGAGCACCGAGCTCGTGTCTGGGCCCACCGCCAAGGCGCGCATCGGAGACTTCAAGCTATACAACGATCGCGTCGCGGTGACGGTGGCCGACGTCGGGCACGGCTTCGGGTTTCAGTCGCAAGGTGGGACGGTGCTCGATGCGGACTGGCTGCGGGGCGCCGGAGGTGCCTCTGCGTTCGGGGAGGTCGCGGTCACCTTCGACTTCGCGGGTCTCGAGCCGGAGCGGGTCGAGCTCGTCTCCGACGGACGAGATGGGACCGCGCGTGTTCGAGCGTCGGGACACGGTGCGGTCTTGTCGCTGTTTGGTGCGGTGCTCGGGGAGTCGCTCACGCCGGCCGTACCCAATCTAGAATGGAGCACCGACTACGTGCTCGAGCCGGACTCGAGCCGCCTCCGCATCGAGCACCAGATCAAGAACCTCGACGCGACCGACGTAGCCCTCGCACCGGTCATGGGTCTGTTCTTTGGAACCGGGGCGCTGCCATTTCTGCCGGGCCGAGGTTTTGCACCCTCGCTCAGCGGGGCTCAGGCCGACTACTACGCCGCGGCCTCCGATCGTGTGAGCTATATCTTCGGCGCGCCGGGGCAGTCGCTCTCCATCTTGTTTGGTGAGTCCGGTCTCGCCTTTGGCACCCTCGGTCCGGCGGTGGAGCTTCGGGCGCGCGAGAGCAAGCTCATCGAGCACTGGCTCCTCATTGGCGATGGAGATCTCGCAGCGACCGAATCCGCTTGGCGAAAAGCGACCGGGGCGCCAGCCGACCTCGCCCTCTCGGGACGTGTGCCTGGCGCCGGCGGCTCGGGCGCAAACGCGGTGGTCCACGTCTCGCGATACAACGCCGATGCCGCTACCTACGCGACGCGCACAGAGACCGACGCCGATGGCCGCTTTGCGCTCGAGCTTCCGGCCGGCGAATACGAGCTCCTCGCGGTCTCGAGCGTGGGCACCATCGGCGCTCCGCTCCGCGTGAACCTGACCGAGCCGATGTCGGAGCTCGAGCTGACCCTCCCCGCGGCGGGCGTGCTCTCGGTGCGCGTTCGCGATGAACTCATGCGCGCGCTGCCAGCCAAGTTGAGTTTGATCCGCGAAGGAGAGCCTCTGCCCGTTCTGCCAGTCAACTTTGGCGCGCGGCTCCATGGCCGTGGGCTCGACCGCACCGAGTTCATCATGGGTGACGGTGAGGTCTTCTTACCGGCCGGAACGTATCGCGCCTACGTGTCGCGTGGCGGGGAGTATGAGGTCCACCAAGAGGATCTCAGCCTCGCGGCGGGCCAGCGACGAGAGCTCTCGGCGTCGCTATCGCGCAGCGTAGACACCTCGGGCTGGATGAGCTCCGAGCCGCACGTCCATGCGCAGTGGTCCCCAGACAGCCGCGACAGCAACCTAGAGAAGGTTCGCGGCATGGCGGCGGAGAACATCGAGCTGCCGGTCTCGACGGATCACGAGGCGGTGGGGGACTTCGGCCCCGCGATCAGATCGCTCGGGCTCGAGTCCTGGCTAAAGGGCATCATCGGCACCGAGATCTCGACCATCCGTTACGGCCACTTCAATGCTTTCCCGCTCGACCGAGATCTGGATGCTCCAGGTTTTGGACGCATCGACTGGTTTGGCAAGACCCCCGAGCAGGTCTTCGAGCGTGTTCGGGCGCGCCCAGAAGATCCGTTCTTGCAGGTCAACCATCCGCGCTTCGAGTCCATCGGCTACTTCCGTCTGATGAAGTTCGAGCGCAGCACACTCGACGCCAGCGCCGGATTCTCCTTCGACTTCGATGGGCTCGAGGTCATCAACGGGTGTGACGAGGCCACACTCTCGAGTGAGCCGGTCCAGGACTGGTTTGCGCTCCTCGCGTCCGGCCGGCGCGTGGCCGCCACGGGTTCGCTCGATGACCACGCGATCGGAGCCGGGGCGATGGGTTATCCCATCACCTATGTTCGACTCGAAGCCGGCGCGCCGAGCGAAGTCCGACCCATCGATCTTCGCGACGGGTATCGCGGCGGTCGCCTCACGGTATCGTGTGGACCCTTCGTCGAGATCGGATTGGGTGATGCGGAGATCGGCGATCTTTACGTCGCGAGCGGCGCTCAGTTCGACCTTCGGATCGTCGTCCGTGCTCCCAGCTGGATGGATGTCGACCGGGCCATCGTCCTCGTGGGTGGCGCCGTGAATCAGACCATCGAACTCCCGCCGGCATCGGGTACCGAGCGTCTCCAGGCCGTGGTCTCTGTCGCGCTCCCATCGGAGGATGTTCGTGACACCTGGATCGCGGTTTGGGTCGAAGGGGACGAGCCCCACGGCGTGTGGGCGGTCGGTCGCCGATCGGTGGCCTTCACCAATCCGATCTTCTTGGACCGTGATGGCGACGGCTTCTGGCGGCCCTGAGCGCGCCGCTCCGGGTGTGTCTCAGGCGCTCGCGGCTCGAAGAAACTGCCCGTAGCCCTGCTCACGGCCGACCTCGGGACGAAAGGCGCCACGTTCGCAAGCGATCTTGCCGTTGATCACCACCGCTCGAACGGTGTCGTCGTTCCGGCGAACGAGCCTTCGATACCCACCGAGCGCTACGACCGGCTCCTCGTGGATGGCCTCGAGGGAGTCGTCGAGCTTCGAGGGGTCGATCACCACCAGATCGGCTCTGCGGCCCACCTCGAGGTGACCGGCGTCGATGCCAAACCAGTCTGCGAGTTCCCCGGTGAGTTTCCACACCGCCTTCTCGAGCGGCATGATGGGGTGTCCGGCGAGACGCGTGTCTTGGACCAGCTTCAGCATGCGCAGCGCGAAGTTGTAGTAGGCCATGTTCCGAAGATGAGCCCCGGCGTCCGAGAAGCCCACCATCGCGGACGGGGTGTTGAGAATGCTCCCGAGCACGTCCTTTCGGTCATTGCCCATCATCGTGTACCAGCGCAGCTTGGTCCCGTGTTCCGAGACGAGGTCGAGGAAGGTGTCGACCGCGTGTTGACCTCGGGTCTTGGCGATCTCGGCGAAGCTCATCCCCACGACGGTCGAGTCGGGGCAGTCGAGCACGCTCGCCATACCGAAGTTGCGGTGAAAGACCTTGGGTAAAAACGGATTCATCCACTGACGTTTGAACCAGGAGCGATAGCTCGGCTCGTTGATCAACGTCTTTCGTGCGGCAGGGTCGTACTGAAGATGCAGTGAGGCCGCGCCGGCGCCGAACTCCTCAAAGACCACGAGGTCCATGCCGTCGGCGTAGAGATCAAAGGGGGTAGGCAGCGCTTGATAGCGAAAGTTCCCGCCCATGAGGCGATTGAACACGAAGCCCAAGGCCTGCAGCACACGATAGATCTGACGATTGGAGCGGATATCCATCATCGAGACCAGCGAGGTCTTGAGCGCCTTTCGCACAAAGAACCCCGCGGACAAGAAAGCGACGAAGAGGAGTTCATACTTGGTCGAGATGTTCGGAATGGTCTGGTAGACTCGCCCTCGCCGTCGCGCGATCTGGACGATCTCGGCCATCTCTCCCCAGGTCGCGTAGGTGCAAGGGAGGCATCGGCTGTTGAATCGTTCGCCGCCCATCTTGTCCCAATAGAGCGTGTTCGTGGAGACGCCGAGGCACCCGGCATCGAGACCCTCCTCCACGAGCGATGTGATGCGCCCCATCTCCTCGCGGGTGGGGTTCTCGCCGGCGGTGAGGGAGCGCTCGAGGCCCATCACGCAGCTGCGGACCGCGGAGTAGCCCACGAAGGAGGTCACGTTGGGGCCGAGCGGAACACGGTCGAAGTGATCGACGTAAGCAGGATATCCATCCCACGTCTTCTTCGCGCTCAAGATCTCGAGCAGCCGATCGCGGGGGATGCCTTCGACGCGGGTGAACTGGTCCGCGAGATCCTCCGCGGTCCCCATGGCGACGGCCAGCGAGCAACTGCCGAGAAAGACCGTCGTCACGCCGTGCCGCAGCGACTCGGGAAGCGCGGGTAGGGCCTCGACCTCACCGTCGTAGTGGGTGTGGATGTCGATGAACCCGGGTGTGACCCAGCAGCCGGTCGCGTCGATCATCTCGGTGCCCTCGGCCGGTGGGATGGGCCGTTCAGAGATCTCGCGGATCTTCCCGCCCTCGATCAGAACATCCCGCGGCGCGGCCTTGGAGCCGGCACCGTCGAAGAACAGGCCGCCGCGTACCAAGATGTTGGCTTTGGACACCCGACTCCCCCTCCGGTCCTACTCACCCCACTCGGGACCGCTGGTCAATGCGCGACCAGCGGCCTCGCGCCCAGCCGGACTTTGTGCTGATCTGAATGGCGAAAGGGGAGGCCGAGATGAGCACCTTCCAAGAGGAAAAGCAGCGTGGGCTCGACGACGTCTACAGCAAAGCGGCCCGCGAGGTCCTTGCCGATCTCGAGCTGGTTCTGGCCGAGCCAAAGCTCGACACGCGACCCTCGGACCTTCGGGGCTTTGCCGCTCTCGACAAAGCTTGGTTCGCGCGGACGACCACGATCCTCGAGGGACGTGGCTACAGGCACCTACGAGATCTCGATGCCACCGCCCTCACCGCGAAAGGTGCACCACCCATGTGCGTGCGAGTGATGCTCGCGGAGGACGGCCGCACCAGTGTCGCCCTGTACCAGGCGGTTCCGCGGTCGCCCGGAAAGCTGATCAAGGCTGTACTTTGGTTGATGAGGAAGTGGCAGAAACCGTGCGTCGTCGAGTTCGTGAGCTACACTGAGGATGAGCGAGTGATCGGGACCTCGAACCAAGGAGAGGTAAACCAGTTCTCGCCTCCGCCCAATTGTTTGCGCCGGAGTCTACCCCTCTCGGCCTCGGTCTTGGAGGTGCTCGCCGCCCACGAGGCCCATGTAGCGTCCTCGAACGCGAGGCTTCGGAGCTTCGGCGGGTTCGATGATCTGGACGCGGCCCGCGAAGCTCAGCGTCAGAAGCAGAACGCTTGGCGCCTCGAGGTAGGGCTGTTGCCGGAGGAACTCGATCGCATGCTCGCTCCTCATGGCGAAAGCGGCGTCAAGCTACGTCCCTACATCGAACGTGCGTTGGCGGAGCGCCGAGGCTGAGCTTCAGCTCTTGTCCTTCTTCTCCGCTTCGAGCTTCCGATAGACGGTGCGCGGTGCAATCCCAAGAAGCTGAGCCGCCAGGCTCTTGTCCCCGCGGGTCTCGGAGAGCGTCTCCTGAATCATCACCCGCTCCACATCGTCGAGTTTGGTGCCGAGCGGGATGACGATGTTTGCCCCCTCGCGCCTCACCGTTTCGCGTCCAGGGTGGCTCTTTGCGTGCTGAATCGGCACCGGTAGATCCAGAAGACCGATGACCTTGCTCTTCGTCAACACGGTGGCGCGTTCGATCACGTTTTCGAGCTCACGCACGTTTCCTGGCCAATCGTAGGTGTTGAGCGCGGCGAACACTTCCTCGGTGAGCCCCTCGATGGGCTTCTTGTTCTTTTCTGCGTAGAAGCGGACGAAGTGTTCGGCGAGCAGCGGCACGTCCTCCGGCCGTTCCCGGAGCGGCGGCAGCTCGATGGTGATCACCGCGAGGCGATAGAAGAGGTCTTCGCGGAAGTTGCCTTCCTTGACCTCTGTATCCAGCTCCCGATTCGTCGCGGCCACGAGACGAAAGTCGACCTTGAGCGGCTCGTTGCCGCCGAGGTGGTCGATCTCGCCCTCCTGCAACACGCGCAGCAGCTTGGCCTGGACCGCCGGCGAGAGCTCTCCGACCTCGTCCAAGAAAAGCGTGCCTCCGTCCGCGCGTTCGATGCGCCCTTCTTTTCGCTGAGTGGCCCCGGTGAACGCGCCCTTCTCGTAGCCGAAGAGCTCGGCCTCGAGGATGGTCTCCGGCAGCGCGGCGCAGTTCACCACCACCAGAGGTCCGGAGGCCCGGGGCGAAGCCTCGTGGAGCGCCCTCGCGAGGAGCTCTTTTCCGGTACCCGACTCCCCTTGAAGCAGCACGGTGGCGGTGGATGGTGCGGCCTGCCGGACCAGCTCCATGGTCTCGAGCATCGCGGGTGAGCGTCCGATGATCGGGCGGCCGCGTACGCTGCCGGCCTCGACGAGCTCGCGGCGCAGCATCACGTTCTCGGCGCGCAGGTGCTGCCGCTCGAGCGCGCGTTCGACCACGCGAGTGACCAGCGCGGTCTTGAACGGCTTCTGAATGAAGTCGTAGGCGCCCTCGCGCATGGCCTCGACCGCGTTCTCGATCGTGGCGAACGCGGTCATCACGACGACGTCGACCTCGGGCCGAATCGTGCGAGCCGCGCGCAAGAGGTCTTGTCCGCTCATGCCCGGCATCATCAAATCGGTGAGGATCAGTTGAACCGGTGACTTCCGCACCACGTCGAGCGCGAGTTCACCGGAACCGGCGGTGTCTACGGTATAGCCCTGGCGCTCGAAGATACGCCGCAGAGACTCGCGATGCTCCGGCTCGTCGTCGACGATGAGCAGGCGCCCGGTCTTTCGTTCGCTCTCCGGCTCCATTCTATCTGGAGCGGAAGCCGAATCGGAGAAGGGCAGCGAGCCCAAAGAGGAGGAGGATGACGACGAGGTCTCGTTCGCCGTGATGATGCATGACGCCAAGTTCATGACAGGCGCAACCGGTGTCGGCCTGGCCGGCCTCACCTAGGTTGTATCCGACTCGAACCACCGCGGGGGCGGTCTCATTCCCGACGCCGTCACGCGCGATGAGCTCGAGCTGGCTCGCAGCGCCGGCACGCTCGAGAGGAACACGAGCCGTGGCCTCGTCTTTGCCGGTGGGCTCGAGCTCGAGATCAAACCACGGACCCTGGTCGAAGCGCGCTCGCAGCTGAAGTTCCGAGGGAAGTGCGATGTCGTCCGAGACCACCACCACCACCGCTTCGTTCTGCACTTCGGCCCTGAGCCCGGGCTCAGTGGGGTCGACCACGACCTCAAAGCTCACGTGTCTCGGGTCGAGGGTCTTGTAGTCGTCCGCGTATCGCGCTCGCACGTCGACCATGTGGCGGCCGGGGAGTTGGAGCTTGGGGTCTTGCAAGACGAGCGTGTCATCGGGCCGGGCCGGGCGGGGGTCGTGCCAGAAGCCGTTGTCGACGCGCACCTGATACTCGAGCGCGCGCTGAGTGGTGTAGGGCAGGCCGCGGCCGACATCGAGGCGCAGCGCTCCGGTAGCCTTCATGAGGCGCCCTTCGCGCTCGTGCAGCAGGTTCTCTTCGTGCGGAGCGGCCACGGTGCGGGCGGCCAGAGACAACGCACCCGCCGGCACCGAGGAGGTGAAGGTCATGGTCAGCGTGAGGTAGTCGTTCATCGCGCCTTCGCGGAAGATCTCGTTGACCCGCATGTAGATCGGGGCGCCACCGAGGGCGCTCGAGACCGAGTCCGAGAGATCGATGGGGAACTTCAGCTCCTGCGAGAGCAGGGCGGAGAACGCGAGGTCGATGATGCTCGGCAGCACGGTGGCGAAGTCCGCGTTCGGCAAGAGCTCGTTGAAGACCTCCTCGAAGGAGCCGATGTCGAGCTTGGTGATGGCGACTTCGAGCGTGTTGTCGGGCAGCACGACGATGTTGGCGCCGACGTCGACGTCCATTGTGACCTCGAAGATGCGCACATAGCGGTCGTGGATGAGCACGTAGAACGCGAGGCCGATGTCGTCGATCTTGAACTTGAGCAGCGGGTCCACGACGTCGTTGCCCATTGCGTCCTGGCCGATGACCTCTCCACTTCCGAGCTCGAAGTGGGGCGGGTCTTTGGGCTTGAACTGCATGAAGACCGGGGCCTTGTCCTTGGCGAGCTGGGACAGGTCCGAAGCGAGCAGCGAGAGCAAGGAGGCGTTGAGCGAGAAGGCCCCGCCGGTCAGCTCGCGCACGTCTTCGCTGCTGACCTTGAGGCACAGCGAGCCGGAGCGGTGAAAGGCGTAGAAGATCTGGTTCACGTAGGCCGCTGCGATGGTGAAGCCCAAGTGATAGGGGCGCCCCTGCTTGTCGGTTCCGCCCAACACCGGGACCGGGCTCTTGGGCATCGAGAACGGTGGCAAGCCGGCGACGCAGTCCGCGAGCTCGGCTTCGGCGCCGCCCGAGAGCGTGATCTCCATGCCATCGCCAGTGCCGCGGTCGATCACCGGGAACTTGCCGACTTCGGGCGCGAGCAAGATGCCGAAGGGGTTGGCGCCTTTGAAGAGCGCCATGCCGGTGGTCGCGACGAGGTCGATCTGCTGTTCGATCTTGGCCGGCGTGCCGTTTACGTTGGCGAGCGCGTCTTGCACGAAGTTGTCGATGACCGGCTTGATGAGTCGGTTGAGGAGCGGTTCGAGCCACCCGATGATGGCGCTCGAGACGCTGGCGAGGGCGTTGACGACGCCGCCGCAGACGAGCACACACTCGTTGCAGCGGCCGCCGAGATCGAGGCAGTTGCCGGCGACGGAGACCGCGCAGTCTTGGCAAGGAGCGAGCCCGCAGTACACGGAGCGCCCGGCCACGTCGATGCCGAATCCTTGCAGCGCGATGTCCTCGATGGTGACGTCGATGTCGAGGTTTCGATCGGGGTCTGGGCCGACGCCGGGTTCGATGAGGATGTCGAGATCGAAGCGCGCGACGACGTCTTGCGGTTCCAGATCGCCGAAGACCGGGCATCGGCTGTCGCTGCCCACGAGCTCGGCATCGAGGTTCAGGCGGAGGCCGAGCCTGAGGTTCTCGACGCGGATGCGGACTCCGTTCGGCCGCTCGAAGGCGAACAAGAGGCAGCCGCTGGTCTGTGGGGGGACGCAGGGTTGGAAGTCGGCCGGGTAGAGCTTGGCTTCGGCGCCGCGGATGTCGAGCCCGATGAGGCCAAAGCCGGCCACGCTCACATCGATGATGTCGTTGAAGTCGCCCAGAGGAATGGTGACGACCCCGCCGGTTCCGCTGCCCGAGCCGAGCGCGCCGGCGAGTAGATCGGGAAGCAGCGGTTGAATGAAGTCGATGAAGGCCTGAGTGATGCGTGCGCGTGCGACCTCGTCTTGGACGATGGCGTCGGGCCGACTCGGATCGTTCTGGGGGAACTGATAGTTGCCGCCACAAGAGAGGCAACTCGAGCTCCCTCCGCTGCACGAGATGAGCAAGAGCGCTCCGAGGAAGACCGCGTGTCGGGACATGGCTTCAGCCTAGGTCGTAGCCTAAGTGGCCGTCAAAGCACTCCTTTCGGACGATTGACGTATGCCCCTTTGAGTCCGGCTTGTGAGTCGGTCGGCCCGGTGCTTTGCTCCCGCCCGTGGACGCCCCCGACGACCCCCTGGATCCGGAGGAATGGTACGGAGTTCTGGGGGTTTGCGGCAGCTGCATCGCCTGGAAGCCCGGGGCCACGCGACCCGACGATACCCGGGCGATCGGGAGCTGCAAGCTTCGGCCCGAGATGGGTCGGGTCCCCGCCGACCTCCCCAAGTGCCCCAAGTACATGCAGCGCGGCGGCTTCACCTACGACCCAGCCCGGGCGGGTGCGACCACGCGCAAGCGCTCCAAGACGCTCGCGGTCGTCCGCCGGGGCGAGGATGGCCAAATGCATACGCGCCCGGCGCGAGCCCCGGCGCCCAGCGTCCCGCGTTCGGCGCCGCCTCCGGTGCCGCTCCCTTTCCCAGATCGGGCGCCGCCGCCGAAGGACATCGACCTCGGCGAACTCACGAGTCTGCCGGTGATTCGGCAAGCGCTGGTGGAGCTCCTCCGCGCGGAGCTACCGGCATCACGCCGCGAGATGTTGGCGCGCTTCAAAGGCGGCCGGATCGAAGCGCACGACGGGGCCGGTCAGGTGGAGACCCGTCGCATCGAGTGGTTCTTTTCCGCGATCGACAGGCTCGCCACGAGCCTGGATCAGCTCGAGCTACAGCTCGATCGACACGCCACGAAGCTGGGTGACACCAAACCGGAGCTCGCGGATGCCCTCTCGCGCATTCGCGGGACCCTCACGACCTTCAACGTGCTCTTTCAGCACAAGGAAGACCATTTCAAGAGCAAGTGAGCCCTGGTCTTGCCATGAAGGTACACACTCTCTCGCTGGCCGCATTCGGCCTTTGCGCATGTGCTTCGAGCGAGGACTCCGTTCACTTCCCCCTGCCCGAACTCGGCCTGGCGAGATCGATGATCCTGCTCATCGACGATGATCCGAGCGCGAGCCCGTTCGTGGTCATGACCGACCTCCCGCTCGAGCCCATCCGCATCGACAGAGACTTCCTGTCCCTCGAGCACGCCGAGATCGAGATCGCGCTCTATGCCTGTTCGCTGCAAGGGCTCGGCCTGTTGGCGGGGCAGGGCCGTCCGCAGCCTCGAGCCGCCGACAAACGCAAACTCTCGCGCCCGGCCGCGGTCCACCGAAGCACCGTCGAGGCAGGTCGAGTCTCGCCGTATGTGCAGCAGTCGCCGGGCTCGACCGCGGATGCCATCGAAGCCCTGGACCTAGGGCTCGATCCCGCACAGGCCTGCCCGGAGATCGAAGTCACGCGGCTGCTGGTCGAGTTGGGGCGAGGACGAGTCGAGCTCCTCGCGCCCTTCTCGGCCGGGCGTGCGCTGCTGGTCTTCTCGGATGGGACTCAGAGCACCCTCGACGAAGGCGGCTTTGTGCCGCTCGAGGGCGAACTCGCCTCGACGAGGATCGTCGCCGCGCATCGACTCTCAGACGGGCGGAGCATCGTCGTGGGTGAGGGCGGCCGGCCGGTTTGGATGGGCTCGATGGAGTCCGGTTTCGAGCGCGTCGCCGACATGGTGGGCACCGAGCTGAACCAGATCTTCCTCGCTCCATCTCGCGATCCGGCAACCCCCTTGGATGTGTTTGCACTCAGGACAAACGCGGTGGAGCATTTCGACGGTCAGCAGTGGGTCGTCACGAGCACTCATGTCGCCTTTCCCGACGGACTCACTCGAGAGCGAGGCATCGTTTGGTCGGACCGCGAAGAGGCGCTCTTCGTGATTCCGACCGACGAGAAAGGTGCCTTTCGAATCCGTGAGGGCGAACTGAAGCACGAGCAGGTCGTGCCGAACGCGCTGAATGAGCGGACCTCTTTCGTGGCCGCCGACAATGCCTTTGGAACCATCGTCGGGGTGTCCGACACCTCGATGTGGCGCAAGGATCCAGACAGCGGCTGGGCGCCGTTCACCGAGGCGCTCCACCGCGGTCATCCGCGTCTCGCATTCGCCGTGGGACGTGCGCTGCTCTTCTCCGACAACCAAGGCACCCTCCACACCGTGGACGCGGTGGCCGGGCAAGTCTGCCCAGAGGTCGGTGTGGCTTCGAACGCCGTGGGAATGGTGGCCCCGCTCAGTGATGGACTCGTGGCCGTGGCGACCGAGCCCTTCAGGCCGTTGCCCACGCTCGCGCTCCTGCGTTTTCGCAATCTCAGCCCGGACTGCGACACCAACATCGATCGGTGAGCGCTCTCACGGGCTCGGTCAGGTTGATCTCGGGTTCGAATGCGGCGACCCTCGCGTCCGGAGGGACGATGCAAACACGACTAGGACTCATCCTCGCGGGCTGTATCTCATTCTCGGCGCCTGCGGCTTTCGGCTGGGAAGCCGACGGAAGCAAGGCCGAGGCGCGAAAAGCCGAGGTGGACGGGCTGCTCAAAGACCTCGAGAAAGAGCAGACGGAGACGAAGAAGATGGAGATCGCAAAGAGCTCCAAGGCCGCGCCCAAGTGGGTGAGCAAAGGCAGCTGGACCGACGGGAAGGTCGCCTTCTCTGTGGGCAGCGCTTCGAAGATCCAAAACGTCGGGATGCTGCTCAGGAGCAGCGAGAACCGGGCCTCGGCGGGTCTCAACGCCGCGCAGGTCAAGACGACTGAGACGAAGGGTGCCGACGGCAGTACGTCGCGCAGCACGAGAACGTTCAGCGCCAACGTCCCCAGCCCCAACGATCTCGGACCACTCGACTGGTACTACGACGAGAAGACCGAGACGCTCTACACCCTGAGCGCTCGCAAGTTGTGAGCCTCTCGGTTAGGGGAGCAAGAGCTCGACCAGTCGGCCCTGGTCGCCGGTGATCAGGGCTCGTCCGTCCGTCCGGGCCACGTGGCGAAAGTAGCCGGAGTCTGCAGAGCGTGCGCTCTCGGCACCCTCGCGAAGAACGGTCCGGGCACAGCGGGATTCGACGTCGAGCAGAAACAGGCCATCACACTCCGACATCGCGGCGAGAAACCATCCTCGCGGGTCGCCGCTGATGCTGCGTGCGATGCCTGCGGGTTGTGCGAGTCCACACTCATCGACGTTCGACGTACAGTCTCCCATCTGATGTGAGGCGGCGAACTGGATCTGGGACCAGCCGTCTCTAGAGCTGTAGTTGAGAAAGCCCCGCATGAAGAACGAAGAGAGCACATCCCAGTGCGTGCTCGTCCAGTAATGAGCGGTGGTGACCGGCACTCCAACGAGAATCTCCGGATTTTCGACGAGCTCGAGGTCGCTGCTCAGGAGATCGCCGAGATAAAACGAGTTCTGGCTCGATGTGAGCAGGTGAGGTCGCGTGATGTCTCCAGTGAACGCGACTCGGAGTAGATCGACGAGCCCCGCCGAGAGGCTTCGTCGGGAGGGAGGTATGCTCGGGTCGGGATCGAGCACGAGAAAGAAGCTGCGGTCGGTCCACACGATGCCGTGTCGGGCCTCGTCGAAGGCCACACCTCGCAGTGTTCCCGCGCTGCGCCACTCGACGACGGGTGCAGCGAAGCCATCCTCTCCCAGACTCGTCGATCCGAGCAGGCTGTTCCTGGTGAACCCGGGGACATCGATCGTCGCCGCGAGGAACGCGAGGTGGACGCGCCCATCGGTGCGCGGCCTGGGATCGATCACGAAGTCAATCAGCGTCAGAGGCGACCACCCCACTTCGGCGGGGAGCATCTCCGCCAAAGCCAAGTACCCCCGAGGTTGGTCGTCGATCGGTGCGCCCCGCTCGATCCGGAAGAGCGCGTTGTGGCTCATGACCACCACCGTGTTGTCATCAATCCACGCACCACGAAGAAACTCGACGTCGTGGCGCGAATTGATGGGTGAGGCTCGGGTGGGGATCGGCCGACCGGCCAGCGTCCGAGTCTCATCGAGGAGCGACTCTTCTGCGCCGAAGGGACGAAAGCGCTCGGGCCCCCCCGAGATGCAGAGGGATGGATCTTCGGGTGCGGTCACACTCGCCCGCGAGGTCACTGGACTCGTGGAGTCTTCGACCCATGACGATCCCTCGATCGAGAGACGCCAGGTGCGATGCTCCACCGAGCCGAGCGCCATCCGCCGCTCCCTGGCGTCGCCCTTTCTCAGGAGGTTGCCCGCCACGCAGGTCTCGACTTCAGCCTCGAGTCGAAGGCTCGCCGGATCAAAGGACGCAGGCAAGCGAGGCATCGCGCTTCTCAACGACGCCTCATCGAGCCCGATGAGATAGGTCTCCACCTCGTCGAGCTCGGTCAGATCCTCGCGCGCCGGAGACGACGCGCCACTCAGAAGCGGCCCTCGGATGTCACCCAAACGCTCGCCGTCCCAGCGCACGAGAAAGGACGCGACCGGTAAGTCTTCGGGCCAGCCCACGTGGACGGGGCTGCGCTCGGCGCATCCAAAGGCGAGAAGCGCGACCGAGAGCGCGCGGGGACCACGAGTGAACGGCACCGGGCGCTGAGTATAGTTCACTCGCAAGCGGGGCATCGGTCTACTCGGGAGCTTTCCGTTCGTACTCTCCTGGGACCACCTCCCAGCTCGCGCGCGATCGGAGCTAGGAGGGGTTTTCGGGTCGAGGGGAACGCCCCGCGTCCAGGGAGGTGTCCCTGAGAGAGGTTCTCTTGGACATCCTCACCGCGAGACGTGCGCTGAGGCCGGTCTCCAAGCTCGAATTCCCGCAGCCCATGCGCCGCGGCTCGAGCGCAGACGGTTGGCGCGACCGGGCACATCCTTTGCGACGAGGCCGGGTCCAAGATGTGCAAAATGCGGCCATCCATCGCCTGCTTAGGACTCCTGTTCAGTGCGACGTGCGCGGATTCGGACTCCGCGGTCGACGCGGGTCTCCCGGGGGCCGACGCCGGAAGCGAGCTATCGATCGCCTTCCGTGCTTTCGTCGAAGCCACCGTGGACCCGTACTGTGACTGGGCCATCGGATGCGGCTATGAGACCGACCGAAGCGCCTGCACGCAGCAGCAGACCGCGGGTAACCAGGAGTTCCTCGACTTCTATTCGAGCTGCCCCGCGATGCTCGCTTTCTTCGCCCAGCACCGCGCCGAGGCTCAGGCCTGCCTCGAGGGGCAGGTCGGCGCCTGCGGAACCAATGATGACATCGATACGTTCTGTCCTGCGCTCGTCGGTCTCGAAGACGTCGACTGCTCGTCTCCCGAGCCAGATGCCGGCGTCCGCGACGGCGGGGGGCCCGTCCTGACGGTCGCTCAAAGTGTTGTGGGCGCTTGGCTGGTCTCCGGCCGATGTGGGGACCTCTCGATCGAGAAGGGGTGGTTCATCTGCCCGGGTCGCCGCCTGAGGGGCTACACGAAGCTCAACGGCTCCGATTTCCTCGACTGTGGCACGTGGCAGGCGGTGGGCACGACCTTGACCGCCGAGGTCACCTCGACCGCGGTCCTCGATCCCACCGTGACCGGCACCGACGTCTGGTACTTCACGTACTCCGACAGCGCGGGCACTCTGACGAATCAGGGCTCGTGTGCCTTCGTGATGTCACGGCTCGTGGGACAGGTCACCGAAGCCGACTGTAACGCCGGGCGGTGCTCGGCCGGAGGAACCGGGCCCGTGCAGTGTGGCACCGATTGCGACTGCGGGCGGTGTTGGTATTGCGAGAGCGGCACCTGTCGGTACGGGGGCGAGGGTCCGTACGGCTGCTATCGCGGCTGCGGCGACTGAGCGCGGCGCGGCAGAAGCTCCTCTCGCTCCGCTGACGAGAGCCGCTCAGAGCGCGGGAATGCTCACTCGGAAGACCTGGGTGTTGTTGTCCTCGCGCTCTTCGGCGATCTTGTTCTGCGGATCGATGATGATGCGAAGCAGGTAGTCCCCTTCGGGTACGCCCGTGACGTCGAGCCATTGGCAATCGATGTTCGCCGCGTACGGAATGCCCCACCCGGGCGAGAGGCCTTGGCGAGTATCTGGGCTACTGCAGGAGAAGTCGCCGCGCGCGGGCGAGGCCGGGCTCAGCGGCGTAGCGTCTTCGATGCAGTGCGCGAATTTGAAGCCTTCGACGACCATCTCCCCCGGCGAGTCATCGGGATCGCGGAGGTGCAGCGAGTATGTGAGGAAGTCCGCGTAGTGGTAGTGCAGGTGGGTCGCGCAAGCGTCGAACACGAAGTCCGGATTCCCGCGGGGAACACCGTGCTGCAGCGTAGCTCGACCCACGTTGTTGATCTGGGTCGCGAAGCGAAGGAGGTGGCGGTCGCCGGGGGCTCGAATGCAGCCGTCGCCGAGTGCGCAGTCTTCGGTCCCGAAGCTGCGATGTGTGAGTGAGATCGAGCGTCGAGTCTCGACCTCGCCCAAGCTGAGGTCGGGCAGCTCTGCTGGGCAGATCCCTTCGTTGGTCGGTGCAATACAGAGAGTGCCGGTTCCCACCAGGCAGCACGTTGTGCCGGCCTGGCAGGCGTCGCGTGCGGTCGAGCAGTCTCCGCCGAGCTCGATCCGAGGTCGGCACATCCGGCCGATGCACACCTCCGAAGTCGGGCAAGGACCACAGGTGGTCGGCGCCCCACAGCCGTCGTCGATCTCACCGCACTGCACTCCTTGCTCCTGACAGGTTCGAGGGGTGCAACCGCATCGATGGGCCAGACCTCCTCCTCCGCAGGTCTCGGGTAGGGGGCATCCTCCGCAGCTCAGGCATTGACCGTCATCGTCCTGAAACCGGCCGCAGGAGAAGCTGAGGGCCAGGCAGCGTTCAGGATCTTCTCGGCAGTTCGCGCCCCCGTCTCCAATGGCGGGCGTGGAGTCGCCGCACGCGGCCGCGAGTGCAGTCAGCCAGGCCATGGCGAAGCCCTGGCTCCAAGGTGAACTGAAACGTATGTTTCTCAAGGGGGCTGGTAGGCAGGAGAACAGAGGTTCGCGTATCTGGCAACGTGCCAAGCGGTTGCTTTGGCGCGACGCTCGGGAAGGCTCGACGGGCGGCGGAGGCGAGGGACGCATCGCGAGCTCGCGCCCCGTGGATGAGCTGCATCCGTCCAAGCACGTCGGTCATGGGGCCATCGGTCGCTCCGAGGCCGAGCCGCTCACTCCTCGAGGAACACCTCGAGCACCGTGCCCAACTCGCCCACCCCGGTGAGCAGACCATGACTGGCCTCGAGGTCGGACATCTCTCCGAGTCCGAGCGGCAGAGCGCGTGCGCATCGGAGTTCGAGATCGACCACGGTCAGGTCGCCGCAACGATCCGATGTGGCGTACACGATACCCGGGTGCTCCGAGGCCATGGGCCCTGCGCCCAGGGTTCGAAAACCACAAGCGTTCTCGGTGGAGGTGCAGCCCAGCGGTCCGATGGTCTGAAAGCCGAAGCGCGACCAGGTCGCGTCACGTTCGAGCTCGAGTGCGCCGCTCGAGAACGTGCTGATCACAACTCGAGGCGGCTGTTCGGGTATGGCGACGAGCCCGCGGATCGAGGTGGCGACATCCCCCGGCTGCTCGAGCGTGACCAGGTTCAGCGGGCCGCGCAGATCGCCGAACGCCACGACGCCCTCTTCCGATCCGGCCAGGTGTCTCGCCAGCGGATGGAGCGTCGAGATCACACGCCGAAACCAGCTCATCGAATCCACGCGACCTCGGCGCACGGGTGTCGCCTCCCCGTCCTTGCGCAAGACGAGCCCGGTCGAGCCCACCGCCACCCATCCGCCGTCCCCATCTGCGGACACCGACTCCGGGAAGCCGATCCCGTCCCAGAAGACCGTCGAGGTGCGGATGGGCGGAACGAATCCGCTCGACGATACATCGACCTCAAAGACCCCGCCCCCTCGGTCGACCCGGTTGGATCCCGCCCCCGTGAAGTATAAGGCGGACACCAGCAGAGTGCGGATCTCGCGCTCGCGCGAACGCGGGTCGATCGACAGGTCGGTCAACCACCAACGCCCGGTCAAGAGCAGCTCATCGGGCGGGGGAGGGAGCAGCGCACTCTGAAGGATCTCGGCCGAGGTGTCCGAGAAGACCCGGCCGCGCTCGAGAAGGAGGAGCCGGGAGGCGCTCAGGACGACGATGCGGTTCGCGTCGATGCGTTCGACACGCTTGAAGACGAAGTCGGAGCTGTCCCGCTGGCCCTGAGCAACGCCGTCGATCACGACAAAGGGTGGGAGCGTCTCCTCATCGAGTCGCTCCCACCGTGACGGCGATCGTGCGCCGCACAGGTTCGGCCTGAGCGGAATATCGAGCGCCACGTCCGTGACCGATCGAAGCGGAGCTGCGTCGGGCTCGAAGGTGTTCGTGCTCTCCTGGAACGCGAACACCCGGGGCTCCAGGGCCAGGAGCGGGTAGCGACGCACCTCCTCCGAGATCACGGAGCCAGTCGTGCATGCACGCCCGTCCGAGACGGCCTCGACGGCAAACCATCGGTCGGGATCGAGTTCGGGGAGCCGAGCTAGAAGTTCGCTCTTGGACCAACCCAGGACTTGGACTCGCGTCTGGGAGGACTCCGGTGCAGGAAACGAGAGGCTCTCGGTTCGAAGCTGCCCGCCTTCGAAGGCCACCACGCCTAGGACCTCGAGCTGCGTGCCGCTTCCGCGAACGGCGACCGCGATGTCGATGTCCGCGGGCCAAGCCGCGAGCGTGGGCGACTGGTCCTGACACGCGAAGAGGCCCAGCGCGAGCGCTGGGGCGCCGCCGAGCGGACACCTCCGTGAGCTCCTGATCGCCGGCGCCATCGAAGGATCATACCCGAATCCAGAGGCGTGTATCGAGGCCTACGAACTCCCGGGGCGATTCACTCGGAAGCCGGCGTTCATCACCGCGCGATGAAGGTGGCCGCGGGGGCGGTGGTCGCTGTTCCTTCTCGGCGCCTGACGAGTGTCAACGGATGCGCTCGTTGATGAGGGCGAGGAGTTGGCGGCGATCAAACGGCTTGTCGAACCGCAGGTTCGGGACACGGTCGAGGAACTCCTGTGCGTCCGTTGTGAAAGCGCCCCCGGTCATGAAGATCATGCGTTCAGCCTGTTCCGGAGCGCACTTCGACAGCTCGGCGTGCAGGTCCATTCCGGTGAGGTCGGGCATCATCAGATCGCAGAGGATGGCGTCGAATCGCTCTCCCGCCTTGATCCGCTCGAGCGCCTTGCGTGCGGAGTTGGTCGCCGACACCTCGTGCTCGGCACACAGCGATCTCCGAATCGCCTTCCCGATGACGGGCTCGTCGTCGATGACGAGGATGGCACCCCGTCTCTCCCCGCGCGCCGAAACCATCTCCGGAATCACCGGTTCCTCTTCGCTGCGGGCCGCACGTGCGTGGAGCCGAAATCGGGTCCCCTTGCCCAGCTCGCTTTCGACCTCGAGCCGGCCGCCCATCTCCTCGACGAGCCTGAGGCAGATGGCGAGCCCGAGGCCGGTCCCCACTCCGGCGGCTTTAGTCGTGAAGAACGGAGTGAATATCTGTCTCTGGACCTCCGGTGACATACCCGCGCCGGTGTCGGCGATCTCGATGATCACAAATCCGACCTCACCCAGGCGCGTCGAGATGCGGATCTCGTTCTGGTCCGCTCGCCCCTCCGGGATGGCCTGGGCCGCGTTTGTGATCAGATTGAGAAAGATCTGCCCGAGCCGCGCCTCGTTGGCCTCCACCGGAGGCACCTCGCCGTACTGCTCGACGAGCCGAGCGCGGTGCCGGACCTCGTTCCAGACCATCCGCAGCATCGACTCCAGCACGCGCTTCGTATCGACGGGGCCGCGCGCATCCTGCTCGGATCGAGAGAAGATACGGAGATCGCGCACGATAACGCGGATGCGCTCCGCGCAGTCTCGGGCATCGCGGAGCTCATCTCCGAGATCGGAGGAGAGCGCGAACCGCTTCGTGAGTTCTGACACCTCGCGCGAGGCCAGGTCGAGGTTGGCGATGACCGCCGCGAGGGGGTTGTTGATCTCGTGCGCCACACCTGCCGCGAGGATGCCGACGGACGCCATGCGTTCAGACTGGATGAGCTGCGCTTCCGTGCGTCTCGTATCGGTCACGTCGCGCGCGATGATCACGACCCCCGGGGAGGCCGGGTCACGAATGATGCGGCCGAGGTGACACGCGTAGCTCCGGGACGTCCCATCCGGCTCCGGCACCGACGCCTCGCAGTTCGCGGGCTGCCCGCTGTCCACCACCGAATCGAAGATCCGACCGAGCTCTGGGCGCTGTTCGGGCGTGAAGTACTCGAGCCAGTTGGAGCCGACGACCTGTTCCGGAGTGTGCGGTGGTTCGACGCGGTTGCAGTATCGAATGATCTTGTTCCGATCGGCGAAGATGATGAAGTCGGACGCGTTCTCGAGGATCCCTCGCAGATCCTCGGCCGCGTCGTCGGCGGCCTTGCGCTCGGTGATCTCCGTGCGGATGGCCACGTACTGAACCGGTTTGCCGTCTGGACCGGCCAGGGGAACGATCGTGGTCTCAACCCAGTAGAACGAACCGTCCTTGGCGCGGTTCTTCAGCTCGCCCCTCCAGGTTGCGCCTCGGGCGATGGTGGTCCAGAGCGACCGGATGAACTCTTTGGAGTGGTGACCAGAGCTGAGGATCCGATGGTCCTGTCCCAGCAGCTCCGAGCGTGAGTACTTGGAGACCGCGCAGAACTTGTCGTTGGCGTAGGTGATCTTCCCTCGAACGTCGGTGATCGCGACGATGGAGTGCTCGTCCAAGGCTCTCTTCAGAGCGTTCAGCTGCGCGAGCATCGCGGTCTTCTGCCGCTCCGCGAGCTTGCGGGCGGTGAGGTCCCGGACGACCACAGTGAACATGCGCTCGCCGCCCACCTCCATCTCGCTCACTGCGAGATCGAGCGGGAACCGCGAGCCGTCCTTGCGGACACCCTCGACCTCCCGGCCTGCTTCGATCATCTCCCGCTCGCTGCTGCTGAGGTCGCGGGGGAGATACTCGTCGCGGTGCGAGTGATCGGCTTCGGGCGTGAGAGTGCCGATGTTCCGTCCGACGACCTCGACCGCGGCATAGCCAAACATGCGCTCGGCCGCCGGGTTGAACGTGCAGATGACACCCTTCGCGTCGATGGTGATGATGCCATCGTTGATCGTGGCGATGATTGCCTCGAGCTGGCTCGAGAGGTCCCTTGAGGTGTTGTCAGCCATGGGGACGAGAGCCGACTTTCAAGACCATCGACGGCTCCGACTCCGACTCCGCCAGAAGGAAACTCACGGCGACCCCGATCATACTCGAGCCCCGAGTGCAAAGACCTCGAGAGTGGAGAAGATACTTCAGGCCCGCCTCGGTGCCCAGCATGGGCTAGTCCCCTGGAAACGTAGAGGCTAGCAAATGTCGCCGGCCCTCTTCGCGGCTGCTCGCCGCGACGCCTTTGGCTCTCGTCGGTTGAATACAGAGAGTATTCGCCCTCCTCGCGCGACGACCAGA
>WYAZ01000093.1 GCA_011526105.1 Deltaproteobacteria bacterium | reverse complement strand
TCCGCGAAGGAGAGAGGCACTCGTGTGAAGCGCCCACACGTTGGGCCGAGAGAACGACCGAAGAGCGTCATCGAGAGCTCCTGCGACCGCGCGAATCCATCACAGAAACCCGATCTGCGAACACACGGAAAGCGCCCGTTTGGCGAATACGGATCTCGATGGACCAGTACCGCCGTCGCGAAGACAAAGTTTGTGGCGAGCGGCGTGGCTGGACCGCCGCGGTCGCTCACCGCGACGCCGGTCAAGCGGCCCGAGGCATCGCGGGCGTGCACCGCGTGC
The DNA here is from genome assembly GCA_011526105.1 of Deltaproteobacteria bacterium. Lineage (GTDB taxonomy): Bacteria > Myxococcota > Kuafuiibacteriia > Kuafuiibacteriales > Kuafuiibacteriaceae > WYAZ01. The sequence goes on along the minus strand of WYAZ01000093.1, from coordinate 4,595 downwards.
AGAAGACTCGGGTACTCGATGCGAGCGGGGTCACCTTGGGCATCGACCGGGCTCGCGATGGTGAGTGTCAGCGCGGCAAGCGTGAGCACGGTCTTGGTGCGCGGTCCGAGCGGGCTGTACGAATGCGCGACGGTCACGCCTGAGCGAGAGGACGGAAGTCGCGTGTCCTCACGGCAAAGGGCGAGTCTCGCACGCACGACGAACGTCATCGAGAGTTCCTGCGTCAGCGCGAATCCATCACCGAAGCCCGGTTTCTTGGCACGCTCGAAACCTCCGTCTCGCATATGAGGATCTCGATGAACCACTACCGCTTCCTAGCCATTCCACAAGGACTGAGTCCTGGGTTGGGACGACTTCTGGACCAGTAGGCCTGAATGCCAGCTCGGTTCGGAGTCGGCCGGCACGCCCAACGCCAGTAGATACTCGTGAAGCATCTCCCCCGTTAGTCGACTCGATTTGGACCTCCTCCTATGTGCCCCCTTGTCCTCAAACGCGAACGCCGTCCCGCTCGTTTCAAAGACCCATCGTCCACCGTCGTTGACCGCAGCGATAGATCGCTCCAGAGCGAGGGGTGGCTCACCTCCCGGCCCATAGACCTCAAGAATGCGCGCAGGGTAGCCAGCTTCGTCGTCATCGACTCGCACGGCACGGATTCCTCTGCACTTGAGTTCGCGAGCTGCGTAGCTCGGCAACATGCCAACGTCTGTGCCGAGCGGCCCGTTGCTCATGAGGAGACCCCAACCGTTGAGCCCAATGCAGGCGTACCGGCTCAGGACTGGCATGGGCCGGAGAGCCTCCACCACGTCGTCGATGGATTCCCAGCCCGGATCTAGCGCGGTCCAGCCAGGTTCGAGCCCTTCGGTGAGCCATTCGGCCAGGCGGCGATGGTCACAGGCAAAGAAACCGACCTGTTGAGTTGTCGGGCCACCTACACGGGACGGAAACATCACGGGATCAACCTCAGGGTGAAGTTGGCGTTCGGATCATTGGCCAGGATTCGCGCTTGATGCGCTGCTCCCCGCGGATTCGTGAGACCTTCGTACTCGATATAGTAGCGTCTGCCACTCAACGTGTACTGCAGATCTGGTCGGTTGATTCCGACACGTTGCCCGAGTGCATTGACTTGTTGCTGGTTCACACGGATGTCGGTGGCACCCCTCGGCAGGTTTGCGACTTCATTCTGAAGCGCGCGGTCGTGAGAAGCCCGACCAATAGACCGGTTCGATGGGAGCGCCCTTGGTGCGACTGAACTCACTGCGACGTCTCGCGGGAGCCGCGCCACGCTCCCGCTCGGGCCAGGCGCCACCGTCGTCGCCTCTCGCGCATACGACCGAATCCCCGACGCCCAACCACGCTCTGCGATGTCATCGAACGACATCGCCTGCCGCGCCCTCGAGCCGAGACCGCCTAACCCACGCCCAAGTCCATAGAAGCCCCCGCCAAACAAACCACCGAAGTAGAAGCCTCGGCCCATGCTCTGCGCGTAAGCATCAACGCCGCTCAAGTTCCCCGCGACGGCATCATCCGTGGCTTGAAAGCCGCCACCCGCAAACGCGCCACCAAACGCCCCGGTCCCTACGGCGAGTCGACCGCCCGTCAGACCCAGTCCACTCGCCAAGCCGTAGCCGAAGCCACCTGAAGCAGCGAGGACCGCCGTCTTCGCCACGATCTCACCTGCACTCGGACCGCTGACCGCCAAGTGGTCCGATGAGGGCGCGTTGGCGATGCCTTCGATCGTGAGCAAGGATGCTGCGGCGATGAGCAGCGGCACCACCCACTGGCCCGTGACGTCCCTCAGATTGACCGGATCATTCGCGAAGCCCGCATACAAATGCACGCTGTCCCGATGGCCCGCGGCGTCGGTCTGGAGGAACAGGCCCGTGTACGGATCGAAGACTCTCGCCCTCGCTAGATACACGCCCACCTCAGGGTCCCAGTAATGCGCCTGCCACAGCACGCGATTACCCACGGTGCTCCGACTCTCCGGCGCGACCTCGGTGCTCCCCTGCGGCGGCCCCGTGTAGTTCGGGCCAAGGCTTCCGCTCACCAACGCCGAAAACGCGCTCACCCCGTTGCGCCACGAGTCCTGCAGCGCCCCGCTCGCGACGACGACTTCGTACGAGGACGCCGGCACCAAGGCCGCAGACGTCTGCACCCGATACACGGTCCCGTGCCGATACCCGGCTGCATCTTCGACGAGCGCAAGACCACCGGTGATGTCGGTGCCCGAAGGATCGCGCACGAGCACCTGGCCTTCGAGCGGCACGAGCGAGGACACCAAGCCCGTCGCACCACCGGGCGCCGAAAGCGGCGGCAGCACCGGCTCCGAGAAGATGATCAAGAGCTCCGTCGCGCTCTCCACGCGGACCTCGGACACCACCGGTGCTTGTCCGTCGTGGGGCTCAAACCGCGGATGACCGTAGACGTCGTAGACCACGCGCTCCACCATCACCCCTGCCTCATCGATGAGCCCGAGCACCGAGCCTACGTGGTCCGTCACCAAGTAGTGCCGCTCCAGCGTGCCCGTGGCCGCATCGCGCAGGTCCACCGCCACGGGCACATCGCCCTGGTCCGCGTAGTGATAGCGCGCCACCAACCCAAGCCCACCCGCGAGCTCTCGCTCCTCGAGGAGGAGCAAGCCGTCATAGACGTACACCCGGTCCGAGGTCACGCAGTCGACGCTGCTCCCGCACATGACGGTGCGCCGCACCAGCGGACCGTCGGCCCGATGTATATACGTGACCTCGGTGCCGTCCGAGGCGCGCGTGGCTTTGGTCAAACGAGACAGGCCGTCGTGCTCGAACGTGACGAAGCCCTTCGTGGTCAGCGTCTCCTTGGTGTTCCCCAGACTGTCGCGGGTGCGCGTCACGCCATCGACCACGGTCGAGAAGCTCAGGCTGTCCGAGGCCGGCATCGAAGACGCCGACGGTGGTGCAGTCTCGTCCGCGAAGACGTTCGTGGTGATTGCCTCGACGCGGTCACCGCCTTGGGTGTCATACAGAAGTGCACGACCCCACGAGCCGGTGCCCGGGCGCCACGTCCCCGAATTCGAGCCCACCGCCGGTATCACCCAAGGGCTCGGACCCGTCTCGAAGCCCGACACCTCCGGACGCGCTTCGAGGTCCGCGCGCACGAGGCGTCCGTCTTGGTCATAGGCGTAAAAGTCACCGCGACCACCGCGATGTAAAGCCTGCTTGCCGATGACGCGATCGCCGGCGTCGTGTGCATAACGCAGCTCCGCGATGACTTGACCTCCAGGACCCGTGTAGCGGCGGGCCAAGAGGCGACGGCGGTGGTCGTAGGCATCTGCACGATGAAGCGCAGCACCGAGGTCCATGGAGGCCACGAGGTCGGCCGTCGCGAAGACAAAGTTTGTGGCGAGCGGCGTGGCAGGACCGCCGCGGTCGCTCACCGCGACGCCGGTCAAGCGGCCCGAGGCATCGCGGGTGTGCACCGCGTGCAGGAGACTCGGGTACTCGATGCGAGCAGGGTCGCCTTGGGCATCGACCGGGCTCGCGATGGTGAGCGTCAGCGCGGCAAGCGCGAGCACGGTCTTGGTGCGCGGTCCGAGCGGGCTGTACGAATGCGCGACGGTCACGCCCGAGCGGTCGGCCTGGCGCAATCGTCCGAGCGCATCGGAGGCAAACGTCTCGGTCACCGTGGGACCGAAGCTGTCGACCGGCGGGGTCACGGTATGCGTCTGCAAGTCGCCGCGCGCATTGTAGGTGGCGTTGATGCTGCCGCCGCCCGGCAGCGTCATCTGCTGAGCCTGAGCCCGGGCGTTGAAGCTGCCGAAGCCGTACACGGAGCCGTCGCGCTCGGTCATCTGCGTGAGACGACCCGAGCTGTCGTAGCTCATGACGCGACGGAGGTTTTCGGACTGACCCACGCTCCGCAGTCTCCGGTCCGCATCGTAGCTCATCTGTCGAGAGACGCCCAGCGCGCTCAGGGTGCCTAGCGGCTCGCCCAGCACGGTGTGCGGGGTCTCGGTGATGACTTCGGCGTCCGAGCCCGGGTGGGAGGTCACGGTCTTGGGGGCGCCGTCGGTGCGAAGGTCATAGGCCAAGACGTCCGCCGCCTCTGCATCACGGATGAGCGTCACCTGATCGAGGTCGTTGAGGACGATGCTTTGGCCGAGCCCCAGTCCGTTCGTGAACTGACCTTCGAGTACGCTCACCGACTCGACGCGGCCCGCGCCGTCATACGCGAGGCTCTGTCTGGACACCGGCGCCGCAGGGCCCGCGAACAGCGTCGAGTGTAAGGGGCGGCCACCAAGATCGGTCTCGTCGCGCTGGATGAGACCGCGCGGACCTTCCGCTTCGTGGAGCCTCGCACTGACGAGCGGCGGATGGCGCGCCAGCCAGTTGCCCGCTTCGGAACCCGCACCTTCGCGCCATGCCAAAGGCCGACCAAGTTCGTCGAAGCTCGTGACCTCTCGGGCAGAGAGCACCTCGTTTGACGTCTCGAAGCTGGCCATCGAGCTGTCGGACATCGGCTTCGAGAAGAGCGCGGCCACGACGGTGCCGTAGTTTCGGTAAGGCACCGTGCGACTCAGGCGTTCGAACGCCGGGCCGCCGCAGAAATGTCCGGGCCGC
>WYAZ01000092.1 GCA_011526105.1 Deltaproteobacteria bacterium | reverse complement strand
GGCGCGCTACGAAGGGAGTTGGGTCGCCCCCAATGACCGAGGAGCCCGAAAGGGCGGCCGCAGGCCGCGCGTCGGCCAGGGGCGAAAAGGACAAGCGCGAACGTGATCTGAACTTTTCGGACGGGAGACTAGCCTCGCGACGGAAGCGGGGGGACTGCGTGGAACGTGTGACCGGGATCGGTGGGATCTTCATCAAGTCGAGGCACCCGGATGTATTGAGGGCCTGGTATCAGAAGCACCTCGGCATGGATATTCAGCCCTGGGGTGGCGTAGCGTTCATGTGGAGCACGCCGGAAGATCCGAACCCGAACGGCGCGACGGTCTGGAACGTGTTTGAGGCATCGTCCGAGTACTTCGCGCCCAGCACGGCGGCGTTCATGGTCAACTACCGGGTCAAGGACCTGCACGCCCTGCTCGCCGCGCTTCGCGCCGAAGGCTGCACCGTCGACGACAAGACCGAGGAATCCGAGTTTGGAAAATTCGGTTGGGTCATGGATCCGGACGGAAACCGCGTGGAGCTCTGGGAGCCGCCGGCAGTGCTGCCAGGATCTCGAGACACGTGACGACCCCGAGCTGCCCCACGTGCCACGCCGACTTCGCAGTCGCCGCATTCCTCGCCTCGGTCACCGGCTACTCCGCTTCAACCAACTCCGGTCAATCCCGCTGTCCACAGTGCAATGTGGGAATCGAATTCAGAATCTCCGCCGATGCGCTCGAGCTTGGCTACACGTACTGGGGCGGCTCGATGCATTTTGACTCGGTGGTACAGGTGAAGATCGCGGGCCTCCGGCTGGTCCGCACGGGGGAGTCGTTCGTCGCCAAGCTCGACGGAGCCACCTATCCGTTGTCGCCGCCCAGTGGGCCCGCGTGACACCTGTTCGGGACCCGGCACCGCGGAACTGGCGCACTTTCGGGTACGGTCGTAAACTCTGGAATATGGCCACGGTACGCCAGGACAAGACGGACGAGTCCTTTCGGTTGTCGGCGCGCACCCTGGTCGGTCGTTCTCCGTCCTGCCTGCTTCGTCTCACAGATTCGCTCGCGTCGGGCGAGCACGCCATCCTGAGCTACACGGGGTCGGGCTGGGAGCTCCGAGACCTCGGGAGCAAGAACGGGAGCTTCGTCGATGGCATGCGTGTTCAGCCTGGCACCACGGTCGCGGTCCATCAGGGAGCCATAATCGGCTTTGGCGCCAAGGATGGCTGGGTGCTCGAGGACGCATCAGCGCCACCTCTTCTGGCGGTCGACCTCGCGACCGCGGAGGTCGTTTGCGCCGTCGATGGCGTCCTCGTCTTACCGACCGAGGATGACCCGCAGGCTTCCGTCTACGAGACAAAGCGCGGCGAGTTCATCGTCGAGAGCGAGGTAGAGCCACCGCGCAAGCTCGGTGGCACGGAGGTGCTCAGCGTGGGAGGTCGGGTGTTTCGCATCGAGCCTCCCGACATCCCGGAGGGCACTCCATTTGCGGAGGAGGGGCCCGCCATCGGCAACGTCACCCTTCGGTTTCACGTGAGCCGAAACGAGGAGCACGTGGACCTCGTGATCTTGCACGGGGACCTCGAAATCCCGTTGCCTCGCCGCGAGCACCTGTACGTGCTCCTCACGCTCGCGCGGCTTCGACTCGAGGACGCCGATGAAGCGATCGCGGAGCGTGGTTGGGTCGATCGCGATGAGCTGCAGCGCATGCTCGCCATGGGGACCAACGCACTCGACGTGGCGATCTTTCGGGTGCGTCGCCAGCTCACGAAGGCCGGCATCGAAGGGGCAGCCGAGATCGTCGAAGTGCGACCAGGGCAGCGCCGCATCTGCACGGACCGGATCGAGATCGTTTGAGGCCCTACGGCTTGGGCGTCAGTCGCACCAATGCCGGCACCCAGGGCAGGAGCGCAAAGATCCGCCCCGCATCGTCTGCCTCGAGCTGGCTCACCAGTCCGGCGCCGATCTCCCAGGTGTCGGGCGAGAATCGGCTCTGTTCGGGTTCGTTGAAGCCGATGACGCCCACCCACTCGCCTTTCGGAGTGAGCGAGATCCCTCCGATCACGAAGCGGGAAGGGTCGGAAGGCCAAGGGGTTTGGGCGAAGGTATCGACCTCGCGATCAAAGAACACCATCCGACGGATCTCGCCGCTGCTGCCGCCGCGGATGGCCATCAGCGCACGCTCGCCGCCTGTCACCCCGACGAGGAGCAACGATTCGTCGCGGTTGGTCGAGATGGTCGAGAAGCTAGAGAGCTTCAGGGTGTCTTGTTGAACAGCCAGCGCGTCGACGAGGTCCCCGCTGAGTGCGTCGATCCACAGAACTCGATGCGTGAACGGCGAGGCGAGCACCAGTTGATCGCCTTGAACGGTCAGGGAGCGCGCGTCTTCCACCCCCTCGAGCTCATGTCGAGCGACCATCTCCATGGTCGTCGTGTCGTGGAGGGTCACGATGGACCTGGGCATCGTCATGTCGAAGTCCCTCCGTCGGTCGAACAACGCCGCCATCCAGCGCCCTCCGTCGACCAACGCAACATCCGCAGGCTCGAAGTCCACGAACGCGAGCTTCACCGGTTCGCTCGGGCCGGGCATCGAGCGGCCGTCGACGGGTCGAGCCTGAAGCATGCGGCCGCGCTCATCGAAGCGACCCACGTGCCACTCTCCATCGAGTGCGAAGGTCGCGAGGAATCCATCGCCCGAGGGGTCAGGGAGTAGCTGGGTCATGCAGGCGGGGACCGTGCTCGAGCGCACCCGTTCGAGGCTGTCGACATCGTAGGCGAAGAGCTGACGAGGCAGCAGGCCCGCACACTCCTGATTCGGGGTGTTGTCGTGAGTCACGACCACCAGGACCCGAGCGCCCAGCACGATCATGTCGAGCGCGTAGCCCGTATATCGCAGGCGCGCCCGAGGTACGGGCACCGCGCTGCGTCTAAGTCCCGTGTGTACGAACGGTGGGGCATCAAACAGGCGCACCGTATCTGTCTCGAAAGGCGCGTTGTCGGGGTCTAGGTTGGCGTAGAGATCGTAGAGGCATGCGCTTTCGCCGCCGCACGAGAGTTGCTCGATGGAGGGCTCGACTCCGAGGCCACTTTCGCACAGGGCTTCGTTTCGGCCCCACTCGATGCAGGACTGCCCGCGCGGGTCGAAGGTCACCATCGCGGGTTCGAGGCCACAGTCTAAGAGGTCGAGCTCGATACGGCAGGGACCTACGCTTCGCTGACCGAGCGAGCATCGAACGGGGCTACAACGCCGGTCGATGTCGATGTCGACGTTGGACAGATCGGGGCATCGGTCCTTCAGGAAGTCTGCTGTCGCGATGGGGCCGGGCGCGGCCGAGGTCGTCAAGCGGTCGGCGCTGCTCCAGACCCCCGACCACTTTGGAATCGGAAGTCGAGGAGCGCAGGCGTCGGGGCGCTCGAGCCGGGCGCGCTCAACGAGCTCGGCTCGGTTCTCGACATCGTAGGGGGCGAGCTGATCTCGTGAGTATCCGACGACGAGGGTGTTCGACTCGGAACCCGAAGCGATGCCGAACGGCTCATTGGGTTCGATCCGGTGGAGTGGACTGCCAAAGAGAACCTCCCCGTGTTCGTCGACCTCGACCACCGCCACGTGTGTGATGTCGTCCGGGATGTCCACCTCGATGGTGCTGTGTTTGACGCCGCAGGCGGCCGCCCACAGCACGAGACCCGCGAGCCGCAACCTCATGGCCGCGTCTCCCGCGGATCGACCAGCGAGACTACGAGTAAGGCTCCGACGCCGACGGCGACGCCCGCGGCGATCTGAGGCCACGGAACCTCGTCGGGCTCACCGAATAGCAGGAGGGAAGCCGCGGTCACGCCGCCGGCACCCAGCAACGAGAGTCCCAATGCAGCCGTGCTGGGGCCGCCGGGATTCAGCTCGCTGAAGTTGGTGCTCGGGGCATCGCCGGGATCGAAGCCGAGCGTTGGAAACCCAGGCACGGGACACGCACTCGAATCTGCGCCAGGTGAGATCACGCACGCGGTCTGTACACTCGCCCCCGCCTGAACCAGCGCCGCGACGGAGATCGCTGCCCCGACCGCTCCGAGGCCAACCGCAGTCCAAAACGTTCCGCGCCGGAAGAGCGAAGCGGGCGGAGGCGGGGCAACATACTCGACTCGCGCGGTGACTCCGGGCTCGATGTTGACGGTGGTCCGCATCGTCGATCCATCGCTCGATCTCAGAACGAGCTCATGCGTGCCGGCCGGCACCTCCGTCACCTCTGTCTCTGGCGACCGACTCAGGCCGGCTACCCGCCCGTCGATCGCGAGTTCGAGGCCGGCGGGCGTCCCTCCGACCACAACACGCCCCAGGCGGACCGAGTGTCCACTGCGCTCGAGGTAAGATCGGAAGTCGCCATCGAAGCGCGACGCGAAGTACGCCCTGAGGTCCCCGATCTCCAGGCTCGAGAAGCGCGCGGTGTCGGCGTGCACGGCGCCCGCGTGCAGCGCATCTTCGGCGCGCTCTTGCCAATCCGCTTCTCCCTGATCTCGGATCTGCAAATAGGTCCTGTGTGCGGCCGGAAGATCGACGAGGCTGAAGTGCAGAACATGTTCGCCGTGCTCGATGGGATACAGCGATACAACGAAGAGCAGTCGGGCCTCCGCGCGAACTCCACTCCGCGACGACTGGACGATGGCACTCACCCAGCAGCCGAGAGGCCGGTCATCCGGACAAGTGCGGAGAACCTCCAGGTCGACCCCAGTGCGTTCGATCGACTCGAGCTCGAGGTCGGTTCGACGCTCCAGTTCGGCGTTGGCCGCATCGAAGAGGGTGGCGCTAGCGAGTCCGGTCGTCGTGCCTTTCGGGGTCACGACCAACAGCACCGCGCGAGCGCGTGGTTGAAACGAAAGCGCGTTCGTGGCGGCCCGCTCTGGAGCAGCGCACACGATCGTCGCGACTGCCAGGTGAAAGAGCAGAAGCACGATGGTCTACTGTAGCGCGGTCGGACCGCGATCACCATGCCGGCAGGCTCACTCAGTCCGCCGACGCTTGAAGTTCACTGAACGCCCGCTCGAGTTGAGCAACGTCCGCGACCCGCATGCTCGCGGTCGCCAACCTCTGGATTCGCTCGAGCTTTGGTTTTGACGTGACGGCGCCCTCCGCCGCCTCCACGATCGTCTGCGCGGTCTCATTCAAGAGCGTCAGGTTCGAGGGGTCTCGCCGCAGAGCCGCAAGCTGCGCGGCGACTTTCGGAAACCGCTGCCCCTCCGAAGGCGCTGCGGCCGGACGTGATGACTTGACCCGAAGCGGCTTCGACTTCGGGGACTCGCCGACGCGGCTGGTTTGCCAGGGTGTTTCAGGGTTCGGCGCGGGCTCCGGATCCTCGGCCTCCACCTCCGCGGGGGGCTCGGCAGCAGGGCCTGGAGCTTCGACGACCGGGGCAGCGAACTCCACACGCGGAACCGGAAGCGCACGAGGTTCGGCTTGAATGATCAAGGGAGTATCCTGGGTCGAAGACGCGATGATCGCACTGACGCCTCCGAGGGCAAGGAGCAGCGTGAGTGCAGCGATGAGCGGCAGCCTCGAGCGCACCGGCGCGTCGAAGGGCGAGCGAGACAGGGCCGGTCCGGGAGCGAGCGCCATGGATGCAGGTCCCTCTGAACTCGGTCCCCCACCCGGGCCGGTGATGGTCGCCCCGTAGGCGGGACCCACCGCCTGGAGTCGTGCCTGCGCCAGCTCGTCCGACGGTCGATCTCGGGCGACCGCATCCCCGCTCGGATCGACCTCCAGCTCCAAGGGGCCGTCCTTGCGGTCCGCCATCACGGTCAAGCGGGTTCGAGGTTCTCCCGCGCCCAGCGCTGCTTCGAGAGAGGCCGCGAAGACCTCGGCGCTTTCGATGCGTACCTCGTATGGGACTGCGGTCGCGCGAGCGACGAGCGTATCGAGTTCGGCGGGCTGGTTCGCTCGCCATCGCGAGGGCTTCGGACGATCGACGGCGAGGATGCGGCTCAGGATCTCCGTCGGTGCGTTGCGTGGGCTGCGTGGAATCCGGCGGGTGAATGCCGGCATCGGCAAGCCGTCTTCGCCTTGCGCCCAGGCGCGCCGAAGGGTGAGCACCTCGAATAGGATGACCCCCAGAGCAAAGACGTCGGCTCGAGCATCGACGCGGTCGCCAGCCGCCTGTTCCGGCGACATATACATCACCGAACCGAGGACCCGACCCTGGGTGGTCTCCGCATGGTGGTCTTGCTCCAGCAGTTTTGCGACCCCCAGGTCGAGGAGCTTCACTCGAATGCCGTCGCTCGCTTCCACAAACATCACATTGTCCGGCTTGAGGTCGCGGTGCACGACGCCGAGGCCGTGCGCGTAGCCAATGGCCTCCAAGAGCTGGGCAAACATCTCGTGGACCTCGCCCAGGGAGAACGTCTTGTGGGTCTGTGCACGCGTTCTCATCTCGTGCGCGAGGCTGACTCCGCGGACGTACTCCATGGAGATGTACGGGCACTCAGCGTCGATGGCGAAGTCGAGGCAACGCGCGATATGGGGGTGCTCGAGTTTCCGGAGCAGTGTCGCCTCCCGCAGCAACCGATCGAGGGATTGAACGTTGCTTCTCGCACGCGAGCTGGCGATCTTGAGCGCGATCTCGCTCTTGCTCTCGAGGTCGTGCGCGAGCCACACCGAGGCCTGACCGCCCCGGCCCAGGAGCTTCCTCAGGAGGTAGCGATTCGCGATGATCTCGCCTGCGCTGATGCGGTCGTTCACCCTCTCCGGCGCAGCATGCACGAGCGCTCGATGCAGGCGCAAACCACCGGACTGCACCCACTTTAACCCTGGTGTCAGGGGCTGTAAGTGTCCATCCGGATCGGATCCTCGATAACGGAGGCATGAGTCCACGAACTTCGCCGGTCATTTTCACTGCTGCGCTCATCGCCTCGTTGGCGGCCTGCGGCGGCCCCGAGTCCGAGGGTGGGCAGACCAACGCCACGCTGCCCGTCGCCGGCCGCCCCACCGGCGACGACACGGCCGCGGATGCGGACCGGAGCTGTTGGTCCGACCGCGACTGCAGGCGTGGTCAGATCTGCAGCGGGGAACGAATCTGCCCTCCGGGCGCGCTCTGCGGGGCGCTGCCGGACATCCCTGGCACCTGCACCGACCCGGCGATCGGCTGCGAATACGAAGGGCGTCGTTATCCACCCGGCGCAGTGTTCGGCCCGTGCCGAGCCTGCTCATGTCAGAGGGACGGTTCCGTCGCGTGTCAGGACTTCGCGTGTCTCGAGTGTCGATCCGATCAGGAGTGTCCGGAAGGATATGCCTGCGAACGCGCATTCGACTGTCCGCCCGATGCGCTGTGTCGGCCCGTGCTCGAGGCGCCCGGCTACTGCACGCCCGTCGATCCCGGTTCGACCAGCGAGTGTGGGCCCGATGAGTGTGGCCCGGCGCCAGCGATGCCCAACCGATTGTGTGAGGACGGTGTCCACTACTCCGGTCCAAGCGGTCGATGCGTACGCGGCGACGATGGGCTCTGCGGTCACGAGATCCTGAGCTGTCCTCCCTGCAGCGAGGCTGGTTGCGCGGCCGGACAGCTCTGCCTCCGAACGCTCGGTGGCGCTGCGGATGCCGAAGTCAGCGAACGCTGCATCGATGCCTCCCGGTATCTTGTCTGCGACGGCTCCGAGCCAAGCTGCGGTTGCCTCGACCTGGGCTCGATCTGTCCGGCCGATCCCACCTGCGATGAGGCGGACGGAAGGCTGCTCCTCACCTGCACCTATCGGTGAGCGTCGAGCGTCGGGCGTCATTTCGCCTCGGTCGTTGGGAGCGGCCATGGTAGCCACTCCCTTGAAGCGATGCGGCACGATATCCACTCCAGGAAGCGCCTCGGACTCGGAACACTGCCTCACTTCAGCAGCGACTCGCTCTTCGATCGGATCGCCCGCGCGGTGTGCCAGGCCGAGTGTCTGCCTCGCAAGGAGCTCTACGAATCTTGGGAAGTGGCGCGTCGAACCCGTCGACGCTTCAAAGGCGGACGCACTGTGGACCTCGCGTGTGGTCACGGGCTCGTCGCGCAGATGATGACGATCATCGACAAGACGTCTGGGAGCGCGCTCGGCGTCGATCTCGTGGTGCCCCCGTCTGCGGCACGACTGCACGCGAGGCTGAGCGAGACCTGGCCGTTTCTGGCGGAGCGGGTTCAGATCGAATCGGGCGAGATCGAAGCGGTGGAGTTGTTGCCCACCGACGTGATTGTCTCGACCCACGCTTGCGGTCCCCTCACGGACCTCGTGCTCGAACGTGCGATGTCGGTCGGCGCTCGAGTCGCGGTCCTGCCGTGCTGTCACGCGCACGGAGGCTCGGAGCCCACCGGTCTCGAAGGCTGGCTCGATCGGGCGTTGGCGATCGATGTGGAGCGCGCGGAGCGACTGCGGCGCGCTGGATACACGGTCTACACGCAGCACATCCCGGAGGAGATCACGCCGAAGAACCGACTCCTCATGGCCGAACTCGAGTGAAGATCCAAGCTGCGGCTAGCGAAGCAACTCCTCGATCCGCGGCTTCAGGACGTCTGCGAGCTTGGCCGCGCCCTCGCGGTTGAGGTGGTCGAGATTCTGATAGAGGGCTTCGTCCTCGAAGCCCGCGTTCGTTCGCATCTGCCACCACGGAATCGGCTCGCCCACCGCCGCTTCCGCCTCCGCCGCGACACGCTGGAGGAGCACATCCCACTCCGGCGGTCGAACCGTCGTGTACGACGCGTGCGTGGGCACGGTGAGGAACACCACCTGCACCCCGCAGCGATAGAGCAAGCTTACGAGTTCGAGGAACGCATCGATGTTGTCCTGCACGTTCGTGCGTTTGAGGCGCTCGATGAACTCCACCCTTGCTCTGCCCTTTGAAGGATCGAACACGACGGGGAAGGAGGGAACCACAGCGCTCGATGACACCGCGAAGACTTCAGACGTTCCGTGTACCCGTCGGAGGACCGCCGGGGTGCTGAGTCGGAGATCCGGTTGCATGAGCAGCAGTCCGCGGCCCATCAGAAGATTGCGAAGTCGCCACAAGAGACGCACGGGTTCCTCGGGGAAGTTCGGAAGATCCCAGGCTTCGAGCCCCAGCCGAGTGGCCAGCGAGGACATGTCGGCCTTGCGAGACTTCTCGATGTCGCTGAGCAGCACAAACTCGTCGAGCTCCAGAACCGCGACCGCGAGGGCGGGCCAGCGCTCCTTGTGACGGCGATACGCCGACAACGCCAGCACCGAGTCCATGCCCGGGTAGTGGAGCACCGCGACCTCGGGTCCGTAGGCGGGAATCGCGAGGGCGATGCCGTTGCCGACGTGAGAACTCCCGATGAAGAGCACACGCGCGCGCTCCGTCTTCCAAAGGGGGGGAGAGAAGTGAGCGCGCTGCAGCGCCGCGGCCGTCACAACGATCACTAAGGCGGTGAGCGCGAGCAACCCGTGCCAAGCGTGAAGACGAGGAGGCAACCTCCATAGACGCCGATAGGGGTCAAAATTGAAAATAGATGAACTCCTTGCCCTGAGTGACCCCGATGGAGGTGATGAGACCGAAGAGCAGCGCGTAGAGAAAGAGTCGCACCCAGGCGGGCCATCGGCGATGGACCCACATGTCTTTGGAGGCCTCCTGCGCCCATTCGACGAGCAAGACGGGACCGAAGGAGAGCGAGATCAGCACCCAGAGCGTGCCGAGCTGCGCCGCGCCGACGGAAGCAGGGTCTGGCCAGAAGCGCCCCGCCGAGCCGAGCACGTCCGAGATCATTTGCATATTGTCCGCTCGAAACAAGACCCATCCGAGGCACGTGAGGTGGAAGAACACGAGCCCTCCCGCCGTCGAACGCACGCGACTTGAAACTCGTGCGAGCACCGATCCGAGTAGATCGCGAGGAAACGACGCATACAGGATGAGGAGCGCGCCGTGGAAAGCGCCCCAAGCGACGAAGTGCCAGGCCGCGCCGTGCCAGAGGCCGCCGAGCAACATGGTGAGCATGAGGTTCACATAGGTCCGCGTGGGGCCGCGTCGGTTGCCGCCAAGCGAGATGTACAAGTAGTCTCTTAGCCACGTGGACAAGCTGATGTGCCAGCGCCGCCAGAAGTCTGACGGCGAGGTGGCAAAGTACGGCATCCGGAAGTTCTGCAGGAGCTCGAAGCCCATGAGCAGAGCGGCGCCCCGCGCGATGGCCGAGTAGCCCGAGAAATCACCGTAGATCTGCAGCGCAAACGCGTACACCCCGGTCAACACCTCGAGGCCCGAGAGCTCATCCGCGTGGGTGAAGGCCGCGTCTGCGATCGGCGCCATGTTGTCGGCGAGCACGACCTTCTTGAAGAGCCCGAACAGAATGAGCCACGACCCCTGGCAGACCAAGTCGTAGCGAACGCCGCGGACCTTCTGCACTTGCGGCAAGAAGTGGCTCGCACGCTCGATGGGACCCGCGACGAGCTGCGGAAAGAACGCCACGTACACGCTGAAGTCGAGCAAGCTCCGCGAGGCCTCGAGGTCCTTGCGATAGACATCGATCGTGTAGCTCATCGTTTGAAAGGTGTAGAAGGAGATACCTACCGGCAACACCACATCGAGACGTAGGCTCGTGGGATCGAACCCGAGGCCGAGCTCCGACAGACTTTCGATGAAGAAGTTGAAGTGTTTGAAGGTCGCGAGGATACCCAGGTTGGAGACGATGCTCGCGAAGAGCGCGGCCTTTCGCCGACGAGGTCCGCTGTCTTCGGCATCGATGATGCGCGCGCACACGTAGTCCACGAAGGTGGAGAGCAGGATGAGCCCGAGGAAGCGCCAGTTCCAGGAGCCGTAGAAGTAGTAGCTCGCCGCCAGCAGGAGGACGTTCTGAGCCCGGCGTTCGAGGCTGTGGTAGAGCACCAGCACCCCGAGCAGGAAGTAGACGAACTCGAGCGAGTTAAACAGCACGGCGTCAGTTCCCGAGCGAGACGGAGCTTCATCCCCTCGAGCGAGCGATGGTGTCGGCGCGCTCTTCGAGGACCTTCAGCACTCCCATCGCGCGCAGAACACCGCCGTCCAGGCCCGGAAGAATCTCCTTGATGGCGAGCAAGGGTCGCACCGGACTCGGCGTCACCAACACCTCACGCGCGCCGGCGATCACCTTGAGCACCGCCTTCGCAACTTTGGTCGGTGAAACCTCCTTCAGCATCGCGGGGGCCTTCAGTCCGGTGTCGGCCCACATCCCGGACTCGGCGATGAAGCTCGGACACACGACCCCCACGTGCACGCCCGTCCCCTCGAGTTCGATCGCGATCGAAGAGGTGAAGCCGTTGAGTCCGAACTTGGTTGCCGCGTACACCGAGTTGAATGGGGTGGGCGACTTTCCAGACATGGACGAGATGTTCACGATGACGCCAGACTTTCGCTCGATCATCCCCGGCAGGACGCGACGTGTGAGATCGATGGGCGTGGCGAGATTGAGTTCGAGCTGCCGCGATACGTCTTCATCCGTTTGATCCAAGAGCCGCATCGCGATCTCGAGCCCCGCGTTGTTTACGAGCACGTCGATGGACCCCGCCTCCTCCACGAGGCGCCTGCGCTCTTCAGAACGCGTGATGTCGGCGACGATGATGCTGACCTTGCTCCCCGCCTCGATGAACTCCTGGGCCACGGTGCTCAGGCGCTCTGCATCGCGGGCGCAAAGGATCAAGTCCGCACCGGCCTCGGCGAGGGCCCGCACGAGATGCACGCCAAGGCCTCGCGAGGCGCCAGTGACAAGGACGGTTTTTCCCGAGAGTGACTTGGTCATGGCCGCGCATGCTAGCCGAGCCGAGGCTTCATCCCTAGCCCCCTGGAAAGTTGAACCTCCTATTTCCTGAGGCGCACAAGGTCGGTATGCTCCCGCGCGTGGCTTTTCAGTTTCAAGACATGCTCCCCCTGGCGGCGGACTCCACCCCCTATCGCCTCCTCACCAAGGACGGCGTCTCCACTTTTGAGGCGGGCGGTCAGTCCTTCTTGAAGGTGGAGCCCGAGGTCCTGACTCGGCTCACACGAGAGGCGATGGTGGACATCGCCCATCTGCTTCGACCGGGTCATCTTCTGCAGCTCCGCACGATTCTCGACGATCCGGAGGCTTCAGCGAATGACCGCTTCGTGGCCCTCGATCTGCTCAAGAACGCCAACATCTCGGCTGGTGGTGTGCTCCCCATGTGTCAAGACACCGGCACCGCGATCGTCATGGGCAAGAAGGGCCAGCTCGTTTTCACCGGCGGCGGGGACGAGGCCGCCATTGCTCGCGGCATCTACGAGACCTACCAGACCTCGCACCTGCGCTACTCGCAGCTCGCGCCGCTCGACATGTTCAAAGAGAAGAACACCGGCGACAATTTGCCGGCACAGATCGAGATCTTCGCGACGGACGGTGACGCCTACAAGCTGCTATACATGGCCAAAGGAGGCGGATCGGCGAACAAGAGCTACCTCTATCAAGAGACCAAGGCGCTCTTGAATCCCCAGAGCTTCGCGAAGTTCATGGACGAGAAGATGCGTTCACTCGGCACCGCGGCCTGTCCTCCGTATCACTTGGCGGTGGTCGTCGGAGGTAGCTCGGCCGAGTACGCGCTCAAGGTCGCCAAGCTTGCTTCGACGCGTTATCTAGATAGCCTACCCAAGACGGGGAACGAGCTCGGTCGCGGCTTCAGGGACCTCGAAACGGAAGCTCAGATCCTCGAGCTCTCGCGAAAGAACGGCATCGGGGCCCAGTTTGGCGGGAAGTACTTCTGCCACGACGTGCGAGTCATTCGGCTCCCTCGTCACGGCGCTTCGTGTCCGGTCGCCATCGCCCTCTCGTGCTCCGCCGACCGACAAGCGCTCGCCAAGATCACCAAGGAGGGCGTCTTCCTCGAGGCGCTCGAACGTGATCCAGCGAAGTACCTGCCCGAGACCACGCAGGATCAACTCGGCGGTGAAGTCGTGCGCATCGATCTGAATCGACCCATGTCCGAGATCCGCGCCGAGCTCACGAAGTATCCGGTCAAGACTCGGCTCTCACTCACCGGACCCATGGTGGTCGCGCGCGACATCGCGCACGCCAAGCTCAAGGAACGACTCGACGCCGGCCAAGGCCTTCCGAACTACATGAAGGACTCGATGGTCTACTACGCCGGACCCGCGAAGACTCCAAAGGGCTACGCCTCCGGCTCATTCGGACCGACGACCGCCGGACGCATGGATGCCTACGTCGACCTCTTTCAAGAGAACGGCGGGAGCCTCGTCATGCTCGCCAAAGGCAATCGCTCTGCTGCGGTGACCGCAGCCTGCCACAAACACGGCGGCTTCTACCTGGGCTCGATCGGTGGCCCGGCGGCTCGCCTCGCTCAAGACTGCATCAAGAAGGTCGAGGTGCTCGAGTATCCCGAGCTCGGCATGGAGGCGGTCTGGCGCATCGAGGTCGCAGACTTCCCCGCGTTCATCGTGGTCGATGACAAGGGCAACGACTTCTTCGCTGGGCTCACCGGCGCTTCGGGGCTCAGAGTCGTCTAAAGAGCCCGTCTAAAGGGGACAGGCACCTTTTCTCCGTCGCCGCAACGAGTTGAGAAAAGGTGCCTGTCCCCTTTTCCGTCCTCCCGTTGAGAAAAGGTGCCTGTCCCCTTTTCCCCAAGTGACTCGGGAAAAAGGTGCCTGTCCCCTTTTCCCGCGCCCGGTTGACCCAAAGCCTGAAATCCAACACACGTGTCGCATGCGCCTCGTGACGCGATATGCGTTGTGTTTGCTCGCTGCGTCACTGACGGCGTGCCCACCGCCGTCGGTCCCCGAGAAGATCGAACGCGACGCCAGCGCCAAACAGCCGCCTCCTCCACCGCCGGCGCGCGTAGTCGTCGTGGGCGGCGGCCTGGCAGGGCTCTCAGCCGCCTACGAGCTCGGCAAGCTCGGCGTGCCGACCCACCTGCTCGAAGCAAGTGATGTATGGGGCGGCCGCGTGCAGACCGCGAACTACGAGGGCGGACTCAACGCCGAGTTCGGCATGCAGGAGATGTGGGAAGGCAACCCGCTGCTCGACATCGCGCGCGAGCTGAAGGTCGAACTCGACGGCGAACCCGAGGAACCCTTCTCGAGTCTGCTCATCGACGGCAAAGTCGTGCCCTACGTACAGGACAGCTCGAAGGAGTTCTTCGCGTCCTTTCTGAACAAGTCGGAGCAGAAGGCGCTCGAGTCCTGGTTCAAGGGCACCAAGGCTCTGCGCGAGGAACTCGAGCACCAAGGCCTGAAGTCCGAGCGTGTGCGCAAGCTACAGACCATCTCGTTCATGGCTTGGGTCCAGAGCCAGAAGCTTCCCCCAAAAGTTGCCACCTTCATCAAGCTCATCCTCGAGTGCGAACTCGCCGCGACCTGGGACGGATTTAGCGCGCTCTCCGGGGTCCACGAGCTGGGTATCTTCTTGGGTTCGGGGGTGCCGAACTTTCACGTGAGCGGCGGTAACTCCAAGCTCATCGCCGCGATGGCCCAAGCGGTCCAAGGCCAGAAGACCCGGTCTGCGCTGGTTCAAGGGGTGCGCCGAATCCAGGCCAAAGATGGAAGACTCTCCGTCGAGGTCGACTACCTAAGAGACAACGTGGTGCACACGCTGAAGGCCGAGCGTGTCGTGCTCGCCGTACCTTTTGTGCGCTTGCACCAGATCAACTTCGATCCGCCACTCACCGAAGATCGCCTGCGCGCCATCAACACGCTTGGTCTCGGTCAGTACACGGTCGTGCATCTCATCATGGACAAGGCCGCCGCCAAGACCTGGGAAGTGGACGGTAAGTCGCCGCTGCCGGTGCTCAGCGACGGACCCCTGGGCGTCATCTACGGGGTGCAAAACGAAAGCCCCGCCGACCAGGACGACATGGTCTTTGCGCTGCTCATCTACGGGATGTACGCGCGCCTCTTTCACATGGTTCCGAGGGACATGAAGATCAAAGAGATCCTGAGTGGGCTCGAGAAGCTCTGGCCCGGCTTCGGCGCCCACGTAAAGGCCAGCCACGTCTACACCTACCACCCGGGAGCGCTGCCGGTTTGGCCTCCGGGTCGTTCGCCGCTCGATGAGAGCGCCGAGCTCTTGCGTCAACCCGAGCTGGGCGCCTATTTTGCCGGCGACTACCTACTCGGCAGCCACTCGGACGCGGCGGTCAAGAGTGGCCTCGCCGCCGCCCGAGCGATCGCCAAAGAACTGGGAGAGTGAGCGCATGGAACATCGAATCTGGATCGACGGAGAGTGGACCGAGAGCAAAGGCGGCAAGACCACGCCGATCGAAGACCCGGCCACCGGCGAGATCATCGGAAACACGGTGGACGCCACGCGCGAAGATGTCGATCGAGCGGTTAATGCCGCGCATACAGCCTTCTGCGATGGCCGCTGGTCCAAGCAGCTGCCCAGCGTACGCTCGAAAGCGCTGTGGAAGCTCGCTGATTTGCTCGAGGCCCGCTCCGCTGAGTTCGCCCGCGCCGAGTCGATGAACACCGGCAAGCCGTACAACTACGTGAGCCTCGGCGGTGACCTGCCCTTTGCCGTCGACAACCTTCGCTTCTTCTCCGCCGCCGCGCGCGACATGCACGGAAGCCACGCTGGCGAATACTCCAGCGGCTACACCTCCATGTTCATGAAGGAGCCGGTGGGGGTGGTGGGTCAGATCGCGCCTTGGAACTATCCACTCCTCATGGCGATCTGGAAGCTCGGCCCGGCGCTCGCGGCCGGCTGCACCGTGGTGCTCAAACCCGCGCCGGGCACGCCGCTCACCACCCTCATGCTGGCCGAGCTCACCGCCGAAGCCGGTATCCCGGCCGGCGTCGTCAACATCATCTCCGGCGGCAACGACGCGGGGCAGGCCATCGTCGAACACCCCTTGGTCCGCATGGTGAGCCTCACGGGTTCGTCGGGCACCGGGAAGAAGATCATGAAGACCGCGGCGGACACGCTCAAGCGCGTGCACCTCGAGCTCGGTGGCAAGGCGCCTTTCATCGTGCTCGACGACGCAGATCCGGCGCTGGTGGCGACCAAAGCGACCATCGCCGCCACCATCAACACCGGCCAGGACTGCACTGCGGCGACCCGCGTGTACGTGAAAGAGAGCAAGCTAAACGCGGTGCGTGACGCTCTGGTCGCGGCCATGGAGGCGGTCAAGATCGGCGCTCCGTTTGATGAAGGCATCGAGATGGGTCCGCTCATCTCGGGTGTGCACAAGGAGCGCGTGCAAGGCTTCGTGGATCGAGCGAAGGCGGGCGGCGCCAAGATCTTGACCGGCGGCGGCACGCCCAAGGGCATGACCGAGGGTCACTACTTTGAACCCACCGTGATCAGCGGCGCGGATCAGAGCTCCGAAGTGGTGCAGCAGGAGATCTTCGGACCGGTGCTCACCATCAGCAGCTACAAGGACGACGCCGACGCGCTGCGCCTCGGCAACGACGTGCTCTACGGGCTCGCGGCGTCGGTGTGGACCAACGACGTGGGCCGCGCGATGAGGCTCGCGGGCCAGCTCGAGTTTGGAACGGTGTGGGTGAATGATCACCTGCCGCTGACCTCAGAGACGCCGCACGGCGGCTTCAAGCAGTCGGGCTTTGGTAAAGATCTCTCGGCGGAGGCCGTCTCGGACTATCAGATCACCAAACACGTGATGGTGAAGCAGTAGCTCCGCGGTCCTCAGTCCGGCCTGATCGATCCCCTCATTTCTCGGCTCGCGGCGCTTTGACGTAAGTGGTTGCCATTCGTTGGTTTTGGGATCATTCGGCGGCCATGCGAAAGCAACGCGTGGTCTCGTCGTCTCGAGTCAAGAAG
>WYAZ01000091.1 GCA_011526105.1 Deltaproteobacteria bacterium | reverse complement strand
TCGGCTGAAGGAGGCTTCGACGCCGAGGTCGACGAGCATCTGCGCGAGTGTTCGGCTGCGCATCGGCGAGCCCCGGTCTGCGTGCAAGACGAGCTGGCCGGGCACGACATCGTGTCGTACGCAGCACTCGCGAATGAGACGACGCGCGAGCAGGGCTGGCTCGCTGCGCGCGAGCATCCAGCCGACGACGTACCGACTGAAAGTATCGAGGACGACGTAGAGGTAGAAGTAGGACCACTTCACGGGGCCGAGCAGTTTGGTGATCTCCCAACTCCACACCTGATTCGGCGCGGTGGCCATCTGTTCGGGCTTCTTGTACGCCGGGTGGGCGAGCTGATCGCGTCGTTCTCGCACCTCCCGGTTCTCCGAGAGGATCTCGTACATCGTCCTCGTCGAGCAGTGGTAGGTCCGTTCGTCAAGCAGGGTTGCAAACACCTCCGTCGGCGGGCGAAGACGACGGTAGTAGGTCTCGCGGGGCACGCCGAGCGCCTCGCAAAGCGGCTTGACGCCGAACTCGGTGCGATGAACGTCGATCGCACTCATGACTCGATCTCGGCGTCCAGATCGTCTTGGTCGTCCAGCTCCTTCAGCGCCGCCACTTTTTTTGAATCTCGATGATCCCCTCGGCTCGTCTGAGCTTCTTCTCGAGGCGCGCGACCTGTCGCTCGAGCCGAGCGAGCTTTTTTTTGTCGGCGCCCGAGGTCCCTCACCTGGGACCACGCTTCCGAGGCACCAGGGCCGAGAGAGCACCGCGCTCGCGAAGCCGCCGCCGAGCATCGATGTGCGAGGAGTACAGCTTCTCGGGGCGAAGCAGAGCGCCGCGCTTGCCGTTGGGCAACCGCTCGTACTCGGCCAGCATGCGTTGCTTGTACTAGGGGGTGAAACGCCGTCTCGTGGCTCGCTCCGTCACTTCGGAGGTCGGTGCACCATTCGTCGGAACCGGATTCATGCTCGTCCTGCCCTCCCGCCCTCATCCAATAGACTCAGGGGGAAGAGGTGTCTCACGAGACGTTGGCAGAAGGGGAGCTACAGCACGCATGCACTTGTTGTCGGAGACCCAGCCGCAATGTCTCTTAAATTCCTAGAATCGAGGCATTTTATGGAGATATGGCAGAATTCGGTCGTCTGGATCAGGTAGTCATGATCAACGATGCCGGTGCCCCCTCCGCTGTCTCTCGATCTCCGCTCTCGAATCCTCAAGGCGTACCTTGCCGGCGAGGGGTATTTTGTCCGCCTCGCCGAGCGCTTCGGTGTAGGCGAGGCAAGCGTCAGTCGAATCGTCCGACTCCATGTATCCGTCCGAGCTCTGATCGCCCGGGTTTGATCCGGGTCCTGGGCGTCCTCTTTGGGAGGCCCGCCCTACGTCTCGGCGCTGATCATCTTCGGCCAGTGCTGCGGCAAGGGCTCGTGGACCTGGCTCGCCGGGTGGCTCCGCGTCCGCACCAAGGCATCCGCGAGGTAGGCCTTGGGGTTCACGTCGTTTGCGACGCAGGTCGCGGCGAGCGTGAGTAGCGCGACCATGTTCTTCCCCGCGTCCTCGTGGCCGACGAAGAGCAAGCTCTTCCGGAACAGCGCGGCACCGCGGAGCTTGTTCTCGCTCCGGTTGTTCTCGATGGGGACTCGCGGGTCGCGCAGAAACGTCATGTACGAACGGAAGTTTCCGCGGATGTACGCCAGCGCCGATCCCACCGCGCTCCGTGGCGGATAGGCCTTGCCGTGGTGGTGCTCCCACTTCCAGATCCGCATCACGACCGGGAAGCTCTCTCTACGCCGCATCGAGAGATGTTCGTCGGTGCCAACAATGCCGAGCTCTTCGGCTCCGTGCTCGAAGCGGTAGAGATCATGGATCGCATCGATCTGCTCCTCGAGCAGGGGATTCGAGTCGACAAGATCATAGACCTTGCGCCGCGCATGGGCCCAGCGACGAGCCCGTCGGTGTCACTCATCTCTTGAGGTTTTGCATTCGGCTTCCAGCCTTCGCCGACACTTCCGACGTTCTGTCGGTCGTACGTCTTCGCAAGCAGCTCGGCCCAGGGCCCCCGCCCTCGCGGCCACTCCGGGCGAGCGCGGGGGCGCCGGTTCCTTCTCGGAGCTACGCAGGGTGCGTCTGGGTTTCGTCGAGCTCGCCTCGGCGATGCGCGAAGCCTCCGCCGCCACAGGTCTGCCGTCCCTTTGCTCGACGCAGTGATCCGAACCGAGTCGGGCTACCGCCCCCACGCGGTGTCACGCGTTGGAGCGCAAGGACTCATGCAGCTCATGCCGGCTACCGCGCGTTCGCTCGGAGTGGAGAATGCCTTCGACCCCAGCGAGAACATCCAGGGTGGAGCACGTTACCTGCGCAAGATGTACGATCGCTTCGGATCTCTCCGGCCTGCAATCGGGGCTCACAACGCCGGACCCGAGGTGGTCAGAAAGTACAACGGCATCCCCCCATATCGGGAGACGCAAGCCCACGTGGCTACGGTGATTCGGCGCTACGAAGACGCGAGCGCACGCGGTCTGCGCTGAGCTTGGGCCACGTCCGTCCGAACCCACTCAGGTTCGTGACGAGCCCTTGGTGGAGCGCCTTTGATCTCGTCCGGCCCGATCCTTGCTTTGGCCAGAACCCATGATCCAACAACACTCACTCCCACTGGTATTGGTACTGGCCGCATGCGCTTCGTGCGAAGGCGCCTCGCCCCAAGCCCAAGATGCTCAGTCCTTGGACGCCCGGAGCATCCACGCCCAAGTCCAAGACGTCGGGAGCAGAGATGCATGGACCCGAGACGCTGAGGCCTTCGAACTCGACGCCGGTCTGCCCTCAGATGCCCCGGCTCCTGGACCCGACGCCTCCGTGCCGGAACCCTGCGATGCGTTGCCGGCCTCGGAGGACCTCGAATCCTGGCGAGCGGCGACACTGCTGTGGTTGCAACAGAACGGCAACCCGGCCGCCACGAGCGAACGTCAGTCTGGCGACAGCGTTGCGCTCGACGGTTTCCGAGCCCCACTCGGAACGGGCGACGTGGGCCCCGCCGGTATTGCGTGGCTCGCGGCGATCCCCAACTTCCCCGTCTCCGACCCCTCCGAAATGGTGGTGCTCGAATACCGGCAGCCTCTCGAGGACTTCGCGATGCTCGTCATCGGCCGAAGCCGTGTGGGCGCCACCGAAGCGCGCTTCTTCCTTCCGCTTGCCGGCCTCGCATTGTCTCGAGTGGGCTCCGCTCCGTGGGGAGTGGCCTCAGTGCAAGTTTGGGCCTCGACGGCTCGGATGGACTCGAGCTCAGCCTCGACCCTCGTCGCCTGTACACCAAACGAGATGCCACCTCCGGAACCGGCGCGCGCACAGCTCTACGCCGGTCTGAACATGGTCCAATGTTCGGTGGTCGGCAGCTACGAGTACTTGCCCAACGAGCTCGACGAAGTCAGCTTCGACGCAGGCGTGGACTGGATCGTGCGCGACAGTCGCTGGGTCGTTCGGCGCAGAGGCAGCGTGCTGATCGGTCCAGACAATTACTGGCCTGATATTGAGCAGGCTGACTGCTACTGCAACGACATTGCCGGATTCGATATCGAGGTCGACGCGACCACGGGCGAACTGTTGGAGTGGGTGCCCGGTGTCCTCTGTGTCGTTTGCTAGAACGACGAGAACATCGCGGCACTCTGCACGGCAGCGGCGCTCCTGAGACGTCAGCGAAACGCCTGGTGTGTATGATCGTGCATACGAGTTGTTGGGTAGAACACGCGACATGCTTGGTCGAGCAAACGCGAATCGAAAGCGCGAGAGATGAACCATCTTGAACTCGCAACGCGTGTGCGCTGGATCGTTGACAACCTGCGCATCGATCATCAAATAGTGAAGGCGGATCGCGATGACTGATCTGATTTCAATCCGCACCAACCGCGCAAACAGTTTCCCGGTGCAGCGCTTCTTTGAGTCGGTCTGTCCGAAACTGTTTGAGCTGCGCGCCTCGCTTTGTCATGCGCTCGGTGGTCGCTACGCCTTCGATCTCGAAGGCCGCGGTGGTGGCCGCTGGGTGATCGACTTTTGTGCTCTGAGAGCAAGGCCCGACACCGGCCCTGCCGACCTCGAAATTCAGATGAGCACGAAGCAGTTCGAGGCGCTTTTGCGTGGCGCCCTCGACCTGGGATCCGCCATCGACCGCGGCGATGTGCGGTTGCGTGGTGCTCGAACGCTCTTCGAGAACCTTTCCGTCTTCACGCATCCACCGAGTGCAGCCACCTTGGCGGCACGACAACGTACATTCGATCAAGGAGAGAAGAGATGACCGCGACAACCCAGACCCAGGCCGCCAAGCTCGCGATTGCGGGCGGCCAGATCAACTTGATTCAAGCGAACAAACTCGAAGACATGGCGCGTCTCAGCCTCGACGCTGGACAGGCTCTGGCGTCGCCTGGAGACTCTGTCGACGCGTTTACGCTTGCGACGGGATCAAGCGCCTATCACGGCCTCTCGTCGGCGGAGCGCGCCGCGTTCAAGCCCGTCTTCGACGAACTTCTGGCGGCAACGTCCAGCGCGCTCGCGACGGCGGCTCCGGCTTCGGAAGCGAACACGCCCAGCCCAACGCGTGTCCTCGCGGCGGTAAACGAGTTCCAGAACATCGTTTCGCTCGCGCTCTCCAGCGGTGGTCCAGGGCAGCCCCTCGACGCACCGGGACTCGATCTCGCGGCGCATCCGGCGGAAATTCTCCGGAGCGCTTTTCACATTCAGGAGTGGCTGCACGGCACACATCCGTACGTCGTAGCGACGTACGATACATCTGCGCTCCCAGAGCAGAGAACGAGGACTCAGCTCGCTGCAAAGGACATCACGCCGGGCTCCTTCCTCGCCGCGCTCAGGTCTCTGGCGGCGGGTGAGTTTGCGGATGTTCCGGTGGCTGTGCAGTCGATTCAAGACTATGAGGCCAACGGACCGGGCCAGCCCACAAGAGACGTTGGTTCGAATGCGCCGCCGGAGTCACCCGCTGGGGGGCCCAAGCCGGGGACGCTGACCGCCATCGAGGATGTACGTTTCTCCGAGATGCACATTTCGGGGGTCAAGCAGGCGATCACTGCGGCGCTAGAGCAGGATCCCTGGGCCGCGGCCACGTTCGACGCATCGCAGCTCGCGGCGCTCACGTCGAGCATTCTTTCGTTTAAGAACAATACCAAGAGCGTCGCGCAGATCATCACGGACTTTTCGACTTCTGCCTCGGTCTCGAGCGGCCGGCCTGTGGGTGACCTCGACAGCGATTCTGCCTCTGTGTAAGCTCCGCTCGAGACCAAGCGGGGTCCGGCGCCCGCGAGCGCGAGTTTCACGACGCACTCGGCGACGATTCAGGGCGACCTGCTCTCCGTCGAGGTGGGCTTCGGCGGCGGATCCAAGAAACATCTGTATCCGTCCGAGCTTCGATGGCCCGGACGGTTACCTGCGTTTAGCCTCGGCGACCGCGATCCGTCTCGTCTGGACCGACACGCTCGCTTCGCGGGCCTTTGCTCGCGCGCGGCGTTCCTTCGTTACGTCTTCGCGCTTCAGCTTTTTTTGCCCGTGACCTTCTTGGTCGAGGGGAGCCTCTTCTCGCTCTTTTGGCCGAAGAGTTGCTTCTGAAACGACTTGTACTGTGCCACGAGCCGGTCCATCGCCTCTTTCTGGTCGGCAAGCGCCTTGGCCATGGTCGACAGCGTCGCTTGGAGACTCGCGTTCTGGGCCCGGGCGTCAGCGAGCTCGCGGAGAAGCTGCTCTTCGAGAGCCGTCACCGGCCAGGTTAGATCATGCCCGCTCGCGCTCCGGGATCCGCCCTTTGATCGATGGCGGCGTCCACCGACTTGGGCGCTTGAGCTCGCGGAGATCGAGGGCGTCGAGAAGCATCGTCAGCTCGGCACCGTCGAGACCGATCGTCTGCGCGTCGGCCTCGATCGACGGCAGACGAAATCGCCCCTTCTCGAGCCGGTTGTAGACCAGAACGAAGCCCCCGCGATCGAAGTAGAGGAGCTTGATGCGATCACCCCGCTTGCCGATGAAGGCGAAGAGATGACCGCTGTACGGGTCGTAACCCCAAGTGCTGTGCGATCGACATGAGCCCCTCGTGGCCCCACCGCTTATGCGGCGCGCCGCATAAGCGGTGTTATGCCGAGTCCGCCGTTATGCGGAGTTGGGCCGCCGATGGTGCGCCAGCCCGAGGAGAAGGCAGGCGGCCGCTCCGCATAATCACGGCCCTTTCCGCGAGGGCCGCAGCGACGCGAGCAGTCTGTCTGGCGCTCGAAACCGGCCTCGCCGAAGTCCGGGCGGCAAGACCGCGTCGATGGCCTCGAGCTTCGCGGTAGGGTCGGCACGTACGTAGATCTCCGTCGTCTGCACGGTGGCGTGCCCGAGCCAGAGGGCGACCTTGCGGATGTCGCGGGTCGCTTCGAGTGTGTGCATCGCGCAACTGTGACGAAGCACGTGTGGGGACACGCGCTTCTTCATGAGCGACGGGGCCTTCGTGGCGGCGACCTTCACGTGCTTGGCCAGGATGTGCTCGAAGCCATCTCGGGTGAGCGGACCAGAGCGCGCGTTGAGAAAGAGTTCGGGACAGGCCGCATCGCCGCGGATCGCGAGCCACGCGCGAAGCGCCTTCGCCGTGATCTTCCAGAGCGGCAAAACCCGCTCTCGCCGGCCCTTTCCGAGCACAGTACGTGTTCGCCGTGGCAGGACTGGACGCCGATCTGATCGCCCCATAATCGCGGTCGGATGCAGCCACCCCGACGTCCCCGCCGCCAGTTCGCCACCGCTGACAAAGCCCGCATCGCGGCCAAAGG
>WYAZ01000090.1 GCA_011526105.1 Deltaproteobacteria bacterium | reverse complement strand
CGAGACCATTCGGACCCGGGCCCATCCTAAAGTCGCCGGCGACGGGGATGTCACCCTCTTCGGCGTAGTAGTAGCGCGCCATCAGCTGGTCTTGTCCCGACGTTGCGCCCAGCTCCCATTCTTCCAGGAGCAGCATTCCGTCGTACAAATAGAGCCGCGTTGTGTTCGTGCAGCCAATCGGCGGCGTCGCTCCGCAACTCAGCTTGCGCGACAGCAAGACACCGTCGGCCCGGTACTCGTACTCCACGGCCACGCCGTCACTTCGAGTGGCTCTCCTCAGTCTCGAGTGCGCATCGAAGACCAAGTCCAGCGGGCTCTTCGGGCTGAGCAGGCCGGGCGCTTGCGTCTCGATACGGGTCGCATTGCCCAAGGCATCGCGCGTTCGGGTGAAGCCGTCGACCTCGGTGAGGAAGCCCAGGCCATCTTCACCCGTAAAGGTCGAGGCGATGCTCGGCACCGCAGGCGGTGCCGCAGGTCCGTCGTAGGTCGTGCTGAGCGCAGAGGTGAGGTAGTCCTTCCCGGTTAGATCGAACCCGTACTCGCGCAGCACGTCGCCAAACGAGAACGTGCCCGAGGAGACCTGAGGGGCCACCGACGGTGAGACATCCCAACCGTACACTGCAGGCGTGAGCGGCAGATTGCTCGGGTCAATGAGGCGCGACGCGAGGTCCGCGCGCACCAAGCGACCGCCTTCATCATAAACATAGTGGTCCGTGCGATGGCCGCGATGGCTGTACTGACGAGCCACTTCGCGGTCGGCGCCATCGAAGAGGTACCGGATCTCCGCCACGATCTCAGTGGCGGTGCGGTAGATGCGCTTCTCGAGACGTTGGCGAGTGTCGTAGACGTCCTCGCGCACGAGACCCGAGGGCCCGAGTTTCATGAAGCCCGGCTTCGTGGGCGTGGCGTACGTAGTGTCCTTCGTGATGTCCGCGCCGGATGGAGAGCTCGAGACATCCTTCATCGAGCGCAGGCGCTGGCCCACGTCGCGCCCAAGGCTGATGCGCTGACCGCTCGGGTACGTCGTCTCCTCTATCGAGCCCGCGGCGTTGGGGGTGTTTCGCCACGAGTAGGTGCGGCCTTGATACGTGAGCGTCGTCTTCGTCATCACGCCAAGTAAGTCGTAGTCGAAAGTCATGGAGCCGGCATCGAAGGTCTGGGCACGCACGCGGTCGAGCGCGTCGAACTTGGCGGTCTCCTGACTTGTGACCGTGCCTCCGGGCACGCCGGCTACCGGGAACTGCGTAGCGAGGCTCTTCGGGCGACCGAGCTTGTCGTAGGCCAGCGTCATGGAGCCTGAGCCCGGCAGCGTGATGGTCTGAGGCATGTTGCGAGCATCGAAGTTCGAGAAGCTCATCTGCGAGCCGTCTCGATAGGTCACGCCAAGGAGGTGTTCCTCGGTGTCATACTCGTAGGTCCGTCCTTCGCCGCTCTCGAGACCCACGAAGCCGAGACGGCGCTGCCCGTCGAGCTTCACCTCGGTGGTGACGCCGTTCTGCTTCCTCTGGGACAAGGCTTCACCGAGCACGCTGCGGCCGATGTCGGTCCGAAGACCGAGACCACCTGGGCCAGGGTCCGAGATGACCTGGGTGACCGCACCGTCGAGGCGCGTGGTGTAGCTTGCGCGAGTGGCGCCGGCGGAGTCTTTCGCCTCCTGCAAGTGATCGAGCCCGTTGTACGAATACGAACCGCCATAGTCTTGACCGCCGACCACGTGGCTCATCGTCTCGAGTCGTCCGGCGCCATCATAGCCTCGCGTCGAAGCGTACACCCCAGTCTGGCTCTGAGTGGAGAGACGTCCGGCGTTATCGGTAGTGGTCTGGAGGTCCAAGCCAAGTGGTCCGGAGACGTTGCTCGTCCGACCGGAGAAGCTCATCGAGTACGAGACATCGGGGCGCTCTGCCATCGTGAAGCCTGACGGCCTCCCCGCCGCATCCCGAACCTGGTGCTCGACCACACTCAAGGTACCGTAGTCGACATCCTCCACGCTCGTCCGACGGAGGTCGCCGTTGTCGTGATAGCTGAACTCGAGCTGGCCGCCTTCGGCATCGGTGATGCGCTCGAGACGACCCAGGCCGTCGTGTTTCCACTTTGTCTCCGCGTCCCCGATGGTCTGTCGCTCCAGGTTCCCGTCGGCGTCGTAGAAGTACTCCTCCACGTAGGCGCCCACCGTTCGGCTCCGCGGCCGGCCTTGGTGATCGTATTCAATCCCGATCTCGGTACCGCCTGGCGCCTGCACTCGTTCGACGCGCGCGCGGGAGTCTCGTGGGTAGCTCCACGTCAGGGGCTCGCCGCCCGGCGCGTTGAAGGTTTCGACCGCTTCCTGCGTTCGGCTCTCCACCTGACCGAGGTCATCGTAGGTGAAGGTCTCGACGCGGAACTTGCCTTCCTCCAGACTCTCCTCGACTCGCTCTACGTCGCCGAACGCGTTGTAGCGGTACCCGGTGTTGGAGGCGCCCTTCGAATAGGTCTCCATCAGGCCGGCCTTCGAGTAGCCGAAGCTCTCTTTGTCCGAACCGAGTCGGCTCGCCGTGCAAGGAAGGCCAAGCTCCTCGCCGACCGGGCACCCGCCATAGGTGTAGCTCGTGCTCACGTCTCCAACCGTCGTATTCGTGATGAAGCCGGTGGTGGAGTCCCGCTGATAGGCGAAGTCGACGCCCCTCGTGCCCGATCGGCCCATGAGCTCGCCGGTGATCGCGTCCGTCGCGTAGTTCGTGCTCTCGCTCCCCTGCATGACCGAGGCGATGCTCCGGCCGCCCTGAGTCAATGCCACCGTCCGCGTTCGCCCGTATGCATCCTGTTGTTCGCCGCTCGCCAGGTTGTAGTGCCGATCGAACTGCGCGCGCTCGGTTGGCAGCTGCCCGGAGCCGCCCGCGCTGCGCACGATCTCTCGGACGTTTCCTTGGGACCTCAGCGCCATGAGCCCGCCCTCGACGTCGCGCTCGTACTTGTAGTCGGTGACTCGACCTCGAGGCGCGCTGAGTCGAATGAGGTCGACATCGGCGGCGTATTCGAATGTCGTGTGTTCTTCGCCCGAGGACGGACCGTCGGCGCGGAGATCCTCCACCAGCCCAAGGCGATTGAACTCGAGGATCTCTCTCGCAAAGTCGGCGAGGAGGATCGTGGTTCGACTCCCTGCCCCCAGCGCCGAGGCAAGGTTGTCGTGGGCGTACGTAAGGCCCGTCTCCCCCTCGGCCCCGAACACCCGCAGCACGCGGCCATCCTCCTCCATGTACCCGTCGGCCGACACCAGCGGCCGCCCCGTCACCGACCCATCGATCACGGTGTGCAGCCTGTCCTTGTCGTCATAGCCATACTCGAGCCGCCGCGTCTGACCGCCGCCCATGTCCTCCTCGACCATCACCAGCCGATTGTGCGCGTCGTAGCTGTAGAGCACCTCGCGCCCCGCCGAGTCCTTCAGCCTTCGGATGAGGCCCGCTTTCGCAAGCTGTGCTGTACGCTCATCGAGCCCCGGCGTGAACGGCTCGTCCTTGCTCCCACGGTAGTACCCCAGCTCAAACTGACGCTTCACCGCCACGCTCTTGTCGACGATCGCGCGCAGCTCGCCGTGCTGCGTGTACACGAGCTGCTGCCAGTTGGACTCAAAGCGATCGTAGATCTTCTCGAGCCTTCCTGTGGGTCCAAACCAGTACTGATGACCGTCCGGCATCACGCGAACGAAGTGACCGCTCTTCATCTTGACCATCGCGTCATAGATGCCGCGCTCGGGGGTGTAGACGCGGAGGATTGAAGGCGCCCACGGCGAGATCACGGGATCTTCGCTGTAGCTCTCCGGGAGCACGCCGTCGGGGTGGGCTTGGTAGTGAATCGCGTTGCCCATGCCGTCGTGGAATACGAGATCGTTCTCGCCGAGCACGGTGTCCCCGCCGCTCGTGTCCTGGCCGCGGTCGACGAGCATGAGCTTCTTGGCGGTCGCACCCGAAGGCGGCGCCATCTCGGGCCGGAGCTCGGACACCCGCTGATTAAACCCGTGACTCCAGCCCAGCCCCAGCGGACCCGGCAAGCGGTCTTGACCGCGGTAGCTCCGAACGAAGCTCAGCGCGCCGCGCCGCGTGGGTAAAGAGAGATCTTCGCGCTCGATCGTCATCTCGCCGTTGTGGGTTGCGACCAGACCCGAGCTGCCTCGGGCCCGATAGCTCCCCACCACCGAGGCCGGATTTGGCCCGAGAGCGCGATGGACGTCGAAGGTCTTCGCCTGAACTGCGCTCCCCACGCGCGGACGACTCTCGCCGCTCTCGGTCAGCGACCGGAACGCGAGCAGCGGGTTGTCGGGCCCGGAGGCGGTCGGATCGACGCTCGCCCTGAGACCGGCGGACGAAAAGAAGAGGTAACGCGGCTTGCCCGACACGTCCTCGAGCGGGGTGCGCTCTGCCTGGGTCAAGGCCTGATAGGTGAGGACGAAGGGACCCCCGAGGTAGACGTTGTACTGGGAACTGGATGGGTCATCCGACAGGCGCTTGACGACAAAGCGCGGCACCCGCGCCGCGTGCGACAAACCCGTGCGTCCGAGATCACTCACCGTCCTGGCGCTGGCCGCGAGCGACGGCGCGAGATCCGCGCCTGCATGAGGTACGAGTGCACCGGCGTCGTTCGTCGCCTCGAGCAAGATCGGCACCTCCGCGCCCGCCGATCCCGGGGCGCGCATGAGCACGAAGTAATGACTCACGGGACTTGGCGGAGTGAGGTCGCTCTTCACCGAGCCCGCGGTCTTGGCGGTGGAGAGGCGAAGCACGTCGTGCGTCCTCAGGCGCGCGAGCATGCGCTCTGCTTTCGCGCGATCACCGGTGCTCAGCGCAAGGCGAACGTCATCCGGGAACACGAGCCCGCTCGAGCCCGTTCCGGCGGGCACCGCCGCGTTGGGGAACGACACAAACGAGAGCTGGGGCCCCGTGAACACCACCTGCTTCTCCGAGGACCGCGCGTAGACGCCGTAGTCGGAGACACCGGCGGAGGCGAGCGTGGTCCCCACGCCGCGAATCACGGAGACCAACGAGGGATGTGAGGCACCCGTGCCGTCCTCGGAGGGATTCGACATCGTGATGAGATCGAGATCGAGATGAATCAGGCTGTCGCCAGTGCGGACCCGCAAACGATTGGGGTACACCGGATCGAGATCGAAGGCCGACACAAAGCCTTGGTCCGGCGGCAGCAAGAGGCCTTCGGGATCGCCGAGCACCCTCGGCGCGAGCGGATTCGTGAAGTCGTAGAGGAAGATCCGATTCTGTGAGGTCG
>WYAZ01000089.1 GCA_011526105.1 Deltaproteobacteria bacterium | reverse complement strand
CTTCTTGACTCGAGACGACGAGACCACGCGTTGCTTTCGCATGGCCGCCGAATGATCCCAAAACCAACGAATGGCAACCACTTACGTCAAAGCGCCGCGAGCCGAGAAATGAGGGGATCGATCAGGCGCGCAAGCCATGCTACCCCAAGGCCTGAAAGCGGACGGACGGGAACTCCACCTCCGCGGATTTTGGCGACGCCGCGATGATCCGCTCTTTTTCACAATCTGATGGAGCGTTTATGTCCCTGGAGGCCGATAGGGCCCACAATCACCTCATCGCCGTGCACACTCGCGCGCCTCGCAGTTTCTCCCCGGCCGATATATAGAAGCCGGCATGCGCCTCGAACGCGCGCTCGTGTCGCAGATCGCTCGGCTCGCGAGCCTAGAGCACTCCGAAAAGAGCGGAGAACGTCTCTACGACGACGCGGCCCTGGACCAGCTCGCGGCCGAGATGCAGAAGATCCTCGATTACGTCGACGACCTCTCCGCGCTCTCGGTCGACGGCGTTCCGCCCACTCAACACGGGGTGGAAGTGAATTCGAGACTCCGAGAGGATGAGCTCAGCCCCGGCCTCACGCCGGACGAAGCACTCGAAAACGCCGCCGCTCGATCCGGAGACCACCTGCTCGTGCCGCAGGTGATAGGAGAGACATGAACGCGCTGCTCGAACAGAGCATTCATGGGCTGCACGCCTCCTACTTGGACGGCTCGCGAAGACCCACGGACACCCTCGATGAATGTCTCGCTCAGATCGAGCGCACCGAAGCGCTGGGTGCTTTCGTGCGCCTCGACCAGGCCGGCGCGCGCCGCGACGCCGAGGCCGCAGACGAACGATCGAAACGCGGTGCGCTTCGATCGCCCCTCGATGGCGTGCCCATCGCGCTCAAGGACAACATCATCACCAAGGGCCTCGAGACGAACGCGGGCTCGAAGATCCTCGAAGGCTTCGTCCCTCCCTACGACGCGACTCTCGTGACCCGGCTGCGAGAGGCCGGTGCGGTGATCGTCGGCAAGACCAACCTCGACGAGTTCGCGATGGGCTCGTCCACCGAGCACTCCGCCTACGGCGCCACTAAGAACCCATGGGACCCGAGCCGAGTCCCGGGCGGCTCGTCCGGAGGGAGCGCGGTCGCGGTGGCCGCCCGGCAGGTCTACGGCAGCTTCGGGACCGACACCGGCGGTTCGATCCGCCAGCCGGCTTCGCTCACCGGGGTCTACGGTCTCAAGCCCACCTACGGTCGCATCTCGCGCTACGGTCTCGTCGCTTACGCATCCTCGCTCGATCAGGCCGGGCCCTTCGCGCGCCGCCTCGACGATCTCGCGGTGCTCTATCTAGCGGTCGCGGGCTTCGATCCCAAGGACGCCACCTCGCATCCCGAGGCCGTCCCTGACCCAAACGCCTGCACCGCCTCCGGGATGGCGGGCCTCAAAGTGGGACTGCCGAGCGAGTACCTGACCGAGGGCCTCGACCCCGAAGTGGAGTCGGCGGTGAGGCTCGCCGCCAAGTGGCTCGAGGATGCGGGCGCCAAGATCGTTCCCATCAGCCTGCCGCACACTCGCTACGCGCTCTCGACCTACTACTTGATCGCGACCGCCGAAGCCTCCTCGAACCTCGCTCGTTATGACGGCCTCCGTTATGGGCCGCGCGCCAAGAGCACAGACCTGGCTCGCACCATCGTCGAAAGCCGCCACCAAGGCTTCGGAGCCGAGGTCAAAAGGCGAATCCTCCTGGGAACCTTCGTGCTCTCGGCCGGCTACTACGAGGCCTACTACGCTCGCGCGCAGAAGGTCCGGACCCTCATCCGGCGCGACTTCGAGGCCGCGTTCCAAGACGTCGATCTGATGCTCACCCCCACTTCCCCGGTCCCCGCCTTCGAGCTCGGCGCCCGGCTCTCCGATCCGCTGGCCATGTACCTCGCGGACGTCTGCACCCTCCCGGTCAGCCTCTCCGGCCTCCCCGCCCTGTCCGCTCCGGTCGGGCTCAGCAGCGCCGGGCTCCCGCTGGGCGCACAGCTCATCGCTCCGTGGTGGCAGGAGACCCGCCTCTTTGAAGCGGCCCTCGTCTTCGAAGCGCGGACCGACCTCGCCCAGAGAGCGCCACCGGCCGCCTACGCTGCAGATTCGAGTTGACCGCCGCCCAGGGAGTCGTTACCGCAGGGCCCCTGATCTCCGCGATCTGGCCCTCTGGAGATGTGGCTGAGTGGTTGAAAGCGCTTGATTCGAAATCAAGTGTAGGGGCAACTCTACCGGGGGTTCGAATCCCTCCATCTCCGACCTCGAAATGCGCCCCGGCCAGCCCAGCTCGCCGGGGCGCCGACCACCTCCCAACGCGGGTTCTCCGTCCACGCCCCTTGACACGGAAGCCTAGGGGGGGTTTTGGAGGTCCTGCCCGGAAACCAAATGGATATCTCCCACAGCCTAACTCGCTTCGTCGAGCACTCCCCGTCCGATGCGATGCCCGAGATCGCCTCGCAACTCCTCGACCTCATCGAATCCGATGAGGTGGAGACGATTGGGGCACGCAGTCGCGCCACCCCGGCCGAGGAGCTCGCCGAGAAGCTCGAGACGCGGCTCGAGAAGGTGAAGGAGCGAAGCTCGGTCGACGCCGAAGACCTCGCGCTCATCGAGGACGCGGTGGCCCACCTTCGCGCCAACGAAGAGGCGCTCATCAGCTCCATGACCTTCGAAGACTCCGAAGGTACACGATGGTTCGTTCTGACCGACAGTGAGGGCGAGATCGTCGCCTGCTATACGAGCCGGCCGTTCATCGAAGCCGACATTTAGACTTCGTCTCGCATGGGTTGACCCGGCTCGCGGAATCAGCTCAATCTCCGGCATGTCTGCCGCGCTCGGCACCAGCGGCACCGCCGCGAGCCACCGACAATCCACCGACAAAGAGCTCGAAGAAGCCCCCAAGGTCCTAAAGGACCACGCGCGGGCTTTTGCACGCGCAAAGCCAGGCGAAAAAGCCCGCTTGCTCCGCGCGACGATGAGGCGGGTCGCCGAGGTCGCCGAGAAGTGGGCCGAGATCGGCAATCACGCGCGAGGTGCCAAGCCCGGCTCTCCAGAGGAGTGGTTCTCGGGTCCCGTGCCCACGCTCCGAAACCTCCGGCTCTTGGCCGAGCAGATGGAGGCGATCGAGCAGAGCGGGGAGCCACACCTGAAGCAGAGCCAGCTTCGTACTCGGCCCGACGGTCGGGTGGAGGTCGAGGTCTACCCGGCGGACCCCATCGACGCCGCGCTGATCGGAGGCGTTCGACTTCACGAACTCATGCAAGAAGGCATGACCGAAGCCGACGTGCGCACGCGACAGGCGAGCTTCTACAAACAGAAGGATCCCGAAGGCGGGGTCTCGCTGATCCTCGGGGCAGGAAACGTCTCCTCCATTCCCCCCATGGACGCGCTCTACAAGAGCTTCGCCGAAGGTTACGTGTGCCTGGTCAAGATGAACCCGGTGAACGAGTGGGTGGGCCCCATCCTCGAAGATGCGTTTCGTCCGTTCATCGAAGCCGGCTACCTCCGCATCGTCTACGGCGGCGGACCGGTGGGCAGTGAACTCGTCGCTCACCCGGCGATCGAAGACATCCACATCACGGGGTCCAACCACACCCATGACCTCATCGTCTGGGGACCACCCGGGCCCGAACGCGACCGGCGCATGGCGGCCAACGACCCGGTCTTGAAGAAGCGCATCACCTCCGAGCTCGGGAACGTGAGCCCGGTCTGCATCCTTCCCACCCGCTACTCCGACAAGGAGCTCGACTTCGTGGCGCGGCACGTGGCGGCGATGGTCGCGCACAACGCGAGCTTCAACTGCAACGCGGCGAAGCTGCTCATCACGAGCGCGGGATGGCCGCAGCGGGACGAGTTCTTCTCGCAGCTCACTCGACGCCTAAGCGAGATCCCCAGCCGCGTGGCCTACTACCCCGGTGCGCACGACCGATATCGAAGGCTCACCGAGGGCCGGGAGCTGCAGACCTTCGGAGAGGCCACCGAGACCAAGATCGCGTGGACGCTGATCCGAGGCGTGGATGCCAAGGCCAAGGACGACATCATCTTCTCGAACGAGCCCTTCTGCGGCCTCATCTCGGAGACCACCCTCGAGGAGAAGGACCCCGAGGCCTTCCTCGACGAAGCGGTGCGTTTCATGAACGACACGCTCTGGGGCACGCTGAATGCGATGATCGTCGTGAGTGCGGAGGGTGAAAGGCGCCCCGAGATCAGCAAGGCCTTGGATCGCGCCATCCTCGCGCTGCGTTACGGAACGGTCTCGATCAATCAGTTCCCCGGCGTCGCCTACGGCACCGTGTCGCCGGCTTGGGGTGGTCATCCCTCCGCGACCTTGGCCAACATCCAAAGTGGCCTCGGCTGGGTGCACAACACCTACCTGCTCGAAGGCGTCGAAAAGACGGTCTTGCGGGCGCCGGTTGTCCTGTTTCCCAAGCCCCTGTGGTTTCCAGACCACAGGGCAGGCGCTCAGGTCGGGCGAAAGGTGATTCAGCTCGAGCTGTCGCCGAGCTGGTTCAAGGTGCCAGGCATCGCGATGAGCGCGCTGACCGCCTGAGCCGACGCGCCGCCGAGTTGTGGCCTCGAGGTCTCACCGCAACTGACCGACATCCCGCGAGGATCCGAGCTTCTACCGATGCGTCCAAAGCGCATCGGCGGTACCCCTAAGGTCATGCTCAGGCCATCTCTTCGTCTCGCGCTCCCTGCGTTTCTGCTCGCGGCCTACGGCTGCAGCTGCGACCCCGATGAAGGCATCGGCGACATCTCTCCGCTCCTGCAGATCGAGGAGACCTCCGTCGACTTCGGAAAGGTGGTCGTCGGTGACCTGCGCGTGCGCCGCCTCCGGCTCACGAACGCCGGTCGCTCCACACTCAACCTGACGACCTTCGAACTCAGCTCGAGCTCCACCGAGTTCAGCTTCGGCGAAGAACGACCCAGCTCGATTCAGGCCGGCGCCAGTGTGGACGTGGGCCTCGTGTATCTGCCCACCGATCTCGGTGAAGACACCGGCACGATCACGCTCGAAGGCAACGACGAAAAAGGACCTCACACCGTGACCCTTCGCGGCGAGGGCGTTGAGAACGGCATCGAGGTGAGCCACGACGGCGAGCCCTGCGGCACCACCCCCGGCTCGCTCTCCTTCGGGCGTGTGACCCCGGGCGACACCGCCACGCGAAACATCACACTGCGCGCTCTCGGTCAGGCCTCACTCACCATCTTTACGGCCGAACGCGAACCGGGCACCAGCGTCGAGTTCGAGATCGACCCGGTGGAACGTGGACGAGTGCTCAATCCGGGTGAGAGCCTCACGCTCGCCGCGCGATACCGCCCGGCCGACGGCGTGCCCGACACCGGGGCCTTCGTCATCACCACCGACGCCGCCGACGGCGGGAGCACCCGCATCGCCATCTGCGGCGAGAGTGTGGCGCCGGCCATCTGCGCCAGCCCGGTGCCCCTCGATCTCGGACCAGTAGCCCAAGGGAGCACCGCGCGCCGAAGGCTCGAGATCAAGAGCTGCGGCACCGAGCCGTTGGTCATCGATGTCGTCCAGCTCTCCGCCGACGCCTCCAACCCCACCGACCCCGGCTTCGGAATCGAGAACGTCCCCTCCCTGCCGCGCACCATGGCGCCCGGAGAGACCTTCGAGATCGACGTGACCTACGCCGCCACCCAGCTCGTGAGTGCGACCGGCTTTGTGAAGGCGGTCTCCAACGCACTCAACCTGCGTGACGCTTACTTCCCCATCGGGGCGCGCGGCGCTCAGCCTTGTGGCCTCAGCGTGCTCCCGAGCCGCTTGCTCTTCCGGCGCGGAGGTCAGACCGAGCAGCGCCTTCTCATCGCCAATGACGGAGCTTCCGAGTGCGCGGTGAACCGTCTCGAAGTCACCGCGGGCGCCACGAACTTCGCGCTCGTGAGCCCTCCGAGCACCCCCTTCGCCATCAACCCCGGCGGACAGATCGAGGTGGCGGTCGCCTACACCGCCGGCACCGGCGCCGGTCCGGATACCGGCACCCTCGAGGTCGAGGGTGGGTCGTCGATCCTGACTGTGGATCTCGTGGGCGAAGCGCTCCCCACGGATGCCTGCACCGTGGACATCGTGCCCGCGTTCGTGAACTTCGGCGCGGTGGAGCCCGGCTCCATCGGAAGCCGCGGCGTGAACGTCAACAACATCGGCAGTGACCCGTGCTTCGTACGCGGGGTGCGGATGAAGGCCGGCTCGGACCCCGCGTTTCAGTCTACCTCGTCCAACTTCGGCATCATCCTCGACGGCCGGAGCAAGACGCTGTCGGTCGCGTTTCGTCCCACGGCCTTTGGCCCGGTCCAGGGCACCCTCGAGATCCAGCTGAGCGACAGCCTCGTGGGCGGAAACAGCATCACGGTCGACGTGCCGCTCTTTGGCACCGGCATGGACCAGGGGATCTGCGTAGAGCCTCGTCACCTGCCCTTCGGCTCCGGCGTCGTCGGCGCCCAGACGCTCGACTTCAGGATCTACGCCTGTGGCAGCCGCGACGTGACGATCACCGCGCTCGACTGGACCACCATGAACGCAGACTTCACGATGCCCACCCCGCCCGCCACGCCGTTCACCTTGGCCTCGGGCTCAGATCGGGTGGTCACCGTTCGGTACGCCCCAAACGCTGCGCCGCTGGGTGACTTCGCCGCGCTCACCGTTCGCTCCAACGACCCGGTCGAGCCCGCCATCGAAGTGGAGATGACGGGTGGCCAGCAGGTTGTTCCGTACGAAGCCGGACGATACCTCTACTACTGGCAGATCGTGGGCGGCGTGGCCGGTGACGTGATGCAACTTCCCTTGCAGGGCAACGTGACCACACGTTCGTTTTGGGGGCCTCGCTCCGGAAAGCAGTGCACCGGCTGCCACGTGCTCTCACCGGATGGGAAGTACGTGGCTCTCATCGAATTCATCTCGGGGCCGAACTTCAAGGTGGTCGACACCCAGACCAATATGGTCATTCAGTCTCTACCCACCGAGGTCTCGGGCGCCACGTACTTCAGCTGGCGGCCCAACGTCGCCACCACCCCGCCCTATCAGTTCGTCTTCGACGATGCTGGCGGTGACTTGAAGATCGCCACGCTCTTCGACGGTTTCATCGGGCCGGTGAACGGCGCGAACGACCCGAACTATCTCGAGGTGCAGCCAAGCTGGGGCCCCAACGGAAAGATCGTTTACGTGCGAGGAACCCAGGGGGTGCAGGGCCA
The DNA here is from genome assembly GCA_011526105.1 of Deltaproteobacteria bacterium. Classification (GTDB taxonomy): domain Bacteria; phylum Myxococcota; class Kuafuiibacteriia; order Kuafuiibacteriales; family Kuafuiibacteriaceae; genus WYAZ01. Next base: position 23,982 of record WYAZ01000089.1, on the reverse strand, counting down.
GGGCGGCCAAGGCAATCTGGGCCTGCAGGGTCCGACCGACCTCATGATCGTCGATGAGGGCGGCGGCACCCCCACGGTGCTCATGGGCGCGGGCGCGAATACTTTTGCCAACTACTACCCGGCCTTTTCGCCCAACGGCGATTGGATCGCGTTTACGCAGAGCCGCGCCGCGCAGAGCTCGATCGCGGCGAGCGATGCCACTTTGTTGCTCGCTCGTTCGGACAACTCTGGCGTCTTGAGAACGCTGCCTCTCTTGAACTCGGCGTCCGGCGCTTCGAGCTTCCCCACATGGTCGGTCAACGGGGCCTTCCTGTCGTTCAGCTCCAATCGCCCAGGGGGCGCGGGGGACTGGGACATCTACATCGCGCCGGTCGACCCGGTGACCGGCATGGACGGAGCCTCAGTGAACGTCGTCGAGGCGAACAGCTCCAGCTTCGAGCATTCCGCCCAGTGGAGCCCATGAGGTGACGCCGGGGACAACCCCGGCTATCCTCCCGGCCCATGAGTTCGGACCCCTCTGAGACCGCCGAACCGCGCCGACCGATCGTCGCGACCGCCTTCTTCACCGCGGTGTTTCTCGGCTCCTTCGGCGCGCTCATCTACCTGTTCTCGGGCTTCATCACCGACTTTCTCCTCGCGTTCATGTTCACCAGCCTGTTCCGGCCGACCTATGAGTGGGTCCTTCCGCGCGTCAAAGGAAAAAAGGCCATTGCCTCCGGTCTGGTCACCGGACTCGTGGCGATCAGCCTCGCCATTCCACTCGCCTTCCTCATCACCAGTCTGTCGGTGGAAGGGGCGCATTTCTACGAGAACACGGTCAGCCGAATCACCCTCGATCAAGTCAACGAGCAGCTCTTTGGCCAGGGCTGGCTCCCCGAGAACGCCCGTAGGATCGCAGAGCTCGCAGGCCTGGAGTGGCATCCCAGCGCGGTGAAAGCGAGCTTGGTCGCGGCCTCCGGTGCGGTCGCAACCTTCGTGTCCGGGCAGGTCAATCAGCTCGTCTCGAACATCCTGTCCGCCACGTTCCACTTCGTCATCATGCTGCTCATCGTCTTCTACATGCTGGTGGACGCGGAGCGCCTGCTCAAGTTCGCGTATGAGACCTCTCCGCTGCCGGAGGAAGAAGAGGTCCTTCTCGTCAAGACCTTTGGGAACGTGGCGCGGGCGGCCCTGGTCGGCAACGGGATCGGGAGCGCCATTCAGGGAATCATCGGCGGCATCTCGATGGCCGTCGTGGGGCTCCCCTCCCCGATCCTGTGGGGCACGGTGATGACCATCTTCGCGTTCCTCCCGCTCGTCGGGATCTCCGTGGTGACCATTCCCGCCACGCTCGTGCTGCTCTTGTCCGGCAACCACGTCACCGCGGTGCTGTTCTTCGTCTTCAACACCGTGCAGGCGCTGTTCGTGGAGAACGTCATCAAGACGAGGCTCATTGGCTCGCACATGAGCATGCACAACCTCCTCATCTTCCTCTCCATCATCGGGGGCATCGCGACCTTCGGGATCCTCGGACTGCTCTACGGCCCGCTCATCGTCGCGCTGTTCTTGACCCTCACCGAGCTGTATCACCAGCACTACAAGGGCCAGATCCTCGGAACCAAAGCGGGCGACTAGCCGGGCCCCCCCGCTCTAGCGGGCTTCCACCGGCCGGAATCGGTGCGAGCGCTCGAAAAATGGCTCCCTCCTTCCGATGGGCGTAGCGTCTCTTCAACCGGGCGGGTTTGCCCGGGTGCGACCGGAGGGCCAGTGTTCGTAGTCGTCATCGGTCTGGGGGAAGTCGGAAGGCACCTCCTACGGAGCCTGGGCGACGATCACCACGACGTCGTCGCCATCGACAGCGATCCCGAAGCGCTCGCGTACTGCGAGGAACACCACGACGTCATGACCATGCTGGGCTTTGGGGCCAATCCAAAGGTCCTCGAGCAGGCACGTGTCGGTAAAGCCGACCTCGTCATCACGGTCACCGATCATGATGAACTCAACTTGGTCGCCGCCCTCGCCTCCAAACAGGCCGGCGCGGGCCGAGTGATCGCGCGTGTTCAGGGCAACGACTGGATCGGGGACGGTGCCGGCATGCGCTACGGCTTCCTCGGGGTCGATGTGGTCATCAACCCAAGAGTGCTCGTGGCGCAGGAGCTCACCAAGATCGCACGCTCCCACGGTGCGACCGAGGTCGTCGAGCTCGCCAATGACCGCGTCGAGCTCGTCCAAGTCGAGCTCTCAGAGGACAGCCCCGCCCTGCAGAAGCCGCTCTCGCGCTTGCCGCTCCCCAAGGAGGCGCTGGTGGCGGCAGTGGTCCGCGAAGGCAAGCTCTTCGTCCCCGGCGGGGCCGATGTGCTTCGGCCGAAGGACCGCCTCTATCTCATTGGCCTTCGCACCCACATCACCCTGGCCGAGGACGTCTTCAGCCGACGTCGCGAGGCGCGTCGCGTGTGCATCGTGGGCGGCGGCGTCGTGGGTCAGTCCTTGGCGGAGAAGCTCCTCAAGGACGAGGCCGAGGTCCTGCTCATCGAGGAGGACCTCGAGCGGGCCGAGGCGCTGAGCGAGACCCTCGAAGGCGCTTCCGTCATTCATGGCGACGGGACGAACCTCGAGCTGCTGATGGAGGAAGAGGTCGGTCGCTTCGACCTCTTCGCCTCAGTCACTCAGGACGATGAGGTCAACCTCATGGCGGGCCTCCTGGCCCAACGTGCCGGGGCCTCGCGAACCGCGGTCCTCGTTCAGCGCGCCGACTACACCGAGATCTATCGTCAGCTCGGCATCGACGTCGTTCTCTCCCCGCGAACGGTCGCATCGAACCAGATCCTCAAATACGTTCGAGCGAGCGCGGTCGAACGCCTCGCGGTGCTCGAAGGCGGCGAGGCCGAGGTGCTCGAGCTTCGAGCCGAAGAAGGCAGTCGCGTGGTCGGGGAGCCCATCCACCGCCTGAACCTGCCGCGCGGCACGCTGATCGCCGCGGTGATTCGCGGCAGTGATGTCACCGTGCCCCGCGGTGAGCACGTACTCGAGCACGGAGACACGGTGATCTGTCTGGTGACGGGGCCATCACGATCGACCGTCGAACGTCTCTTTCACAAGAGGGCTCTGTGAGCTCGAGTTCGCGGGGGACACTCGAACGGGTGCGCCTCGCCGCCCGACCATCTGCGGTGGTGGGCTTTGGACTGTCCTTCGCCATGGCCCTCAGCGGAGCGCTGGCCTGGTTTCTCGATCTCGTCTCGCCTCCGACTCGCGCGGCGGGCGAGTCGATGGGCGAGGCCGCGATGTTCATCTCGGCCGGCATCAGTCTCGCTGTCTCGACCGCGGCGTTCTTCTTCAGCCGCCCGTATGACGAAAAGACCTTTCGGCGGCTCGAGGCCACTTTGGCGGTGGCCATGGTGTGGGGCGGCACTTCGCTTTTTGGGGGTCTGCCCTTCATCATCGGTGCCGGCTTCTCTCCCGCTGACGCCATCTTCGAGACCGCGAGCGGATTCACCACGACCGGCGCGACGATCGTCGCCAACATCGAAGGAACACTCTCCCGGGCGCTTCTACTCTGGCGCTCGCTCATTCAGTGGCTCGGCGGCATGGGCATCGTCGTGCTCTTCGTCGCGGTGATCCCGAACCTCGGGGCGGGGGGCAAGCAGCTCTTCAAGAACGAGGTTCCGGGCACGACCTCGGAGGGGCTGCGTCCACGTATCGCCGAGACCTCCTTCGCACTTTGGAAGCTGTACGCCGCGTTCACTCTGCTCGAAGGGCTCCTCCTCTTTGGACTGGGCATGACCCCTTTCGAGGCGATCTGCCACTCACTCACGACGATGGCGACGGGTGGGTTCTCGACGCGCGACGCGTCGATCGCAGGCTTTCAGAGCCCCGCCATCGAGTTCACGGTGTCTGTCTTCATGGTGCTCGCGGGGGTCAACTACGCCCTTTACTACGGTGCGCTTCGGGGTCGCAGCCTCCGGGTCTTCTTCCGCTCCTACGAGTTCAAGGTCTACTTGGCGCTCGTGTTGGTCTCGACGCTCTTTCTGGCCGTGATCACACTCGACCTGCACGGCGGAAAGCCTCTGGACTCCCTTCGGTACGGGTTCTTCATGGTGGCCACGGTCATTAGCTCCACCGGCTACGCCGCCGAAGACTTCGCGTTGTACCCACCCACGGGCATCACCATCATCCTGTTCCTCATGCTCGTGGGGGGCTCTGCTGGATCGACCGCCGGCGGCCTGAAGGTCGAGCGGATCACCCTGCTCGCGAAGCTCGCTTGGGCCCAGCTTCACCGCTCCTTCCGTCCGACCCTCGTTCAGACCGTTCGGATGGGCCGTTCGGTGATCTCGCACCAGGTTCTGAACGATGTCTCCGCGCTCTTTGTGGTCTACGTAGCCTGCCTGGCGCTCGGCACCCTCTTCGTCGTGGGAGTCGATGGTGTGCCGGTGCCGACGGCCTTCGGCGCCATGCTCACGAGCCTCTCGAACATAGGTCCCGCCCCGTTCTATCAAGAGGTCGATAACTTCGTCCGCTACTCGGATCCTTCGAAGCTCCTCTTCGCGTTCTCGATGGTCCTGGGCCGACTCGAGTTTTTCACTCTGCTCGCGCTGTTCGTACCGGAGTTCTGGAGACGCTGATGACCTCCAAGGCGCAAAACGGGAGCTGGCTGCTCAAGGCCGTCATTCTCGCGGTGCTCGTGGGCGTCCTGATGCTCTTGCGCCGCCAGTTCGGCCTAGAGGAGGACGTCCGCGGATCCACGCTTCTGCTTCTCGCTGCGACCCTCCTGATCGCGCACACCACGGGCGCCGTTCTCTCCATCCTGAAGCTCCCGCGGATCACGTCCTACCTGATGGTGGGCCTGCTCGTCGCACAGTTTTCCGAGAGCCTCGTTCCTCCAACCCTGGCGCCTCTCTTGCTGCCGGAGGGCGTGCTGGGAGCGTCTCAACTCCGGGAACTCGAGCCCGTGAAGATGCTCGCGCTCTCCCTCATCGCGCTCATCGCGGGTGGGACGCTGAAGCTGGACATCCTGCGGTCGGAGGCACGCCCGGTCCTTGGCATCGTCGCGCTCCAAACCTTGCTCGTCTTTGTCGCGATCACCTCGCTGGTCTTCGCGCTGAGCGGGGGGATTCCGGCCATCGCCCTGCCCGAGCTTCTGCGACTTGGACCCAACGAACGGTGGGCGCTGGCTGCGCTCGCCTCCGCCGCCACCCTCGTCACCTCGCCCGTCGCGACTCTGGCGGTGATTCACGAGGGCCGCGCCGACGGTCCGATGACGCGGACCGTGCTGACCACGGTCATCATCAAGGACGCGCTGGCGATGCTGGTGTTCGCGTTCCTGCTTTCCTCCCTAGGCGGCTCCCTCTCCGACGGACTCGTTCCCCGAAGCGGACTCCAGATCGTTCTCCATGTGATCGCCTCTTTGGTTCTGGGCAGCCTCCTCGGAACCGCGATTGGGCTCTATCTTCGCTACGTCAACACAGAGGTGCCGCTGGTTGTACTCGCCGCCACCTACCTCACGACTTTCGTCGCAGAGAAGAGCCAGCTCGACCCCTTCGTGCTGTTCCTCGCCGCCGGTGCCGTCGCGACCAACTTCTCGGATCGTACCTCGCAGCTCATTCGCTCGGTCCGGAACTACTCGCTTCCGCTCTTTCTGGTTGTGTTTGTGATCGAGGGTGCGCACCTCGAACTCACCCGCTTTCGCGAGTTCGCCCTCCTCGTCCCGCTCTTCTGCATCCTGCGCCTCGGTGCGCTCTGGGCCGGACTTCGGGGGGCCCTGCGACTGGCGGGGAGCGACCCAAACACGGAACGCTTCGGTTGGACGGGTTTCGTGGCCCAGGCCACCTACGTCGCACCGCTCGTCGCCCTCCTGTCGGCCGGGTTCGGTGAGGCGGGGACGACACTCGGCGCAGTGCTCCTGATGTCGGTGGCGGTCAACGAGCTCGTCGGCCCGTTGCTCTTTCGAGTCGGGCTCGAGCTGGCCGGTGAACTCGCCGAGAGCAGTCGAGAGATCGTCTCGAGTTTACCGAAGAGCGAGCTTCCGGGTGGGGCACCGCCGCGACTCGACGTTGAGCATCCCTTCGGACCCCCATTCGAGTCTTCATCGCCTGCGGTCAATTCGATCGTGAGTGATCTGGAGGCCGAGCTGTCGGCGATTGACCGAGACCTCGCTCACGCGGTCTTTGAACCACTGAGCGCGCAGGCGGAGAACCACCTGCTCGAGCTTCGACGCGAGTTCCTTCGCTGCCACCGGCGCTGCCTCGTCGAGGCGAGGTCGACCGCCGACCTCCTTGCCCTCAAGTCGACCCTGCGTCGAGAGCTCGCCGAACTCGCGGATCGCTGGCGGGGCCTCGTTCTCGATCGCGCCAATCGGGTGGCGAGGCCGGGTTGGCGCCCGACTTCTCTGGTCGACGCAGTGGATCACGTCGTCGACCGTCTGCCGAAGCGTGTCCTCGCCCCCTACGAGCCCGAGAGCTACCGAGCCCAGCAGGGAGACAGCCTGGCTCGGCGCGGATGGCGTCTCTCCATCAGGTCTCGACGGTCCGCTCGGTCGGCGTTGGGATATGAGGTGCCGACTCGCTCCATCGCGTTGCAGGACGTGGCGAAGTATCACCTGTCGGGGCTCCTGCCCGCGCGCCTGGAGGGCTTGGCGGCATCGCTCATCGGGATCGAGAGCTTGCTGGCCGAGCGAACTCAGGCGCTCTTCGGGGTCGTGCGAACTGGTACCGAGCTCATCGCCGAGGGCGCGGAGGGACCGGCCGATACCACCAAAGACGCGAGCGCCCGCCTCGCCACTCTGAGACGCGAGTTCGAGCTCGAGCTCGAGCTCTCGATGGAGGACTGTCGGAAACTGCTCGAGGAGTCGAAGCAACGGGCACGGCGCCTCGTCGGCGAAGCGGTCTCCAACCTCAAGCTCGACTTGAGGACGAGTGCCACCCCGGATCTGCCCACGCAGGCTCGTCGATTCGGCAAGGTGTTCAAAGAGCGAACCCGCGGGCTCCACCGCCTGACGACCGTCTACGACGAACTGCGCGAAAGCGAGGCCGCTCAGTACGCCCTGCTCGCCCTGGACCTCGAACTCCTCGCGCTCGAGGAGACCGCCAAGGGGCCGGTGGAAGAACAGGCGGACCAGCTTGCGCGTCTGATCCGCGGCCGCGGACGCAAACAGCTCGAACGCCTTGTCGAGGCCATCGAGGGGGCGAGCAAGAAGGTCAGCGAGGTGCTGGAGCAGGAACGCCTGGGCGAAGAGCTTGCGGACGAGCTTCGAGGGGTAGCCGAAGGGCTCAATCGAGTCGCGGAGGATGTCCTCGAGACAACTCGGACTCTTCGAGGTGACTTCGCGGAGGAGCGTGCCGCGACACCCGTGCTCGATCGCTTACTCGTGGCCGCACAGTCGCTGACGGAGCACTACATCATTCCCACCGCTCGGCCGGGCCATGGTGAATGGCGACTGCCCTCTCCGGTGCCGACGGTCGAGGTGAACTTTCGCAAGGCAGTGGCGGGGTTCATCCAGTCCTCGGTGAGCAAGCGACTGACCCAAGTGGTCAGAGACCTTTCTGAGAGGCTGGAGCCTTTGGCCACTACAGTGGAGGAGCTCGAACGCGTGCTCACCTTCAACTTTGAGGTCGCGAGCTCCGAGCTCGACCTCTTCGAGGAAGGCCCAGTCACCGAGGCCCTACGATTCTCCACCCGAGATGGGATACAGGCCGAACTGTCTCGAGTGAAAGAGCGGCTCTCCGGGCTGATCTCGGACTGCGAGTCCTGGCCGGCCGAGGCCAAGGACGCGCTCATCCATGCGGTGGTCGACTGCCTTGGAGAGCTCAGAGATCGAGCCGCAGAGGGTCGCCTTCCCACCTTTCGCCTCGGACTTCTCGGCGAGGCGGGCGTGGGCCGGCGCCTGGTGCGCGAGGCCGAAGGGCTTCGCGGTTGGATCTCCCAGGGTCGGCGTCAGATCTGGCGAGGCCTCAAGAGCGCGCTGGGCGAGGATCGTCTCGACGCGATCAGGACTTGGCTCGGCGTCTCCACCCCAGACGCCCGAGGCCGCGTCGGCAGAGAAACGTTTCTCTTCAGACCCGCGACGACAGAGCTCCCAGCGTCCTATCGCCGTCTCTTCTCCGGTCAAGTGCTCGAAGCCGGTGACGTGCTCACCGGACGAGATACCGAGCTTCAGCGGGCGCGCGGTGTTCTCATCCGGTCCCCATCGCCCAGAGCCCTTCGCTCGGTTTGCGTCGTCGGTCCCGAGCCGGTGGGCAACGGAGCGGTCGCCGGATCCATCGCGCGAGGACTCGGCTTCTCCAAGGTGCGGCGGCTCGATCTCGATGAGCCGGTGACGGTCGAAGAGGTCCGCCGATGGTTCGCCGAGGGCGCTTCGAACCAGCTCACCATCCTCACCGGTTTCCGCTGGCTCTTCTCGATGAAGCGAGGCGGCTTCGAGCCGCTGCGTGAGCTCACCCGCGGCATCGTTAGAGACGCAGGCAAAGAGGCCTGGCTCGTGAGCGCTGAGACGCCCGTCTGGCGCTTTGCGTGCCTCGCTGCTCCCATCGCCGAGGCGTTTGCCGAGATGATCACACTCAAGCCCCTGACGCGAGACCAACTCGAGGCCGCCATCTTGGCCCGCCACCAGATGAGCGGCTACAGCCTCGAGATCGAGACCGATGCCACCTGGATCGTGAAGCGCCTGTTTCGAGGCGAGATGCGGAGGGCCGAGGCCTCGCGAGATCTGTGGTTTCGGTCGCTGCATGCCGCCACAGGGGGACAGCTTCAGGATGCTCTCGTGCTCTGGCTCGCGTCGATCAAGCGTGTGAACGAAGAAGCGAGGACCGTCGAACTCGGACCGGTGCCGAAGCGCCCGCTCCCGGCGATGCGACGCCTGCCCGACAAGGTCCTACTCACGCTCCGACAGGCCGCGCTCCAAGGATGGATCGATACCGAGACCTACGCGGTCACCTTCCGAGTCTCCGCGCTCCAAGCCGAAGCGCACCTCACGAGTCTGTGCCAACTCGGTCTTCTGTCCCCCGACGGCGGACGCTTTGAGATCGCCGCGCATCTCGCGGCCCCACTGCAACGTGTCTTGCAGGAACGGAAGTGGCTCACATGAGTTTTGCATCCGTCGGGTTCCTGGGCCTACTCAGTGCCTTGGTTGCGCAACAGGGCTCGCCGGCGGGCCTGCCCATGGCGGAGTTCGACGCCGGTGCCGCGGTGACGAGCACCCACGCCCCCGACGCGGGGCTGGGCGCCATCAACCCGCCTAAGCCCGCGCCCTTGCCGCCGGCACCCACGATCATCCCGAGGCCAGAGGACGCGGGCGTGCCCGAAGCCGGGCTGTCCGCGGTGGCTCCTCGAACGGAGGCCACCACGACGCATGCCGCGCAAACGACGCAAGCGGCAGTCGAGTCGCGCGAGGGACCTCCATCGGCGGCGCTCGAGCCGATGGGGCCACCTGCGCCCCCGAAGCCCCCCCCCACACAGCCCGCCATCGAGAAGCCGCCCGCAGCCCCTCGGGGGCTGGGCTCCGCGCTCCTGGCGGCCATACTTCTCTTGATCCTCGCGCAGTCGCTGGGGGTGCTCGGAGGTGCTCTGCTCGATCACGGCCTCATCCCGCGACTCATCGGGGCCGCACAGGTCGTGTTGCGAATGGCCGCGGTGCTATGGGTTGTCTCCGCGCTCCTTCTGCACCTGCCGCCCGAGTTCGAGCCCGCGCTCCCTTGGGTCCTGGTTGCCCTCGCAGTCGCCCTGGGTTGGTCGGCGCGTGAGGTCCTTCCTGATCTGGTCGCCGGGCTGGTCTTGCAGACCGAGCGTCGGGTCCGACAAGGGCAGTGGCTCGCCACACCATCCTTTCGGGGACAGGTCGTCGAGCTCGGGTTTCGGGCGAGCCGGATTCGGGAGGCGAGCGGTCGCATGCTCACGATGCCCAACCGGCGCCTGATCTCGGAGCCGCTCGAGATCGAGACCGGACCGGGCCCTTCGGTCGCGGTGCTCGTGGAGGTCCCGCCGGAGCTATCGACCGCACGCGCGCACCGAGTTCTGACAGAAGCGGCTCTGCTCGTGCCGTGGCTCGCCCCCGAAGCGCGGATCGAGATCCAGCGGGCCGAGAAGGCGGGGGCCTGGATCATTCACGCTCAGGTCATTGAAGGCCGTTACGAGGAGGCCTTTGCGGGCGCGCTTCGCGAGCAACTCGACGAAATGTGGACCGCAGCTGAAGCCCCGAGACCGAGCCTACCGCCGCCCATTCCGAGCAAGAACGGCGGCGGCGGCGGCGCGCCTAAAGCGTGATGGTCGCGGTCGCCACGTTGTTGTTGAAGTCGATCTCGAGCACCTTTCGATCCGCGTTGACCGTCATCTCGAGGGTGTAGTTGCCGCCCGGCAGCCCCGTGGTGTCGATTCGATCGCAGCCCAGGCCTGTTCGGAGTCGCGAGGCCCACCCGCCCGAGATGCCCGCTTCGCGTCGATCGCAGTTGAAGGTCGCCGGGGTCGTCGCGTTGCCACGAGGTTCGGTGTCCTCGAAGCACCTTCGGCGCAACTTGCCGCTCCGGACCTCTATGCCGTTCGCTAGTAGCTTCCAGCTGAGAAGTTCAACCTTGTAGTCATTGGTGCACATGTCCGCGGCCATCAATGGGTTCGAGGAGGAGTAGTCTCCGAAGTTGACCGCGGTGGTCCCCGTGTTGACGACCACGGCCTGAAACTGAAGGAGACTCCGCATGCCCCTCTCGAGCTCACAACCCTGGGGTAGATCGCACAAGGGGCCGGTCACGTTGAGCTCTGCGCGGGCGAGAGTTCGACGAAGCACCGACTGGTCGATCACCAGATCGATGCCCGAAGTCGGGCAACCGCCGACCGAGGTCTGCTGCAGGCACAGGTTTGGTCGACCGGCCACCGGACAGCACTTGTAGCCCGACCCGCAGAAGACGAGGTTTTCGTCGCAAGTCTCACCCGGGCCTACGAGGATCGCACAGCGATTCGGGATGCCGGCGCCGCCACACTCGGCCGGAGAAGTACAGACACCGCAGGCGATCACGCCACCACAACTGTCATCCGCGTCGCCGCACTCGTTCACTTCGCACTCGGTGCGAGCATTGCAGCCGCACACGTTTGCGGTGCCTGCCCCGCCGCAGCTGAGCGGGAACTGGCAGCTCCCGCACGTGAAGCACTCTCCGTTCGCGTTGTCGATCCGGCCGCAGTTCAGACCCATGGCGCTGCAGTCGGTCGGCTGGCACTGAACGCTCGGTGGTGGCTCATCGTCGCTGCACGCAAACGGCAGCGCGAGCGCGAAGAGAAGGAGGAAGAGGAGTCCGAGTGGGATGCGCACGCTCGAAGGCTAGCAGACCTTGGGTGGTCACCGGAACCCACCCTGAGCCCCTCCGGTTGCAGGATCCTCTGGGCCATAGCAGGATGGCCTCGTGGCGAAGGATACGCCCGTTTCGCCGTTTATCGTCGGGCCCTGGTACGACCACGTCTTCTTCATCTGGGCCCCCACTCTCTTCCTCCTCGTCGGCCTGTCCATCCACTGGCTCGACATCGCGGACCTCCCATGGGTGGTCGGGGGCCGCCACGTCCTTCTCTTTCCCACCCTCGCCCTCGCCTTCACGCTGGCGCACCTCTTTGCGGTGTTCTTCCGCAGCCACCTGAACACCGCGATCTTCAGGCAGTTTCCGCTTCGTTTTACGCTCGTACCGGTCCTCGCGCTGCTCGGGATGAACCTCTCGGAGGTGGTCTTCATCTTCGGCGCGGTCGCCATCGTCTGGTTCGATGTCTACCACTCGTCGATGCAGACCTTTGGCTTCGGTCGGCTCTACGACATGCGGCTCGGCAACGACCCTCTCCTCGGACGTCGCCTCGATCAGGGCATGGCGCTGTTCACCTACGCCGGACCCATCATCGCCGGCGTCGCGCTAGCACGGCACCTCGAGCGCCTGAGTTGGCTGGAGCGCATTGGCTTCAATGAGGCCACCACCTGGCAAATCTTCGCGCTGAAGAACCAGCCGATCGTCGCCACGGTGCTCGTCACCCTCGGCTCGCTCTACACGGCCTTCTACATCTACTGGTACTGGCGACAGTCGAAGCTGGGCTATCGCGTCTCTAGGCACAAGATCCTTCTCTACGTCTCGCTCACGACCACCAGCATCTGGACTTGGGGCTTCGACAGCTTCGGACAGGCCTTTCTGATCATGGAGTCCTTCCATGCGTTCCAGTACTTTGGGATCGTCTGGTGGAGCGAGCGACAGAACCTCGAGAAGGTGTTCCGGCTCGACAAAAGCCCCCTCGCCCGTCCCCTCACCATGCTGTTGTTTCTGGCCCCCTGCTTTGCCTTCGGGATCTGGGGTGCTGTCTATTCCGTCGGTAAGTTCTCGACCACACTCGTCATCCTCGTCGAAGGGCTGCATTACTGGTTCGACGGCTTCATCTGGTCGGTTCGGAAGAAACAGGTCTGAGTCCAGATCCATGAGGGTTTCTTCGTCCTGATAGGCGGGTCCCGATGGCTGTGCTACACCCGCCAAACCGACTGGGGGGCAGGTGCAGAAGACGACCGAATCGGCGCAAGATCCTCGTGCACGGCTCCGCGAGTACGTGTCCCGCCAGGGCCTCAAGTTCACAAGGCAGCGTGAGCTCATCGCGGACGTGTTCTTCCGCTCCGAGGGGCATCTCTCGGTCGAGGAGCTCCTCGAGGAAGTCCGAAAGGACGATGCCCAAGTCAGCCTCGCCACCGTCTACCGGACGATGAAGCTCCTCACGGAGTGCGGGCTCGCGAACCCGCGCCAGTTCGGCGATGGGTTCACACGCTACGAACCTGCCGACAAGGACGACGAACACCACGACCATCTCATCTGCCGAGACTGCGGAAAGATCATCGAATTCTACAACGCCGATATCGAGCGCATCCAAGAACAGATCGCAAAGCAGCACGGGTTCGCGGTGATCGACCACAAGATGGAGCTCTACGCGAGCTGCTCCCGAACGAACTGCCCGGACCGACCCAAGCGAAGCTGAGCCAAATCCGGAGTCAGGCGTTTGAGGTTTCCCGCCGGACTCCGCTGCGAGTCAAACGAACGAGCGCCCCCGCGACGAAGGGCGTTTTTGCGAGCAAGGTGAGCGCTCGGTCCGAAGCTGTCCGTCGGAGGAGGAGCGCTTGAAGACGGCGGCCCAGCTCGATTCGCGCCCGGTACTTCCGCTCCCACTGGACGCGCCACGACCAGGCCAGCCGACTGCGCTCCGTCGCGCTGCGGGGCACGCCTCGTTCATCAATCAGCGCCGCGAGTAAGAGCGCGCTCTCCATCGCCATCGCCTGTCCATTGCCCGCGAGAGGCGCGATCATGCCGGCCGCGTCCCCTAGGAAGAGCATGTCATCCTTCGCCCGCTCCTTGGTCTCGAAGCTGAGCTGCGCGACACTCAGCGGCTCACTGCCGTCCGGCTCCAGAGCCGAGAGCCGCACAGCGAGGGCAGGATTTCTCATCCCCAGCTCGGCCAGGATGGACGGCATGGAACGCTCGGCCAAGCCTCTGAAGAAGCCTTCCTCCAGCAGCATACACACGTTGATGCGGCCGCCTTCGATGAACGACATGCCGCAGTAGCCGCCGTCCACGCCATGGATCTCCACGAAGCCGGCGAGCTCTTCGGCGAGGCGCTGTCCGTGTTCCCCCGCCTTGGGGCGATGATGCTGCTTGAACCCCAAGTAGGGATGAGCGCGCTCGACGAACGCTCGCTCAAAGGCATGATCGAGCCTGGCCTTCCGTCCGTAGGCGCTCACGACCAGGTCGGCGGGATGCTCGAAGTCCGCGCCCGCCACCAAGAAGCCGCCCACGTCGCGCGTCACCCGCCGGACGTCCGAGCGGAGGTGGGGATGAGCGCCCGCTCGAACCGCGTGCGAGAAGAGGACCGAGTCGAACGCCCAGCGACTGAGACCCAGACCCGAACTGGGGAGCGAGAGTTCCAGCGCTCGTCCCCCCGGACTCGTGAATCGAGCGCGACGGATATCAACCGGCTGAAGCGCCGCTACCTCTGACCAGACGCCGATGCGCGAGAGGAGACTCCTCGCCTCCGAAGACAGGAACTCGCCGCAGAGCTTGTCGCGTGGGAAGTCATCCTTCTCGTACAGGTGAGTCTCGTGGCCGATGCGCGCGAGCGTGGCGGCCAAGACAGACCCGGCCGGCCCGGCCCCGAGCACCGCGACGCGTCCAACCCGGCTCAACTCGAACGCTCCACCAGCATCTGCCATCGGAACATGGGTCGCCAAGAAATGAGCGGAGCCGGAATGCCCGCACCGAGACAGAGCTGACGAAGCTCCGCTCTGCTGAAAGCTCGGAGGACCGAGAGCGGCGCATCGTTTCGAAACATCGCGCTCTGACTCATGATGCGCGCGAGCACGTGGATGCCGGCCCAGGCCACGGGATGCCGGTGAAGGTCGTTGACCACAATGCCGAGCTCTGCCCGTTCGTACATCGTGCGAAGCGCTCGCTCGGCGACTTCGCCCGAGAGGTGATGCAGCATCAGCGCGGCGTGAACCACGTCGAAGCGCTCTCCCGACGGGATCTCGAACAGGTCCTGCCGGCGAAGCTCGATGCCGCGCAGGCCCGCGGTCTGCCGACGAGCGAACTCGATGGTGGCCTCCGAGAGGTCGATGGCGATGACCTCGAGTTCCAGCCCGCGCTTGTCCGCCCAGGCCAGCATGGCGCGAGGGGTGTCGGCCCCGCCTGTTCCCACATCCAGAACCCGGAGCGGCCTCGAGAACGAGCGACCAGCGACTAGGTGCTCGAGTCCATCGATGCTGGGTCCGTAACCACCCAGCCGGTGATTGACTTGCTCGATCTCGACGAGGGTCTGCTCGAGCTCAGCGATCGGGAGGTCGGGACGATCCATCCATTCGGACTCCTGACTGCGCTCCCGAAAGTTCACCGTCATCGCCCTCGCGGATCAGAGGGCCTCGAGAAGCGCGGCCTCGATCGAGAGGCCAGGCCCGAAGGCCAGCGCAACCAGTGGTCCCGGCTCGGCTCTGCGGGCGAGTTCGCGCGCGAGCACGAAGAAGATCGAGGCGCTCGACATGTTCCCAAAGTCACGCAGCACCTCGCGTGCGCTGTCGAGCCCGGTAGGTGACAGATGGAGCGCGCGCTGCACGGCGTCCAAGATCCGCGGACCGCCCGGATGCACGGCAAACCGAGCCACCGAATCGCTGCCGATCCCGGCCCCAGCGCAGAGCGCGGAGACCGCGTCCTTCGTGGCCGGTGAGAGCGAATGGGGAATTCGAGAGTCGAGGAACATCGAGAAGCCGTGATCACCGATGTCCCAGGTCATCTCGGCCCGGCCTCGGGGCTCGATATGCGACAGATGACTCACAGTCCGCGCGAGTGCCCCCTCTCGTCGCGCCGACCCGTACAACACCGCCGCCGCACCATCACCGAAGAGGCAGTTCGCGACCAGAACTTCCGGGGTCGGGTCGGCCTGAAGATGCAGCGTGCAGAGCTCCACCGAGACCTGCAACACAACCGCATCGGGATCGGCACCGATGATCTGATCGGCGGTGCGCAGGCCGCTCATACCAGCCTGGCAGCCCATGAACCCGATCACCGTTCGCGCGACCTTGGGAGACATTGAGAGGGCATCGACGAGCGCGACGTCGATCCCGGGGGCGAAGAACCCCGTGCAGGTCGTGACGATCAGGTGCGTCACCTCCGCCGGCCGGAGGGCGCTCTGCCGAAAAGCGTCTTCCGCTGCGCGGCGGGCGAGGACTGGGCCCTCTGCTTTGTAGACCTTCATCCGCCTTGCGGTGCTCGGCAGAGGCTCGAGGCTCCAGTCACGGGGGAAGAACTCAAAGTCGGCTGGGTCGGCCTGGAGGTAATCGGCCAAGACCGTGTAGCGCGTCGAGATGCCGGAGCGAGTTGTGATGAAGTCGAGGTATCGGAGCAGCTTCGCCTGATCCGCCTGCGGCGCACGCGCCTTCACGACCTCGGAGAAGAAGCGGGCCGCCTCCGCCTTCGTCCCCCGATGTGCAGGAACTGCGGTGCCTATCGACAGGATGTGGGCTCCAGGCGCGTCCATGCAGAGGAGCCCACCGTCGAGCGGAGAGCGGACGGAGTCCAGGCAAAACCGGCCCGCAGGTCTCGGGCCTGGGTCTCTTGCCCAGAGGGCGCGTTCCTGCGAGAGCTTAGAACCATGAAACTCGAACGCATCCTCGTACCGGTGGACTTCTCGCAGGGCTCGCAAGCGGCACTCGAGTACGCACTGGGGCTGGCGGGAAGGTTCGAGGCACGGATCGACGTCCTGCACGTCTGGTTTACGCCCGCGTACATCTCGCCGGCCATGGCGGTCGAGGTCGCACGCGGCGAGGTCGAGACGCTCGAGCTCGTCGCACAACGCGAGGCCGAACAGCAGATGCGGACCTTCATCGAAGGAGTCCCCAATCCGGAGCAGGTCCCGATCGCGGTTCGGATCGAGTACGGCTACGAACCCAAGACCATCATCGAGGCCGCAAAGAGCTACGACCTCGTGGTCATGGGCACACACGGACGCTCCGGGCTGTCTCACTTCTTCATCGGCAGCATCGCAGAGAAGGTCATCCGCCAGGCCACCTGCCCGGTGCTCTGTATTCGCTCAGGGAGCCAGCAGTGAGGCGCGCGCGAGTTCGAGATACGCGCGTACGCGTGCTGGACCCGCTTCGCGCACCGCCACCGGCAACTCGGGCTCCTTTGTCTTGAAGCAAGCGATCTTCGCCCGCACGAGCGCTCGATACGCGACGTAGAACGGGATGAGCCTCCGCATCTCCTCGTCGCCGGAGATCTGCACGTAGCGGTCTACGAGCGCCCGACCGAGTTCACCCGCCCCTTCTCTCTCGAGCTCCATCACCATGAACGCGATGTCGGCAGCCGGATCGGCGAACCGAAAGCGCTCCGAAAACTCGACGCCGTCAATCACAACCAAGCCGGACAAGCCGGGCGCCAGGCGGTACACGTGCTCGAGCCGAAGGTCGCCATGGGTCTCGCAGGCGTGCGACATAGCCCGGCGCGCGATGAGGGGCCCGAGCCGAGAGAGCTGCAGCTCGGTCTGCACTCGGATCGCCTCCAGCCGCGCCTCATCGAAGCACTCGCCGGCAAAAGGCATGAGCTGGGTGAAGTTCTCACGCACGTTGCCGGCCACGACCTCGAGGCTCGCGTTCTCCTCCGCGCGGGGTCCTCGCTCGGCGGACCGATAGAAGGACCCGAGCAGGTCGGCGAGCTGTTCGTAGTCGGAGACCACCGCGGCGCCAGCGCGAAGACGTCCCAAGAAGGTCGCGGCATCAGGGAGGCGCTTCATCTTGACCGCCACCTCGACGCGAGCACCTTCTCCGAAGAAGAACAGGCCCCCGTCGCGCTGCCGCACCCACTCGGTTCCGATGTAGACGTCCTGCGCGAGTCGGCGGTTGATGCGGACCTCCTCCTCGCAGAAGTGGACTCGTTGCGCGAGTCGGCGATAGTCGAGAAAGCCTAGATCCACCGGCTTCTTCAGCTTGTAGGCGTAGGGGCCCGCCAAGAACACACACGAGATGTGCGTTTGACGAACCAGCACCTCGTCCACCGGATGCGAATACGCCTCGGGTCTGGAGA
This sequence comes from Deltaproteobacteria bacterium, assembly GCA_011526105.1. Classification (GTDB taxonomy): domain Bacteria; phylum Myxococcota; class Kuafuiibacteriia; order Kuafuiibacteriales; family Kuafuiibacteriaceae; genus WYAZ01. The sequence continues at coordinate 6,457 of WYAZ01000089.1, read as the reverse complement.
GGGCCTCGATCAGCCGAGGCAGTTCGACCATTTCAAGCGGCGGGGGCATCATGCGAGCCCGCCTCGAAGTCGTAGGGCACCACGAGCACCGGACAGGGCACCTCGTTGAGGACCCGAGAGGCGGTCGAGCCCAGGAGCATGCGGCGCCACGCATTACGGCCACTGGTGCCCACGACCACGAGATCCGGAGTGAGCATGTTGGCGACGTCGACGAGCACCTGGGCCGGGGGGCTCTTCTCCACGACCTCGACCTGGGTGGGCACCTCCGCCCAGGGGCCGGAGGCGACCAGCTCCTCCAGCGCTTCCCGATGCCGAGACCCGAGCTCCTCGACGACCTCGTGAGGATGACCAGTGGAGGTCGCCCCGAGCAGCAACGGGTGTTCGAAGCAAGACACGACGCGAACCTCGCCCTGGCAGGCGGCGGCCATGGCCCGAGCGAGCCGGAGAACCGAGGCCGAGACGGGGGAGAGGTCCACCGCCGCGAGGACGCTGCTAAACGGTCCAAGCTTCTCCCCTTCGCGAATGACCAGGACCGGGCAGTGCGCGGTTCGAATCAGCGAGTTCGCGAGGGAGCCGAGCACGAAACGAGAGACACCGCCGAGCCCTCGGCTGGTCACGAGGATGAGGTCGGCCCCAACCTCCTCGGCTGCCTTCGTGATCTGCTCCGCCGGAATGCCGTACGCGGCGGTCCGCGTGATCTCGGCCCGACACTCCGGGAATTGGTGCTGAGCAAGGCGCTTCTCTGCGTCCTCGATCAAGCTCTTCGAGAGCGTGTCCACGACCGCGGTCGGCAGCGCATAAGGAAGCCCGAGCACCGCGGAGCGAAGCGGGAGGTCCACGACATGAAGCACGTGGATGCGACTGAGGTTGAGCTCGTTCGCAAGTGTCACTGCGGCTTCGAGCCCGATCCGACCGCGATCACTGAGGTCGGTCCCAACGAGCAAGGTTTCGAGGTTCTTCATCGAGGCTCCCTAGACCACAAAGCTGCAAAGGCAGGACCGTGGCTCTCTTCTGGCGAGAGCTTCCAATCCGGAGGGCTTCAATGCAAGCACTGCGCACCCCCGAGTCGAATGCGAATCCTCATCGCACGTCCGACTCCGGCGCCGCAGGCAGGGTGACACAGAAACGCGTCCCCCCGCCGGGTCGCCGCTCGAACCGGATTGTACCTTCATGCCGTTCGACCATGGTGAAGACGATGGGCAGACCGAGCCCGGTCCCGTCGGGCTTGGTCGTGAAGAACGGATCGAAGACCTGGTCCTCGTGTTCGGGAGAGATCCCGGGCCCATCATCGTCGAACTCGATTCCTACGCGCCCGAACCGGTGCGACACGTGGACCACGACCTTGCTCTTGGCGGCCTCGATGGCGTTCTTGAGCAAGTTGAGCACGACCTGACTGAGCGCGCTCTCGTCACCCAGCACATACACCCCAGGCTGCGCCACGACCTCCAGACGTTTCTTTTGCTTCTTCGCGAGCTCGCGCTCGAGAGAGACCGCTCGGTCGACGAGGACCGAGACATCGACCATCCGGCGCGCGTGGTCCCTGGGCCTGGCGAACTGGAGGAAGTTCTCGAGCAGCATGTCGAGCCGCCTGAGTTCGCTCTGCACCAGCTCGAGCGGCTCTGCGATCGAGGACTCGACCTCCGGCCCGAGCCTCCGCGTCAGCCGATTGAGCAGAGAAAGCTGCAAGATGGCGGCGTTCAGTGGGTTTCGGATCTCGTGCGCAAGCCCTGCGGTCAAGGTGCCCGCGGCCGCGAGCCGCTCGGCCGCGCGGATCTTACGTTCGAGCTCCAGCTCATGCGTGATATCAGTTCCCACCCCGAGCGTGGTGTACTCCTCGTCCGAGACAACGGACCATCGCCACCTCATCACCCGAGCGGCGCCGTTTTGGTGGCGGACCTCCACGACGGTGTCGGTGGACTCGGCAGTGGCTTCACCAGAGAGCGAGAGATTGAAGCGCTCGCGGTCCTCGGGATCAGAGACCAGGGACGACAGCGAACGTCCGATCAGCGCCTCGGGCGCGTATCCGAGCAGTTCGAAGGCACCGCGGTTCACGAAACGAATCCGGCCGTGAGCATCCAGGGCAATGATGACCGCGCTGACGGTGTCCATGACCTTGCGGAGCGTGCGTTCGGAGGCCTCGAGCGCGTGCGTGAGGTCCTCCGATCTGCGCTCGAGCTCGATGCGCTGCTTGGCGCGCTCCACCGTGAGCAACAGCTCCTCGGTACGCACCGGCTTGGTGAGATACGCGAAGGCCCCACCCTTCATCGCCTCGATCGCGGAGTCGAGATCCGCGTTCGCGGTCACGACCACCGCCTCTGAGTTGGGCTGCAAGGCTCGCAGCTTCGGCAAGAGCGTGGTGCCCGGCATGTCCGGGAGCCTCACGTCGACGACCGCGATATCGAAGCCCACCTTGCCGACCTTCAAGGCCGCCTTGGCGTTCCCGACCGCGCTCACCTCGTACCCCTCCTCTGTGAACAACTCCTCGAGATTCTCGGCGAGCGCGGAGTTGTCATCGACAATCAGGAGTCGCACCAGGAAGGGCTTACGCTTCAGGATCGGTCGGGGGCAAGAGCGGTTCCGAGGGGCGCGCCGGTTCTGGCAGGACGAGGCGGTAGACCGGTCCGCCGTGGGAACCGCCGAGGCTGGCCTCGAGTCGGCCGTAGTTCTGCTCCGCGAGGCGCCGGCTGAGCGCCAGCTCCGCTCCGGCGCCGTTGGACTTGCTCGCCGCGCCCCAAGCAGCCTCGAGCCCCTCCTCGGCCACCTCGAGCACGACTTCGGCGCCGTTCGACCACGCCCGGAGGCGCACGGGGGACTCGGACGCGGTCGTCTCGAGGACCTGGGTGAGGAGGTCGACGATGACCTGTTCGATCTGGCCCGCATCGACCTCGACGGACGGTAGGTCGTCTGGGGCGTCGAACCGCACCCTGGAGCGCTCGGGCCCCAGGGCCTCGAGTCCATCCTCGATGAGCTCGCTCAGCCCTACGGGACGTCGCAGGAGCGGACGCTCATGAAGCAGCTCGAGAAGATCGTCGATGATCCTTCGGGAGCGATCGACCTGGGAACGGGCACGGCCGACATGGAGCTCGACGCTCTGGCCGCGCTTGGCCCGGCGCTCGACGAGGAGCATGGACGTGTCGATGACCGAGAGTGGATTCCGAAGCTCGTGAATGAGAGACGCCACGAGTTGCCCGACCACGACCAACTTCTCTTCGCGCGCCAGGCGACGCCGCGCGTCCCCGGCCGAGGTCTGAAGCAGATCGCAGAGCGCTTCATCGAAGCAGCGGTTCAGGGTCTCGAGCTGGGCGGTGATCCGTTTGTCTCCGGGTTCGACGCCTTGGGCCGAGACGAGCGCTCGGGTCAGGGAGACGCGAAGCTCAGTTAGGACCATTGAGGCCTCCTTCGGCGTGAGCTCGAGCTCGAGCAGAACTCGAGGATCCAGCGCACCGGAGCCGTCGCTGTCCGCGGAGACGTGCAGCCAAGTCTCGACCCACCGCGTCAGGTCGCGCTCGAGCTGACGACGCTCTGCAGGACCCAGCTCGAGTTCAGGCACGAGTCGGCGAGTCGTCCGACGCAGTGAGGCCTGGACGACCGGGCTGAGGACGGCGCTCAGCGCGCGCAGCCGCGCCGCTCGGGTCGTACGCCGGCGAGCCTCTCGACGCCGCAACCCTTCGTCCTCACTGCGAGCAGGCATGGGTGTCTCATCTTCAAGTGCCATGCCCTCGCGAGACCCCGGGCGCCACCTGGATCTTCTGCAGATTATGCGCTACGGGGATCGTAAGTCCGCATGAGCTGCCGGGGAATGGCCCGTCCATCGGGCGGCTGCAATACTTTCGTAGGTGGCACGGTCCATGCTTTTGGACCGGCTCGTGATTGCCCATGAAACATTCTCGAGGAACGAATTTTTGCGGAGCGCCGAAAAGCCCATCGATCGGGTGCCGGTGATGGACACGCTCAAGCCCCGCGTCCTGATCGTGGAGGATGAGGCGACCGCGCGCGACGCGCTGGTTCGGCTCCTCGACGGCCCCTATCTCGCCTTGGGGGTCGACACCGCGGAGGCCGCCGAGGAGAAGCTCCTCGAGTTTCGCCCGGACGTGGTGCTCACGGACATCCGACTGCCCGGCGCATCTGGGCTCGAGCTGGTCCAACGGGTGCGGGAGCTGATCCCCGAGACCATCGTGCTCGTCATGACCGCGTACTCGTCGGTGGAGACTGCGGTCGAGGCCATGCGACTCGGCGCTCGAGACTTCATCGTGAAGCCCATCAACTTCGAGGCCCTCGAGCTGGTGCTGGAGCGAGAAGTCGGCAATCAACGCACGGGGCTCGAGGTCAAGCGCCTCCGCGAACAGCTCATCGACCGCATCCGCGACGATGAGGTCTGGGGCGAGAGCCGAGAGATGCAAGCGGTCCTGCGCGCGGCTTCCGAGGTCGCGGGCTCGATGGCCACGGTGCTCATCACCGGCGAGAGCGGAACCGGAAAGGAAGTGCTCGCGCGCTTTCTTCATCGGCACTCCTCGCGGGCCAATCAGCCCTTCATCGCCGTCAACTGCGGCGCCATCGCCGAGACACTGCTCGAGTCCGAGTTCTTCGGGCACGAGAAGGGCTCCTTCACCGGCGCCATCGCCCGGAAGGAGGGCCGCTTCGAGCGAGCAAACGGGGGCACCATCTTCCTGGACGAGATCGCGGAGCTCTCTCCTGGGCTGCAGGTCAAGCTGCTGAGGGTGATCCAGGAGCGGCAGCTCGAGCGCGTCGGGGGCTCGGCCCCCATCGACGTCGATGTGCGGATCATCGCCGCCACGAACCGAAACCTCGAGGCGATGATGAAGTCCGGGCAGTTCCGCGAGGACCTCTACTACCGACTCAACGTCTTCCAGATCGACATGCCCCCGCTTCGAAAGCGAAAGTCGGACATCGCTTCGCTTTGGCAGCGCTTCGTTGACCGTTATGCGCGGCGAGAGAGCTTGCCCTGCCCGACCACCCACGCGGACGCGCTCCACGCGCTCTACGGCTACGAGTGGCCCGGCAACGTGCGGGAGCTGGAGAACGTGGCCGAGCGCGCGGTCATCCTTTCACGGGGGCACGAGATACAGAGCGCCCACCTGCCCACGACGATGCGAGAGGCCTCATCGAGCATGGTCGGCACCGGGATTCGAATCCCGGGTTCCACGCTCGAAGAGATCGAGCGCGTGGCCATCCTGAAGACCCTCGCCTCGGTCAACGGCAGCACGAGCCGTGCGGCAGAGATGCTGGGCATCAGCGTGCGCAAGATCCAGTACCGTCTGCGCGAATGGCGTGAAGCCAACGACCCGGCCCTGACGGCCGAGAAGAACAACTGAGTCACCTTATCCGACCGGCGTCGTCGCCGGAGGAGGATTGAAATGAGTCCCGCCCGTCGGCGCCACGCAAGTGGGCGTCTAGAAGTGTTTCTCTTTCTGTGTGGGCTGCTGCTCGCTGCCCCCGCCGCGAACGCCCAGGAGGAGCCCTCGGCCCCCGCCGTCAAACCGCCCGCGCCCTACGTCCTCCCCTGGGCCTTGCGCCCGATCATCGCGCCTACGGTCGTTCGACTGGACAGCTCACTCGGCTTCTACGACGCGCCATCGGGAGAGGGCGCCACCACCTTCGTCACCGGCGTGCTCGGCGGCTACAAGGTCCCGGGCACGGGCGGGCCCACGGAAGGCCTCTCGCTCTTTGGCAAGCTGACCGTCGCCACGGACTCCGTCGCAGGCGGCTCCATCGTCGCCAACCCCATCCTTGGTGCGGGCTACGCCGGGCGCTTCGGACATGCGCTGCGCTGGAACGCCGGCCTCTTCACCGCGCTCCCGCTTGGCATGGGCGGCGGCAACGACCCCCTCGCGAGCCAAGCCGGGGTCCGAGGCAAAGCGATCCTGACCCGAGCCGCCATGGAGAACGCGATCTACGCCTCCAACGATCTCGTGATCTTCCCCGGGGTGGGCTTCGCTTGGGTCGATCACGGAGTGACGCTACAGGCCGAGGCCACTTTGCTCATGCTCATCCGCGTGCGTGGCGAGGAGCGCCAACCGGAGGACTTCAAGGTGAACCTGACCACTGGCTTCTTCGCCGGATACTTCGTGGTGCCCAAGATGCTCTCGCTGGGGCTCGAACTCCGCTACCAGCGCTGGCTGCAGGGGCCGAACGCGCTCGAGATGAATCCAGCCGCAACCGACAACCTGACCCTGGCCGGCGGGGTGCGGTTCCATCATGAGATCGAACCGGGCAAGTGGCTCCGCTGCGGCATCTCTTACGCGCGGGCTCTGGACGCGCCGATGACCGACGCGAACTACAACTTGGTTCAGCTCGACTGCCCGCTGCTGTTCTAGTGTCCCGTCCGAGAAGTTCGATCATGTTCCCGCGAAGTATCTTTGGTCGCTGGTCGGCGCGCTACGAAGGGAGTTGGGTCGCCCCCAATGACCGAGGAGCCCGAAAGGGCGGCCGCAGGCCG
>WYAZ01000088.1 GCA_011526105.1 Deltaproteobacteria bacterium | reverse complement strand
TCGGGCTCATCACCTCCATCGTGCCGCTGGCGTCCGACTCGACGCCGGCGCCACCGATCTGAAGCAGAGGCGCGAGCTTGCTCCAGTGCTCGCACAAAACTTCGGCCCGCTCCGATGGTCGCTTCATGACACCGCCTCCACGAGCGTGGCATCGCCCTGCCCCACCCCCACGCAAAGTGTAGCTAGACCACGCTTCGAGCCGCGCCGACCCATCTCGTGAAAGAGCGTGGTGAGGATACGCACCCCGCTGCAGCCCAAGGGATGTCCGAGTGCGATGGCCCCGCCGTTCACGTTCACGCGGCTTCGCACCTCGGCGGAGGCGTCGAGCTGCCGCAGCACCGCGAGCGATTGAGCGGCGAAGGCTTCGTTGAGCTCGATGAGATCGATGTCTTCGAGACGAATCGAGTGTCGCTCGAGGAGCTTGCGCACCGCGGGCACCGGTCCGATGCCCATACGTGTGGGGCTCACTCCCGCCGCGGCCGAACCCAGCCATCGAAGACGCGGCTTCAAGTTGTAGCGCTCCGCCGCCTTCGCGGACGCGAGCACCACACAAGCCGCACCGTCGTTGAGCGTGCTGGAGTTACCGGCGGTCACGGAGCCGCCCTTTCGGAAGGCCGGCGACAGTGAACCAGTACCCCTCCTCTGGTCCGAACGCTTGCACAGGCGTGACTTATGTGTTACGCATACGCGAGTTAGGACGGGCCAATGGCGCGAAAGAAGACTGCATTCGACAAGTATTTCGACCGACGAATGAAGGAGCCCGACTTCGCCTCGGCCTACGAGGAGACGCGGGCGATCATCGACTCGACCGACGCGCTCGTTAGAGCCTTAGACGAAGCCCGCATCCTCGTGGGGGTCAGCAAGGCGGACCTCGCGCGCCAGATTCGGGCGCGGCCCGAGATCGTGCGCCGTCTCTTCACGAGCAGCGAAGCAAACCCGACGCTCGCCACGGTCCTGAAGCTCGCCGATGCGCTTGGTCTCCGGCTCGAGCTCGTACCAAACCGCCAGGCCCGACGCCCTCAGCCAGCGCACTCGTAATTGTCAGCGGGCGACACTGCGGGGGTTACGCTTCGAGAACTCTCGACCGAGGCTTCGCACTTCTGCGTAGTCCGCCTCGGAAAGTACGCTCCGAAAGGGCTTGTCCTTACCGGTGATGAGGACGAGGCTCGGTCCGTCGAGCCCATGTTCAGCGCCAAGACGTTCGAGCACGCAGAAGAGGCGGTAGTGTCGACGCTTGGGACCATCGACGCGGACTTCGTAGAATCCGTTCATTGCGCCGTGCATGGCTTCCCACTTTCCCCCGCCACTGAACATCGGCGGTGGCGCGTCTGCGACTGCCTTCACCACGGCAATGAGTTTCGCAGCGACTGGGGTCGGGCAAGCGTCGAGGAATTCCCGCGCGGGAACTCGGCAGTCCGAGTCGTCGGCCACGTGTCGCTGAAAGAAGTGGATGCGCCAAGGCGCACGGGCCGACACAGTCGGCGGTGAGTCCGACCGCTTCTGCTTTCTCGTCGCCATCTGCGCTCGCCACCATCGCCTGGAAATCCGCTACGTGCCAGAGCCCAGAGATCCAAATGGACCGTGCATGAGCTCACGCACTCCCCCCTCTCGCACGCAGAGCTTGCCCAAGACCTGGCCTCGCCGCGCACGCTCCGCCGTGCTCGAGGTCATCTCCGCCGCCCACGTCGCCCTGGTCCACTCGAGGGCTTGGTCCGCGGACTCCCCGCTTCGTCGCGTGCGGCTCAAAGCCGAGGTCACCGCGCTCGAGACCGAAGTGGCGCTGCTCTACGAAGAGCTCCGCGTCAAGGACGCCCGCATGGCCCGAGTGTCGGCGCGTCATCGGCCCTACTACACGCCGCGTGAACGTCTCGACATCTTGTGCCTCAGAGCCGCGCGCGCCCGGTCCGCCGCCGAGACCGCGCGTCGGTTTCTCCTCACCGCGCCCACCGTCGCCGAGTGGACACACCGGCGTGACGAGGTGGGCGTCGATGCGCTGCTCGCAACGGCGAAGCCGGTCAATTCGTTTCCCGCTTTCGTGTCCGACATCGTGCTTCGGCTCCAAAGACTGGCGCCCCACATCGGCAAGCTCAAGATGGCCCAGACATTGGCTCGGGCTGGGCTCCACATCTCGGCTTCGACGATCAAACGGATGACCGACCGCGAACGGTCTCGGGGACCCGACCTCCGGATATCTGCGGAGCCCGAGACCAAACCCGTGGTCTCGAAGATCATCGCGCCCAAGCCCAATCACACGTGGGTCGTGGACCTCACCGTCGTCCCCACTCGAGCGGGCTTCTGGGTCCCCTGGGTACCGCAGGCCTTGGTGCAGCTCTTCCCCTTCGCGTGGTGGGTGGCGCTGGTCATCGATCAGCATTCGCGACGCGTCATGGGCTTTGGCGTCTATCCCAAGCAACCGAGCGGCGCGGAGGTCCGAGCATTCCTCGGGCGAGCAATTCACGTGGCGGAGCAGACGCCCAAGTACCTCATCTCCGACTTGGGTGCGCAGTTTACCGCCGAGGCCCACGAGATGTGGTGCACGCGCCGCGGCATCACGGCCAGGTACGCGAGCAAGGACTCCATCCGGGACTCGTCCGCCGTCGAACGCTTCTTTCGGACCGCGAAGACCGAGTGGCTTCGGAGAACTCGGGTCCCGCTCGGCCGCGAGGCCTTTCGCAGGAGCCTGAGCCAATACGTGGGCTGGTATCACGAGCATCGGCCGCACTCGGGCTTGGGCGGCCGAACCCCGGCCGAGGTCTACGAGGGGCGAAGACCCGCCAATCGAAGAGCCCGCTACGAGCCTCGGGCGAAGTGGCCGAGGCAGTCCAGATGCGCGGCACCGCAGGCACCGCCCCGGGCGAGGCAAGGCGCGAAGCTGGAGCTCATCGTCACGTTTGCCGATGAGACGAAGCTCTTACCCATCGTCGAGCTGAAGCGCGCGGCGTAGCGCGGTGGTCGGCACGCAACCTGGATTGCGGGGGCACTCGAGGAGGGTGCGGGGCGGTCGTGTGTCCACCCCGAGCGGATCATTCGAGAGCGGCGTGCGATGGAGCGTCATCGAGGACTCCGGACTGCGCCAAGCAACGTCAAACATGCCAATTTGAACCGCCCTGAAACCGCCGTTTCCCTCATGTGGAACTCGATGAACCAGTACCGGCCACGGCTCGCTCAGTGGCTCGGCAAGAAGACCGACTTCCTCTGACTGATGGGGCCGAGCGCATCGGGCCCACCCTCTTGCCCAAGCCCGGACAGGCCAAAGCCGCCGGCCGGCATGCCGGGGTCGAAGTGATCGTGGTGGTTGATCCATACCGTGCCCGCGCGAAGCTCGCGCGCGACGCGATGCGCTC
>WYAZ01000087.1 GCA_011526105.1 Deltaproteobacteria bacterium | reverse complement strand
GCGCTCAACCTCTTGAAGCAGGACACGAGCAAGAAGGTCGGGCTCAAGAACAAGCGGCTCGCCGCGGGATGGGACGAGGGCTACTTGCTCCACCTGCTCGGCATCCAGGTTTGATGCGATTGCCCTGCGGTCACGGGCTCCCTGACGTATCATACTAACGGCGATTGCAGTGGGATTCTCGATTGGACCAATCGTCACCGTTGTGGCAATCCCGTTTCGGTTGCCTACTGGACGCTCGCCATGAACCAGGCGCGCGTCAACTACTTAGGGCTGACTCCGGGCCAAGCGCTCGCCACGGCAGCGGTGTATACGCCGCTCGAAATGGTGAATTCCGCCTTCACGTTCGGTACCGTGGTTGTTGCCGACGAGTACGGCTCTACCATCCCAGATTTCTTCGAGGCCGTGGACGAGTGGTATCTCTTCTTCGTGAGCGGTGGCCTTCTTGGGGTCCAGGACCTGAGTCGAATCCGAAATGCGTTGGCCTCCCACTGTGTTGGTCCGGTTGGGGCGGCCACGTGCGGGACGCTGCACCATCTGCCCGACTCGCCCCTGCCATCGCTGCTCACCACAAAGACCTACTACCGCGAGGCAGAGCAGCCCAGCACTACGTGGGGAACGGCGTCCGCGCAGCCTTGGGTGGGCCAGGCAGCAAACGACTCGATGCTCTTGCTTCAAGGCCCAGGGTCGGGGGCGTGTATGCAGCTGGGGATTAACGGCAACCGTTTCAAGGTCGAGGCCGCAACATTCGCGTCAAACTCCTCGAACGACAAGCTGGAGGTCGGGTTCAAGGTGGGGGCAGCGCCCATTGCCTGGGTGTCTACCAAGGTTCTTGCAAAAGACCCCAACGCATGGAAATGGAATCAGCTGTACTCTGGCTACCTCTTGCCAGGCACGGAACTCTGCCTGAGAATCCCCGTCAGTAGTCCGTCGACGCAGTACTCGTTCATCGACGCCGCCGCGGCCGCTCCCGGCGACTAGCCGAGTCCGGCGGGACTCGGCGGAGTGTAGATCTCGACGGAAGACGTGGGTGAAGCATGCCAACGGATGAGATAGGCGACGAGAGGCGTGTCACATCAAGTCGGTCCGGGTGTTGGCTTGTCGCGCTGTGCGTGGTTGGGTGTTCCCCAGACACTGCGGTGACGAGCTTCTCGGACGGTGGGGCGATCGGAACGGATGCGGCGGAGAGGGATGCCAGCGACGATTCGGACGCCGGCCCAGCGGTGCTGGACGGGAGCTGTGTCGAGCCCGCCTTCGAACCGACCACACACTCCGGGGTCTCGGTCATTTGGCCTGGAGCCGTCTTCGATGGAGGGCCCTCGCTGACTTCAACCGTCGTCCGGGGAACCATTCGTATCGAAGGGTCAGACATTGGTGGGGCCTACCTCCAACTTGGCGCGCCAGTGACGTGGGGCGTGTCCGTCTACCCTGGGCCTGACTTCGAGGATGGGGACATCGTCGAGATGCACCTCGAGCGTATCCTGCGCTACGACCAAGGGCGCGAGGAAACGGTGGCGGTGTTCTTCGACGCGGGTGGAGTCCTGCGGAACGCCTACTGGCGTCTCACCGGGAGCCCCGCTCAGCTGCACGAACCCGACTCTCCGCTTCCAATTCAGCTCGGTGAGCTCACGCTCGAGTACCTGCCCTCGTCGTGCCCGCCTGTCTTGCGAGCTGGACTCGAAGCTCGGTGCGGAACGAGGACGCTCGCGGATCTCGTCGTCCAGAGTTCTGGCGGCTCTTCGATCACCATCGGCACCGGACAGGTCGGCGAGGTCGGCGACTTCAGGATCACGAGCGACCAGGCCAGTCACTACGAACTCCAGTTTCCCTCCTGCGTTAGTCACTCGGCGCCGTTTCACGTTCGAGGGCATGCTACGCGCCGGGATCGAGAACCCCGGGATGCAGGGGCAGCTGACTGATGCCCTCTGATCGAGGCTGACGACGACCTAGCCCTGCGACTGAGCCTCGGGCTACGCTACTCAAACCCGTGCGTCCGCGCTCGCGGGTCTGAAGCCGCATGAAGATGAGGGGTCGAGATCTCGTCGCGATAGGTCTCACCTCCCTCGCTTGCGTCGAGGCCGCGCCCTCTTCGGATGCGGATCTCGGCCCCGCCGACGCGCGGGTCTCGCCCGTGGACGCCGCATCGCCGTCGCCCGGCACCGACGCCGGCCTCGCGGAGTGCAGGACCTGGCAAGACGACCGTACGTGTTCGCCCTGACAGGACTTGACGTCCGCTTGATCGGCCTCGGGCCGCGGTCGACCGATCAGATCTCGTGAGGAAGCGGGACCGTCTCGCCCCGGATGTGAGCCAACGCGGCGGTCTTGAGGTACGCCGCCGGGTCCAGCCCGTTCAGCTTCGCGCTCTCCACGAAGCTGTAGAAGATCGCCGCCACCTGCGTTCCGCGCACCGACTTCGACCCGAAGTGATTGTTCCGACCGAGCACCGGGTTCCGCAGCGCCGCCTCCACCCCGTTGCTCGTGATCGGGATTCGACCATCGCCGAGGAAGCGCGTCAGACCCTCCCACCGGTTCTCGAGATACTTCACCGCCTTCGCGATCGGACTCTCGCGCAGGGCCTTCACTTCCATCGCTCTTTGACCAATCCTCGCGACGACCGGCTTACTGCGTTCGTCCCGGACCTGGGCTCGAAGCGCGGCGGCCCCAATCGGCGGGTCCGCAGATGACTATGAAGTGGCCGCCGACGCAAGCACTCTCTTCGAACAGATCTGCCCGTCTCTCGGTCGGACACCGAGAAGGATGATGAAAATCTGGAGTCTCCGCAGGGAACGGTAACGAACTGTCTCAATCGACTATCCGCGTTCAAGACGCAATTTTGGTCGTCCGTTGGCGGCGTCGCAATCGTTTGTACTTGATTCGCACTGCAAGATGACTTGCAGCACGTCGCGACATCTGCGGACGCGATCGCCGCCTCTGGACAGTCGTTATCGTGGAGCTGAAGAGAACTCCGTACTTGGGCCACTCCTATTCGAGCGGTTGGTGTGCCTCCCGGAGGACGGAAACGCCACCCATCACGGTCTCCGGCTCCTGTGACACAGTCATCGCTGCGGCGCCTTTCCTCGGATCGTAAGGCTGCTGGTCTCGCCAAATTGCATAGAGGATCCCGATGAGCTTTCGGGCGAGAGCGACCACCGCGATCATTTTTCCTCGGCGCTTTTGGATCTCCTTGGCCCACAGGACCATCGGGTCGTTGGGGCGAGTTCGATACGCCGACCAGGCCGCTTGGACGACCGTCCATCGCAGTCGTGGTGAGCCAGCTTTGGTCAGGCCAGTCTTGTGATTCTGCGACGAGCTTTGCTTCTGGCCCGGTGTCAACCCCACGTACGACTCGAGCGCGTGGGCGTTCTCAAATCGCGCCACGTCGTCGACGACGGCCAGAAATCGCACTGCGGTCACCGGTCCAACACCCGGCACGGTCATCAGTAGGCGGCAGACGGCGCTGGCTTGCGCGAGTTGCTTCAGTTCCCTGTCCGCCGATTTGATCTGCTCGTTGAGATGGTCCAGCGTCACGAGGATGGCCTCGATATGCGGTGGACAGGGGGAGTCCGTCTTTGCCGTGGCCTCTAGCACCCGTGCGCTCAATGTCTCTGGAGTTCCCCCGAGCCCGAGGACGATGGTGCGCGCCCACGAACGTATGACGTTCACGATCAACGTTCGAGCTCGAATGGTCGCCTCGCGGCTCGCACAGAACGCCTTTAGCTCTCGTGACGTCTGCGACGGGATATGGATTGACGGCAAATCGACTCGCGTTGATGCCTCGCTGAGGACTCGCGCATCCTTTCGGTCGTTCTTCACACCGCGCGAGCCCACGCCGAGAGCCGGTGCAAGAGTCGCAGCGACCACTCGAACCTCGTGACCCGCCTTCAACGCCGCATCGGCGACGAAGAACGCTTCTGATGACGCCTCCAAGACCACGCGACTCTTCGACTGCTTCTGCAGGAACTGGCCGAGCTTCGACGTCGCACTCTTTCCCTCTTCGACGATCTGCCCTGTCTGGTCTCGGACGCAAATCTGCGATTCCCTTCCCCCGAGATCGATTGCAATATGCTTCATGGCTGGTCTCCTTCGTCTGCGCCTCGAGCGCGTTGTTTTCTGAGGGATGCGTTAGCATCACCTCGATACGAAGGAGGCCAGCCTCGCGAGGAATCACGCTACGATTCTGCGCGGCCACTTCATCCAATCTTTTGTATCTCCAGCTCGCGCTCGATCCCGAAGAGCTCGCCGATGTCATCGAGGAAGAGCTTGGCTTCATCCGGGCTGCTTGCCTCGGCCTCTAGAAATTTGCGGCGGGCGTGGCTCCAATCGTTGGCCAAGGTGAAGCCGCCGCCTTCGGCCTTCGCGAGCACTT
>WYAZ01000086.1 GCA_011526105.1 Deltaproteobacteria bacterium | reverse complement strand
TCCGGCCGAGGAGACCCGATGCCGAAGACATTCTCACTTGCCGCTTCTGCGGCCGTACCACCCGCTTTCTGCGCGACCGGTTTGTCCATCAGCTCCGCACCAAGAGCCGAGCACCCCCGCGTCTTCGTGTCACAGACCGGGCTATCTGATCGCCGCCAGCCCGCGTGACCTGATCATCCTCAGCTCGGCTGACCTGATCGCGTCCAGCTCGCCTGACCTGATCCCAAACCACTGAACATTTAATCGGTGGTTTGCGCTCTTTCGTGGCGGGCTCGTGGGCGGGCGTGGCCCCTGGACCCTTGGAGGTCCAGGGGATGGAACGGGTCGACATGCATCGTCTTCAAGAGTTGGTGCGCCTGCACCGCATGGGCGTGGGCGCGCGCGAAACTGCGCGGCTTCTTCGGATGGGTCCGAGTACGGAACGCGACTATCGCAGGATCTTGCGACGCGCTGGCTTGTTTGATGGCGCCCCGAGTGAGTTGCCGACGATCGAGACGCTGAAGCAGGCGGTGCAGCGTGAGCTCGGTGAACCCAAGCGCCCGCAACACGCTTCGAGCATCGAGGAGTGGCGCGACGCGGTTTCGAAGATGCACATCGATGACGGCGCGGCGCCGACTGCGATCTACGACAAGCTTCGTCTCGACTCGGACTTCAAAGGGAGCCTGTCCGCGGTCAAACGCCTCTGCGCGCGCCTCGCGAAGGAACGTGGCATCCAAGCCGAGGACGTCGTGTTGCGTGTCGAGACCGAGCCCGGCGAAGTCGCTCAGGTCGACTTCGGCTACGTCGGGACACTCTGGGATGCGGAGGAGAAGCGGCTGCGCAAGGCCTGGGTCTTCGTCATGGTGCTCGCGTACTCGCGACATCAGTTTGTCCGCATCGTGTTCGACCAGAAGGTCGAGACGTGGCTTCGTCTGCACGTCGAAGCCTTCACCGAGTGGGGTGGCGTGCCTGCGGTGGTCGTGCCCGACAACCTAAAGGCGGCCGTCGTCCGCGCTGCGTTTGCGATCGACGAGCCGTGCGTCCTCAATCGGAGCTACCGCGAGCTCGCGCGCCACTTCGGTTTCAAGATTGACCCGACGCCGCCTCGAAGCCCCGAGAAGAAGGGCAAGGTCGAATCGAGCGTGAAGTACGTCAAGCACAACTTCTTCAAGTCTCGGCAAGGCGAGCAGGACACGGGCGTGTTGTCTCTGGAACTCGAGCGTTGGGTCCACGAGATCGCCGGTCAGCGGAGGCACGGCACAACGGGGGAGCGACCGCTCGAGGCGTTTCGGGCGATCGAGCAAGCGGCACTGGAGCCGCTTCCCGAAGCGAAGTGGAAGCCGGCAATTTGGGCGAAGGCGAAAGTGCATCCTGATACGCACGTCCTCGTCGCTCGGGGGCTGTACTCGGTGCCGTGGCGCTTCGTGGGCCAAAGCGTGCTCGCTCGATGCATTGGCCAGACGGTCGAACTGTACGTGGAAGATGTGCGCGTCGCGACCCATGAGCGCGTCGGCCCGGGCAAGCGGAGCACCCACGAGGAGCATCTGCCGGAGAAGCGGCGGGCGTTTCGGCACCGAAACCAAGAGTACTGGATCGAGCGCGCGGCGCAGATGGGCCCAGAAGTCGAGCGGTACATCCGGATGGTCTTCGACAGCGATGACGTCCTGTTGCAGCTGCGCGTCGTGCAGCACGTCGTGACGCACCTAGAGAAGTATCCAGTCGAGCGTGCGCGTGCGACGTGTGCCCGAGCAAGCTTCTACGGCACGTGCACCTACGGCGGCATCAAGAACATCCTGAACAAAGCGCTCGACCGCGAGCCGCTTCCAGTCGTGGTCCTGCCCGCACGCGGAGGGCTCGAGAAACCACGCTTTGCCCGCGACATTCGGGAGCTCGTGGAGCTCCCGCTGGAGGATACGGATGCATCCCAATGATGAGCTGACCCCCGTCTTGAAGAAGCTGCGCCTGTCGGGCGTGCTTCAAACGCTGGAACTGAGGACGCGCCAAGCGGTGGACGACGATCTGTCGCACGGCGAGTTTCTGTATCGGCTGCTGAGCGACGAAGTCGAGCGCCGAGACGCCAAGCAGCTCGACATGCGGCTTCGACGCGCGGCCTTTGAACACGCGAAGAGCCTCGAGGACTTCGACTTTGGCTTCAACCCGAACGTCCCGAAGTCGAAGGTCATCGACTTGGCGACGTGTGCGTTTGTCGAGCGCCGCGAGAACATCTGCATCGTCGGCCAGACCGGCGTCGGCAAGAGTCACATTGCTCAGGCGATCGGTCACCGCGCCTGCGTTGCCGGCTATTCGGTGCTCTACGTCTCGGCCCACGGCCTCCTCACGCAGCTGCGGGCCGCGCGCGGCGACCAGACCCTCGACAAGAAGATGCTCCGCTTCACGACGCCGGACCTACTGATCGTGGACGATCTTGGGCTTCGCGGACTGAGCGGGGACGAGCCGATCGATCTGTACGACATCATCCGGCAGCGTTATGAGCGCGGCTCGATCATCATCACGTCAAACCGAGCACTCGAGGAGTGGCCGCCGCTCTTCAACGACGACCTGCTCGCCGGCGCGGCGATGGACCGGCTACTGCACCACGCCCACACCGTGGAGATCGAAGGGGAGTCCTACCGAAACCCGCGGCGGCAACGCGGCAAAGGCGGGAAGAAGTCGGCGGCGTGATCGACGAGAGGATCAGGTCAGGCGAGCTGGACCCGGATGACGATCGACGAGGATCTGCTGACGGCAGTCATCGACGGAAGCCGGATCAGTCTAGGCGAGCTGAGCGCGATCAGGTGACCCGAGCCTTGACACTTCGGAGGTGATTCATGACCCCAGAGCTTCGAGCACAGATCCGTCGTCTCTTTTTCGCCGAGCACTGGCCGATCGGCACCATCGCCTCGGAGCTCCACGTCCACCACGACGTCGTCCGGACGGCCCTCGAGACCCATCGAATGGGGCCCTCTGCGGCCCCCGTGCGCCCGAGCATCCTCG
>WYAZ01000085.1 GCA_011526105.1 Deltaproteobacteria bacterium | reverse complement strand
GCTCGCCGCGACGCCTTTGGCTCTCGTCGGTTGAATACAGAGAGTATTCGCCCTCCTCGCGCGACGACCAGACACGAAGATTGCTCGCCGAATTTCGCTAGCCTCCACGTTTCCAGGGGACTAGCCGCTTTCCCATCCCGCGGCTCGAAGCGTAGAGTTTCTACGTGGGCTCTCTCCTCAAGCGCCGGGTCATTCTCCCGGTGCTCGAATCCCGCTTCAAGCTCCCCGCCCGCAAGCGGCCCGAGCTGCCGGCTTGGCTGGCCACCGCTTTCGCTTTTGCGGTCGCCGGACCCGCGATCTTCATTCCCGGGCTGATCCTCCTCGGCGCGGGCAGCGATGATCTCGTGCATGTCGTGAGACTCGGCCACGTCACCGTCGCGAGCGGCCTGTGGACGCTCTTGTCATGGATGATGGGCCCCTTCGTGCTTCGGCGTCATGGCTATCCGTCGGTGGTGGCGCGTCGCGTCGAGCGGCGTTGGCTCCGGAGGAATGCAACCCGGCTTGCACGAGAGCTGCATTCCGACGAGACCGTGCTCGACGTCGCTGGCGTGCACCCGAGCTCGGTCACCGACGGCTCTCCGATGGCGATCTATGTGCTCACGGACAGGCGAGTCTCGATCATACGGACGGCCCGACTGTGGCCTTTCGGCCGAAAACTCCCCGTGCTGAGGGCGGTCTCGGTGGGCGCCGTGGGCGGGGTGACCGCGGGTCCGGCGGGGATCTTGAAACGCGTGGGCACGATGTTCGACGCCGGTCGCGGAAGCGGCGTGCTCGAAATCGAAGTGCTCGGGGCGTCGTCCATGAAGCTGCGCTTTCCCTCGCTGGAGGAGGCGCGGCAAGCCGAGGAGATCCTTCGAAGGGCCATGGCTTCGGGTGTGACCGCCGGCGCGGGCGCGCTCGGCCTCGCGCAGGAGGACGACGGGAGCGGGCGCCTGGCGGTGGCCGGCGCGGTGGGTGACGAGGGCGCCCTCTCCGCGGTTCCACGAGACCGCAGGTGACAGGAAGGGCGAAGACGGGGCAGCTTGGGCCCATGACGACGCTTTTGGTGTCCCGCGGACTCGGACTGCTCGCGATCCTCATGGGTGGGCTGATCCTCGACGCTTGCACCTCGGACGCAGAGCCGCCCGTCTCGGTGCCTCCGCTTCCCCTGGACGAGCGCCTCCCCCCAGGTCGCGCACGCGCCGGTCTCATCACCAAGGACTCGGAGCTGATCGGGGGCCCGACCGCGCGCGGCCGAGCCGGCGACTATAAGATCTACAACGATCGGATCAGCCTCATCATCGGACGCGCGGGACTGGGGCGCGGCTACAACCCGTACGGAGGCACCATCTTGGACGCGGACTGGGTCCGGCCGGCGGGTGAGCCCGGCGGCTCCGAGTTTGGTGAGATCTTGAACGCCTTCGACCTCTCGATCTCGCGGGCGCAGAAGGTCGAGGTCGTGAGCGACGGAAGCGACGGAGGAGAGGCGCGCATCCGCGTGACCGGCGAGGCCGACATGCTGCTCCTCCTCGAGGCCATCCTCTCGAGCTTCTTCACCCCGCCGCAGCTCGACATGGAGTGGGTGGTGGACTACGTGCTCGAGCCCAACCAGCCCTGGCTTCGAGTGGAACAGACCCTGTGGAACCGAGGTGTCACCGGGGTCGAGTTTGGCCTCGAGATCGTAGGGGTGATTGTCGGTGGGGCCTCCCGGTCATTTCTCGAAGGCTACGGATTCAGACCACCCCAGGCCGGCGTGATCTCCCGCTACTACGGCGCGCTCGGCGATGGCGTGAGTTATCTGTACGGCCGGCCCGGCGACAACATCGAACTCTTGGTCTCGACCTCGGGGGTCGTGGTCTCCGCCGCCGGTGCGGGGCTGCGCCTGCGAGCGCGAGAGAGATTGAGCAGCACGCACTATCTGATCGTCGGGGACGGAGATCTGTCGCGCACCCAGGAGCTCTGGCGAAACCTCGCGGGCGAGGAGGCCGGCGTCGAACTCAGCGGACGGGTGCTCGATGACCGCGGCCTCGGACTGGCGAACGCGCGAGTTCACGTGCGCCTGCGAGAGACGGAAATCGAAGAGAAGGACTACGTGGGCCAGACCACCACCGATGCGACGGGGCGGTATGGACTGAAGCTCGATCCCGGCGACTACGAGCTCATCGCCTCTACGCGAGCTCGAATCGTGAGCGCCCCGGTGCCCGCGAACGTCGTGCGCGCTGGACCCAAGCTCGAGATCGACATCCCGGTCGCGTCCGCCGGCATCCTGCGCTACTCGGTCGTCGACGAGCTCGAACGCGACCTTCCGGTGAAGCTGAGCGTTCGTCCCGAAGGGCGACCCGTCGAGCAGCTCCCGGGTCGCTACGGTGAGTCGAACCAAGGTTACGGCCTCATCGCCACCGAGTTTGCGCACACCGGGCGTGGCACGCTCGAGCTTCCCGCCGGGGACTACACCGTGTTCGCGTCTCGCGGCGGTGAATACGAAATGGATCAGCGAAACGTCACGCTGTCGGCCGGCGCGGAGACCGTCCTCGACTTTACGTTGATTCGATCGGTGTCTTCGCCGGGCTGGCTTACGACGGACACACACATTCACGCGCAGATGTCCCCCGACAGCTCGGATGCGTATCCCATGAAGGTCCGGGCGATGGTGGTCGAGAACCTGGAGATCCCGGTCTCCACCGAGCACGAGGCCATCGGCGACTTCAACCCCGCCATCCGCGAGCTCGGGCTCGAGCGCTGGATGCAAGGCATCATCGGCAGCGAGGTCACCACCACCGTCTACGGCCACTTCAACGCATTCCCGCTCGTGCGCGACTTCGACGCGCCGGGCAACGGCCGGATCGATTGGTACCGCAAGAAGCCGGCCGAGACCTTTGCCGCGATTCGGGCCAACGCCGGAGATCCGTTCATCCAAGCCAACCACCCGCGAGCCGCCGCCATCGGGGGCTACTTCTCCGCGATGGGCTACGAGCCGAGCGATTTCACCGCGCGAAGAGGTGATGATTTCTCGCTCGACTTCGATGGCATCGAGGTCATGAACGGTTGCGGCAACGGGTCCATGGCTCAGGACACCGTCATCGACTGGTTCGGCTTTCTCGAACACGGGCACAAGAAGTACGCGACGGGCTCCACAGACAACCACAGCGCGGTCAAAGGCGACATGGGCTTTCCGCTGACCTACGTTCGCATGCCGACCGACGAGCCCTCCGAAGCCAAAGTGGATGACGTGCGCCGCGCTTTCAAAGAGGGCCGCCTCGTCGTCTCTTGCGGCCCGTTTCTCGAGATGAAGATCGGGGATAAGGAGATCGGTGACACGCTCCAACTCGAAGGGGACCTCTTGCGCATCGACGCGACGGTGGGCGCCCCGTCGTGGATGGACGTCGATGAGCTCGATGTCGTGGTGAACGGTCAGGTCGTGAAGCGCGTGCCGATCTCGGGCGAGAATCCCGAGCGCTTCAGCGGCACCATCACCGCGTCCGTGCCCCCTGGGCGTGATGGCTGGGTGATCTTGTGGGCCCGCGGCAACCGACCGCATGGGGTGTGGGCCCGAGGCCGGCCTTCCTTCGCGTTTACGAACCCGATCTTCATCGACGGGGATGGCGACGGGCGCTGGAAGTAGCCTCGCTACTTCACTTCGATCGCGACCTCGGTGGGGGTGTTGGTGCCCACAGAGACACCTTCCAGACAACCGGTCCCGAAACGATCCAAAGCTGTGACGGATCGGCGCTGTCCCCCTCCTCCCAAGTGGCTGGATCCGAATCGCCCAAACGCGTGGGTTTCTGAGCAGGCACAGTGTCTGCTTTTCCGCGGGTTCCCTCACCCCGCGTGGTCTGCTAGCTTCGCCCGCCGATGGGCCCGAGGAAGCGCAACGCTGCGAGTCGGCATGAGCTTCTGCTCTTCGATAAGCTCCAGATCTTCGTGGCGCGGTGGCAACACTATGAAGGAACGGAGCAGGCCGGAGCCCAGCCGTTTCTCCAGCAGCTTCTCGAAATCTACGAGGCCAAACACCACCCAGGCATGGTCTTCGAACAGCATCCCGTGCGCGTCCCAGCAACGGGAAGGAAGGCTAGACAAGGCTCTCTTTTCAGCGCGGACCATATCCCGGAGTACACGACCGAACGGATGGACATGTATCTTCCGCGCGTCTGCGTGTGGGAGATGAAGGCGCCCTCCGAGAAGGACCTCGAGAAGCACCACCCCCAGCTCCTTGGATACTGGGCGCGGATGCAGACTCGCTTCATGGTGCTCTGCAATTTCCACGAGTTTTGGATCTACGACACCGACGACGAGAGGGGGCAGCTCGCCCCCAAGCTTTGCTTTCCACTTTCGGAGCTGCCGGCTCGCGGCGATGCGCTGCTCTTCTTGAGCGGGGACAAGCCGGACCTCTCGACCCGATCGGAGCAGGTCACCGCGGAGGTTGCGCAGATCCTCGGAAGGCTCGTTCGTGAGACGGTCGAGCACTCCTCGAGTCCGGCGCTCGACCGGGAACGTATCACCAAGTTCGTGCTCGAATGCGTCTTTGCCATGTTTGCGGAGGATACGGAACTCACCCCGCCGGGTCTGTTCTCGGAGGCCATGCGGCGGGCGGACGAAACCGGTCACATGGACGCGGTTTGGACTCTTTTTGATGACTTCGCTCGCAAGGAGCCTGGTGAGCGCTCGAATCACTTCGCGCCGTACGTGAACGGTCCCCTGTTCGACCGCAATCATCCGAAGCTCAAACTCAGCGCGGAGCAGATCCACGACATCCGCTGTGCAGCGCGGGACTTCGACTGGCAACACGTGCGCCCGGAGATCTTCGGCGCGATCTTCGAGCAGGCGCTCGATCCGGTCGCCCGGCATGAGCTTGGTGCGCACTTTACGCGTGAGGCCGACATCAAGCGGGTCGTGGAACCAACGGTCTTGGAACCCTGGCGCGAGCGAATCCTCGCGCTCAAAACACCGAAGGACGCGGAGCGAGCGGTGGAAGAGATGCGTAACTTCCACGTCCTCGATCCGGCGTGCGGCTGCGGCAACTTTCTCTATGTGGTGTACCGGGAGATGAAGCGGCTCGAGTCCGCCCTCGCCGGCAAATGGGTGGTCCTGCAGCGGAAGGTGGCGAAGCGAAAGTCGGATATCAGTCCCCCCCCCCCGCGCCCGTGGTTTTCCATCCAGCAGCTGCACGGAATCGAGATCAACGGATTCGCGGCCTTTCTGGCGCGGGTCGTCTTGTGGATCGGTGAGCATCTCGCCAAGCGCGAGCTCGGCCTCGAGGAGGAGAACCTTCCGCTCAAGAGCCTCGATCGGAACGTGCGCCACGCCGATGCGCTCCTCATCGACTGGCCCCGGCCCGAGGGTGAGCTCGCGATCGTCGGCAATCCTCCCTATCTTGGGGCCCGCAAGATTCGAGCTGAGCTGGGCGACGAATACGTCGAACAGCTCTTCGAACGCTTCCCGGACAACCGCACCGCCGACTACGTGACCTACTGGTTTCCGAAGGCGCTCTCGACGCTTCGGCCCAACGAGCGCGCGGGTTTGGTGTGCACAAATTCGATCGCGCAAAACGAGAGCAGAAAGGCGAGCATCGACCGGGTGGTCGAGTCTGGCGGGACGCTCACGAGCGCATGGAAGTCCTATCCTTGGCCCGGAGAAGCAGCGGTTCACGTCAGCATCGTGAACTGGGTGATGGCTGAGTACGACGGTCTCCGATTCCTCGACGGTGTGGAGGTCCCGGCGATCACCCCGGCCCTGAGTGGGGACCTCGACATGACGACCGCGCGCACGCTCAGGGAGAACAAGCGCCTTTGTTTCATGGGAGTGACCCCAGGCAACAAGGAGTTCGTGCTCACGGAGGAGCAAAGGCAGGAGATCCTCGAGACCGATCCGGGCTCAGCGTCGGTGATTCGTCCGTTCTTGATCGGCATGGATGTGAACCGGGAGATCGACCAAGAGCCAACGCGCTGGGTGATCGACTTCGGCATGATGACGAAGGAAGAGGCGGAGGGCTACACGGGCGCGATGCGTCACGTTCGAAAGCACGTATATCCCATCCGTAAAGACAACCGGCGAGCGTCCTATGCACGCTACTGGTGGCGGTTCGTGGAGCCCAGAGGCGGAATGCGCGCCGCGCTCGAGCCGCTCGACGAGGCCATCGTAGTCCCCTGCGTCTCCCCGCGCATGATCGCGGTTCGCAAGTCGACGAGCATCTGCTTCGACCATCAGTTGATGGTCATCGCGCTGAGCGATGCCTATCACTTCGGCATTCTGCAGTCGCGATTCCACTCCTTGTGGGCGCGCGCGCGTGGGTCGACGCACGAGGAGCGGCTCCGCTACACCAACACCACCATCTTCGAGACTTACCCGTTCCCCGTGCACCCGGACGGCAGCTACCGCCCGAGCGTTCGACCCGTCACCGCCGCGGCGCAGGAGGTCGCGCGCGCGGCCAAGGCCTTCGAAGAGTCGCGAGCGGAGGAGTGTCGAAGGCTCGAGCTCGGACTCACGAAGCTTCATAACCGTCTCGAGGACGCGGAGCTTCCGGGGCTTCAGACCGCGTATGACGCTCTGAACGATGCCGTCGCGGCCTGCTACGGCTTCCCGGCGGATGTATGGAGGAATGAGGCTGCGACGCTTCGGTTGCTCCTCGACCTGAACCACAGGCTCTCGCAGAGTCTGGAGTAATGGCGAGCTTCTGTTCGCGGCCCTTCTCAGCACGCCCGAGCGCGATCACTTCTGCCCGATGAGGCCGAACTGGATGGAGAGCTCCCGGAGCATCAGAAACGTGTCCTTGCGTTCCACGTTGAACTGCCTGCAAACGTCCGGCAAAAGCACGCGGTTCCGCGAGTCCGGTCGCGGCTGTTCGTTGGTGACGACGACCCTGTCATGGACCATGGAGTAAGCGACGAGCCACCCGTCCGCTTCGGTCGCGAACTTGGCCTTTGCGCGGTCGTAGAACTGGGTGCTCTGCTGAACCCAGAGCATGACCTCGGTGAACGCTGCACTGACCGCTTCAGCGCTGGAGTCGGCGAAGAAGCTCTCGGGTACTTCGCTTCTGACCCACTCGACGAGATCTTCTTCCTTTCCCCCCTGAAGGAGCTCGTTTCGAATCCGATCGATGCTTCCAACCCGACCGGACTTGTGTGCCTCGAGGAGTCCCTCCCAGAAGCCTGGACAGATGTCGAAAGCGTAGTAGGCATTCTTCGCGGCAATGAACACGTCCGAGTCCAGGAGAAGCTTTGGACCGCTGCTCATGGGAGTTCGATACCTATTCGACGGGCGTACTTCTGAAAGGCGCCACCCCGAAGTCCGGTCAGGTCGTAGGCCTGCTTGAAGCTCAAACGGCCGTCCATGGCGGCGTGGATGACGAGCGTTGCGAACTTCACCCCGACGCGGGTGTTCTGGTTGTTGTAGAAGTCTCCCCCGCCTGTCGACTTGCCTTGCTGCCGTTCGCGCTTCGTGTACTTCCGGTAGAATCCGAAGAAGGTCTCTCGGTCGACGAATCGAAGGTCCATCGACCGACGTGCGACGACAACCGGACTGACCTTGAAGTGACGAGCGATGGGCTCGAAAGACTCCGCGGTCTTCGCTCCGGCAACCCAAAGCTGTTTGAGTTCACGCGCCGGGACGAGAAACTCCGCCGCTGCCTGATCGCAGAACTTCTCGACCCGAGTATCGCCGGGAAAGATGCCTTCGAATCCCGAGAGACCTTCGCCTTCGACCCCGAGCCATACGTGGGCGAGTTCATGGGCCAGGGTGAACATCTGCGCCGACTTCGAGTCCGCTCCATTGACGAAGATGAGCGGAGCGGAAGGGTGGGTGAGCGCAAAGCCCCGAAACTCGTCCACGCGCAGCTTGCGATGCGTGTTGTTCCCAACCACCCCATTGATGACCGCGAGAACACCGAGCTGCTCGATGCGGCGCCGCAGCTCACCCACCGCCTCCTGCCAGCTCGAGACCTCGGCGCTCCATCCATCGGTGAGTCCGATGGTGCGGCGCATCTCTCGTCCAACCGCCGAGGGATCATCCCCGAGGCGAGCCGCGCCTACGAACTCGATGGGATCGGCCTCGCACTCGGCACGATCCTCCCGCAGCCAGTCCTGACGGCGCTGCATTGCGTAGATCGTATCGAGGAGGTCCGCACTCGGACGGGAAGGGGCACCTTTGACCGTTCTGAGGTCCCGAATCGGGAGGGGCTCCTCGGGGGGTTGGGGGAGGAAGAGGAAGCCTATCGGGGTGTGCGTAGCCTTCGCGAAGGTCTCGAGTTGTTTGAAGGTGGGCTGTCCGCCATGCGTCCACTTCTCCAGCTGAGGGAAACGCTTGGCGAGAACCGTGTCCTCGATTCTGGAGCGTTCGCAGGCCCAACGCAGGAGCTCTGGCTGGACGTGCACTCGGTTCATCTCCGCGTTCTTGGAACGCTAGCCGATTGAGCGATCCTGCTCAACCATCCGGCCGGCCCTTTGTGGACTTCATACCAAACGGTCGCCGGTTCTGTGCCACACGGATGGTGACGGGCGCTGGAGGTAGGCGCTCTACTTCACTTCGATCGCGACCTCGGTGGGGGTGTTGGTGCCCACAGAGACACCTTCCAGACAACCGGTCCCGAGGATGTCCCCGCCGCCAGAGGCTTCGCTCGTCACGATCAGCATCACGATGCGCTCCTCGCCCGCCTCACCCCCAAAGGTCGTCACGTAGATGAGGCTCGGGTCCGCCGGGCCAGAGAAGAGCTGAAACGCGACGTTTGTGGCGTTGAGCTGCGGATTTGAAGTGAGCATGCAGCTCGACTGAAGCTCGGCGCAGCGCAGCTTGTCGCCATTGGCGGCGACCGAGTTGAGCGCGATGGCGATGAAGCTGCGAGCTCCGGTGGCTGCGGCCGAGATCGAGAAGCGAACCCGCAGCGCGCCGGGCGCGCCGAGTGGCCGACACCGCCCCGCTTCGCAGACGTGCGAGTCCACGCGCGCCGGGCAGTTGTCACAGTTGATGATGGGAACGAAGTTGCTCATGCCGGCGCCACACTCATCGACGCCTCGACACTCGCTGCAGGCCAGCATCTCGATCACTCCGCAGCTCGACGCTGTTCCCGCCCCAGCGGAGCGTTCTCCGCAGGGCCCTCCATCGGCACCGGGCCCGCTCGCGTCGGTGTCCATGCTCGAGTCCACTGGAGCGACACCTGCGTCTTCGAGCGCCGGAAGCCCATGATCCTTCTGCAGCGGCACCAGCGCATCCATCGACTCCAAAGCCGCAGGTCCGCAACCTGCGAGCACGAGAGCGAGCAGACCAAACCCACGCGCGGTGGAACTTGTGAGGCGCTGGCGGCTCACGAAGGGGCCAAGGTAGAAGCTGTGCACGGCTGGCGTCTAGGCCGGTTTGAACCTACCCTCGCAGGCTGAAAAGGGGGGTTATGGACTCAAAACACGTGTTGTACGCTCTCGCTGCCTTCTTCTTCCTCGGCCTAGCTCCGGTCTCGGCCGAGGCCAAAGGTCTGTTCGTCATCAACACCGGGGCCGAGATCTTCGACGTGGCCGATCTGCCCGAAGAGCTGAAAGGCCCCGAGGTGGCCGGTTGGCGCCTCGGATGGATGTGTTCGCGCTTTGGGATCCTCTGGGCCGATGTCTGGACCTGGGACTGCAAGCTCATCGCCTACGACGGCGACAACTACTCCGAGCTTCCGGCCGAGATGCAGGAAGAACTCGAGGCCGAGTATCCGAAGTCAAAGGCTGAGCGCGGGCTGTGGAACCGCTTTGGGATCTTCGGCATGCTCGGGGTCGTCGCCGTCTTGGGCATCGTGGGGGCAGGAAAGGGCGAAGACGAAGGCGCGCCGCCGAGCTCAGAGAACCCACCCGGCGATGGCTCGGACGATCCGCCACCCATGCCTACTTGAAGCGGGCCAAGAGCTCGAGCATGGCTGGGTGAAGCGGCCCGTTGGAAGCGAGCACGTTCTGCCCGTACACGTCGTGGACCTCGCCGCCAAAGTTGGTGACCTGACCGCCGGCAGCCTCGACGATCGCCTGCCCGGCCACGACGTCCCATGGCGCGAGGCCAGTCTCGTAGAACGCATCGAGCCGCCCCATCGCCACGTCGCAAAGATCGAGCGCGGCCGAGCCCGCGCGCCGAACACCGTGACTCGTGCGCAAGACCTCTCGCAAGATAGCGAGCACCCGATCGAGACGGCTGTCCTCCATGAAGACAAAACCGGTGCCCACGAGCGCCCTATCCAGAGTCTGGGGCTTCGAGACCGAGATCGGCTGGCCGTTGAGCTCGGCGGGAAGGCCCTCGCCCCCGGTGAAGAGTTCATCTCGATACGGCGAGTAGATGACTCCAAGTACCGGTCGCCCCCGCGCGAGCAGACCCATCGAGACACAAAAGTTTGGATAGCCGTGTACAAAGTTGGTCGTGCCGTCGAGCGGATCGACCGCCCAGGCATAGTCGGCCGAGTCCAAAACGCCTCGGCGCGCGAGGGCCCCCGAGAGGCCATCCCGCTCTTCGGCCACGATTTGGTCGTCCGGGAATGCTCGCTCGAGAGCGTTCCTCACAAGGGCCTCACTCGCGAGGTCGGCCTCACTGACCAGGTTGGCCCGCGACTTCTCCGAGTATCCTTCGAGTTTTCCGAGATATCCGAGGAGGCACCGGCCGGCCTCCCGAGCGATGTGGACCGCCGCCGCGCGGCGCGCCAGGAGGTGATTCACTCGGTGGAGTATACACCTTGCCATCCTGCTCCGGGTATGCGCTAAGGAGGCCAATTCAAGGTAAACGAAGGGAGCGTTGGGCAGCGCATGGCGACTAGAAAGACCAAGTCCAACATCAGATCCACAAAGAAGGCCGGGGGAAACGCGTCACGTCGGCTCTCTCCCAAATCGCAGGCGGCGCTCAAGAAGGCGGCCGATGCGATCTGGGCGACCGGTGAATCCCCGCACGCACTGCTCAAGGAGCTGCACGACATACTGCTTCTTCGGTGTCTGGCCGAGGCGAAAGGCAACTACGCCGCCGCCGCCGCCCACTTCGGACCCAGCCGTCAGTCGGTCCAGCAGTACGCGAACAGCCCGCTCAGAGACGCACGATGGCGGAGCTATCAGCAGGACGCTCGCAAGCGCGGTTGACGTTCTCACGGCTTCACAACTTGACCAGCCACAGAGATAGTTCGGGCACGTAAGTGATACACGCCAATGCCACGAGCAAGACCAAGATGAACGGTAAGCTCGCCCGATAGAGCTGCGGCAGCGGCTTCTTGAACCTGAACGCCGACAAGAACAGGTTCATACCCACCGGTGGCGTCATGTACCCGATCTCGAGGTTCGTGAGGAAGATGACCCCGAGGTGCAGCGGGTCGACGCCGTAGGCGAGCGCGAGCGGCAGGATCAGCGGGACCACCACGATGATGGCGCTGAAGATGTCGAGCAGGCAGCCCACCACCAAGAGGAACAGGTTCAAGGACAACAAGAAGCCCACCTTGGTGCTGACGTTGGCCTGAATGAACGCCAAGATCTTGTCCGGCACCTCTTCCATGATGAGGTAGTTGGTGAGTCCGAGCGCCACCCCGAGGATGAGCAGGATCGCCCCCACGAGCACGACGCTCTTCTGCGCGATGCGAGGTACATCGCGGAAGAGAGAGATCTCGCGGTAGATGAAGCACTCCACGCCGATGACCATCAAGACCGTGAGGGTGGCCGCCTCGTTGGCGGTGAGCCATCCCCCGTAAATACCGGCGAGGATGATGATGGGCATGGGTGCTTCCCAGACCGACTCGCGGAAGGCGGCGAAGAGCTCACTTCGGTCGAAGGGAATGCGCTGCACGTTCGGCGCGCGAATGCTGATGAACGCGGAGTAGGCCGCCATGAAGAGCACGAGCAGCACCCCCGGCACCAGGGCCGCGGCAAAGAGCTTGTCGACGTCGACCTGCGCGATGATCGCGTAGAGGATCACCGGCAGCGAAGGCGGAAAGAGCAACCCCAAAGAGCCGCCCGAAGTGAGCAGACCGAGGCTGAAGTTCTCCGGAAAACCTTCCTTGCTGAGGATCGGAAAGAGCAGACCGCCAAGGGCGATGATGGTCACCCCCGAGGCGCCAGTAAACGCGGTGAAGAACGCGCAGGCCACCACGCTAACGATGGCGACGCCGCCGGGGATGAAACCCACGCTCGCTCGCGCGACCCGCACGAGCCGATTGGGGGCGCCAGACTCCGCGAGCACATAGCCCGCGAAGGTGAAGAGCGGGATGGCCACGAGCGTAGGGGATGCGGCGACGCCGTTCATCTCGATGATGAGGGTGGCGAGGTCGGTCTCCTGGGCGTGGTAGCCCAGCAAAGTAATGCCAGCGAGCGCGGCGAACAACGGAATGCCCGCGAGCGCGAGGACGAGAATGAAGAGGACGAGCGCGAAGATCACGCGGCTTCCTCCACCGCTTCCGCTTTGGGCTCGCGCCTACCGGTGGCCACCAGCGCGGAGTCGACCACGCCCACCACGAAGTGAAACACGATGACAAAGAGCGCCACCGGCATGATCGCCTCGAAGGGCCACGCAGGCACCTCTCCAAAGAGAGTGGAACCGGCCTCGAGCTCATCACGCACAAAGCGCAGCGAAGCCTGACCCATCGCGGCCGCGATGAGCGCCGCGGAGGAGAAGGTGACGACTCGAAGAACCGCCGCCGGTTTCGGCTTTAGAAACTTGCTCGCGGCGTCGATGGCGATGTGGCGGCCCTGCTGCGTGGCGAGGGCGCCGCCGAGAAAGCCGAGCCACAGCACCATCTGCCGAGCCACGATGTCTGCCCACTCGATGCCGCTGTCGAACAGCGTATGCAGAAGAAGCTGCAGAGAGGAGAGCCCCAGCATGACAAAGAGAACGATGACGACGAGCACCGATTCGACCTTGCCCAGGCCGCGATCGAGTCGGTCGAGCCAGCTCTCCTTTTGCGAGCTCAAGGCGTTTCGACCTCGCGCAGCGGATGCTTCTGAGGCACCGCATTGCAGGCCTCGGGCGTCGGCTTGGCGTCATCGAGGAAATAGAGGTCGAGGTTGGCGTACAGCCGACAGGCCTGGCGTTTGGCCATGGCGTCGAGCAACGCGTGATCGGCCGCGATGGTGGCGCTGATGACCTCGAGCAAGATCCGCTCGAAGCCCTCTTGGTTCTCGGTCTGCGCATAAACCAGGGCCGCGGTCATCACGTCCGGGAGCAAGGCTCCTCCGCCCAGGATCTTGGCGCGTTCGAAGTGTACGGTCGCCGCATCCGGAGAGCCCCCGAGCGCCGGCGAGCGGAAGCCTTTCAAGGTGCCGGCGAGCAGATGAGGCCCCACGCCGTAGAAGTAGGCTTCGTCCAGCTCGAGGACCCGAGCGGCCATACGTTCGAGGCGCGGCAGGTGTGTGGCCTCCACGACATCGAGCTCGATCTCGAGGCTGCCGCCCCAGTTGAAGGCCACCCAAAACAGCGCTGCAGCGTCTTCCTGGGTCAGGGTGGCGAGGGCGCGATCGAAGGTCTCGAGGTCGACGACATCGAGCGCACGGCCGCCCATGGCCTCGCTGAAGTCTTTATTCTCGTAGAGCACACTCTCGGCGTGGAGCCGACCGAGCCGATAGCTCTGCTTCGCGCGCGCCGCGAGCGCGTCGATACGAGCGCGATCGCCGGGGTACGTGATCTTGACCGAGTTCAGCTCGTCCTTCACGAAGCCAAAGGCGAAGGTGGCGCGCGCCATGGCCGCCATGAGCCGAAACGCGCGGTCTTCGGGGTAGGTGAGCGCCACCGCTTCGATGAGCTTCAGGTTCGCGCCCAGCGCGCCCTCGGCCAGAACGAGGTCCGGCTCGAGCACAAAACCCTCGATCCCTTGCTCGAGAATGGGGCGCATGCCGTCTCGCGTCGCCGAGCGCACCATGCCGGAAGGGATGCAGGCTCCGGTGAAGGCGAGAAAGGCGAATGCGGTGACGAGGGACGAACGGGTCTCGGTCATCGAGGCGGTTACTTGCTCACAGCTTGCCTCGCGGGTCCAAGCAAATGTCCCGCCTTGATCGCCTCCGCGAGCTTGGGCCAAGCGCCCATGCCGGTCTTCTTGAACTCTGCGTATTGAGCGGGCGCGATCGGGGTCTTGGTGAAACCGCCGCCGGTGCCGGTGAGGCGCTCGAGCGCGGCCTGATTGTCGGTGCGCGTCTGGAGGATGATCTTCTCGCCGAACTTCTGGACGATGGAGCGGACTTTCTCGCGCTGCGCTTCTGGGATCTTCTTCCACGCGTCTTTGGTGAGCACGAAGGCTCCTGAAGCGTAGGCGAAGGCCACGCCAGAGATGTGCTTCAGATCCGAGGTCCAGCCGAGCGCCACCGCGCCGGCCGGGCTGTTGTAGACCGCGTCGATGCCACCCGACTTGATCTGCTGCACCACGGTCAAGATATCGAGCGGGCGCGGTGATACGCCAAACACCTGGAACGTCTGGGATGCGACCTCGTCCCCTTCCCAAACCCACAACCGAGCCTTCCGCAGATCTTCGACCCCGGTGATGGTGTTCTTGCTCAGCAAGTAGACCATGCCGGTCTCGCCCGGGCCGAGGAGCACGAAGTCGGTGTCCTTCTCGAAGGCCGCCGTAAAGAGCGGCCACAGCGCCTTGCGAACCTTGTCGGCCTCTTCGTAGGTCTCGGAGAGGAAAGGCAGCTCCTGAATGCGAAAGCCGGGGTAGATCTGGCCTACGCCTTGACCGGTGAAGAAGGCGCCGTCGACACCGCGACCGAGCTTCTTGACCACCTTGCCCTCGTCGCCGAGCTTGCCGCCGAGGAAGAGCTTGAAGTCGACCTGGCCACCGGTCTCCTTCTTCACGTCCGCGGCGAGCTCCTGGATGAGACGCCCCCACGCGCTGTCCTGAGGCGCCAAAGAGGCCAGGCGAAGCGAGACCGCATGGGCGGAAGAGCCCGAAAACAGGGCGGCGATCAGAGTGAGGGTCGGGAGGAATCCTAGTCGAAAACGCATGGAGGCGGGCACTGTACGGGCTCGGACGCTCGGTCGCAACACGATGTTCACTTCGGGCCTTGGGTCCCCTTTGACTCCGGATCGCGTCGGTACTAACCCAGGAGCGTGGCGAAGAAGAAGGCTAAGAAGAAACCGGCTCAGAAAAAGGCTCCTGCCAAGAAGAAGGCAAAGAAGGCCCCCGCGAAGAAGAAGGCGAAGAAGGCCCCCGCGAAGAAGAAGGCTCCCGCGAAGAAGAAGGCTCCTGCCAAGAAGAAGGCGAAGAAGAAGGCCCCCGCGAAGAAGAAGGCCCCCGCGAAGAAGAAGGCTCCTGCCAAGAAGAAGGCTCCTGCCAAGAAGAAGGCCCCCGCCAAGAAGAAGGCCCCCGCCAAGAAGAAGTCGGGCGGTAAGCTGAGCAGCTTGAAGGCGAAGGTGGCTGCCCACCGAAAGAAGCCCTACGGAGCCCGCAGCATGCCGGACGGCTTCGAGACGATTCCCATCGTCTACAAAAAGCGCGAGAAGGCCGACAAAGAGCTGACGAAGCAGGCGCTCAAGGCGGCGCTCGAGGCGGCGAAGGAGCATCCGGTCCGCGGCCGGGAGTTCTTCGGTGAGCGAACCCACGCGCAGGTCCCAAAGAAGGGCGACATGGACTACGCAGTGGCCGAGCAGATGGCCGAAGCCGTCCGTGAAGTGCTCGCGGCGAGCGACGAGTCCCTCGCACGCGACAAAGCCAATCAGGCGAAGGTCGACCGCGTGTACCGCGGTGGTTCCGACGACAACTGAGACGAGTTCAGGGCCGCAGTGAAGAGCGCTGTGATCCCTCGCCGCTGACCCAGTGCTCCGCGCGCCGGCGCGCTGCCTCGCGCTTGCGTTTGGGCGCGTGGCAATCGTAGCCGAAGTCGGTCCCTGCGAGCAGTCTCAGCTCCGCGATCGAGCTCTCTCGCAAGTCCGCATCGTCCGCGTCGAGGCCCTCGAGCAGCCATCTCTCGCGCGGCATGCCTTCGTGGGTTCGCCACCAAGCAGCCCAACGCTTGTGGCTCGTGCCAAAGCGCTGCTTCGTGATCTCCGCGAGCGCACTCTCCACGAGGTCGTAGAGCTTCTTGTCCTTTCGCTCGAAGACCTCGAGCAGCGCCGGAACCGCCGTGCCATCTCGGAACAAGGTCAGAAGCCGGGCGGTCTGCTCCTTGGCCTTGATCGGCGCGCTGCGGAATCGCTCGTGCAAGTGCTTGAGGACGTACTCGAAGCCCGCTTCATTCTGGTAGGGGAAGAGGGTGTGCACCGCCTGCATGGCGATGCGTGGCTCTTCGTCATGAATGCGTCGAACGAGGCGCGGAATTGCCTCCGGTACATGCACCGCCTGATAGAAGTAGAGGGCAAAGAAACGCAGTGCCGGCAAGCTGGCGTCGAGGTGCCCAACGACAAAGGGATGAGCTTCGGCGCCGAAGGTCGTGAGTAGAGCGAGGAGCTCACCGCACTCGGAAAACGGCGGGAGCCGTCCTTGGCGTGCGAACGGGTCCACATACACTCGCCCCGGAAACCGCTCACCGACGAGCGGAAGCACGGAGGGCCCCACTTGCTCGAGCTCCTCGCGGGCCGCACGACGAAGATCGGGGCTCGGTCCCTCGAGCTGATCGAGCAGCGTCTCGAGATCGAGCAAGGAGTAGCTGCGCGCTTCGGAGGCGGCCGACTTCTCGGCCGCAGGAGGTATGGAGCGAACCTTGCTGCTCGCAGCGGGCGGATAGCTGCCCACCGCGTGGCTGGGGTCGCGCGGCGCCGGCATCGGACGGCTCGCTGCGGCCGGGGCCGAAGCCGCCGGAGGCACGGACGCAGCAGAGATCGTCCGCGGCTTCGGCGCGACGAACGGAGGGGTTTGAAGCACCGGCGCGACGGGGGGCGTGGTCGGCCCCGACGCCCGAACCGGCAGAGGCCCTACCCCGCTCACGTAACCTGGAGGTGGGGTGGGCGCACGCCAGTCGGCGTCCGGAGAGATACTCCCGCGAATGCCACGAGGCCGCGTGATCTCGGAAGAAGCCCGCATCCAAGCCTCGGGCGATAGAGCTTCATCGGCGCGAGACGAGTGCCGTTCGAGCGGAGTCTTCTCGGCGCGACGTGCGGCGAGCGCGGCGTGAACCTGCTCGAGATCGAGCTCGGGATCCGTCACCGGCTCTTCGCGCTCGGTCGCTGCCTCGCTGGTGCCCGCAGGAGCCAGCGGAGTGGCCAACACACGCTGCAACTCACGTTGCGTGTTCGCCGACTCGAGGTCGACGAGAGTAGCATCGGCCACGAGCGCGGCGGGATCCTCGCCGGTTTCGATGGGCGGCCTCGCCTGCACGTCGGACTCGGGGACGTCGCGCACCGTCGGAGGCTCGAGTCGATGCGCCGCAAGTGGCGAAGGCTGGTCGGGTTCGGAACCCACGGGGTCGGAGGCGCGCGTGAAAGTACCGGGGTCGGCCGGCGCGCTGTCCAGGCTCATCGCGAAACGCGCGGCCTGAAGGAGCTCGAGGCCGCTCTCCTCGGAGCGGTCTCCGAAGCCGCCGTGCACGCCGCCCTCAGACCCTTCCATGTCGAGCGTGGGCTCGTCCCCTTCGTCGGGGGACTCCGAAGGCGCTTGCGCCGACACCTGAGAAGAGAGCCGCTTCTGAACCTGGGCTGCGACCACCAGCTCCGCCACCTTCTCGGGGGCGAAGATGGTGGGATCGTCGCCGGGGTGGAGGTCATCGCTGGTGCTCTCGAGGGCCGCGGAGACCTCGGCTTCCAGCCGCGCCGCCGCTTCGAGCAAGAGGCGGTCCCGCTCTGCCGTTCCAGGCTCCTCGAAGGGGTCCGCCTGAGGCAGTCGGCTCTCTTCTTCGGCGACGCGGATCAACTCGAGGTGAAGCGGACGCACGAGCGACTCGGGCGGAATGATGTCGGGCTCCGGCACCGGCTCTCTAGACACCTCATCACTCGACGCGAGGACTGGAGCGGGCAACAGATCCGGAAGCGAGGCCCCATCCGGGACCGCCTCTGGCTTCTGTGAGCCCATCACCTCGATCGTGATGTCTTCGGTGACCTCTTCGATCGCCTGCACCCAGGACGGAACCTCGGGGGCCTCTGCCGCGGGACTCGGGGACTCATCGTTCACCGGTTCGGGGACCGGCAGGGGCGCCTCGGTCCCGCCTGGCATGACGCGACCCGGCGCTTCGGACTTCTGCCGGAGTAAGATGTTCTCGAGCGCCTGCTGCGCGTGGGTGGCGAAGACCATGAGCCCTGCCGCCACGCGAGGGGCAATCGCGCGTGGCCCATTCTCGACGTAGAGCACCGCGACAGAGCGGCCGCGGACTCTGAGAGGGATCATGAGCGCCGCCCGGGGCGTGCTTCGATGAAGGCCCTTGAGGTTCTCCCGGTCACTGTCGGTGACGGGCCCGAGAAAATGCGCTTGTGTGTTGAGCGCCATCCAGAAAGCCGAGCGAGCCCCGGTGGGAATGCGGATGTCTTTGATGTACTCGGCGCCCGTTCCCTTGGCGCGCCAGCCCGAGATGTGATCGTCGTGCACGGCAAAGAGCGCTGCGAAATCAAACTCCCGCGTCGCATGTGCGAGCGCGAGATCAACGATCTCATCGCGGTCTCGGGCACTCCTGAGACGACTCACCGCCTCCGCGAAAGTGAGAGGGTCGGCGGTGAGGATGCTCGAGATCTCCGGCGGCCGGTCGATCACCGGAGGCCTCAGGCTCTCGCGCCCGACTCCACCACCCCGCTCGAGAAGTGCAGCCACACGGGCCGGCGGCGTGATCCCGTAGAGCAGCGCCAGGCGTTGATGCACGCGGATCGCAGGCGCGAGGACAGGCACGAGCTCGAGCTCGAGCATTTCGCCGAGACGAGTGAGCAACTCGAGATCGGGCGGCGCTGCACACAGGACCGAAAGACGTTGACCGACATCGAGTCGGAGCGGTGCGAGGTGATGCTTTCGTGCCCACTGCTCGGGGAAGGAGCGTACCGCGAGCGCGTCCGGTGCGCGCGTCACCTCGCGAAGGTCGGCGACATCCAAGCCGTAGGCGGAAGGCAAGGCCTCGAGCAGCTCGTTCTCGTGCGCCAGGTTGAGCTCCAGCAAACCGAGATCAACTTCGCCGCCCACGCGCTCGAGGTGGCGGTTCAAGAGCTCGACCTGATCACCCTGGATCACACCCCGCCGCTTGAGCTCCTCGATGAGTCGTTCGGACATGCTGAACCGGACCGCGAGCCTACGGCGAAGGCGGCCCGGGGAGGATACAGTTAGGCCGGGGGAAGTGAAATTCGGGCGCTGCGGGTTTCGAGTGCGGGTTTGTACGAATCGTCGTCGAATCGTCCTTCTGGGACCCTGGGGCGTGTCTGGCGCCGTTTTGGCCTCCTTTGCCGCGCTCCTCGTGCTGGTCCCCACGCCTTCGAAGCCCGAACCTTCCCAGGCCATCGCGGAGGGTCGGCTCCGACTCTCGGCTTCCGTCAGCGGCCATCGACTCAGAGTGGCCCTGGTCGACACGGACGAACTCGTCGGCCGGGTGCAGGCCTTCGCGGTGGACGGGGGCATCTTTAGGCCGCTGCCTCGGCTCGATACCTCGGCGGCGGATCGCATCGAGTTCGCGCTGGATCCCTCCGTGGGACCCTCGCCCACGATCCGCGTCGAGGCCTACGCGAGAGAGGCGGTGCCGCCGCTCCTGCTGCACGCCATCGAGATGATCGCCGCACTCGAAGCGCCACGAGCGCCCACTCCCCCAGCTCCAGCGCCGATCGCAGCCACCGCGCCCGAGGCGCCTGGGGTTCCGTGGTGGCTCATCGCTGGTGCGATGATCGCAGCGTCACTCGCCGGAGCGGCCGTGTTTCAAGAGCTCGACGCACCCTGAGTGGATTGCGACCCCTCTCCATTCTGAGTCTTGCCGTGGAAGTCCACGGCGAACGCAGGATCATCTCCTCTCATCTCAGCGCCCGCCGAGGTGGCCTACTCCTTGCTGTGTAGGTGACCCTCCATGGCTCCCGCGCATCGCAACGTCCTGCTCAGCCTACCCTTGCTTGCCTTGGTGGTGGGCTGCGCCCTCGAGGTGAGCGCGCTGGGTCCGGCTTCGTTCTCGTCCGCGGACGGCAGCGTCGAACCGGCGGCTTCCGCAGACTCCGGCCCGCCGGACGCGGGTCCGAACGCACCCGATGCGGCGCCCGTACCCACGCGACAGCGCACGTACTTGGTGGCTGCGGATGAGCTGCATTTCTCCGTTCTCGATCTGGAGGACCCCGGGGCGCCCCGGCTGCTCGGGCCGTCCGGAGACGGAAGCGAGGACGACGAGCCTCTGCCTCTACATGCGCTCGCTTCCGACGATATGGGGCACCTCTACGCGGGTCGTCATGGGGGCCTGGAGGTCTATCGCGTCTCCGAAGGTGGGGTCGACTTCGAAGGGGCGTTCTGGATCGAAACCACCCAGGTGCTCGATGTCGCGGCCCGCCGTGGGCTCGCGTTCATCGCGCTCGGCGCGGGCGGACTTCAAATCCTCGATGTCGCAGACCCACGCCGCATGAGCATCGTAGGCTTCATTTCGGCCGAGCTGAGCATTCACGACGTCGCGCTGCTCGATGCCGACCATGTCGCGATCTATGATGGCCGAGACCCTGCGGTCTCGATCTATGACATTCGAGACCCCTCCGCCCCGCGACGAATCGCCGGCGACCTCACCGACTTCGTGACCTCGCGCTCGAGCGGCCTCGCCGCAGCTGGGGGCTTCATCGCCCTCAACGCGGTCTACGGTCGCGACGGAAGCGGGCTCTGGTTCTTCGACACGCGAGCGTTGCCTTCGTTCGGTTCGCTCGGCTTCCACCGCACCGCCCGCGCGGCGCGCGGCGGCCCGGTGGCCCTCTGGCCCACCGAGGGTGGGGTCTTCGGATACTTCAGTGATCGTGAGGGTGGAGTGGTCATCGCGGAAGCGAGAACGGACCGAGCGGAGGCCCGAGCCGGCCACCTGGCTCCAGCCGCGTTCGACGTCGTCACCCATCGCGCACACCTGTATGTCGCCGAGGGCGAGGCGGGGCTCGGAGTCTACCGGCTCCGCGCAGAGAGCCCACAGACCCCCGAGCGCACGACATCGATCGCTCTTCCAGGCACAGCCCTGCGCTTGTCGGTGTGCGAAGTGATCGACACGAGGCCGTAGCTCTACTTCTTCGGCTCGCTCGCCAGATCGGAGAAGCCGCAGGTGGGCTCGAAGCGGGTGACCCGAACGCTCGCGCCGTACTCGGGGTCGCGATAGCCGAAGGGCGCATGCAGCTGGATGGACTGAGCCGCCTTTTCCACCCAAGCCTCAGGCAGAAACTCCCAAGAATCGGAGTGCTGGCTGCGCCCCTCGATGACGATCAAGCCTCGGTCCTCCGCGAGCTGAGTTGCCGCGTGCGCCAAACTCGAGTCCGTCTTCTCGGGATGTAGGGCCTCTTGGCTCCCCTTGATGACCAGCGCCTGCGGAGCACTCGTCGAGACCATTGACTGCCACCACGGCGACGCGATCTCTTCGGCCGAGCCCGGCTCTCGCCCCACGATCGAAGCCGAGAGGTACACCAGCGTCCGGATGGGTCCCTTCGGCTCGGTCTGGAAACGCACGATACCGTGGTTGCGAGGCGCGTAGACCGGGTCATGGTCTTCATTCTTCATCGGCTCGTGGCCATCGGGAGAGTACAGCTCGGACTCGCCAGTCTTATAGTCGGTCTCGAACACCTCGACCGAAAGGAGACGACTCTCCGGAAACTGCGTGCGTATCGCCCCGAGAATCGCGCGGCTCAGGTAACGCTGCCCATCCAGCTCTCGAAAGTTCACCCAGGCGGCCGGCTCTTTGGCCAACACCTCGATCGCAGCTCCATCGAAGACACCGGGATGCACGAAGGGATGAAGATCGATCAGAACCGCCTCCTCCAGATCGGGAAACAGCAAGAAGGGCAGCGTTCCATCGTCTCCCGCACATGGATAGATGGCGCGCCTCACTCGGCTGGAAGCCTCGGGACTGAGCCCCTCCTCGGTGACCTGGGCCATGCGACTCCGGTAATCGGCTGGGTGCATGACTTCGCCGTGACCAAAGACGCGACCCGACACCGTAGCGATCGGGAGGTCAAACTGAGAGACGTCGAGCTTCTTGGTTCGGATGACGTGAGCGCTGGACCGCAACCACTCGGCGGCGGGGGCTCGAGGCTCGAGGAGCCGTAGTCCGCGAGCCACTCGAAGCGGACTGGGAGGGACAGAACGAGCGAGCGCTTGTCCCGTTCGAAGAGGCGCAGCGCCGCTCCGGGGAGATCGCAGAGTTAGAACTGGCTCGGAATCGAGTTGCGGGATTGGGCTGCTCGGCACGAGCCGTGTTCTCGACACGCCCCTCATTCCACAATATCGGCGGTCCCTGCAGAAGGTTGCGCAGAACCACCTCGTTCCGGTGGCCCTCTGGCCCACCGAGGGTGGGGTCTTCGGATACTCCAGTGATCGTGAGGGCGGAGTGCTCATCGCGGAAGCGAGAACGGACCGAGCGGAGGCCCGAGCTGGTCGCCCGGCTCTCACCGCGTTCGACGTCTTCATCCATCGCGCACTCCTGCAGGTCGTCGAGGTCGAGGCGCGGCTCGGAGTTTACCGGCTCCGCGCAGCGAGCCCCCAGAACCCTAGACGCACGACGTCGATCTCGCTTCTGGGCGCAGCGCTGCGCGTGGCGGTGTGCGAAGCGTGCGAAGCGTGCGAAGCGTGCGAAGCAAGACCGTCACTCGAAACACGCGGCTCACCCGCGTCGAGAGACGCTTGTGACGCCTTCGAGAGACACCGCTTCGATGAGCGCGAAGGTTCGCGTGACTTTTCTCGATCAGCGCTGCGGCATGTCGCTTGCAGCTCTCCGCCGAGTGCAAACTGGAAATCCAACCCGCACATCCCCTCCGCGTGCCGCGGGTGCAGCCGCGACTCCGACCGGTGGACCGGCCGGACTCGAGCCCGGCGAGACCCCCGCCTCGTCCCGCAGGAGTCCGCCTTTGGTGTCGCCGAGCAAGGCACGACGCGCCCTGGACCCGCTTGCGCTCAAGACGCGTTACGCGGAGCTGCAAGTCGCGGTCTCGAGCCCGACGGTCGCGGCTCGAACTCGCGCAAACGTGCTACGCATCGCCAACTCGTTGCTCGACGCTGGCCATCGATTGAGCACCGAGGAGCGTCTGTTCGTACGTGACACGATTGACCTCGTGCGCGACACAAGCCCTTCCAATAAGTCCACGGGTCAAAATCGTCAGCTCGCCGGCGCGCTCGAGGATCGGCTGAAACGGACTCGGGCGACGCAACGTCCGGAGACCGACTTACGCGCGGCCTGTCAGGCGAGGAGGCTCGATTCGATATCGAAAGACGACCTCAGTCTGGCGCTCACGCAGTGGATCCGGGCACACGAGCACCTAGGGCCGCTCGCCTCCGTGGAACTCGTTCATCTCGTCTCCTCGAGCGGGCAGTCGGCCGAGATTGTCGCCGAAGCTCTGCTCACCGCCAAGCAGCGGATCCATGAAGAAGGCATCCACAAGGCAGGTGACTTCTGGGGCAACGACCAACGAGGACAGGCGATCGAGACGGCGTTGAGAGACCTGAGCGGGATCACCGATCTGGAGCACGACGCTTGGAAGTCGAACTCGGGCTCGATGGCGCCGGATGCTCGGGGGCTCGCGGATGGTGGAACCGAGATCCTGGCCAAGTTGAGCCAGCGCGCCCGGATCAACTCAAAGCTCGCCCGGGTCGAGCTCGAGACCATGCTGAGCCCCCAGGAGCTCTCCGCGATGCGCCAGCTGTTTGAGCGAGCTCCCATGCATATCCGCTTCAAGCCTTGGGTCGGCCTGGGCGCAGCCCTGGAAAAGGATCCGGTGTGGAGGGGCATGCTCGAAACGAAGAAGACCAGTGGCAACCCTTCGGAGATCGCGCGACACGGCATCGAAGGTCGGCTCTTCGGTTTTTCGGAGGAGGCTCCGGCCAGCCTCAGACCTTGCTATGGCTACCTCAACCTGAGCAACGCCCCTGAGGGTCAGGCCGCTGGCTTTGGCGATTGCGTGTGGATCATCGACCACGCGGTCAAGCAGGACGCGACCATGTGCTACGGAGACAGCGGCACCGCCCAACCCAACGCGGTGGGGAGCTTCAAAGACGGAGAGCTGGACCACCTCATCCTGACCCTCGCAAAGCTGCACCCCGACTTCCGCTCTGTCCTGGATGTCGCCACAGGTAAACGCGAGTCGGCACCGTGGCCAGGTCCGTGGTTTGAAGTGCAGGCACACATGAAACCGGATCTGCGCGAGGGCAAGACCACGCTCGTGGTCGGAGCCGAGTCCGCGAAGACCGCCGAAGGACGGGAGATCGCAGACGCTGCCAAGCGAATGGGCATACCAGTCCGATTCGCGCCCAAACAGGGCGTCTCGAACATCGGGTTTCGACCGGCCTGACGCAAGCCCCTGCAGGCTCAGCGTCCGCTGAACTCGACGCTGAGCTGAGGCGCCGACTCAGCCATCCTCGCGTGCAGATCGACGCGACGCATGTGGGCCATCCAAAGATCGAGCTTCTGCTCCATGGCCCGGAGACGTTTGAGGTCGTCGCTCGACCGCTCGATGCGGGCGGACGCGAGCGCAGCGCGCACCGCGGAGAGGTCCACGGAGAGCTCGAGGAAGCCGCCGCTGTTCGAGGGCCGATCGATGCGTGCATCCCAGCGACGCTCGGCCGCGGCCACCGTACCTTCACCCGTGCCCATGAGGAGCACTCGCTCGAGCACTCTGACCTCGAGGGAGCTTCCGAAGTGCTCGGCCTGCAGCGTGCGAGGATCGGCCCCTTCCCGGAAACGCACTCCGGAGAAGAGAGAAGTCGACTCTCCTTCCGAGCCGGAGCGGAACATGCGACGAGCGTCGACGGGCGCGCGCAGGCCCAGCGCGACCGCCATGGGCAAATAGAACAGGTGGGCACGCGGGTCTTTGACCAAGGACCTCGCCGCCTGACACTCGGAGTCTACGCCCAGCAATAAGGCGCTCACGGTCCCGTTCAGAGCGTCCGCGCTGAGATCGAGACCCAGCGCTTCGAGCAGAGCTGAGGCGGCAGAAGGCTCGAGCCGCATCAGAAGCCGCGCGAGAGCCGGCGTCTGTGACCAGGTGGCCAACACGGCTTCCGGTGCCTCTGAGGAGACGAATGCGCCGAGTCGTGCTGCGGCTGGGCCTTCGAGGATCGCGTGCATCCGCGTATCGAAAGCGCCACGATCGAAGGCAAAGCTGAACGCGAGCAGTCGGCTCCCACCCAGCCAAGAACGGGCGACGCGCACCACGTACTTGGAGTGCACGCTCGAGCTCGTGTGTTCCGCGGCCCCTCTGAAACGACGCGACCGACGAGTCCGTGCATCGGCCCACGCCTCCACGCTCGGAATGAGAAGCTTCGGGCGAATGAAGGCCATGAGGTCCGCGTCTTCGTGAAGGTGCGGGCGCACCGCTTGCACATCGGCAGCGTCCGAGAGCGGCCGAATACCCGCGCTCACGAGTCTCGAGAGCGCCTCTCCCGGACGCTGACCGTGGCCCGTGCCGATCTGACAGTGCGCGTGGCTCACGCGCAGCAAGCAGATGATCGGAAGCTCGGAGTCTGGATAGAGCACGATGGCGCGCTCGCGGCCGAGATCCATCGAACGTCTCTCCTCCGGTACGGTCCGGGAGAGCCAGGCCTCGAAGCGTCTACGATCGTGGAGCGCAAACCGAACGATCGTGACCCCCGCTTCAGGATCGGAGATCAGCGCGACCTCACGATCCACGGCGATGCCGAGCCGGCGGAAGGTCGACGGCTGGACGGGCCCACCGATCACTTCGACGAGACCATCGAGGACCGCCTGATGCGCGAACGCCGACGCCGAAGGCGCGACCCGCTCGAGTCGTGCTTCGAGTTTGCGGAAGAACCGCTCCGGACTGGGGAGCACGATGGTGATGGGAACGTCATCCGGAAGGTGAGCGAGCGCCTCCGGCAGGCCGACGGGCGCCAGGTCGTGCGGGACCGGCGCGCTGCGAGCGATGGTGGTCGACGGGGTGGGCGGGTTGGCGTGACTGTTGGGGCCGACGGTGACAACGAGCAGTCCTGCGACGCCGGACATCGCGTGCCACGATGGCGACCTGACCCGATTCCTCACCGCTGTCTCCAACTTGCCACGATCGTTCCCAGGCCGCACGGAACCGCGTGACGGAGGCGAGACACCTACGGGTGCCCCTCCTCGTCCGCGGTGATCCAACCCTTTGATAACGGGTCTCATTCCAGAGCGGCCGGGCGATTCCCGGCTGTGGTACGCGATCTGCTACTTCCGGCCCACGTGCTCCACCGCATCGCGTCGCTGCTGTTGTTTTCTGGTCTCGTGGCGGCAGCCACCAGCTCGCCGCGAGAGGCGCATGCCGGGGGGAGCTACTTCCTTCTCGAGGCCGACACGGGCTTCGCGGAGTCGGCCTACGACGGCGGCGATCCGGGGATCTACTACGGGTTTCGAAGTGGCCTGACCTGGAAGCCGAAGGGCTCACCCATCCGATTCCATCTGCTCATGGGGGCGGGGCTCCGAAACAGTCAGCTTCTGGGGGCGCAGGCGGGGCTGATCTATGCGGCCGAGCAGTACGATCTGGATCTCTACGTCTCCACCCGAGTTGTGGTCCCTGTCTTTGGGGTGCGGCTCTACGCAGAGGTGGGTGCCGGCGACCGCCTCAGCTTCCAGTCCCTCACGCGCGATCCCTCGCTCGGAGGTCTCTCCGTCTCCTCGGATCAGTTCCTGCTCCTGACCGCCATCGGAGCGCAAGTCAGGTTGACGGAGAACATCTCGGCCGGATTGCGCGTCGAGATGAACCCGCTCGCGGTCGACTCCACGCTCATCTCGCACATCACCGGCTACGCTCCAACTCATCTTCGGATGTCCGGCATCATTCACGTGGGGCTTCACTTTTGATGCTCCGGTCGGTCCTTCGCGCTCATCTCGCGATGACGATGGCCTCGCTGCTCCTCGCGTG
The DNA here is from genome assembly GCA_011526105.1 of Deltaproteobacteria bacterium. GTDB lineage: Bacteria > Myxococcota > Kuafuiibacteriia > Kuafuiibacteriales > Kuafuiibacteriaceae > WYAZ01. Next base: position 8,256 of record WYAZ01000085.1, on the reverse strand, counting down.
CGGTGGTCCGCACGAGCCGGTGACTGTCTCCTTCTCGATCGCAGAGATCGAATGCCAAGAGGAGCTCGGTGCCTGCGGGATTGAGCAACACACGCGCGGCATCGTCGCCGAGTCGTTCGAACCGGGACCGGACGAGCTCTCGGAAGAGAGCGGCGAACGCATCCTCTACGCCGACTTCCCCGCCCCAAAGGAAGGCCTTGCCATCATCGAGATCTCGCAGCCTCGCTCCGGTGTCGCGAAGGTCCGCTATCGCGAGGTCTACCGAGGAGAGGTGTCGTTTGCCGGGGCGATCACTTCCCAGGATGTAGAGCTGGCGTTTGGCGACGATGGAGCGCCCATGCTCTACGGTCGCTTCGAGTTCACCGCGACCGATGTCGAGCGGGGCACCACGCGCCGAGTTCACTCTGGACGTGTCCTCGCGGTCGCTTCGAGCCCGGACTCGGTGGGCCCTCGAGTGCCCGGGCCCAGCCCCACTCGCGTACCGGCCCCGGCACCGGAGGTTCCTGAAGAGAAGGACGTCCCAACCCAGCCAGTCCCGTCTCCCCGAGGACCCGAGGTCTCGGTGGTGGTCGTCGAGACCGCGCACGGCTGCAGCGACCCGGCGCCCGAGACCTCCGGCTGCGAGGATCCCACGCCTTCGAGTGGCGGCGGGTGCAGCTCGGACACCGCCGCGAGCGGCTGCGAAGCAGACAGCTTCGACAGCAGCGGCTGCGATGACGCTTCCTCGGCCGGATGCGAGGCGGACAGCTTCGACGCGGGCGGCTGTGACAACTGCTCGGCGAATCGCCCCACCCAAAGGCTGAACCTCGTTCACGCGATCTGGCGGCTATTCTGGCCGGTCCTGCTGGTGGGCGGGTTGAATCGGTGGACCCGCAGGAGGCTCAGTCTTCAGGCGCCGTGCGAACCGGTCGACCTCTGATCATCGTGACGCCGGTGAGAACGTCATGCAGCGTTCGCGAGCGCCGATCGAGAATGCTCCAGAAGTAACCCACGCCGGCGAGCGCGAAGGAGCACAGCCCGAACAAGGCGCGAAGGACGATGCGGGTTGTGCCCGGCTTCTCGGCGTCCCGGGAACGAACGAGCGAGATGCGCGCGATCCATTCGCCCGGAGTGCGACCGAGCGAGAGACGAAACACGAGAGAGCCGATGAAGATCAGCGCGACGAACACCACGAGCGGAAGCAGGAGCTCTCCATCTCGGAGCGAGTTCGTGAAGCCGTCCAAAGTCCACAGCCCTCGACTCGCGAGGCGCGCTCCGAACAGACCGAGGCCTGCGGGGCCGGCCACGAGCAAGAGCGCGATTGTGACGTCGGTCAGGATCGCGATCCATCGCCGACCGAGGCCCGAGGTCTGGATACGAACGTCACCGACGTGGGCCTCCGGCATTACGATCCCGGAGAGCTCCGCCCCCATGACCGGCTCGCCTGGGAGTGAGAGCTCTCCAATACCAAGCCCGGTCTCGCTCAGCTCCGTGCGGGCCGGCTCAGCGCTGCGTCGGTCGAGGGCGAGCTCCGGCGTGAGCTCGGGGTCATTCACGTCCCAAGGCATGGGCGCTGGTTCCACCGCATCGCGGCGACGTTCCGCATCCTTGCCGTAGGCCGGGACGTGGCCGCGCGAGGGCGCCGTGCCTGCGAGAGCGTCTTTGGCCGCCACGCGAGTGGCGCCGCCCATCGATTGACTGGGGGGCTCGGGCGCGAGCACGCCGTAGTGTGTCACTTGCGCGACATCGCTCGCGCTGTGATCGACCGGACGCGTGGGTGGCAGGTCGAGATCGTCCGCGAGGCCGGTCGGCGACCGAAGCTGAACGCGCGGATTCGCGAGCGCATGCACCTCGTGGGCGGGGTCCGATGCCTCCGCCATCACCACCCCCTTCAGCGTCGCGTCTCGCGGCACCTCCGCTCGGGGAACGGACGCGGGCCCCGAGCTCTTGGCCGGTGGAGAACGGCTGGGACGGTCGCGTTTGAGCGTAGGCGCCTCGAAGGGGGGGAGAGTGTCCGACGCCCCGCGAGGAGAGCGAGAGAGCACGGTGGGTGACTTCGACTTCTGAACCGACGGTGGCTGACGGTCAGTGATGTCGAGGAAAGAGGGCGCCCCGTGTTCGGCGTCGGTGTTGATGGCCACCGGCAAAGGCGGGAGGTAGCCCGCGTTGCCTGCATGATCGAGCAGGGTTCGATCTTCGGAGGCGAGCATGGGAGAGACCGGGGTGATGGGGGCCCGCAAGTTTACTTGCGTCTCCGCCTCAGCGGCGCGGCTCGTCTTCAGTCGCTGCAGCGCATCGGAAGGTGCCCTCGAAATGACCTCGTCCCAGGCGGGCTGTGGACTCCGATTCTCGGTTCGCACCCGCTCGACCGGTGCCTCGTCTCGGCGCGTGGGGCCCGCGGGCGGCGGTGGTCCCAACCGTTGCACGCCGGCAGGCGCGGTGGCTCGAGGCATGCCGGCGGGCACCGGCTTCGAGGGGGTGGGCGCGGGCTGGGAACCGATGTCCGTGGCGTCGGCCCAAGACACCTGTCTCGGCGGGGCGGCAGCGGCGGGCGGCGCAGAAGCGGGTGGCCGCCGCAGCTGCGGAGGCGGTGGGGGCGCGGTCGGCCGCGCGCGTGGGCTAGGGGCGGGACGCGGGACAGCCCGCACTCTCGGGTCGGTCTCCCAGGGCGCTTTGGGTAGCGCGAGCGCACCCCCGCATCGGGCACAGGCCCGTGCGGTATCTACGTTTTCCTGTCCGCAATGCGGGCATCGCATAAGCGCGAGGGTCATCCTAGGGGATCTCGGAGAGCAGGTCACCCAGCACGATTCCGGTTTCCCGGAGAAGCTGCTCGAAGACCGCTGGGGCAGGCGCCTCGAGGGCCAAGAGCTCTCCGGAGGCCGGGTGTGGCAGGCAGAGACGAAGCGCGTGCAGGCAGAGCTGGCTACGTTGCACCCCGCCTCGCTCCTTCAGCCAACGAACGAGCCGTTTGTTCGTACCGAAGTGCCCATACCGGTCGTCGAGGAGGACCGGGTGCCCCAGCTCGGCGAGGTGCTTCCGAATCTGATGCATGCGCCCTGTGGCGAGCTCGAGCGCCAGCCACGAGAACGAGCCGAGTTCGTGCTCGAACGCCTTCGCCCGAAGAACCTGCGTCTCGGCCGTCTTGACCCCCCTATCGGCATCGATCGGGGTCACGATCTTCTCTGGTCCCGACCAGGACCCGAGCGCCACCGCGACGTAGGTCTTCCTCGCGCGGCCCCAGCTCTCCGCGAGCTGGCGCTTCGCACCGGCGGACTTGGCGAGGAGGAGGACCCCGCTGGTGCCACGATCGAGACGATGCGCAAGGTGGAGCTCTCGAGCGGGCGAGTAGGCCGACTCGAGGATCTCCAGGACGGAGCGTTTGTCATCTTCGCCCGGCTGCGAAGCGAGACCCGCGGGCTTGTTCACCGCCAAGAGGTCGTCGTCTTCGTGGATGATTCCGATCTTCTTGAGCGTGGCGGGGTCGAGCCTCATGCCTCGCCTTTATCGTCTCGTCCGACCACCTCGATCTCGTACTTGTCGAGCAGACGATACAGATGCCTTCGGTCGATGCCCGCTTCGCGCGCCGCCTTCGAGATGTTCTGTTCGTGCCGGGAGAGCAGATCCTCGAGATACTGTCTCTCGAACAGGTCCAGGACCTGCGCCTTCGCGTCTTTGAACGGCATCGATGCGTCCGGAAATCCATGGCCGGCCCGCGCCTCCGAGGACGGTCGACCGAGGACCTCCGGCGGCAAGTCCTCGGTGGTGATCTCGCTGTCGCGGGCGACACTCGCCGCCTGCTGCAGGATGTTCATGAGCTCCCGCAGGTTGCCCGGGAAGGTGTATCGGCCCAGCCGCTCCAAGGCCGCCGGGCTCATGCGCCGAGCGAGAACGCCGCGACGCTCGAGCTCATCGGACCAGGTCTCGAAGAAAGACTCCACCAGCCGAGGGATGTCCTCGCGGCGCTCCGTGAGGCTGGGGATCGCGAGTTCTATGACCGCCAAGCGATGATAGAGCTCGGCCGAGAGCTCACCACTCTCGACGCGCTTCTTGAGTTCGGGACGTGCGGCGGCCACGAGTCTTGCATCGACGCGTTCGTGGTGGACCCCGCCCACTCGCTGTATCTCGCTGCGTTCGATGGCGCGATCGACGCGGGCCTGGAGTGGGGCGGGGAGGCTCTCGAGATCATCCAGAAAGAGCGTACCTCCACGCGCACGTTCGAAGGCACCCGCGTAGGTCTCGGTGGCGCCGGGCACGGCCTGAGGCTCGTAGCCGAACAACGCGGTCTCGATCAGCTTCTCGGGTAAAGCGCGCAGCGACAGCGCGACGAACGGTCCTCCGGCGCGGCGGCTCTGACTGTGGATCGTGCGCGCCAGGGTCTCCTTGCCGGTCCCGGCTTCACCGGTGAGAAGGATGGGGAGCTCGGTGGAGGCGATGCGTTCCACGACCGTGAAGATCCGCCGCATCGCGAGGGAGTCGGCGACCATCGCTCCGAGACGGCCGGTGCCAGACGGCGCGGCAATCACCTCAGTAGACAGCGGCTCGAGGGCCACCGTGCTCTCACCGAGGCTGAGCTCGGTGCGCTTTCGGATCAGCGCCTCCCTGATCTCGACCTCTCCGATGAAGGTGCCATTCTTGGAGCCCACATCCACCAGCTTGAAGCTGCCTTGGATCTTTCGGATCTCGAAGTGAAAGCGACTGACCAGGCTGTCCTCGAGGACGAGATCGTTCTCGGGCGCAGACCCCACACGGATCGTGTCCTTCTCGCTCTCGAGTGATCGACCCTGCGAGGGTCCAGAGGTCACTCGAAGCCGGCAGTGGCTGTAGACGATGGGACGCTGACCGCCGATGACGGCCTCTTCGGTCATGGCGGACCACGTCGGGCGTTCGGGTTCGGACACGGTGCTCTCGTTTGCTCCTACCACATCCCCGGGAGCCCAGGGAGAACGCGGTGTTCGTCACCGGCCGCCGGAGGCGGCTAGAGGCCCGAGGTGGAAATCCGGCTCGCGCCATGGTGGCATCCGTCCGACCCATGTCCGTGGTTTCGAACCAGGAGCTGGTGCTCGTCACCGGAAAGGGGGGGGTGGGCAAGACCACCCTCACCGCCGCACTGGCGAGAGCGGCCCATCGAAGCGGACGCCGCGTCCTCGTGACCGAGGTCGCCCCGGACGTGCACAACCCTTCGCCGGTCCTGGGTTACTTCGGGAAGGCTCAGTACCGAGAGGAGGAGCCGGTGTTGATCGAGCCGCGCCTCTTCGGCGTTCGGCTGACCCCGCCCATAGGCCACCGTCAATTCCTGCGCGCCGCGCTTCGAGTTCGGCTCCTCGTCGACACCGCCATGAAGTCGGCGGCGCTCACGCGGTTCTTGTTGGCCGCCCCCACGTTCCCGGAGATCGGCCTCATCTATCAGCTCGTGGAGCTCCTGCGCTCGAAGAAGTTCGATCAGATCTTCGTGGATCTACCAGCGACCGGGCACGCCATCGCCCTCGCCTCGCTCCCGAAGGTCGTGCACCGCATCCTGCCCACCGGCCTCATCGGCGACGCCATCGGCGAGGGACTCGCGATCATGGGTGATCCCAAACGCACCGCGGCCGTTGTCATTACGCTGCCGGAGGCGATGCCGGTCACGGAGTCCGTCGAACTCATCGACGCCTTCTCGAAGTGCAGTATCCGGGTCGCCTCCGCGGTCCTGAACAAGCTTCCCCCCGATCCCTTCAACCACGACGAGCGCAAGAGCCTGACCGAGCTCCTCGAACGACGACGAGGAACCGGGGAGCCACGACTCTTGGGTACGCGAGAACTGCGGCGCCTCGAACGCGCCCAGAACGCACAACGCAGCTTTCACGAGGTGCTCCCTCCGGACGTCGCTCGTTTCGAGGTGCCTCTCTTCGAAGGTCTCGACCACCGGCGGGTCGCCGAAGAGATGGAGGCGACCCTTAGCCGCCCAGTCCGGCCCAGTTGGGGTCCGAGATGAAGCTCGCGGAGCTCATCCGGACCAAGGAGGTGGTGGTCTGCTGCGGCGCGGGTGGCGTGGGCAAGACGACCACCAGCGCGGCCCTCGGGCTCGCGGCCGCTCGAGCGGGCCGCCGCGCCTTGGTGCTGACGATCGATCCCGCGAGACGCCTCGCGCAGGCTCTCGGGATTCCGCCCATGGGGAACGCCCCAGTGCAGATCGACGCGGCGCTGCTCGAAGCCGCCGGCGTGAATCTGCCGCCGGGCGCCGAGCTTCACGCGTGGATGCTCGACCCAAAGGTCGTGCTCGAGAGCATCGTCGATCGCTTCGCCCCCGATGAGGATGCCAAGCGCCGAATCCGCGAGACCCGTCTGTACAAGGCGCTCTCCGAAGTGATGACCGGCCTCCAGGAGTACACCGCCGCCGAGGCCCTCTACGACTTCAACGAGCAGGGTCGATTTGACCTCATCATTCTAGACACCCCGCCTTCACGCAACGCGCTCGACTTCCTCGACGCGCCCAGGCGGCTCGCTCGCTTCCTCGACGAGCGAACGCTATCGCTCTTTGCACCCGATGCTTTTGCGCAGAAGAGCTCCACGCTCGTCCGCGCGGCCTCCAAAGTCGTTCACACCGCCATCTCGAAGGCCTTTGGTGAGTCCTTCGCCAACGAGCTTCAGCATTTCCTCGGCGCCTTCGGCACGCTCTTTGGCAAGATGCGGTTGCATGCCAAAGGCGTGCGACAGCTCCTCATGTCCGACAAGTCCGCGTTCATCGTCATCACGAGCCCAGAAGAGATGGCGCTGGAGGAGGCTCTCTTCTTCAAGCGTCGCATCGCCGAACTCGGACTGGTGGCAGAAGGCTTTGTGCTCAACCGCAGCTACGCCACCGACGGCGTCTGCCAGACCCCCGCTGAGTTGATCGAGCTCGAGGGGTGGACCACCGGCGTCGACGCTGAAGCGCTGAGAAAACTCGGTCCGCTCGCCGATCACGAGATGCGTCGCGGACGAGCCGACCGAGAGCTACTCGGGACGCTCGTGCTTGAAGGTCGACGCGACGGCGGGCAGGGCGCAATCGCGCTCCCCTATCTCGACGAGGCGGTGGAGGACATCCCTGCGCTCGCTCAGCTCTCGTCTCACATCTTGGCTTCGGACTGACACTCGGCTAAGCCGAGTCATGTCCTTGATCAAAGAGTTCAAAGAATTTGCCGTCAAAGGCAACGTCGTCGATATGGCGGTGGGGGTCATCATCGGGGGGGCCTTCGGCAAGATCGTCTCCTCGTTCGTGGCCGACGTAGTTACGCCGCCGCTGGGTCTGCTGATCGGAGGTGTCGACTTCAAGGAGCTCGTCGTCACCCTGCCTGTGCTCCGCGAGGGCGCAGAGCCCGTAGCCCTGCGCTACGGGACGTTCCTGCAAGCCTCTTTCGACTTCTTGATCGTCGCTTCCGCGCTGTTCATCGTCGTCAAAGGCATCAACCGGATGAAGCGCAAGGAGGAGGCCAAGCCGGCCGCCCCCGCCCCCACGCCCCCGCAAGAGGTCTTGCTGGCGGAGATTCGCGACCTCCTAAAGAGTCGCTAGCCACGTGTGCACGTTGGTCGTCGTCTCGCGTGTTTGGTCTGAGCTGCCCCTCCTCGTCGCCGCCAACCGGGACGAGCTCTTGGGTCGACCCAACTGGCCGCCCGCGGAATACCCGGCGGGAAAGACACGGGTCTTCGGTCCACGGGATGCAGTCGCGGGAGGCACCTGGCTCGGCGTCAACGAACACGGTCTTTTTGCGGGCATCACGAATCGGTTCGGGGTCGCGCCCGATCCGAGCCGACGTTCTCGTGGACTCCTGGTCACCGACGCTCTCTCGAACCGCGAGTTCGAGGCCGCGGTGGCCGAAACCAGTGCGCACCCCCCAACCAGGCACAACGGCTTTCACCTCGTGCTCGCCACACGAGATGGTGCGGCTTTGGTCTACAACGATGGTGCTTCGGTCAGACGACAGCTCCTGAATCCAGGCGTGCATGTCTACACGGAGCGCAGCTTGGGGGCGGCGAGCGCGGCGAGGGAACACCGCGTCCGCCGCGCCTTCGACGCGCTCGTGGCCAAGAGCTCTGCGCCCAGCGACGAAGAGATCATTCAGATTCTCTCCGTACCCTCGACCAAAGATGCGCCCTTCGACGGCACGGTCATGGATGTGAACGAGCTGAATTATGGAACGCGCTCTTCGACGATCATCCGGATGCGCACGAGCGGCCTCGACTTCAAGCACGCTGATGGTCCGCCGAACAGGACCCCCTACCTGAGCTACGAGGTCTTCTCGAAGTCGTAGTGGTCGGGAAGCT
>WYAZ01000084.1 GCA_011526105.1 Deltaproteobacteria bacterium | reverse complement strand
CGTCGGACTTGCCCCCGAAATCTCTGCCTGCGTTGCTCCTCAATCGTTGGGGCCGACCCAACTCAATCGTCGCGCCTTGCCAGAGATTCCGGGCTCTTCGTCTGACTCGGTCCGATATGCGGATCGGTTCTCTAGTCATGGCTTTCCTCCAGAACGGGCAGGAGTTCGAGCATCTCCATGTCGACCAGCAGCTCGTAGCTCTCGAGCATCTCGAGCCAGCTCGCGAGCTCCACATCTTCTCGCTCGCGCGCCGTGCTCGAGGTCTCGGTGCTGCTGGGCGTGCCGCCGGCGGAGAACAGGGCGAGCCACGTCGAAGGAGGGACGAGCGGCATCATCCCGCTTCTCCTTCCTCGGCCAGCAAGAGATCGAGGTCCTCGGCTACGTCGAGATACTCCGCGGCATCCAGGTCTCCGTAGAGCTCGAGATTTGCACCGAGCTCGAGGTCGTCGAGCGCTGCGAGCGCCGAGGAGCTGTCCGCCGGCAGAGGCTCATCCGTCGCGCGGGGTCTCGACGCCAGGAACCACAGGAGTCCGGCCGCCACCGGGCCCAGCGCCAGCGCGATTCGGCTCGGGCGCAGCAGGCTTTGCCACCATTCGCGCCGCGATTCGATCCGAGCGGAAGCGTCGATGGCGTCGAGGCGCTCGAAGAGCTTCCGATCGAAGTCGGCGGAGGGGGCGAGGGGCGTCGCGTCGAGAGCCAAAGAGAGCTCTTGGGTCTCGCGCACGGCGAGACGACACTCCGCACAGGTCTCGAGGTGACGGGTATGACGGTCGAACCGCTCGGGCGCGAGGGGTTCGGCCAGCCCAACGTAGGCCGCCAGGTCCTCTCCCAGATGCTCCTCGCCGCTCACGTCGAGACCTCCTTTGGGGCTTTCGGGTCTTCAGTGGCCGAGGCCTGGGTGGCTGCGTCGCGCAGTGAGACGAGGGCGCGATGAATGAGCGACTTCACGGCGGGCACCGTCGTGGAGAGCGCGGCGGCGATCTCGTCGTGACGCAGGCCGTCCATGCGCGCCATGATGAAGGCAGCACGTTGCTTGTCGGGAAGTTGAGCGAGCGCCCGATCGAGCCTCTCGCTCAGCTCTCGCTCGATGAGGACGCTCTCGGGCGTGGTGTGGCCGGCCTGCTCCTCGTAAGCGGTGAAGCGTTGGCGGTGCTCTGGCCGACGCAGCTCGTTTAGGCAGACGTTGGTCGCGACGCGGTAGAGCCACGAGGTGAATGACCCCTGTGCCTCGTAGCTCTTCGTCGTGTACACCTTCACAAAGATCTCCTGCGCGAGCTCTTCGGCCTTCGCTCTCTCCCTCACGTATCGGCCAGCGTATGCGACCATTCGGTCCCGATGGCGCCGGAACAATCCCTCGAAGACCGAGCGCTCGCGTGTGGCAACGAAACGCGCCATGAGACGCGCGTCGTCGTCCGCGGCTTCGGCCACCATGCCTTTCAACCCCTCGAGCCTGGTGAAGTTGCGCTCACGGAAACCTCAGCGAAGTCGAAAGGATAGCCTGATACGCAGTCGGTGTCTCCGGCCCAAAGAAGGGGCCGGGTAGGAAGATGGCGGCATCTGCCTCCACGCTGAGGAGCGCATCGAGCAGCCAGAGACTCACGCGGGCATCCAGCTCCAGACCCATATATCGATTCGGTGAGAGCTCGGAGCGGCTGAGCGCGTTGAGCACCGCCGCCGTTCCCGCGAGCCTCAAGCGATCGGCCGGCCACCACGCCAGGCCGAGCCCGGCGCCGAACAAGCCGGCCCCGTCCGGACTCGCGCTCACCACGACCGGGGTGGCGAGGTTCGTGAGCACCGCGCCGCCAAAAAAAAGAGAAGTGTAAGGAAGGAGCGGGGCCAGGGACAGGAACCCGTTGTAGGTATCGGACGCGCCCTGCAATCCCGAATCGCCGGTCTCGGCCAGCACGAAGGCCTCGATCGCGAGCTCCTCGAGCGGCCAGACCTCGGCCTCGATCAGTCCAAAGCCCGCAAGCACCGAGAGCGCTCCGTCGGGTGAGAGCTGCTGCGCGAGGGTGCCGCCCTCGGGCAGCACGTTTGCACCCGCATCGCGCAACAGTGCCGCAAAACCGCCGTCCGGCGCGGTCTGGACGACGATGTGCCCGAGGCCCATGAGCCCCAGGCCGCGAAATCGCGCGCGGGTGCCGACGTTCCACTCCACCTCGAGGCCCGACCAGCCGAGCAGACCTCTGCTCTCGAGCTCGAAGCCCAGCAGGCCCAGGTTGTAGAGCGACGTGAGGCAGTCCGAGAGCGGGAGCCCACCGGCCGGGCCGCATCGCTGCACCTGCACGTCGAGTCGAGGGCGCTCTGCCAAGAACGTTCGAGCCGCCTCGAGTACGCCTCGGCTGTAGGCGTCGGCGAAGATCGGCGCGGTCAGATCGGCCTGGTCCACAAACAGCATGCCGAGCAACCTGAGCTCCAATCCGCGGCGAGGCTCGTAGCCGACCTGCACCGAGAAGAGCGGGCTGGTCTTCGCGCGGGCGGTGAAAGTCCCATCCGGGAGGACGGCGTGTGCGCGGAAGAACCACGGAGGCCCCGCGGGCGCGAGTCTGAGGTCCACGTCGGCGTACACGCCGAAAGCGTAGGCATCAAAGACCGCACCTCCGCCCAAGCGCGGTCGGAGTTTCCCGGCGCGCAGCAACACAGTCCCCTGCGCACCGAGTTGGAGCTCTGCCCAGGTCTCCCCCAGCGCTCCCGTTTCTCCCCATGCTTTGGTCCCCTCGCGAAAGTCGATGCGCAGGCCATCCTTGCTCACGTCCAAGAGCCCGGTGTCGAGGCCCAGGCGGAGGCCCAGCACATCGATGGGGCGCCCAAGGATCGCGAGCTGGAGGCTGAGCTGATAGCTGATGCTGGGCACGCTCGCGCCCGCGACCTCCGCGGACACCGCGCTTCGAACCGCGGAGAGCTGTAGGGCTTCCGGGATGGAGGCGCTGAAGAAACGCTGCGTCGCGTCGATCTCGATCTCGCTCGCCGACGAGGCGGAAGCGATGAAAACGAGCGCGATGGTGGCGCCGAGACTGAATTGCATGAACTTGGTGGAAGACAGGGGCAGGTCGCTCTCTCTACGATAGTCCCTCGGGGCTGGTCCTACGTTCAAGTCGCGGACCAGCGTGATCTGGATCGCCCCCAGAGTGCTGGAATTCTGTCCGGGCACCGCAACTTCCTCCGAAAGGCCGGGTTCCACGGCGCATGGAGGTTCAAATGCTCAAAATGACCACGCTACGCGGCTTGCTCTTGCCGGTTTCCTTGTTTGCCCTCGTCGGTTGCCAAGTCGGCACCGACCCCGAGCTCGAGATCTCGGAAGGTGCCGCCTACCTCTCCGTGAATGAAGACGACGGTGAAGACATAGCCGGCGGGGGCATCGTTGATGACGGCAACGCCACGATCATCGACGATCTCGCCGAGGAGCAGACCGAGGCCCTTCCCGACCCGACGACCGAGCCGGACGCTGGCGTGTGCACGTTCGAGGGCCTGCGCGCGCGGGTGGTGGAAGGTTACGACACCGACGGCGACGGACGACTGAGCCGCGCTGAGCGTCTCGTCCTTCGCGCCGACATCGACGAACGGCGAAGCCGTCACCCGCGCCTCGCGCGACTCGTGAAGGCACGACGCCACGTACGGTTTCACATGATCCGCTGGGCCTTCGACGAGAACAATGACCGCGTGCTCGACGAGACCGAGCGGCAGTCGCTCGTGGACGCGCTCGAGGCTCGCTGCCTCGCTCGCCGCGTCGCGCGATTGGCCGAGTACGACGCGAATGGCAACGGCACTCTGGATGCGGACGAACGCGACGCCCTGCGCGCCGACCGCCGCGCCCGGATCGAAGCCCGCCGCGCCGAGATCCTCGCAGAGTTTGATGCGGATGAAGACGGCACTTTGAACCCGGAGGAGCGCCAGGCATGGAAGGCGGACGTTCGCGCCCGCTTCGTGGCCCGCAAGGCTGAGCTCAAGGACCACTTCGACGTCGATGACGATGGTCGCCTGAATGAAGCGGAGCGCGCCGCGGCCAAAGCGGCGGTCCGAGAGCGCGTCGCGAGCGGTGACCCCCTGCCTCGGCCGTAGCCGCCCTCGCTGGCCGTCGGGTCTGAGGTTGGGGCCTCAGCCCGATGGCCGCGACGAGTCCATGGAGATGAGCCGCGCGATTTCGTCTTCGCGGATGCCGAGCAAGTACAAGACCGCATCCAGATTCCGCTGATTGAGCTTGTGCTGAGCCTGAGCCTGCACCGAGCGCTTGGCGTTGAACGCAATCCCGAGCCCAGCCCGAGCGAGCATGTCCAGGTCGTTCGCACCGTCGCCAATGGCAATGACCTGCTCGAGTGAGATGCGTTCGGCCTGGGCCACACTCTCGAGGAGGTCGGCCTTTCGCTGGCGGTTCACGATGGGGCCGATGACACGACCGGTGATCCGACCGTCCACCACCTCGAGCTCATTGGCGAAGGCGTAGTCGAGCCCGAGTTGCTGACGGAGCGGCTCGACCACCTGCACAAAGCCTCCCGAGATCACCGCGAGTCGATACCCCAGACGCTTGAGCGCGCGCACGAGGACGTCGGCTCCGGGGGTGAGCTGAATGGTCTTGGAGACCTCGTCGAAGACGCTGGCCGGCGTACCTGCGAGTTTCTGGCATCGCTCGCGCAAAGCCTCGTCGAAGCCGATCTCTCCGTTCATCGCGCGTTCGGTCACCTTGGCGACCTCCTCGTAGACGCCGGCGATACGCGCGATCTCGTCGATGACCTCTTGTTGAATGAGCGTGGAGTCCATGTCCATCACGACGAGCCGCTTGCTTCGGCGGAGAAGTCCTTCACGCTGAAGCGCGACATCACAGCCGTGTTTCTGCTCGAGCTCGAGCAGCGCCTTCTGAAGGCCGGTCACGTTGGCGGCGTCTCGTCCCCCGAGGATGAACTCGATGGAGGCCAGGCGACCGCGGGAGAGACGCTCGATCTTGTCCACGTTGAAACCATGGTCGGCGGCGGCCCGCGTGGTGGCGGCGACGACACCGGCTCCGATCTGGTCCTTCACGATGGTCACCGCCCAAGCCTCGGTTCGGCTCGGGCTCTCCTCCAGCGGAGGGCGCACCACGAAGTCGATGTGCACACCCAGCTCGCGGGCCTTCCACAACAGCTCGCCGAAGATAGGTCGCCGAGTGGAAGACTCCACCTGCACGAGCAGGTGAAGATTCAGAAAGCCCTGGATCACCGCCTGCTCGAGATCGAGCAACTCGACGTCGGCCTCCGCGAGAATGCTCGTGAGTTCGGCGGTGATGCCGGGCCGGTCTGGGCCGGTCACCGTGATGAGGACCGGCTCGCGCTCCGTGGCTGGCATGGCGAGCTGGTTAGCATGGACCAGGGTCAGGAGTACATTGACTCGGGCCAGAGCCGGGAGACGATGGCGCGCTGGGTGGATTCCTTCTCCCAGTAGTCGGACCGGGGATCCACCGGAAGCGCCCGCGAGATGAGCCGCTCGAGCTCCGCCTCCACAACCAAGGTGAACTCCGAGTCTTCCACGACGAGGTTGGTCTCGTCCTCCCAGTAGCTCGCGGTCGCGTCGAGGTTCGCCGAGCCGACGCTGGCCGCACGTCCGTCCACGGTGAGGATCTTGGCGTGAACGTAAGGCCGAACGAGGCCTCCTTGCGAGACGATGTCTGGTAAGCCGGAGATGACCGCTTCGAAGACCTGAACGCCGCCCTCGATCAGGGGTTCGAGGCGCTGCTTCACCATGAGCTCGAAGAGCTCTCGATGCAGGGGCCCGGGGAAGAAGCTGCCGTCCGCGCGCCGTGGGAGGCCGTTGCCCGTCAGCAGCTTGATCGACACGCCGCGCCGGGCGGCGCAGAGGAGCGCGGAGGACAATGAGGCGACAATGGGGAAGTCGTTGACGATGTAGAGGTGGTCTTTTGCGCTGTCGATCATCGCTTCGTACTGACCCAGACCGTTTGCGTCTTGGGTCCCGTGGTGCACGACCAGGCGCGCGGACGCGGTGCCGCCGGTCGGCGGCGCCGTGGGCGAGGTGTCGGTCGGAAGATGCCCGCCGTGCTGTCCGAACGCCTGGAGAAAGCAGGCCTCGATGCGCGACACCAAAGGTCCTTCGATCTCCACGTGCGCATCGAGCCACGGGATGCGTTCGTGATGGGTGTGGTCGTGAATGGGGACCTCGTCGAAGCCTGTGTAGTACGCGTCACCGGCGTTCCGTCCGCTCACGAAGGCGCACCGCCCGTCGAAGATAGCGAGCTTTCGGTGGTCTCTGCGTTTGAGCGCGAGCATCTCGAGATCCTCCGCACGCTCGATGGGCGCGCTCGCGACCACCTGAATGCCCGGCTCCTTGGACAGAGATGTGATGAGTGGGTTCGTTCGCCCGAGGACCTTCTCTCCGCTGTAGAGAGCGTCCACGAGGAGCCGGACCTCGACCCCACGCCGCGCCGCCTGCACGAGCCGCACGACGAGCATCTCGGAGAAGCGACTCTCGATCAGCATGTAGAACTGAAGATGGATGCGAATCTTGGCCTCTTCGATGTGCTGAAACAGCCGCTCGCGGGCCCTCTTGTTGTCGAGCTCGAGCTGAACCCGGTGGCCTGCCACCAGCTGCGAGTCGCTCGCGTAGTCGAGTCGAAACGATAGAGGGTCACGCGCCTTGCGGGTCTCTTCGAAGTCCAGAGCCCTCTGTCTCAGCGAACTCGAGCCATCGCCGCGTTCGCGGGCGACCTCGATGTCTCCGAGCGATTGAACCAAGATCCCGATTCGCTCGAACTCGGGGCTCCGGAAGTCCGCCGTCGAGACAATGGAGACCACCGGGACCCCGCGCGCCAGGAGCCGACGCAGATGGATGATGACGAAGACCCGGCGGAAGTCGATCCCCAGCGTGTCGATCTCGACGTCTTGGGCCGGATGTACGAGGACCGCACCGAGCGGGAGCCCGTGGGCGGTGACCGCCTCTCGGATGAGGGCGGATCGTTCCGTTTCGGCGGTGTCGAAGTAGGCGAGCACGATCCCCGCCTCCGCATACTCCTTCAGCCCAACAAGCTCGGTCGTCGTGCGCGCGAGCACCAACTCCGCGTCCACCAGCACAACGGGCTGGGCATCGACGACCTGCGCGATGCCGTGCTGGTTTGCAGAGCGTGGCGAGACGATGACGCCCGAGTTCCGGAGGAACTCGAGCTCCACGCTGAAGACCCCGGCTTCGGTCGCGTGGAAGACGCTTCGGGCTCGCTTGTGGCGGAGGATGGGCACCTCCGTGAGCTGCTCGCCGCCCACGTAGAAACGCGCTCGTTCAGCGCCCAGCTTCGCGAGCGGGCCGAGGACGACCGAGAGCTCGACCGGCGAGCCTAGGCGTGTGAGCACGTCTCGTCCGAGCCCGCCCATCCAACGGCGCATCGTCGCGCCGCTCTGCCAGCGCGCGAGTGTCTCCGAGATGCTCTGGATGGTCGTGTCGAGGAGTGGGCCGAAGTCCCTGCTGCGACCGCTGGCCGGCTGGGCGCGGAGCCCCAGCAGGACCTCCTCCACGTTCGTACGGAGGCTGGCAAAAGGACCCTGATGCTTCGAGGTGCTCACGCGATGGGCGGGCTGAGGCGGAGAAAGAGGATCCCGAGCGGGGGGAGGGTGAGATTCAGCGAGTACGGTCGTCCGTGGGTTCCCACCATCTCGGCTTGCTTCGAACCGAGGTTGCCGACCCCGCTGCCCTCATAGTCGCCCGAGTCGCTGTTGAGTGCTTCGATCCACAAGCCATCGACCGGAACGCCGACGCGGTAGTCGTGCCGAACCACCGGGGTGAAGTTGCAGACGATGAGCACCCAGTCCTTGCCGTCTTTGGACTTTCGGAGGAACGAGATGACGCTCTGGTCTGCGTCGCTCGCGTCCACCCACTCGAAGCCGGCCGGGTCTACATCGAGTTCGTGGAGCGCCGGCGTTTCGCGATACAGGCGATTGAGATCAGACACCCACTGCGCAATTCCGCGATGGGTTCCCCACTCGAGCAGATGCCACTCGAGGCCCTCCTCGTGCCGCCACTCTTTCCACTGCGCGATCTCGGCGCCCATGAACAGGAGCTTCTTGCCCGGCTGCGCGAACATGTAGCCATAGAGCAGTCTGAGGTTGGCAAACTTCTGCCACAGATCGCCCGGCATACGCTGGAGCAGCGATCCCTTCCCGTGCACGACTTCATCGTGCGACAGCGGCATCACGAAGTTCTCGTTGAACATGTAGATGGCTCTGAACGTGATCTCGTTGTGGTGGTACCGACGGTGGACCGGTTCGCGCCCGATGTACTCGAGCGTGTCGTGCATCCAGCCCATGTCCCATTTGAGATGAAAGCCCAAGCCGCCGACCTCGGGCGGGCGAGAGACCATGGGCCAGGCGGTGCTTTCCTCGGCGATGGTCAGGGTGCCCGGGAAGCGAGTGCCGATGTGGCGGTTGAGCTGTCGTAGAAACTCGATCGCTTCGATGTTCTCGCGGCCTCCGTACCGGTTTGGGATCCACTCACCCGACTGACGCGAGTAGTCGAGGTAGAGCATGGAGGCCACCGCGTCGACACGCAGTCCGTCGATGTGAAAGCGATCGAGCCAGAAGGAGGCGCTCGAGATGAGGAAGCTACGCACCTCGTTGCGTCCGTAGTTGAAGATGAGGCTACCCCAGTCTGGGTGGAAGCCTTGGCGCGGGTCGGCGTGTTCGAACAGATGTGTTCCGTCGAAGTAACCCAAGCCGTGTTCGTCGTTGGGGAAGTGCGATGGCACCCAGTCGAGGAGGACGCCGATGCCCGCCTGGTGCAGACGGTCGACGAAGTGCATGAAGCCGACCGGGTCGCCATAGCGGCTGGTGGGGGCGAAGTAGCCAGTGGTCTGGTAGCCCCACGAACCGTAGAAAGGGTGTTCGGTGATCGGCAGGAGCTGCACGTGGGTGAAGCCACAGGCCACCACGTGTTCGATGAGCTGAGTGGCGAGATCGTTGTAGTTGAGCGGACCCTCATGGCCGCGGCGCCATGAACCCAGATGGACCTCATAGATGGAGATCGGCGCCGCGAGGTTGTTTCGTGCTGCTCGCGTGGCCATCCACTCGTCGTCGTTCCACTCGTAGTCCTCGTCCCAGACGATCGAGGCGGTCTTTGGTGGCTCTTCGGAGTAGAACGCGAAGGGGTCGGCTTTCTGCACGGCGTAGCCGCCCACACTGGACTCGATGTGGAACTTGTAGCGCGCGCCGCGATGAACATCGGGCACGAAGACCTCCCACAAACCGGAGGACCCGCGCGGGCGTAGCATCTGTTTGCCTGGGCGCCAGTCGTTCCAGTCGCCCACGACGCTGACCGCGCGCGCGTTGGGGGCCCAGAGGGCGAAGTAGGTCCCGACGACGCCTTCCGAGGTGACGAGCGGGTGGGCACCCAAGCAGTCGTGCAGGGTTCCGTGGGTGCCTTCGTTGAAGAGGTGCAGGTCCAGCTCGCCGAGCAGGGTGATGGGTTCATCGGGAGCGGCCGCGAAGACCACCTCGGCTCGCTGCTTCTTGCTTCTCTGAACGCCCTCCTTCTGCATCCCAGTGGATCTAGGAGCTTCGGCCGCGATGATCAACCTTTTGGGCTCACCCCGGAGCCCTTCGGTCGCCTCGCTCGAGCCGGGGACTCGAGCGCTCAGGCCGTAGGCAGAAAATGCGCGTCCCGACGAGAAGTTCCCGGTTGCGCTGTTGTTTCCGTTTCGTGATGCTCCCGCGATGCAGCGCCTCATCGCCTTTCTCCTGGTCGCTCTGCTTTGGGGTGCCTGTGCGACGGCCCCCGCGCTCCGAAAGCTCACCTACGCGCCGGATCTACGGTATCTGGCCGGAAAGAAGGTCACCGAGGTCATGCATGTGCTCGCTCGGGCTTCGGTCGAGCTCGATCGGCTCCTCCGGGAGGATCCGCCCCCCGAGGCTACCGTCGACATGAAGTCTGAGGCCATCCGGCTCCTTCTCGAGATGGAGAAGGCCGCTTCCGATCTGGACACGGGCGTCACCACCAACCACCCGGTGCTGGACGAGAACCTGAGCCTGTTTCGTGAAGACCTGGCGGCCGCGCGAGCAGCGGTCGAAATGGACGCCCCGAATTACTTTCTGGCCGGCTCGGTGGCTGGGTCCTGCCTCTTGTACTGCCACACTGGAGACCGGGCGGCCCGGCGGCGCTGATGCCAAAGAAGAAAGACCAGGAAGGGATCGAGCCCAAGCTCAATCATCAGCCCTTTCAAGGCTTGGCCGCGATGCTCGAGGCCATGCCTTCTGCCCCCAGTGTCTCGCCGGCGACGAAGCCCGCACCGAAGTCCCGCTTTCCCGACAAGCTGGTCGTCCAGCGCGAAAAGAAGGGCAGGGGTGGAAAGACGGTGACGCGCATCCGAGGTCTCTCTCTCTCGGCGCGTGAGCTCGAGGCCCTTCTTGGTGAGCTCAAGAAAGGGCTCGGCTGCGGGGCCAGCGCCTCCGAGGGCGAGGTCTTGCTCCAGGGTGATCAGTGCCAACGCGCGGCCGACTGGCTCGCGAAGCAGGGCGCGGCGCGCGTGATCATCGGCAACTGAGCTGGAGGCCGCGCGATCTACTGCTGCGACTGCGCGGCGAGCAAGATGGGCGCGAGGCGCCGATGCTCGAGTTCGAAGCCGCGGTCGGGGCTCAGCGCCTTCTCGAAGAGTTGGACGAGCTCACCCATGAGGTCTTCGCTCTCGAATCGGGCTCGGTCCGCTTGGAAGATGAGCTCGAACGCGCTCGTTCGCTCCAGCACGCCGGCCTGGTGCCGGAGGCGCTGGCCCTCGAGCCGACGCTCCACGTTGGAACTCCCGACCCGAGTCTCCGCCTCCCGACGCAGACGTGCAGCGCCCGCCGTTCGGGACTCGGTCGCGAGCGAGATGAGGCTTCTCAGCAGTGAGAGCGCCGCCGCCTCGTCGATCGGCTGCTTCGACCTGCGCGCGCCATGGAGGAGCTCCCTGAGCGCCTCCACCTTCGGGTAGCCGAAGCGAGCCACGTAGCCAGGGTCAGAGGCAGACAGGGCCGGCGCGTGGGCGCCTTGATTCCAGGCCCCGCTCACCTTCTTCTGCATCGCGACCTCCGCGTTCACCGCGCGTCGCTCGGTCTCTTCTCGCATCTTTGGGACATTCACTTGCTCCATGGCCCGCAGATTGGCCTTCTGCGGCTCGGTCCCCGCTTGGAGGAGGGACTCGCGAGCCTCCCTCCAGAGGAGGAAGTGCTCGCGTTCGTGGGCGAGCGCGGACAACGCAAAGTCCTGCGAGAGGTCGATGGCGATCACTGGAACTCCGTGCGGGTCGACAGTGAAGTACGGGCTGGCCGAAGTGTCTTCTTGGGCTCCGGTGGAAACGTCCTTGTTTCGAATCATGCGCAGGTCCCCACCGACCGCTTTGAGTTCGCCGAGGAGCTGGTCCACGAAGGGATGAGGTCCCTTCTCGTAGACGCCGGTCTCGTAGGTCTCGAGTTTGCTTCCGCCCGAGCTGAAGACGCGGGTGCGGACCGGAGTCTCAGTCGACCGAATCCGCAGCTTCCGGCGGAGTGTCTCGCGATCGACCTGTACCTCTGGCGTGGGCGGGGATGCGTCGACCGTGAGCAAGAGGTCGTGTACGACCTCGGCCACCCCTTTGGCCACGAACCCGCTTGCCTCGAGCATGGAGGCGCGGCTCGCGAGGAGCTGCTCGTAGAGCTCGTGCTGATCGAGGCGGCCCTCCTCGAAGTCGCGTGCCACCTGCATGAGCGGTGAGAGATCCCGACCGAGGATATCCATCACCTCGCGCTGAAAGCTCGCGAGCAGAGGGAGCTGGCCGTCCCTGGGCAGCGCCTCGGGGCGCGCGGCCTTCTCGGTGAGCTCGTTCAACTTGGTGAGGAACTGCCGCAGGTCGTGCATGCGGCTGGCCCCGACGTAAGGCTGTTCGGGGATCGTGGGCAGCACGCTCTCGGAGGCGTCCCGTGGGTGTGAGTCTCCGAGCACGACGCCAATCCCGTAGCCGCCGCCCTGCGAAGTGTTGGTGGAGGCCGAGCCCGCGTTGGCGGTGCGGATGAGATGCGCGTTCTTGCCCGCGCGAATCCGGCCCTTGGCATCGAGCACCCCGAAGATCCGCCAATCGGGGACCTTGGTGCCGTAGACGGTTTGGCCGCTTTCGAGCTTCTCGGGCGCCGCCATCACCGAGGCGCCGATGAACTCTTGCACGATGAACTCGTGGGGCGCCTTCTTCACCTCTTCGACCACCTGCTGACGCTTCTCGGGCGTCAGATTCACCATCAGCATGACGCCGGCGCCGCCGGACTTGTCGGGCGCCTTGACGACGAAGCGTTCGAGGTTCTTGGAGTCGTAGAACTGCTGGTAGTCGGAGACGTCCAGGGTCTGCGGCGGGCGTGCGATGGGGGCCTCGGGACCATCGGCGTACTTCGGGGCCACGTGTTTGGAGACCGCTTGAAAAACGCGCTTGTCGTCGACGGTTCTGCCGCCCACGCCGCTGTAGTAGAGGGCGCCGCTGGTCACCGCGCTCGCGAAGCTGCCCGGGTCGAGCTCGGGTCGATCGGGGTCGCGACCCATCGACTCGTAGACTTGCTGCAGCTTTGGGGTGCCGTCCGCGTTCTGATGAACCCCGATGATCTCCTCGTGGCTCGACCAGTCCTTGATGTTGTCCCAGTCCTTGTATTCGAACTCGTACACCACGTGAGGTTCGAGCTTCACGCCGAGCTTCTCTCCGAGCGCCTCGTTGTGCTCGAAGTCCGGGCTGCGAATTGGAATGCCGTCCTTGTCGCTCATGAAGAAGAACGACTCTTCGGCGCGACCATAGATGCCGGTGACGATGGGGTTGTCGCCGCTCTCGGTGCGGAGGCGTAGGTCTCCGCGGCGATCCGTGTAGAGGTCGCTGGGGTTGACGTAGGCCATGCCGGAGAAGAGCGCGATGGAGGCGACGTCTGGGTGGGCGCCGTTGAGCACGCCGGGGCCGATGGTCACGCTGATCCCGTCGGCCCTACGGAGCGCACCCTCGATCGATGCGACGAGCTCCGCGTCCTTGGTGGATGCGGCCTCTTTGAGGAGTTCTCGCGCGAGCGTCTTCAGTTCCGCGCGGTCTTCGGTCTCTTCCAACCGAAGTTGAAAGGCCTCGCGTTCCTGGGGCGCGAGCTTGGGGCCGAGCGTCTCGAGTGCTCGCCGGAGCGGCACTTTGGTGCTCCACTCGAGCGCGTTGGATTCGATGCCGGAGCGAAGGATGCTGAAGGTCTCGTCCTTGGCGAGCTGGTCCTTGAAGGTGGCGTACAGCTCTGGGTCGACCTGCCGCAGGATCTCGAGGAGCTGGATGTTGTTCGAGAGGCCCGACGGCGTGCCCAGGTTGTACTCGAAGAACGTGGGTTCGGGATGATCGAGCCGGCCCACCGCAGCGTCGAAGCCCCCGACCGCGAGGAAGGGGTAGTCTTTCATCGCTGGTGTTCGCAGCTTGGGCTCGAAGTAGAGGCTCTGTGTGACGGTCTCGAGGACTCGATCTCGCTCTTCGGCCGGCAGGTGATCGATGCCGAGGTCTTTGGCTGTGGGGTTTGGGTTCGAGTAGAGGACCTTGAGCATGTCGCGGAGCGCATGCATCACGGGCCCCATGGAGGCGACGAGCCTCTCATAGTGGGCCGCGGACAACGGAATCACGGAGCCGTGTGAAGGCACCTGGAAGATCTTGTTGTAGTGGCCGTTCTCATCCTTCACTCGGAAGGACATCTCGTGGGCCGCGTGGAGTGCGGTGAGCTTCTCGTCCAGCTGGGCCTGCGTTCGAGGATCTCGACGCAAGGCGGTGTTCACGAGCGCCTTGATCTCCGGGCGGGCCTCGCCCTCGGCGGTGAGATAGTAGTTCTCGACTGGGATGCGAACGGTCTCGCCCGTCTTGTTCTCGAGTCGAAGCTCGTGGCTCGAGATCATGGGCTGGAAGGGCGTCGAGACCTTATGCGCGCCGGCCAACAGCTCCGCGCGATTTCCTCCGCCGTTCTTGGGCGGAACAACCGGCTCCACTCTGCCGAAGAGGCCCCCCGATCTGAGCTCCGGTTGGGCTGGGACGCTGGGCGCCGGGGTGCTGGTTTGGCTCTTCTCGACGCCGAGCTCGTTTGCGGGGCTGGAGCGTCCGGAAACCTTCTTCATCCCCCTTCCTTGTGCCGTCCTCGAACCGGTATTGCCAAGTTCTTCCTCGGTGTTTTGGTGTTCGCCTTCGAGGACGGCCAAACGCGCCCGTTGATGAAGACCAAAGGACCTCGCGATCACTTCGCCTTGCCGACGAAGATCTTCACCCAGTAGCCGCCGAGCTGTGTGTTCGAAAGATATGCGAGCATCGTGAGGTGCCGGCCTTCGAGGACGAGGTGGCGGTGCATGTAGCCACCGAGCACTTGATTGTCCATGTAGTGGCCACCGAGACGTGAGAGCGCGCGCCGAAACAGCGCGCGACGGCATCGAGCCACCTCCACGCTGGGACCGCCCTCTTTTGGATAGAAGGTGAAGACGATGTCCTCGGTGCCACCTTCGCGCATCTCCGCCAACATCTTGCCCGGACCGAGCTGGAACAGACGAGCGAAGATGCCGTCCACCAGAGCGATGATCGGACTCTCCTCCTTCGCGATCTGGCGCCGCGTCGGGAGCACGAACGGACGCAGGTCTACTCTCGAGATGGTCGACACGAGCCCCCCATGATCCCCGGCCAGCCGAAACCCGCCAGTTTCCACCCAACCCTCGGGGTTAATTCGGGGGACGCTCGACTGGACCCAAACTCCTCGAAAGCGCCGCGCACCCAGCCCCCACGAGGTTTGCCTGCTCCATGCGGCTGATTTCGCAGGGGATCTCCGGCACGAGGCACCCCAACACCCGCTCGACCTCCACCCGGTACTCCGGCCAAGCCCAGAACAGGCTGCCCTCCGCCAGCACCGGCACCACGTCGGTCCCGCCGTGGACGGACGCCACCGCCGCCAGCCCCGTGGCTACGAGTTGAGCCGAACGCAGGAGCAGCACCCGCGCGAGCTCCGCGTCGGCGTCGTCCCCCCGCCGAGCCCGCTCGACGAGCCCCCGCGCGCCTTCTCGCTTGGCCCATTCGCCCGCCTCGCTTCGCGCCAGGGTCATCAGCTTCGGCAGATACAGGCCCGACACCGCCTTCTCGAAACGCTGCCCACCCCGGGGGTCCGAGATCTGATCGAGCGCGTCATCCAGCGCCGATAGACCCGGAGGACTGAAGTTGCCCGACTCGAGATTGACCGCCATGGGGCCCGGGCCGAGTGCGCCGAGCTTGGGGGCCTCCGCCGGACTGAAGAAGGCCGCCATGTTCGTCCCCGTGCCCACGATGAGTCCGATGCCGCGGCTCGCGCGTGCGCCCTGTCGCGAGGCGCCCCCCAGAAGTGCGGCGACGGTGTCGTTCAGCACCGACACCGAGCTCGGCTCCATCCCGCGACGTGAAAGCGCCTCCCCCAGGCCGGATCCGATCAATGTGCCCTCGACCCCTTCGATGGCGAGGCCCTTGGTCCATTTGATGAGACGCGCGTCGCCATCCGCGAAGGCCTCGAAGGGATACGAAAAGCAGAAGCCCACGGGCAGGTGCGGCGGAGCGCCGAGCCGTTCTGCGAGTTCGGCGTGCGCATCGAAGAACGCCTCTTTGGTGAGCCCGACCGCGATTCGATCACGCAGGCTCTGCTCGACCAGCCCCTCGATGTTCGCTTCTGCTCCGGGCGCGAAGGAGACGAGCGCCGCTCGCATATTGGTCCCACCCGTATCGAGGACCAGCGCGCGTCCACGCGGCTCGGCTGGAGGGGGCGCGACGAACGCGGGCAGCGCGCGGACCTCCTTGCCCTCGTGTGCGAGGCCCTCGCGGATGGCCTCCGTGAACGCGACGTAGATCCTCTCGAGCTCTGTCTGGTCGAGAAGGTGGGGCAAATGATTAGACGAGCTCATCTCAAACCCCCCTCGGTCGCGATTTCGGCCGATCCGCGTCGGCCCGCCGTGTTGGGCCTCCTCGCGTTATCGAAGGATAGCGCATTCGTCGGCCCGCCTTGCGAGCCTCGCGTCTTGGCCGTCTCGCTCGGTCGGGGGTTTTGAGATGAGCTCTAGACATGGCCGCTCGACTTCGCCACGCTCGGCGGCGCCGCTCAAGGGGCCGAGCGCAGAATCTCGACGTGGTAGGGGCCGGCGACGGCCTGTCCGCCGCGGCCGTCGCGCGCCACGAAGTACAGCTCGGCGGCTTGGTCACCGGCGCCGAGCTCCTCCGCGGTCCAGGTGTTTGTGCCGGCGCCCCGGTCGGTCCGTAGACGGAAGAAGCGTCCCGCGGTGGCGTAATAGCTCACGTACAGGTCCTCCTCGGTCGAACCCGTGCCCGCTTCGACCTCGAGCTCGATGTTGAGCTCCGCGTTCTCGACCACTCGGAGCTCCGTCGCGAGCGAGTCTGCTACCATGCCGCCGAGGCGGATCTGCGAGATCCGCGGATGGGTCCTCGCGGGGGAGGGCGCGTTGCGGGTGAAGGCTCGCACCCGCGCCACCGCTTCGGCGGGTGCGCCCTCGCTCGTCTCGACTCGGTGCCTAAAGCTGGTCTCGAAGCTCTCCGGCGGCATTCCCGCCTCGCCCTCGAACTCGATGCCGGATGACCGAAGGCGCTCTTGGCACTCGGCGGCCAGGGTGGCGGGGGCGACGCGTACGAGGCCGGGGGCGATCTCGTCGAGTTCGATCTGGCACGCGGGAAGGACGCAGGTGAAAGCACCCCGAGCACCGGTCGAGATCGGGCAAAACGACCAGCGTGAGCTGGTGACGGTCGCGGTGCTCGGGAGGTGGACCACCGACAGGATCTCGATATCGGCGGTGGGATCCGAGAGGTCGATCTCGATGGGGTCGGGAATGAGCGCCAGGATCCGCGGCTCGTCTAGCAGCGACGGCGGATCGAAGTCCATCGCGCACGAGACGAGCGGGGCGACGACCAGCAACGCAAGGACGAAGCGCATCACCAGTCTCCCCGAATGCCGAAGATCGGCAGGACCGGCAGTCCACTGATGAACTGCGACTGTGAGTAGTCGTAGCTGTAGCTGACGCCTTCTGGGTTCTCGCGGTTGTACGCGTTCTGAACGTCCAAGTAGAGGTTGAGCTTCCAGGTGTCGAAGGTCCACGTCTTGTCGAGCCGCACGTCGAGCTGATGGAAGGACGGCAGCCGAGAACGCTCCCGTGCAAAGACCGGCACGTAGACGTCGGTGAAGGCGTCGTAGATGGAGCCGGTGACGGGTGCGTACGGATTGCCGGAGACGAGCCGCCACCTCACGCCGAGAGACCATCCGGCGCCGATGTTCCAGGTGCCGAGGGCCGTGAGGATGTGTGGCTGGTCGAAGTCGAACACGCGCTCCTCCGCTCCCGGCGCATCGGTGCGAAACGATCGTTGGAAGGTATAGGCGACCCAGCCCGAGAGAACGTCGTCGAGCTCGAAGCGCAAGAGCGCCTCGAGACCCAGGATGCGGCCCGTACCTTCGTTGGTGTAGAGCGGCGCGCTCGGATTGGTGGCCAGAGCGGGGTTCCGCACGACCAGCTCGTCGAGCCACTTGTAGAAGCCGGTGAGGCCCAGGCTCAGGCCCCACGGCAGCTTCTGCTCCATACCCAAGCTCGCCTGCACCGAGCGCTCGGCGTTCAGATCGGGATTGCCGGTGGGCTCGGCTGACTCGTCCGGCTGGGGAGGTTGTTGGTAGAGGCCCAGGCCCGCGCGAAGGGTACTCGTTTCGTGAATCCGAAGCTCGGCCAAGAACCGAGGATCCACGGTCGCCTTCTCGATGGCCGAATAGTAGTCGAGGCGAACGCTCGGCAGGAGGCTCAACGCCTCGATGGGTCGATACACCAGCGACAAGAACACAGAGGGCTCGGTCACCGTCGCGTTCTCATCGACCGAGAGGATGTCGACCGAGGAGAGGGGTACCGGGGTGTCTCCTTCTTTGGGCGGGGTCGGGCTGCTGAGCGCGATGTTGACGAACTGCAGCCGAGTATCGGTCCCTAGCCGAACGCTGAGTTTTTCGTGTGCGTCGAAGTCCCAGACCGAACGGAGGGCCACCCGAAACACGTTCAGGTCGAAGAAGAAGTCCGGCCCCAAGGCAAAGCGGAGCTCTTGGTAGCCGGTCTGCACGGAGGTGCTCTGCTTCAGGCGATCGCTGAGCTCGGCCTCCGAACTCAGGTAGAGGTTGTGGAACATGACCCTCGTCGAGAGCGTGCCGCGAACGCTCGGGTCGTCCGCCGGATCATCGAAGAGCGCCTCGAGTCGATCGAGTGAGCCGTAGTAGATCGCTTTGAGCTTGTGTTTCTCCTCGGGTCGCCAGGTCGCGAGGATCTGGTAGTCGTAGAACCGAGGCGCGGTGTCGAAGCTCAAGTTGGAGTCGTCCGGGATGAAGGCCGGCAGGAAGGCGTCGATCCAGGAACGGTGAAAAGAACCTCCCAGGCTCAGCTTCTCGCTCACGGGTCCCTCGAGCGAGAAGCCCGCGTCGTACAGGTTGAGATCCACCGAGCCGCGAAAGGCATCCGTCGCTGGATCGCGGGTGCGGACATCCACGATGCCTCCCGTCGCGCGTCCAAACTCGGGCCCGAAGTTGCCCGGCACGAACTCGACCGCTTCCAAGAACGCGCTGTTGAACGTGCTTCGCAGACCGCCAAAGTGGTACAGGCCTGGGATCTCTTGCCCCTCGAGGAAGAAGCGGCTGTCCCCGGGTGCGGATCCTCTCAGCACCAGCGGCGCGCCGCCGAAGGAGGGCCTCGCGACCCCGGGCAGGTTTTGTATCACCTTGAGTGTGTCGCCCTGCGTGCCGGGGACCTTCGCGACCACGTCGGCCCGGATGACCTCTTTGTTCACTTCTCGGCGCTCGAGCTGCCCCCGAACGATGGTCTCGTAGGAACGGCCCGTGCGTGCCAGATAGTAGCGGCGCTCGAGCTGTGCCCCCGGTTCGCCTCGCACGGTCTCCGAAAGGGCTTCGTGTCCAGAAGGAAGAAGCTCGAGCGTGACGGTTGCACTCGACACGAAGGAGAGCTCGAAGCGTCCGCGCTCATCTGTGACCGCCTCGGCCAGAATGAGGCGTGCCTCTCGGGCCATCACCGTCGCGTAGGGGACCGGTCGGCGGGTTCCCTTCTCGAGTATCTCGCCACGGATCGTCAGCGGCTCCGGGGGCGGGGGAGGCGGCTCGGGGGCCTTCGGTTCGAACATGCGGAACCGAAAGGTGACTCGCACCGGGACCGCGGTTCCGTCGCTGAGGCGCCCCGGTCGAAAGCGAAGTCGCGTCCCGGCTTCCACCGCCGCGTCGTCGAAGGGGTGGCCCACCCCCGAGATCAATCGGGCCGCGGCGACGGTCCCGGTCCTCGTCACGTCGAGCTCCACGACGAGTTCGATCTCGGGCGCGGGGTACAGGGCGCCCTCCGGAAGGACGGGTTCGACCATCTGCTCCAGCTCTGGGGGCTCAAAGAGCGTAGGGGTGCCTTCGTCCGCGAGCGCGGGCGACGCGCCAAGGAGAGCGAGGTTCGAGACGATGGCTGCCAGGGCAGCGCGCACGGTCTGCTCTTACGGCACGCGGGGTGAAAAAACTACTGGGCCTTCAGGAGACTGGCGGCGAGTTCGACGTAGTCGGACTCGGTGACGATGCCCACGAGACGATCCTCTGAGATCACCGGGAGGCATCCGATCTGGTTCTTGCGCATCATGAGAGCGGCCTCGAGCGCGCTGGTCTCTGGGGCAACGGTCAGCACGTCTGGGCTCATTACGTCGCGAACCGCGATGGCGGAGTGCTTCAGGAGCCGGGGATCATCGGGTCGGGATTGCCGGTCGCCTGCGCGGAGAACATCGCGGTTGGAGACAACCCCGACCAGCCGGCCCTCTCGGTCGATCACCGGTAGGTGGCGGATGGATCCGAGGGACATCAGAAGCTCCGCAAGGTCGATCGTCTCATCCACGTAGACCGTGCGGGGCTTCTTGCTCATCAGGGAATCGACCAGCAACTCGGCCATGACCTCTCACTTTCCCAGATGGACGTCGTGGGCCCCGGCCATCTCGAGCGTCCCTCGAATGCGGTCGAGGTCATCCCCTTTGCTCAAGTGAACCGCGATGACCGAACGCCCCTCTTGCAAGGCGGCTTGCACGCGTCGTGCTTGATCTTGCGGAACCCCCCAGCCGATGAGTCCGCCGGCCAGACCGCCCGCCGCGGCGAGGGCCAGGGCGGGGCCCATGACCATGAGACCAATGCTCCCGCCGACGGCGAGGGCACTCATCGAAGTGAGGCCGCCGAGGATGCCGCCGATCGTCCCGCCGAAGATACCTCCGGTGGTGGCGCCTTTGAGCGCCTCGACGTTTTCGGGATCCTCGAGCGCGGCGTGGGTCTCATGGCTCATCATCAAGCTGATGTTCTCCAGAGGCACACCCGCCTCATGGAGGGCGTGAAAGGCCGCGTGGACCTCGCTGCGCCCCTCGAGCAGACCGTAGACCACCCGCTGGTCCGGATGACGGTGGAGCTCCTCGGCGGTGGCGGCGTCGACCTTGTCTTCGCGCACGGTGAGGACCGGGCAGAAGGAGCGCTGAACGACCTTCGAGGCCACGCTGCCGAGCACGAGCCGGCTCATGCCGGTGCGCCCGTGGGTGCCCATGACCACGAGATCGTAGCCGGTGCTGGCCGCGACGATGACGTCGGCGGGCGGCCCAAACGCGACCTTCGTGGTGACGGTCACCCCGCTCGTGTTCACGTCTTCGAGGAAGGCCGCCATGGCTTCCTTCGCTTGTGCGTGAGCTCGGCTGTGCACCGTCTCCGTGATCTCGTTGTTTTCGAGTTTGAGCGCGGTGAAGGCGGGAAGGTAGCTCGGTGTCGACCAAGTATTGAGGGCGTCGACCGAGCCGCCAAAGGTCTTGGCGAGCTGCAGGGCGGTCTCTAATGCTGCCCGCGCGCTGAGGGAGAAATCGATGGGGACAAGGATCTTCTTGAACGTTCGCATGGCGCCTCCTAGTGGGAGCACCCCTCGTGCCACGGGGGCCCCCTCAACACCAACGAGTTTTTTGCACCCGTGTGGCGCCGGGCTTTCGTCGTCCAAGGCCGGGCGCGCAGGAACTGCGATTCCCGCGGACATGGGGATCTCTGT
Source organism: Deltaproteobacteria bacterium (assembly GCA_011526105.1). Lineage (GTDB taxonomy): Bacteria > Myxococcota > Kuafuiibacteriia > Kuafuiibacteriales > Kuafuiibacteriaceae > WYAZ01. Next base: position 71,416 of record WYAZ01000084.1, on the reverse strand, counting down.
TGCCCGGGGCTCTTTCGCTTCGTACCCTCAGTCTCCGTGCCCGGGCCGAGCTTCTTCGAGGACATCAAGGCCTACGTGGGCTTCGGGGAGGCTGACTCGACCCTGCTTCGTGAGTTTGGCACCAAGGTCGAGGGCGACCTCATCCGGATCTCGGACGTCTTCTATGAGCGGATGCTCGGCCATCCGGGGGCGATGCGCGTCTTCGAGGACCTGTCCCAGGTGCAGCGGCTAAAATACACGCTGGTGGAGTGGTTTCGGAGCGGGCTCTCCGGTCCCCATGGCGAGGCTTTCTATGAACGCCGGCTTCAGATCGGACGACGCCACGTCCAGATCGAGCTTCCTCAGCAGTACATGTTCACTGCCATGGATGTGGTGCGGCTCGAACTCCGCGCTCTGGTGGAGCAGCACGAGTCCGCCGACTCGCAGCGTCGGCGCGCGCTGAGCGATGCGGTCGATCGCTGGCTCGACCTCGAGCTCGCCATCATGCTGAAGAGCTACCGAGATCACTCCGACGCTCTGCTGGCCCGCAAGGAACGGCTCGCTGGCATCGGCCAGGTCGCAGGCACCATCGGTCACGAGCTGCGCAACCCGCTCGGTGTCATTGAGTCGTCGTTGTATCTGGTGCGCCGCCGCCTCGGCGAGGATGATCGCGTTTCGAAGCATCTCGATCGCATCGAGGAGCAGGTTCGATCCGCCGGCGACATCATCACCGATCTCCTCGATCTGGTTCGAGACCAAGCTCCCAAACGAGAGCTGGTCGAACTCCGGCCGCTGGTCGAGCGATGCCTCCACGAACTCCAGGTCCCCAGCGGGGTGAGCTTCGAGGTTCGAGTTCCCGAGGGCATGACCGTAGACGGGGACGCCAAGCTCATCTGCCGAGCGGTGGTGAATCTCGTCAAAAACGCCTTTGAGGCGATGCTGGAACACCCCGGTGTCGTGAGCGTCTCGGCGCTCGCGACGGCGTCGGAAATCGTGATCGAGGTGGTCGACGAAGGCCCCGGCTTTGAGCCGGAGATACTGAGGTCCGCCTTCGAGCCCCTCGTGACCACACGATCGCAGGGCGTGGGACTTGGGTTGGCGCTCGTTCAGCGCGTGGCCCAGCGACATGGCGGGTCTGCCGAGGCTGAGAACCGAGCGACGGGTGGAGCGCTCGTGCGGCTGAGCTTGCCGCGGCGAGCCCCGGCGATTCAGAGGTCATAGGTGCTCTTGGGAGACAGGCCTGTGAGTCAGGAACCCAGCCGGATTCCCGCGTCGGGGGAGCGGTCGGATTCCTGCGCGAGATCGAACATCAATCCGGCGGCCACGAGGGCCCACATGAGCTCGGGCGTAGCGCGCCCGGTCTCGACGTGGATACGCATGCGGTTCCCGCCGGTGAGGAAGCCGCCGAGCCCACTCCACCCTCGTTCGATCGATCCCACCTTCTCATCCAACTCGGTCTCGATGTCGTAGGTCCACGGCTTGAGAAGCCGACGTTTCACCCTCAGGCCGAGCGCCACGAGCGAGGAGTGGGCCATGATCTCGCGTTCGAGGAATCGACCCCGAAACTGAGCATGGGCGATCTCGCCTCCTTTCGCGTTGACGACCGCGATCCGAGTGCCGCTGCTCATCGACTCGGACTTCTGGAGCAAGAGCTGTTCTCCAGAGATCTGATCGAGCACTCTGAAGTGGAGGTCCGGGATCGAGAAACCTCGCTGAGTGAATCCTTGGAGAAGCTCACTCTCCACCTGCTCGATGCGCGCGATCGCCCGACCATCGGGGGCGTGTACGCTGTAGCTGCGTCGCTGCATGCCTTCGAAGACTTGGCCGAGGCCACCCTCTTGTTCGAGGATGAGCACCGAGTGCTGTCCGGCGCTCCCGGGCGAGATGGCATCGAGCGGCAGGGGCTGAAGGTCTTCGGCGAAGAGCTGCTCCGCGACCTGGCTCTCGGCTTCGCTGGGTGGAGCCGTGGGGGCGCCCCCGGCTCCGGGTGTCGCCCCGGCCGCCGCGTTCGCCTCGGCGTCGCCTCGCTCGAGCCGCCGGATGACGAGCTGACGGACCTCCTCCCACTCGTCGCCGTCGATCACGCCGTTTCCATCTTTGTCGAAGCGAGCTTTGACACGCGGGTCGGTGTTGATGAGGTGCTTGAGGCGTCGGAGCTCTTCATTGAGCCGCTTCGGGTCGACCATGGGTGAAGACTAAGTCCTCGCACGCTCATGTCAAACTCGGGCCTCAGATCGCCTCAGGGCTGAGCCATTGCGTTGTGGCGGCGCGGATTCACTCCAAGCGGGTGCCGCAGTAGGGTGGCCGCCACCATGTCCAGAACTGTACGCGAATTCGGCACTCTCCTCTTGCTCCTCGCGGGCTTCGTTCTTGTTGTCGGTTGTGGCTCCGAGGAAGTGACGCTCGACGCCGGTCACGATGCGGGCGGCCCGATCCGCGACGCTGGCCCCGACGCGGGCCGGGTCGACGCGGGCTTCGGCGATGCTGCTCTCGCCGACGCCGCTTTGGACGGAGGCGGATCCGACGCGGGCGCGGCCGATGCCGCCGCCGACGCGGGTGTTCTCGACGTCGGCGCGGACGCGAGTGTCGATGCAGGACCGGACGCCGCGGTGGGCGAGCCCGCAGAGATCGTGCGCGATGAACTCGGCGTGCCGCATATCTACGCGGACTCGATGCGCGCGGCCTTTCATGCGCTCGGCTATGCGACCGCCCAAGATCGGCTCTTTCAGATGACCATCGCTCGGCTCATCATGCAGGGCCGATCGGCCGAACACTTCGCGGTGGCGGCAGCGGCACCGAGCCTCGCCGCCAAGCAGGGCTTCAACGACAGGCTGATCAAGCAAGACCTCGAGGTGCAGCTGTTCGACTACGCCGGTCGCGCGGATGTGCGCGCGACGGAGTTGCCCGGCGACATCCCTGAGCTGCTCACCGCCTACGCGGCCGGCATCAACGCCTACCTCGCATCGCCGGGCCTTACGCTCGATGCACGCTTTCAGAATCTCGGGATCACCAACATCGAGCCCTGGACCGCCGGTCACACCCTGCTCGTGTGGGACCGGATGGGTCGCGTCGCGGGCGCGCCCATCGTTCAGAGCGAGCTCGATCTCTTCAACGCCTGCTCATCCGGAAGCTGTCCGAACAACACCTTCTGCCCCGGGGGGGCCCCACTTCCACTGGACGAGGGCGCCGCGACGGTGCCGGTGCCCGCCGGCGCCTGGCCTCCGACCTATCCACCCGGCTTCGCGATGAGCGCGCCACCGCTCACTGACCGCTTTCCGAGCGAGCCGGTGCTCAAGGCCAGTCACGCGTGGGCTGTCCGCGGGACACACACCACCAGCGGCAAACCGGTCCTCGCCGCCGAGCCTCAGCTCGGGCTCATCGGCACCGCGCACTGGTATCAGTTCCACCTGAACGTGCCCTCGGCAAACGTCAACGTGCGCGGCATGGGCGTGGCGGGCGCGCCCGGCGTCTTCGTCTACTACAACCCATACACGAGCCACACCATCGTCGCGGGCAGCGGCGACACGACGGATCTCTTGCACCTTCGGAACGGCGCGAACGCGGACGAGTATGTCGTGGATGGTCAGACCCGAAGCGTGACGAGCGAAACCGTCACCATCGCCATCCGAGGTCAGGCCTCTCGCACGGTCACGGTCGAGCGCACCGTGCTCGGGCCGGTGTGGAATCCTCTGCTGACGAGCGTACCGGCGGGGCAGCGCTTTGTGCTCCGGCATGCGGAGTACTTCCGGCCGGCCACCCACTCCATTGTCGCCGGCATCGAGCTGATGCGTTCGACCAGTCTCTCCACCTATCGGCAGGCGATCGCGCACTGGGTCGTGCCTACGGTCTACGCGGTTTATGCCGGGGTGAACGAGGGCGCGCCGAGCGATGACCCTGGGCACATCGCGTTTCACGCGCTCACGATGATCCCGGACCGCGTTCAGCAGATCGTCGATGGCTCGGACGCCACCGGTCGCTATCCGATTGACGCGAGCCTGTCGTCCAACGACTGGCAGGGGGGACTCGACCTCAACTGGAACCCGCACGTCATCGATCCTCCCTCGGGCTACATCTTCAACGGCAACAGCTCTCCGGCGGGGAGCTGGTACGCCAACACCCTCTACAGCGGCATCGGCGGGGTCGGAGACTCCTATCGAAGTCTGGCGCTGCGTTATCGCCTCGCCGAGCTCTTCAGCAGCGCGGGAAATGGACTGCTCACGCCGGCGGAGATCCACGGCCTGCACTTCGACGACAGCGCCGAGCCGCTCCGTCTCTTTCATGAGCTCCTCGTGTACCTCGAAGCGCGCGGCCAGGTGACGGTGCTGCCTTCGCTCGACACCGCACCGCAGACCGCCAGCGAGAAGGCCGGTCATGTGATGCGTGCGCTCGAGTTGTGGCTTCAGGACGGGGCCAAGCTCGATCGGACCGATCGCGCCTCGCTCTTGGGGCAGACGCTGATGTCTCAGATGGGGCAAAGAGCTCGCGTGCAAGCCAACCAGGAGTTTGGCTGTCGATGGAACGGCGGCGAAGGGGGTGCATCGCACTTCTTGAAGGCCCTGGATCAATCCACCGGGATTCTGGGGCTTCCCGAGGTGACCTGGGCGCTCGAGGTCAGCGAAGCGGCTTGGGACGCACACCTCGTCGCGAACCCGAGCCTTGCCGTCAACCCGGACACCTGGCCGGCCTTTGGTCGCTACGTGTTTGTGGTCCCCTACGAGATGCCGTTCTTCTGCGCCTCGTGGGACACCTGCTCGCTCGACCCTGCGCTCGACGGTCAGATCAGCGTGGTCAACGGCTTCACGGCGACGATCAACTCCGCGCACGGCAGCTCGTTCCCGATGACCGCGAACTTCGCAGATCTCGAGTCGAGCCGCGCGCTTCAACCTCTGGGCATCTCGGACGATCCGGCGAGCCTGCATTTTGACGACGCGAGCTCCATCATCGAGGACAAGTCGCGCGGCGTGGACACCTTGCCGGTGGCGCCGCTCGACCGGAGCCTGATCACCGCGACGTCGACCACGCAGCTGCTCTACGTGCCCTGAGTCTCTCGATCGCTCGAGACCGCCGAGCCCGAGGGGAGAGATGAACTCGGCGAAGGCCGGAAGGTGAGCGCACTCGCGGGGCCTCCTTGGCCTGTTGCCGGCCGAGTTCTGTGTATCCGAAGGAGTTCGACCCGAAAACCTCAAAAACAGTCAAATCGCAGAAAAACGGGTGCGCCGCCGCCTTGTGCGCGTGGCCAGAGCGGCCACGGCCGAGTTGATTTGCCAAGCGCGCGGGGCGCGTGGAAAACTCCGTCCACCGTGCAAGCCAAGAGTCGATGGATCCTCGGCATCTCCTTGATTTCGGCGGTGGCTTGTCAGTCCGAGCTCGACTTCTTCGAGCCCGAGACCCCGCGCGCCTACTTCGATCGCTACGTCGCACCCGAGCTCTCTTGGCGCTGTACATCGAAGGCCTGCCACGGCCTCCCGCTCGAGGAGTACAAGTCGGTGGGGCCGGGCTGGTTCAAGCTTGCGGTGGATGAAGACAATTTTATCGCCTCGGACGAGATGCGCGACATCGCCTACGCTGAAGCCACCGGGAACGTCATCGTCGCGCCGAGGGACGATGGGCCCGGCACCACGAAGCTCAAGGTGGACTCCGCAGCGGGGCGCATCGACCGACACGCTCCGCCCATCTTCTCCGACTTCGTGCGCAAGGTGATTCCGGTGGCGCTCGGAGGCTTGCCGCACCGGGGCGGAGACAACTACGTAGCCCTCGACAGTCCCGGGCTTCAGCGGATCCTCGAGTGGATCGAGCGGGAGCGGGTGGCCGAGCCCGTGGCTTATACCCCGGCGCAGGAGACCTTTCGCGACGAGGCCCATCCGGCCTTGGTCCGTCGCGGATGCCTCGTCACGAGTTGTCATGGACCGCTGGTCGGCAACTTCCTCAAGCTCGAGGGGAGCATCGACGGCGAGTTCAGCGACCGGATGGTTCTCCACAACTACAAGGTCGCCAAGAGCTTCCTCAACCTGAGCACCTCTGATCCGGATGAGAGCCGGCTGCACAAGAAGGCGCTCAGTCCCTCGCAGGGGGGGATCATCCATCGTGGTTCGAACGAGTTCTTTCGCACCGAGGATGACGAAGACCTCGAGGCCATCCGCGGTTGGATTCGCGAGGAGATCGCGGCGGCCGGTCTGAACACGGCGCCGACCGGGCTGCTGTACGTTCGTCGTCCGCCATCCACCCGCGATCTCTTCGACGTAGGCGCGTGGCAGCCTGGGGCCGACCTCTATTCGCTGTCCCCGGTGTCTGCGTCGGGAACACGCGTCAATCTGACCGCCGCGCACCACGTCGGACCGGCCGACGTTCGAACCCCGGAGGTCTCTCCGGACGGGCGGACCGTCCTGTTCGCGATGCGCAAGGGCGTAACGGACTGCCTCAACATCTATCGCATGGCGGTGGACGGCACCGATCTCGTGCAGCTCACGCACGCCTCCGGCTGCCGAGAGCCCACTTTGGGCCCCGATCACGTGAACGAAGCCAACCTCTCCCCGCTCTTTGCGCCCAACGGGCGGATCTATTTCGTGAGCACACGCGGCGGCCGCTTGGCCGACAAGGGCAAGCAACCCGACACCAACATCTGGGCGATGAACCCCGACGGCTCCGATCTCGAGCAGATCACGCTGGGCAATGGTCACGAGATCGATCTCTCCATGGCTCATAAGCTCGGAAAGGCCATCATCGTGTTCACCGCGCCGCGAGACATCTCTCTGAAGCGGCAAGGGGCGCTGTATTTCGCGCCGGTGGATTGGTGGGGCGACTACCACCCCATGTTCGGTGAGCAGTCGAAGTACCCCATCTTCGCTCAGCCCGCGGAGCTCACCGACCTGCGCACCGTGATTACGCTCCAGCACTGGGACGGGGTCTACCAAGGCGGCGCGCTCGCGATCTTCGACCGCAACATGGGGCCCGACCTCGAGCGGGAAGAGGACCTCGCGAAGGCGGCGATCCCTGCCTACGTGCGGGCGATGAACGTGATGACCGATGATGCTGTGGCGCTCGGCACCGGCGCTGCCGTGTTGTGGCGCGACCCGGCCAGCCTGCCCGACGGTCACCTCGTGGCCGCCCGAACGACCACCGCGATCAACCCCCTGGTGCAAACCGCGACGCTCGCGCAGACGGTGAGCTACGATCTCGTGTATGCCCGCGTGGTGGCTGATCCGATCACGCGGCAGCCGGAGCTGGGAGAGGTCGACGTGCTGGTCCACGAGGATGGCTACTGGCACGTCGAGCCGACGCCGATCGTCGAGCGGAAACTCCCCTCGACCGCGCCCACGTACCTGCGCGAGAACCTGCCGCCCGGCAAGGGCATGATCCAGTTCTACGACACCTTCATGCTCGAGAGCGTCCTTCGGGATGCACGACCCATCGGGCGGTCCGGCGTCATCCGGAAGGATATCGCGGCGCTGCAGGCGATGTTCGGCAGCCTGCTCACACCGGCGGACGCGCTTCCCCTCGGGCCGGCGGTGGCACGCAACGGTGACCCCGCGAGCACCCGAGTCTCCAACGGCATCCACGGCCGCCGATGGGTGATGGGGCCGGTGCCGGTGGAGGAGGATGGCTCCTCTCTCTTCTGGGTGCCCACGGATCAGCAGTTCTTCCTGCAGACCATCAACGCCGATGGCATGGCGGTGGGTATGCACTTCGACCGGTGGCAGTTCCTCAGCAAGGGAGAGGCCTTCGGCAACGGCGTGCGTCCCGCGACCTACGACACCATCTGTGGCGGTTGCCACGGCTCCTTCAGCGGCAAGCCGGAGGAGTCCTTTGGTGGGGTCGACATCCTGACCTCCGCCTCCATCACCATGGCCACCCACGTTGATACCGAGACCAGGCGAGATCCCTTCGATCCGACCGGCCCCGGGTTCGAGCGTGTGGTGTCGTTCAAGACGGAGCTCGCGCCTCTGCTCGAGGACCGCTGCGCGAGCGCGGGCTGTCATGCTTCGAGTGCCCCTGCGGGGGGGCTCGATCTGAGCATCGATTCGGGCGGAGCATACGCCGGCCCGTGGTCGAACAACTACGAGAGCCTGATGAGACTCGGCACGGGGAGCGGCCGAGGTGAGGCCGGTCCTTGGGAGAAGGAGTACGTGGATGAGCGGAGCGCTCGCGCGATCAACTCGTATCTCATCGAGAAGGTCCTCGACCGAGAGCTCGAGGCGCCGCGCACGCTCGCACGCGCCGGCTGCCGGGCGCCCGCGGTCTTGAGTGATGAGGAGAAGGCCAAGCTCGTCCTGTGGGTCGAGTGCGGCGCGACCTACCTGGGCCGGGACGACCCATGAAGCCGACGGACACGCTCTACCTCGCTGTGGTTCTCTCCGCTTTCGCCTGTGGGACGGACGAACCCTCCGTGCCGGATGGTCCGGGTATGGGTCCACCCGGCACCCCGAGCTTCGCGATGCTCGAGTCCTCGGTGCAGCCCATGTTCGATCGCCTCTGCGCCCAGACGGCCTGCCACGGGGACCCAGAACGCCCACTCTTCTTGTACTCGTCTTTTGGTACCCGACTGGGCTCGCCCCTGATGCCGCTCACCGCCGAGGAGCTGCAGGCAAACCTCGCGAGCGCCCGGACCTTCATCGAAGGTCTGGATGATGTGACGGAGTCGGAGCTGTTGTCTCGGCCCTTGCGTCGTGCGGCAGGCGGCACGTCCCATGGAGGCGGAGAGCAGTTCTACGATAGGGCTGATGCCGGTTACGTGCTCCTGAGCTGTTGGCTGCTCGGCGGTACCTACGCCGGCCTCGAGTGTGTGCGATGAGGAACTTTGTATTCGGTGCGCTGATTTTCTTCTCCGGCATCGCCTGCGTGAGTGATCCCACGGCCGAGCAGGCGGCGCTCGCGCCCGACCTGGTGCCGGTGCTCTCTTCGCTCGCGCCGGGTGAGGAGTACTACGCGCCGCAGCCGCATCGAGATCATCCCTACGAGGTCGAGCTCTCGGCGGATGCACGAACCGCCTACGTGGCCTTGCGCGGGGACGAGGCGGAGCCGGGCAACGAGCTCGCGGTGGTGGACACGGCGTCGCTCGAGGTGCGTCGTCGCATTCGCGTGGGACTCTCTCCCAACGATGTGGTGCTCCACCCGAACGGTCGGCACCTCGTGGTGCTCAATCGCTTCTCCGCCTTCATGTCGGTCATCGACACCTCGTCGGATGAAGAGGTCTCACGCGTCCCGGCGCCTTACTACGCAATCCAGATTGCATTCAACGAGGCCGGGACCAGGGCGTGGGTGACGAACCGGTGGCTCGACTCGGTCCTGGCGTACGACGTCTCCGAGTCAAACTCCGGTCTGCAGTTCAGCCTTCGGAGCGTGCCGCAGGCGCGGCTTCGCGACGAGCTCCGGAGCATGCCCGGGATCCCGGTGGGTCAAAACCCGCGAGGCCTCGCGCTCGACGAATCGAGCGGCAGGCTGTTCGTGGCCAACCTGCCCGACCTCACGATCTCCGTGATCGACATCGAGACCGACAGAGAGATCGATACGGATGGGAACGCCGAGACTCGAGACAGAAGAGCGCCGCCCGGGGTCACGCGGATTCCCGTGCGGGCGCCCGTCAGCGATGTGGTGGTGATCGGACGGACCCTGTTCGTGGCGACGGTCGGGCGCGGCACGGGCCATCTGCCGGACCAAGGGCCGGACACCGACGGGGACGGCCTCCCCGGAGACGGAACCCCCAACCGTGGCTTTCACGACCTGCAGAACGAGATCGCGACCTACGATACACGCACCTTTGAGCCGGGGGTTCGCTACACCTCGGACTCCATCGTGGGCTTCGCCGGGGACGCGCCCGAGGGGACGCCGGGCCTGCCTCCGCCCGAAGAGCGCATCATCATCGGGGCCGTGCCCGAGCGTTTGATCGCCGTGAGCCCGAGCCTGCTCGCGATGGTGGCTTCGGGCACCGGCGAAGTGTCGTTCTACGACGTCGATGGGGAGCGGCTCACTGCACGCTCGAGCGTCTTCGTGGGTTTGTTTCCGTACGGAGTCGCGCTCGACTCGAGCTCGAATACGCTCTTCGTCGCGAATCGTTTGTCCGAAGACCTCGCGCGAGTGGACGCGAGCGGGATCGTGGAGCGCTCCCTCGTGGGGGACGTCTCCGGTGGTGCGTATCCCGGAAGCGACGCCGAAATTGGTGAGCTGGTCATGTTGATGACGCCGCTTTTCTCCGCCGACCAAGACACGAGCTGCGAGCACTGCCACCGCGAACTCGGTGGGCAGCAGAGGCTCGTGACCGGCGAGATCCTCGCGAGCCCGTTCGCGTTCCGGGCCACCCCGGCTTCGAAGAACCTGCTGCGTACTCTGCCCTGGATGTTCGAGAACTTCCTCGACGAGAAGACCTTCGCCCCGCAGCTGAATCTGATGGTCTTGCCCGGGAATTTTGGTCCGGGGGCGCCCCTGTCCGAGTACGCCGACCGCGAGGCGTTCTTCGTGGCCAAGACCTCGCAGTACGTCGGACGAACACGCTCCTTCGGCGACTCGATCAGCGAGCGTCCGTTGGACTTCAAAGCCATGAGCGAGATGCTGGGCCTCGCGATGATGGTGGAGCCTCGGCTGCTTCCCAACCCCAATCCACCGGACACCTTCGGTGCTCAGCGCGGAAAAGCGCTATTCAACAGCGCACAGACCGCGTGTTCGACTTGCCACCCCGAGCCCCAGTTCGCGCTCAGCACGCACTACGATACCAACGGACTGCCGCTGGAGATGAGAATGCTCTCTCCTTCGACCTTCGAAGGTCTGAACCTCGACCTCCTGACCGAGACGGCAAAGACGAAGTTCGGGATCGAGAGCAACCGGTTTGGTGTCCCCACGCTTCGCGGGATCTGGGACCGCAACGAGATGTTCTTCCATGATGGCCGGGCCGAGAGTCTCCTCGAAGCCATCGCCACACCCGACCATCCTGCGCTCGGTCCTGGGCAACGCGGTTTCAACGAGCGAGACGGGGTGCTGGACATCCACGGCGGCACCTCGCACTTGACCCCGTCCGAGCTCGGCGACCTCATCGAGTACATATTGAGTCTGGAGTGATCTCGAGGAGCGCATCCTCGCCGCCTCGCCCTCAGTGAATCCAGACGCCCCGAAACCGCCGTTGGGCCTGCACCTCCAGGCGTTTGCATGCGCGGCCCTCGATCTCGAGTTCTCCGTCGTCGCTGAGCAGCATGAGCTCAGCGCGCGCGGGCGAAGAAAAGAAGCCTTCCGGGTTGAAGCCCGCGAGGTTGAGACCCAGCTCGCGCGGTTCCGCGCCTGGGCCCGGCCACTCGAAGAGCGCATCCGAAGGTCCCGCTTCGCGCGCTCCAGCGGCGATGAGGTACGCGCCCCGCCACCGGGTCAGGCCGCGAACGCCCCGACCACCCAGCTCGAGCAGGATAGGGTCACCGAGCTTCGGATGCGCCCGGCCCTCCGCCACGTCGAGCGCGTTGCCGATGACAAAGAGCAGCGCGCGATCGCCGGGCGTGGGATTGCGCAGCCCCACCAGCACGCCTCCATTCCCGGTCGAAGTCAGTCCCTCGATGTTGAGCCCACCTGGAGCCTTGGGTGGCAGCTTGGCCGCTTCGTCGAGCCCAAAGGCCGAGTATCGAGGATCCGCATGCAGTGCATCGAGCAGACCTCGGTATGGTTCACCCACGACCGCCGCGGAGGCGCCGGGCTTCGGGATCTCGGTGGCGAGGAAGAGGATGCGGCTCGGCCTAAATTTGCCTTTCTTACTTCGGCTGTGGGAGGCGAGCCAAAGAGCGCGATCGCCGATCCGAGTTGCGGCTTCGAGGTCGGCCTCTTCATCACCCTCTCTCAACCAAAGCGAGAGATCGATCGAGGAGATCGGTGCCCCGCCGCGGTCGGCATCGTAGATGCGAATGACGTTGTCCTCGTCATCGGCGACCGCGAAAGTCGAGGCATCGAGTGGAACGCCCCCCGAGGCATCGCAGGCACCCGTGAACTCCACCACGTTGCCGATCTTCGGGCCCACGCGGGGCCCGGTGCTGGCGCACGCCATCGCGAAGAATGCGAGGCACGGGAGGAAAGCACTCGAAGGAGACTCTAACCTCTCGGCGCGGACGGGACCTTCCGCAGCAGAGCAGCCGTGCCCAAAGCGATCTCCAGCAAGCCGCGTGCTCGTTTGTCTCGCGCCCCGAATCACACCCGGAGTGTACCCGATTGGCACTCGAATCGGCGGGTCGCAGGGAATCGCTCGTGCATCGCTCCGACGAAAATGCACGATTCCTCGAGAGTGAGAGGAACGTTCGTGTTCCTTCCGGTGAGTCGTCCACCGAACTCGCTGGACTCTGTCCGCGGCTCGGCCCGAGCCTCGACGAGAGGCGCGAAGGCGAGGGCGAGCATCGCCACCCACGCCAGTCGGACATCCATCCGCGGCATCTTGGAGAGGTGAGCCCGGATGTGCGAGGGGCAAAGCCGAGTTCAGGGGACGAAGGGGGCCACGACCTGGAAGGTGGCCCGAAACGGCGTGCCCTCTCGCGGCGCCACCGGCCCGAAGAAGAGGATCGAGTTCGCGCTCGGCTCGTAGTCGAAGCCCTCCGTGCGACTTCTCGGCACCCGCACGGTCGGGAATGCGACCTCGAGTGAGCCCGAGATGGGGGAGTTCATGAGGCGGGTCTGCGAGGCCTCACCGGCGGCCGCGATGAGGATCTCGCGGATCGGCTCCGTGAAGTCTTCCGAGCAGATCGACGCGCTCGTGCCCCCGAGCTCCTCGGCCGCTCGGATGTAGCGCTCCCCCACGCGTGCGACGCCGCGCCCGATCGCCCGGCAGCCTCGCGGCCGAGGCCCGACGATGGCGAAGCTGAGTGCCCCCTGCTGACGATACGCGTCCACATACTCGCTGAACGGTCTCAGCATGACCGCGTCCTCGTCCGAGAAGAAGATGACGACGGGAACGGCACCGTCGCGCAGCCTTTGGTCCTCGTTGGTGGAGGTTCGGGTGCGCTCGAGCGCACGGAGTCCGTACTCGAGGCCCTGCTCGTCGCCGTTGCCGTTGATGCCTACTCTCACGTTGTCTTTGAACTCCTGGAGGTCGTTCGTGAACCCACCCCCCTGAAGAGTCTCGCCGTCCGTTGTGACCACGCCGAGTCGAAAGTCGATCTGCGAGATCTGCAGCGCGTCGAAGAAGGAGTCTGCGGTGGCCGCGAGCGCCTGTTGTTCCTCCTGCATCGAAGCCGAGTTGTCCACGACCCAGAGGAAGTCGACCCTCAGGGCGGAAGCGGTCGAGGTTTCGCACCGAAGCTCCAGCACCGAGCCCGGAGGCGCGACGTGGGTTCCGTTCGTGAGGTCGTTGAGCCTCGTGGCGATCGATGGGCTCGCCGCCAGCGGCCCAAGGGCGACGACGATGGATGCGCTCGGCGGGGTGTTGGGGTCGATCTCGACGTAGGCGGCGACGAGCAGCTCTTCGGCGACCTCGGTCGTGTCCGGCGCAGGAAGCCCTCCGAGGTTTCGAAGGGGTACGTTCCCTAGTCCGGCGATCAAGCCGTTTCGGACCATGCTCGGGAGCACGACGTTCGACATCGTGACGCGACGAAGTGTTCGAGCCGCCGGGCGGCCCTCGTGAAAGAAGCTCTGTCGGGAGGTCTCATCGACGCGCGTCGCCACGCCCTGAACGCCCGGGATGCCGGTCAGAAAGACCGCGTCGAGCACTCCGTCGATGATCTTCGAGGCCGCCAAGGGATCACTCGCGTCAATCCCGAGGGGAAGGCTGGTGGACATCGCGAGCGCTCGAAGACTGCGCGACGGATCGTCCAGGGTCAGCGCCTCGATCCCGGTGACGACCCCAGAGCTGAACTCCCGGTGAACCGCGAGCATGAAGCTGGACATCGGGAGAGTCTCGAGACGGATCTTGGACTCGTCCTGCAGACGACAAGCGCCCTCGGTGAACGGACCGAGATCCACCGGACCGGCATCGGGGATGACCACGCCGGTGTCGGTGCCCAGGTCCACGCCCGAGTCGCGCCCTGCGTCGACCGGCCCCGTCGAGGCGTCGCTCGCGTCTGAGTTCACGCCCGAGTCCTGCGAGGCAAAGTCGACGGAGGTACAGCCGCCAAGCGAAAGCAGCATCACCGTGCCCCATGCCAACCATGTCCAGGTGCGTCTCCGACCGCGGAAGAGCCCGAGCCCGCACACGAGCAGCAAGAGGCCGGTCCACGGTCCGTGGCGCGATCTTTCAGAGCCAGAGGTGGAGCAGCCGCAGCTCAGCGCGAGCGAATTCAGCTCCGGTGGAAGTCCCAGGTCCACGCCCTCGCCGCCGGGGATGCCGCTGTCGGTGCCGGTGCTCGCGGCATCGAACCCGCCGCTCACATCCGGCGCCGTGCCCGCGTCTCCGGTTCCGATGCACACGTTGGTTTGAGTGATGATATCGAAGTCGACGCGGTCATCGCAGGTGTTGTCCTTGCCATCGCAGACCTCGCGCCGACCGGGCGCGACCTCAGGGTCGGTGTCGTCGCAGTCGCCGTCGCAGTCGGTCACCCCATCGAGGTCCACGTCGTTGCAGGCCGCACAAACCGATGCCCCAGTCGGATCTCGGTCGATGACGCCGTCGCAGTCGTTGTCGCGGCCGTCGCAGAGCTCAACAGTCTGCGGGCTGATGTCCGGGTTGTTGTCGTTGCAGTCGCCGCACAGGTAGCTGAAGCCGTCGCCGTCGTTGTCGTCCTGACCTTCGTCGGTGGCGCCGTTGCAGTTATTGTCCTGGCCGTCCACGACCTCGGGGGCAAACGGGTGGATGGCGGGGTCTGCGTCGTTGCAGTCTCCGAAGCAGGTGGCGAAGGTGTCGCGGTCGACGTCGAAGCCTTCATCCACTCGGCCGTTGCAGTCGTTGTCGTGACCGTCGCAGACTTCGGGTGCACCCGGGTACACCGCGGAGTTGTAGTCGTTGCAATCGCCGTCGCAGGTGGTGAACCCGTCACCGTCCAGGTCGGTGTCGTTGTCTACGGTGCCATCACAGTCGTTGTCGAGGTTGTCCCCACAGATCTCTCGGCGGAACGGGCTGATGTTCGGATTGGTGTCGTCACAGTCTCCGGCGCAGACCGTCGCGAAGTCCCCGTCGAGGTCGAAGCCCTCGTCGACCTGGTCGTTGCAGTTGTTGTCGAAGGCGTCGCAGACCTCGGCCGCGGCGGGGTTGATCTGCGCAAAGCGGTCGTCGCAGTCGCCGCCGCAGACGGTGAAGCCATCGTTGTCCTCGTCTGTGTCTTCATCCGTGAGTCCGTCGCAGTCGTTGTCGATTTGGTCGCCGCAGACCTCCGCAGCTCCCGGGAAGGCGGTCGAGTTGCGATCGTTGCAGTCGCCCTCGCAGTTCGTGAAGCCGTCTCCGTCGAAGTCGTGACAGGCGCCGAACTCACACACACTCCCGCCGAAGCCATCCTCGTCGTCCTCTCCGTTGCAGTTGTTGTCGTCACAGTCGCAGCGCTCGGGCACGTTGGGCGACTTGAAAGGGTTGTTGTCGTCGCAGTCGCCAGCACACTCGGCCACCCCGTCCGCGTCTTGGTCGAAGTCCTCGTCGATGTCGCCGTCGCAGTCATTGTCCTCGAAGTCGCAGACCTCCGCGACCGGGACGACCTGGTCGTTGCAGGCCCCCTGAGGCTGACCGTTGACACATAGCGCGGTGCCCGGCCGGCAGAGGCCGACCGTCGCGGTGCCGACCGGTCCCTCGTAGCAGAGCGTCTCTGTGCCGTCCACGATGGTGTCGCAGTCGTCATCGACGTTGTTGCAGACCTCGAGCGCGTCTGGGTGCACCGCCCGGTTGTTGTCATCGCAATCGCCGCCGCAGGAAGTGAAGCCGTCTCCGTCGACGTCGAAGGTCTCATCGACCGTTCCATCGCAGTTGTTGTCGTCTCCGTCGCAGATGTCGGTTGTGGGTACGATCTGATCGATGCAGCTCGAGGTGTCGTAGCCAGCGGCCCCGTTGCATGCGTGGTAGCCGGAGCGGCACAGCCCCACCCCTGAGGTGTTGACGGGCCCGGTGTAGCAGGTTTGTCTGAGCGGGGTACCGTTTACCGCCTCATCCGTCAGGTTGTCGCAGTCGTTGTCCTTGCCATCGCAGAGCTCGGGGTTGCCGGGGAACTGAGTCGCGTCCCCGTCGTTGCAGTCGACCGGGTTCTCGCAGGAAGTGAAGCCGTCCCCATCGAGATCGAAGTCCTCATCGCGGCGACCATCGCAGTCGTCGTCCTGGCCGTCGCACTGTTCGGTCCTCGGCACGACCTGCTCCGCGCAGGTGCCGTTGAATACGCCGACGACGCAGTACTCCCAGCCCAAGCGACACGTCCCGATGTCGGCGGTCCCGGCCGGGCCGGTGTAGCAGCGCCTGCGCATGGGATCGCCGGCGTTGTTGCGTTCGTCGACCAAGGCGTCGCAGTCGTTATCCTTGTTGTCGCACTGCTCGACCGCACCGGGGAACACCGTGTTGTCGTTGTCGTTGCAGTCCGGGTTCGGACCGCAGGGGCGGAATCCGTCCATGTCGACGTCCGGGAAGTCCTCGTCGGTGAAGGTGTCGCAGTCGTTATCGCGACCGTCGCAGATCTCGGGGGCGCCGGGGTAGGTGCCGGGATCGTTGTCGTTGCAGTCCCCGCCGCAGGTGGTCCAGCCGTCGCCGTCGTTGTCGAAGTTCTCGTCCGCGCCGTTGATGCAGTTGTTGTCGCGGCCATCGCAGATCTCGGTGTTACCGGGGTAGTTGTTCGGGTCGTTGTCGTCGCAGTCACCCATGCAGAGGGGGACCGGGTCACCGTCTAGGTTCTGAAAGCCGTTGAAGTTGCCGCCGGTGCAGTCGTGGTCGACCTGATCACACTGCTCGGGCGTCGGCAGCACCTGGCCGCCGCAGACGCCGGACCAACCGACCCCGGGGACGTTGCAGAGCTCATTACCGGCTCGGCAGAGGCCCACGTTCTGGGTGCCGGGCGGTCCGGTGTAGCAGCTTCGCTGAATGGGATCGCCGTTGTTGTTGCGCTCATCCACGAAGGCATCGCAGTCGTTGTCCTGTCCGTCGCAGACCTCCGTAGCGCCCGGCCTTCGGTTCGGGTTGTTGTCGTCGCAGTCGACGCAGGCGTTGCTCCCGTCGCCGTCGGCGTCCGGTCCCTCCAGGGCGATGCCGTCGCAGTCGAGGTCGGCCGGCTCGCACCCGTCGGTCGTGGGCAAGATCTGTCCGTTGCAGGTGCCCGACCAGCCCGACGCGCCGCTGCAGGTCTCGGTGCCGGCCCGGCAGACGCCCACGTTCACGGTGCCGCCGGGTCCGGTGTAGCAGGAGCGGGTCAGGCTCGTGTCGAGGGTGGCTGGGTTGCAGTCGTTGTCGACGCCGTCGCAGACCTCGGTGTTCCCGGGGTAGCGGTTCGGGTTGTTGTCGTCGCAGTCGCCTTGGCAGGCGTAGACCGGGTCGTTGTCGGCGTTGGCGAAGCCGTTGAGGTTGGCGCCGTTGCAGTCGTGGTCCTGATTGTCGCACTGCTCAGCTGTGGGCAGGATCTGTCCGCCGCAGGTGCCCGACCAGCCGCCGGGGGCGTTACAGAGCTCGGTGCCGCCTCGACATAGGCCCACGTTCTGGGTGCCGGGCGGTCCCTGGTAGCAGGCGCGAGAAATGGTCGCGTCCTGGGTACCGGCGTTGCAGTCGTTGTCGACGCCGTCGCAGACCTCGGTGTTTCCGGGGTAGCGGTTCGGGTTGTTGTCGTCGCAGTCCCCCTGGCAGAGGTTGACGCCGTCGCCGTCGCCATCGGGGCGATCGTCCCGCACGTTGTTGCAGTCGTTGTCCTTGCCATCACACAGCTCCGGTGCGCTGGGATACACGGTGTTGTCGTTGTCGTTGCAGTCGCCGGCGAGGCAGGAGAAGCCATCACCGTCGAGATCCCGGTCGTCGCATTGGGCGAACGCGAGCTTCGGCAGAAGGACACAAGCCGCGGCGGTGAGGAGGACGTGGAGTATCTTCATAGCTGGAACCCAATCCCGAGGTCGAGGTCGAAGAAGCCGTCGGAGAAGCTCGATCCACCCGCTTCGACCGATTGCTGCGCGTAGCGAACGCGCGCGCGAACGAGCAGCCGATTCATGTGAAGGCCGACGCCTCCCCCGATGTCGAAGCCGGGCGAGGTGTCGGCCAATTCTGCGGAGGGCGTGATGCGCAGCGCGGCCTCGAGGAACCCGCGAAGCGCGAGCCCCTCGTCGAGCGGAACACGCTGCACGAGCGACAGCCCGAGCCGAAGCACGCCATACCGAACCGAGTAGGCCCCCGCGCCTTGGTCGAGTTCGTTTCGAAGCAGCTCGTAACCACCCAAGGCGCCGACACGAGGCAGATGTTCACCCGGGAGCTGGAAGCGATAGGCGCCGCCGACGTTGAAGCGATCGGCGTTGACGCTCACCCCTGAACCCTCGGGAGCGCGCAGCATGTGGTACGCGTACGCAACGTCCACGTCGATGTCGTGCTTCTCCGCGATTCGGAAGATCTCCGCCGCGTGGAGCACCGCGCTCACGCCGAGCGAGAGCACTCCGGACTGGTCGACAGGGCGTCCGGGCGCCAAGTCGCCGAGACTGCGACCAAACAAGCCAAGGTCCGCAAGCACCGAGACGAGCGGGCCACGAGGTGGTCCTTCTGGCTTCGGCGCGTTCTCCTGCGCTTGAACGGCCTCGAGCTCCTCGTCCACGAACGGAGTCTCCGCGACAGGCGGAGGTGGTGGTGGTGGTGGTGGTGCCGGCGCGAGGAGCGGCCACAGCTCGTTCCACAGCTCGGTGAGCATGGCGGACTCGGCCTTGCGCATGTCGAGGACCACCGCACGTTCGAGCAGCGGCGTGGCCTCGCCGGCCTTCGTGAAGCTGAAGAGCAGCTCCTTGTTTCGCGAGTAGTCCTTCTTCTTCGTGACATCGATCGAGGCGATGCAGTCGACCGAGCTTGCGCGTGCCTTGGATGTCACGCGCTCCAGCCCCACGTCCGCGTGCGAAGGCTTCGTCGCCGCCATCGCTTCCGTGAGCGCCGCGGTGAGCCGGGTTCGGTCGTTCGCGCTGGTGTTCTTGGGCGCGTACCAACACACCTTGCCGGCGCTGGGTGGTGGTCCGGGTTCCGGATCGCCCGCGAAGGCAGGCTGAGCCACCACGACCAGGGTGGCGAGGAGTGTCAGTCTAAGCGTCTGTGGATACATCGGAAGTGGCCGCGGATAGCATAGCCTCAAACCGGTTCCAGGCCACCGCCGCGGCGATTAAGAGGGGTGGGCGGAGGTCGCACCGCTCGGGCAGGGGCCTCGAGATGAGCTCTATTGCTCGAAGCAATATAGGGCCGCCGAGCCGGCACACGTCTCGGTGGAGGTGCTCGTCCAGCCGACATCCTGTGCGCTGCTTGCACCTTGCTCTGCGAAGTCGGCAGGGAAACCGCTGGTCCAGCTCTGACACGTATGCCCGCTCGCGGTGCCGTCCTGGATCGTGCCGGTCCACACCCGGGTGTTGACGGGATCGCCGCTCGCGCCGGATCGAATGGCGTTCTCGGGGGCATCGATCATCGCCGCCCGGCTCACGAAGACCTGCGTGCGCCCATCCACGAGGACCCAAGGACCCACGTCCGCCATCCGCTGCAGCGCGTTTTCGGCCGGGGTCGAGATCCAAGCCTTCCAGCGACCCCCGAGCTGCGCAGCTTGCGCCTCGGTCTCACACTTCGCATCACCGCCGAGGATCCCGCCGAGGTTCCCGTTGAAGCGAGAACTCGTGACGAAGACGCGCTTCTTGGGACCCGGGATCTCCGAGTCGCCGGCCTCGCTGTCCCGAGTGCCGGCATCGAGACCTGCGTCCGGCTCTGCGTCCGGTCCGAGCTCCGACGGTCCTAGGTCCCCGACCGTGGGGGGCAGCGCGTCATCACAAGCGAAGAGGAGCAAGGCGAGAGAAGTTCGAGTGAGGCCTTTGAGCACCGCCGGAGTCTAGCATTAGAGCTCATCTCGAGACCCCTTCGGTCGCGATTTCGGCCGATGCGCGTCGGTGCGCGGTGTTGGACCTCCTCGCGTTATCGCAGGATAGCGCGTTCGTCGGCCCGCCTTGCGCACCTCGCGCCTCGGCCGTCTCGCTCGGTCAGGGGTTTCGAGATGAGCTCTAGTCTGCCGGGGAAGGAACGCTGCTCGACGCGAGCGAGAGGGCCGCGAGGAGCTCGGCCTCTGAGAACGGCTTGGCGATGTAGTGTACGTCTCGCTGAAGCAGCAGGTGATGCTCGGTGCCGCGCTCCGGATAGCCGGACATGTAGACCACTCGAACCCCCGGCGCGATGATCTGGACCCTTTCGGCGAGCTCGACGCCCGACATGCCCGGCATCACGACGTCGGTGAGCAGGAGCTGGACGTCGATGGTCAGGGCGAGCAAAGCCAGGGCCTCCCGCCCGCCGCCGGCCGCGACGACCTCGTAGCCGCTCTTGACGAGGATTCGACGGGTCACCTCGCGCACCGAGGGATCGTCCTCCACGAGCAAGATCCTGACTCGGGCGGGACCCCTGGTTGTCGAAGGGGGTGGGTTGGCGTCGGCCTCATCCCGGGCTCCCACTGCCTCTGGGAGATAGATCCGTACCGAAGTCCCACGACCGGGCGCGGTATCGATGAACACTTCGCCGCCGGCCTGCTTGATGACCCCGAAGACCATCGCGAGTCCCATGCCGGTGCCTTTACCGACCTCTTTCGTGGTGAAGAACGGCTCGAAGGCGCGCTCGGCGACCTCGGGGCTCATTCCGGTGCCGGTGTCGCTCACGATGAGCTGGACGTGCCGCCCCGCGCGGAGGCCGTGCGCGGGCACTGGAGTGCTCAGGTCGACGTTTCTGAGCTCGATACGGAGCTGACCGCCCTTGGGCATGGCGTCTCGCGCGTTGACCGCGAGGTTGAGGAGGACCTGCTCGATCTGGCTGCGATCGATGCGCACGTTCATGAGGGCGCTCTCGCTGCTCGTCTCGAGCTGGATGTCCTCTCCGAGGGATCGACCGAGCAGATGGCTCATCTCGTTCACGATCTCGCTGAGCTGCATGACCTCCGGTCGCACAGGCTTCTTACGGCTGAACGCGAGCAACTGCTGGGTGAGCTTGGCCGCGCGTCCAGCCGCCAGTCGGGCCTCCTCGAGATCGTCTCGGGCTGCATGCTCGTCGGGGAGTCCATCGATGGCGAGCGTGATGAAACCGGAGATCACCGAGAGCAGGTTGTTGAAGTCGTGGGCCACCCCGCCTGCGAGCTGGCCCACGGCGGCGAGGGTCGAAGACTGCCGGAGCTGATCCTGCGCGGACTTCAGCTCCTCGTGGGCGTGCTTCAGGTCGCTGAGCGCTCGCTCGAGCTGAGCCGACTTGCCGCGCTCCGCCTCCGCCAGGGCTTGGGCCGCGATGATCTCTCGCTCGCGCTCCTCGGCGCGTTTCTTCTCGCGCAGGTCACGAGAGATGGTGGAGAGGAAGTCGATCTCCCCGGTGGGTCCGCGGTGCGCGAGCAGAACCATCCAGACAGGGATACACGTCCCGTCTCGATGCAGGAACTCGGCTTCACCCGTCCATGAGCCGGTGGCGATTGCGGTGGGAATGATCTCTCGACGCATGAACTCGTTCGTGCTCGGAGGATGGAACTCGTCAATCCCGCGTTGGCTGAGATCTTCCTCCGAACTAAAGCCCACCATGCGCCGTCCAGTGGCATTGACGTAGGTGACTCGCCCGGCGGGCGTGGCGGAACCCACAAAGTCGGGCGTGGCATCCAAGATGGTTCGAAAGCGCGTGAGTTCTCGGCCGGCCTCTCGCTGGGCGCTGACGTCTCGCACGAAGATCACCGCCTGCTCGTCACTGATCCGAAACAGACGCGCCTCGAAGTCTCGCAGGCCCTGGGGAAGCTCGAGCTGGTAGTCGAAGGTCTGGAGTTTGCCTGTGCGGCGGAGCTCCGCGAGGCGAGGGGAGATGCGGTCGGCGGCGGGCCCAGGCAAGATGTCCGAGAAGCAGTGCCCGAGGAAGCTCTCTGGCGGCATGAGCAGGAGATCGTCCGAGCCGGGGACGTACTCGAGAATGGTCCCGTCGAAGCTCAACCGAAACTTGAGATCCGGCAGACCCGAAAGCACCGCTCGACCGAGGAGACTGAAGCTAGGTTCCTCCTCGTCCGCCAAGCCGCCTCCGCCGAGCGCATTGTGCGCAACTCATCGAGGCCACACAAGGGCTGTACTTGAGTTTGGTCTTGATACTTCCAAGTATCATTGAGGTAGTTCACTTTATGAAAGCCTCCGAAGAGAATGAAAGTCCCTCGGGGGGGGCAGAAGGTTCATGGAGCCGACGTGCCTTCGCGCCGAAGCAAGATTGCCTCCGTGGGGAGAAGCTTGTCTGGCGAGTCGCCCACGGTATGGTGATCGCAGGACGGGTCTCGAATTCAACAGACTCTCGGCTGCGGAACGCTTAAGCACCTCTCGACCCCGCACCCTCGCGCCCTCAGCAGCTCGAGGAGCTCGGGGTCGGCATAGGGCAACGCCAGCCCCCCGCCGACCTCCCGCGCGGTGGCTGTCTTCCGGGCGAAAAGAGCACGGCCCGAGCATCCTACGTTGGGGACCACACCCTCTTGATGCCACCCTTGCCCTCTGACCTAGTCAAACGTACAGTGCACGTCCGTGCAGGATCCAAACGTCGTGATTCCCTTCGCCCGCCGTCAACCCGCTGCCTGGGAGCGGCCCGGTGGGCTCTCTCACGTCCTCGATCTGTGGCGAGCGGATCCCAAGATCGGGGCCCAGGTAGTGCTCGAGCGCGAGCTCCCCGCTTCGGCCGCACAGCACCGGCCGTTCCCCGAGGGCCTGGCCCCCCGCATCCAAGAGGCCTTGCTCGCGCGTGGTCTCACCGAGCTGTACACCCATCAACGAGAGGTCTTCGAGCATTGCCGCCGCGGCGACAACGTCGTCATCGCCACCCCCACGGCGTCGGGTAAAAGCCTCTCTTACAACCTGCCGGTGCTTCAGGCCTTCACGGAAGCCGACCACGCCCGCGCGCTGTACTTGTTTCCCACCAAGGCGCTCTCTCGCGATCAAGAGGTCTCGCTGCGCACGTTTCTCGAGGAGGCCGGCCTGAGCCATGGCGCCATCACCTACGACGGCGACACCCCGGGGGACGCTCGACGCTCCGCGCGCGAACGCAGCGGCGTCTTGATCACCAACCCAGACATGCTGCACGCCGGCATTCTTCCCCATCACACCTCTTGGGCTCGGTTCTTCGCGAACCTGAGGTACGTCGTCGTCGATGAGCTCCATACCTATCGAGGGGTCTTCGGTTCTCACCTCGCGAACGTGCTGCGTAGGCTCTCGCGTATCGCCGCCTTTCACGGCGGAAAGCCGCAGTTCATCCTCGCATCGGCCACCATCGGCAACCCCGAGGCGCACGCGGAGCGTCTCATCGGCCAAAAGGCGCGGCTCGTATCCGAGAGCGGGGCGCCCACTGGGCCACGGCACGTCGTGGTCTACAACCCGCCGGTGGTGAACGCGGAGCTCGGGCTTCGCGCAAGCACCACCAAGACCGCGGTTCGGCTCGCGGCGGAGCTCGTGATCGCGGGGGTGCCCACGCTGGTCTTCGGCGGTTCGCGAAACCAGGTCGAGGTCATGCTCAAGTACCTGCGCGAGAAGGTGGCCGCAGCGGATCTCGACCCGGAGTTGGTCCAAGGTTATCGAGGCGGCTACCTGCCGGAGGCACGTCGCCGCATCGAACATGGGCTTCGCGAAGGGCTCGTGCGGGCGGTCGTGGCCACCAACGCACTCGAGCTCGGCGTCGACATCGGCAGCATCGACGCGGTGGTCTCGGCCGGCTATCCGGGCTCCATCGCCGGAACCTGGCAGCGTTTTGGTCGGGGAGGGCGAAGACAGGGCCCAAGCTTGTCCGTGCTGGTACCCTCGAGCTCGCCGCTCGATCAGTACCTGGCTCGGAGCCCGGAGATCTTGTTCGAGCGTCCCGCCGAAAGCGCTCGGGTCGATCCCGACAACGTCGAGATCCTCATTCAGCATCTGAAGTGCGCGGCCTTTGAGCTCCCCTTCGAAGAGGGAGAGGCTTTTGGTGACGTGCCCGAGGCCACGGTGGGTGAGGCCCTGGACTTCCTTGCGCAGCACCAGGTGCTTCAGCCGGTGGAGTCCGCGAGTGGGCGCAAGGTGTATCACTGGTCCACGGATGCGTATCCGGCGAACGCGGTCTCTTTACGGACAGTGGGATGGGACAACTTCGTGGTCATCGACGTGGAGAAGCAGAAGACCATCGCGGAGATGGACTGGCGCTCCACCCACACCATGCTGCACGAGCAGGCCATCTATCAGCACGACGGCGCGCAGTATCAGGTCGAACGCCTCGACTACGACAACCACAAAGCCTTCGTGCGTTTCGTCGAGCCCGACTACTACACCACCGCCATGACCCATACGAAGGTCCAGGTGCTTCACGAGGAGTCCGAGACCGAGATGGGCGAGATGCTCCGCGTGGGGCTGGGCGACGTGAACGTGGTGGAGAAGGTCGTGGGCTACAAGAAGATCAAGTTCCACAGCCACGAGAACGTAGGTTACGGGGAGGTGCAGCTCCCGGAGATCCAGATGCCCACGTCTTCGATGTGGATGACCATCTCGGCGCAGTCCATCGAAGCGCAGCCGCACCCGAGGCCGGTGGTGATGGATGCCATCGTGGGTCTCTCGAAGGCGCTGCGCACCGTGGCGGCCCTGGGCCTCATGACCGACATGGCCGACATCGGGGTCACGGTCGTCGACGACGACGAAGCGGAAGAGCCCGTCTCGGCCGGAGACAAACGTTTCTCGCCCACCATCTTCCTCTTCGACCGCGCGGCGGGTGGGGTGGGGCTTGCGCCGCGCTTGTATGAGGAGCGCCGGACCCTGCTCGCTCGCGCCGCCTCGCTCATTCGCTCTTGCGTCTGTGAGGAGGGCTGCCCGAGCTGCGTGGGGCCGGTGGTGGGCGACATGGTCGTGCCGGCGCGGACGCGCAGCGTGGCGCTCGCGCTGCTCGGTACTCTCGAGCCTGCGTTCGAGTGAGGTCGCATGAACCTGAAGGAGAAGCTCGCGCGCCTGCCCCCGATGCCTTCGAGCCGTGGCGCGCCCGAATCGGTGCCTGAGGCTTCGGCGGAGGACAGTCGTCAAACACGACTACGCGGCATGCTCGACGCCTTGATCTCGAGACAAAAGGCCGGCCTTCGCGCGCCAAGGCCAGGCGTGGCGGCGTCTCCGGTCGATCTCCCCGGTGAGCTCGAAGCGACGCACGAGGGTCCGCTTCGAGTCCGGCGTCGCTGTTTCGATCCCGACCATCATCACGGGCGGGTGGCGATCGGAGGGGCGGTGGGGCTCGATCCCAAGTTGGTCGCGGCCCTCGCGGGCACAAGCGCCTTTGCCGAGCACGTCTCTAGTCGCATGCTCTTCTTGGACACCGAGACCACGGGGCTCGCGGGTGGCACCGGGACGCTGGCGTTTCTCACCGGTCTCGGCTGGTTCGAGGAGCAGAGCTTCGTGGTCGAGCAGCTCTTTCTCACGCGGCCGGGAGAAGAGCGGCCCATGCTCGAGCGGATCCGTGAACGCCTCGCCGCCGCGGGTGTACTCGTCACCTTCAACGGCAAGTCCTACGACTGGCCGCTGCTCAAGAGCCGCTTCCTCATGAATCGGCTCGATCCTCCGCCCGTGCCCGCCCATCTCGATCTGTTGACGGCGTGTCGTCGCGTGTATCGCGCTCGTCTGGGCGGGGTCCGATTGGTGCGGCTCGAAGAAGAGGTGCTCGGCTTCCGGCGCGAGCGCGACGTCGAGGGTCACGAGATCCCGTCTCTCTATTGGTCGTATCTGCGGGGCGAGTCGGCCCCGGATCTGCCCATCGTTTTTGAGCACAACCAGAACGACGTCGTGGCCATGGCGGCGCTGCTCGCCAAGTTACACGCTTCGCTCGCTGAACCGCGGCCCAGCGAGGACCCGTCGGATCACCTGGGGCTCGCGCGGATCGCGCACCGCGCCGCGGATCGCGAGCGGGCTCTCCGCTTCGCACTCCTCGCCGCAGAGGGTGGAGGGGACGCGGTGATCTCCAGCGCGGCGCAGCTCTTGGCGGCGCGCTTGCTCATCAAGAACAAGGAGTTCGCTCGCGCCGAGTCACAACTGCTCGGCGCCCTCGAGCGGAGCGCTGCCTCTTTGCCGGAGCTCCATCTGGCGCTCGCGAAGCTCTACGAGCATCGACTCAAGGCTCCCGAACGGGCGCTTCCGCACGCGCTTCAGACGATCGGCGCCGAAGAACCCGCCGCACAGGCCCGGCGGGTGTCCAGGCTCGAACGACGCTCGAATGTGCGTTGATTCGGCGGCTTCAGCGGCCTTCGAGGCGCGTGATGAGCGGGGCGATCTTTCTTCGGAGTTCGGCGTTCTTTGCATCCGATTCGAAGAGCTCGAAACGGCGACCGATCTCATCCCAATCGGTGTCTGAGAGCCGACTCTCGGCCATTGGATACAGGATCTGGTCCTCCTTCTCGATATGGGCGACCAAGAGGTCTACGAAGGCCCGGCTGGCCCGAACCACCTTGCTGCGCTCTTCTTCGGTCCAAGGTGCCGGACACTCAGAGAGGACCCGCAGGGTCGCGGTCAACGCTCGGCCCTCTGCGTGTTCCGACAGCATCACGGCGATGGGACCCTGCTGACGCGAGAAGCCTCGCTCGACCATGGTGGCAAAGAGGATCTCCTCCTCCTTGCCGTGATGGAGCGTGTCCGTGAAGCTCTGGATGAACTCGACGAACTCGGCGAGCTCACTCCGCGCGTCCTGCTCGCCGCCGGCGAGTCCACGCGACCATGACGAGAGCCGCTTCATCACGCTCTCGATGCGCTGGTGTTCGTCCATCAGGACCTGAATCGGATTCACTCGTGCCTCCTCTGCGCTCTGCTGCGCTCTGCTGCGCTCTGCTGCGCCTGGAAAGCGGTAGCGTCTGGAACTGGAAGCGACAAGCTCGATGCGGTGATGCAACCGGGACCCTCCGGAGCGCTCCAAGCGCGTGAGTCAATTTGCCGCACGCGATCTGGGGTGCGCGATGAAGTCTCATCTGGCCATGCCAACTCGCTAAGTGATCGGGTTCAGGATCACTTGCGCCCTCATCGGCTCTATTTCTGGAGCACTTCATGAAGACCACAACATCCATACGTGAATCTTGTGTACAGCACTACATATGGTACGTTCACCTCGCGGAGGCGCCCAGACAGTGGAGATCATCGAGCTAGAGACCAAGGCCAAACGGATCGAAGAGGTCCAAGAGCCTGTGACCGAGAGCACCCGATCCGTCCGGGTCGACGTCGAGTCCACCATGAACGAATACCTGCGGCGCGAGGACTGGCGTGTGAACGCCAACGCGAACCAGGGATACAGCCTCGGCGGCCTGATCCTCAACGTCGCGGGCAAGGTCACCGCGAACTACTGGCTCTCGAACGTCTACCCGCGAGAGGTGGGTGAGGCGCACCGTCAAGGCGACCTGCACATCCACGACCTGGACATGCTCTCTGGCTACTGCGCCGGCTGGTCGCTTCGTGCGGTGCTTCAAGAAGGCCTCAACGGGATCCCCGGCAAGGTCGAATCCGGGCCCCCAAAGCACCTATCCAGCGCGGTCGGTCAGATCGTGAACTTCCTCGGCACGCTCCAGAACGAGTGGGCCGGTGCCCAAGCGTTCTCGTCCTTCGACACGTACCTCGCCGCCTACGTGCGGAAGGATGGCCTTTCGTACGAGCAGGTTCGTCAGTCGATCCAGGAGCTCATCTACAACCTGAACGTGCCTTCGCGTTGGGGCACACAGACCCCGTTCACGAACCTCACCTTCGACTGGACCTGCCCGGAGGATCTGCGTGACCAGGTGCCGGTCATCGGCGGCGAGGAGATGCCGTTCACCTACGGTGATCTGCAGGTCGAGATGGATCTGATCAACCGCGCGTACATCGAGGTGATGAGCGCCGGTGACGCCAAAGGCCGGGTCTTCACGTTTCCGATCCCCACCTACAACATCACGCCCGATTTCCCGTGGGACTCCGAGAACGCGAAGCGTCTCTTCGAGATGACCGCGAAGTACGGGCTCCCCTATTTTCAGAACTTCGTGAACTCGGAGCTGACCCCGAACATGGTGCGATCCATGTGCTGTCGCCTTCAGCTCGACCTGCGCGAACTTCTAAAGCGCGGCAACGGGCTCTTCGGCAGCGCGGAGCAAACCGGAAGCATCGGGGTCGTGACCCTCAACTGCGCGCGGCTTGGTCATTTGTACCGGGGCCGCGAAGACCGGCTCTTCGCGCGGCTGGATGAACTGCTCGAGCTCGGCAAGATGAGCCTCGAGATCAAGCGTCAAGAGGTTCAGCGCCTCATGGATCAGGGGCTCTTCCCGTACACCAAGCGCTACCTGGGCACGTTCCGTAATCACTTCTCCACCCTAGGCGTGAACGGCATCAACGAACTCATCCGCAACTTCACCGGCGATCAGCACGACATCACCACAGCCTGGGGGGAGGCATTTGCTGCCCGTTTCCTCGACCATGTTCGCGAGCGCATCGTCGCGTTTCAGGAAGAGACCGGTCACCTCTACAACCTCGAGGCCACGCCGGCCGAGGGGACGACGTACCGCTTCGCCAAAGAAGACCGGCGTCGCTGGCCGGAGATCCTGCAAGCCGGGCCGCCCGAGAAGCCCTATTACACGAACTCGTCGCAGCTCCCGGTCGGCTTCACCGACGATCCCTTCGAGGCGCTCGATCGACAAGAAGGCCTTCAGATGAAGTACACCGGAGGCACGGTCCTGCACCTCTACATGAACGAGCGCATCTCCAGCCCAGAAGCCTGCAAGCGTCTTCTGCAGCGGGCGCTCGAAGGCTATCGGCTCCCGTACATCACGGTGACGCCCACCTTCTCCATCTGTCCAACCCATGGCTACTTGCCGGGAGAGCACCAATTTTGTCCACGCTGTGACGAGGTCCTGCTCGAGAAGAAGCGAAGGGCGCAGTCACAGCCTTCGTAACGAGAACAACCCAAGCCGTTTCCCGTCCTGGGAGACATCTGTCGAGAACACAAAGAGGAGAGCGAATGATCCGATTGGAAGGCCAAGCCCACGAACTGAACGACGTGCAGCTCATGGACGAAGAGCGTCAGCCCTGCGAAGTATGGACCCGAGTGATGGGGTACCATCGCCCCGTGGCGAGCTTCAACATCGGGAAGAAGGGCGAGTTCGCAGAGCGCCGGTTCTTCATGGAGAAGGCGGGTACAGTCCATCCGCTTCACCCGACCGAGTGCCTGCAGCGCGCGGTCTGAGATCGGCCTCCCGTGTCCGCCTTGCGGGTGGGT
Organism: Deltaproteobacteria bacterium; assembly: GCA_011526105.1. Classification (GTDB taxonomy): domain Bacteria; phylum Myxococcota; class Kuafuiibacteriia; order Kuafuiibacteriales; family Kuafuiibacteriaceae; genus WYAZ01. The sequence continues at coordinate 42,189 of WYAZ01000084.1, read as the reverse complement.
GGCTTCACCTCGTTCAGCGCCTCGGACTTCCCAGGCCATCTGGCGGCCGTCGTCTTTTGCCAGGGATGTCCGTGGCGCTGCGTCTACTGCCATAACCCACACCTTCAACCCTCCGCCCGTTCCGGCGAGGTCGCTTGGGCAGACGTCGTCTCCGTTCTGGAGCGGAGGCGGGGCCGCCTCGATGCCGTGGTGTTCTCGGGTGGGGAGCCCACGCTTCAGGCTGATCTCCTTGCCGCGATCGAGCAGGTTCGAGAGCTGGGCTTCCGCGTGGGGCTCCACACCGCCGGCATCTACCCCGAGCGCCTCGAGGCGGTGTTGTCGCGTGTCGACTGGGTGGGACTCGATCTCAAGGCGCCGCTTCAGAGCTACGAGAGGATCACGCGGGTCCCCGGCAGCGGAGGTCCGGTCCTCGAGAGTCTCGAGCTTTTGGCTCGGCGCGGAATCGACCACGAGATCCGCTGCACCTGGCACCCCTCCCTTCTCTCGGCGGCAGACCTCGTCGCCATGCTCGAAGCGATCAAGGCGCTTACGGACGCGAAGCTCGTGCTTCAGCCCTATCGGCCCATCGGATGCTTCGAGCCCTTGCCGGAGCTTAGGGGCGAGGCGCTCGAGAGGTTCCTGGCAGAGCTTCCCGACCAGGCGTCGCGCTTGAAGCTTCGGACCGACTGACAGCGGTCGGTGTCAGGACGAGAGCGGTTCGAACTCGGCGGTGAAGTGCCGGAGCGCGGGTGGCTCGGACCGAATGCGATAACCGCGCAAGGTGTCCTTCTGCGCCACGATCTCCTCAAACACATCGAGGAGGTAGTCCGCGTGTGATTGGGTGTAGACCCGCCTGGGCATGGCGAGTCGAACGAGGTCCATCGCGGCCGGACGTTCCTCTCCGTCTGCTGCTCTCCCGAACATCACGGTACCGATCTCGCAGGCGCGAATGCCTCCTTGAACATAGAGCGCCACCGCCAACGCCTGGCCGGGATAGGCGAGCGGAGGGATCTGGGGCAAGAACGCTCGCGCATCGACGAAAACCGCGTGACCGCCCACCGGCACAACAATCGGAACACCCATCTTCTGAAGACGAGTCCCCAGGTAGGCATTGGTCGCGGCGCGATAACGCAGGTAGTTCTCGTCGACGATCTCCTTCAAACCTTGAGCGATCGCTTCGAGGTCTCGGCCCGCGAGACCACCGTAGGTGGGAAAGCCTTCGGTCAGAATCAAGCGCCTCCGCGCGGCGGCCGCAAGTGCGTCATCGTTGAGCGCGAGCCACCCGCCAATGTTGGCGAACGCGTCCTTCTTGGCGCTCATGGTCATGCCATCGGCAGCACCAAACATCTCGCGCACGATCTCTTGAACGCTGCGCTCGCCCTGGCCTGGCTCGCGCTGCTTGATGAACCAGGCGTTCTCCGCGAAGCGACAGCCGTCGATGAAGAGGGGCTTTTTGTACGCGTGCGCGACGGTCGCCGCCCCGCGGATGTTCTCGAGGCTCACCGGCTGCCCGCCTCCCGCGTTGTTGGTCACGGTGAGCATGACCAAGGGGACCTGATCCCCCTTCTCGGCGAGAAGTCGTTCGAGACGGTCGAGATCGATGTTGCCCTTGAAGGGATGGGTGCTCGTGGGATCACGGCCTTCCGCGATGACCAGGTCGAGCGCTGTCGCGCCGGTGGCCTCCACGTTCCCGCGTGTCGTGTCGAAGTGCGTGTTGGAGGGCACGATTCGCCCTTGGCCCGCGGTGAGCGCGAAAAGGATGGCCTCCGCGGCTCGACCCTGATGCGTGGGGATGACGTGTTCGAACGGCATGAGCTCCTTCACCGCGCGCTCGAAGCGGTAGAAGGACGGGGAGCCTGCGTACGATTCATCCCCGCGATGAATCGCCGCCCACTGCTCGGCCGACATCGCCGAAGTGCCAGAGTCGGTGAGCAGATCGATCATGACGTCGTCGGAGTGCAGCCCGAACAGGTTGTAGTGGACGGACCGAATCAGCTTCTCTCGCTCGTCCTGCCTGGTGATGCGAATGGGCTCGACCACCTTGATGCGAAACGGCTCGAAGATCGTCTTCATGGCACCAGCATCGCCCACGCTCCGCTGGAACGCGAACGTTTCCTAGGACGTCAGAACTGGATCGTGCGCTCGGCCACCGAGAGCGAGGCTAGGGCATCCCGACGGGGGGCGTAGAACTCTCGCCACAGCCGAAGGTAGGACTCCACGAGTTCCTCCGGAGACATCTGCGCCGGCTGGAAGACGGCGTTTGCGTCGTTGTAGCGCGACCAATCCGTGGTGAGAATCCGCCCCTCCTCCACGAGTCGGTACCAGGACGGCGTGCCGGGGTACGGGGTGAAGATCGCGAACTCAGCCTTGCGGATCCCGGTCTCGTTCGCGAACTCGAGCATACGATCGACGGTCCGGAGATCGTCCTGGTCGCCCCCGATGAGGAACGAGGTGTAGGGCTCGATGTCGACGTCTTTGCACTTCTCTATGACGGCCTTGGCCTTCTCGAGCGCGACGGGGTTCTTGCCGGTGAAGGCCTTCGTGGTGATGCCGTCGAAGCCGCCCACGAGATAGAACATGTCGACCCCGGCGCGCTTCGCTTTCTCGAGCAGGCGAAGCGGGGTGGTGAGGATCTGCGGCATCGAGATCCCGATGTAGCTGACGGCGGAGCGACGGCCCGAGGTGATCAGGTGGTCGAAGAGTTCCTCCATCCGAGTGCGGGATGGCCCAGGAAGCCAAGAGGTGTCCTCGGTCAAGCAAGCCCGCTTCCCAGCGGCGTCGAGCCGGTCGAGCTGGGCCATGATGCGCTCGAGAGAGAAGGGACGAAGGTTCTTTCCCATGCTGACCGGCAGCGCACACGCAGTGCAGCTGAGCGGACAACCTCGCGAGATCTGAACCGGGTAGTCATCCGGATGGTAGTTCGGACCCTCTGCGCCAAGCAGGAGAGAGAAGTCGGGTCCGGGCACGTCCGCGCCCACCGGGCAGCTGGCTTGGTAGCGAGGCTCCAGTGCGCCGCGTGCAAAGTCCGAGAGCAAACGGGGCCAAGTGTACTCACCCTCGCCCACCGCCACGCTGTCCACATGCGGCTGCACGAGATCCGGCATGAGGCTTGGGAAGATCCCGCCCGCGACCACGGTCTTCTTCATGTCCTTGAAGTAGGCCGCGAGCTCGAAGGCCCGCGTGGCCTGTGGGGTGAAGAAGCTCAGCGCCACGAGGTCTGCGTCGGTCTCCGTCATGGCGGAGCAGCGTCGGTCGTCTCGGAACTCGAGCTCGACCCCAGCCGGGGTCACCGCAGTGAGGCAAGGGATGCCTTGAGAGGGAGAGCCGAGGTACTCCTCCATCGGGACCCAATCCCGAAGCTCCGGGTGCACATCGGCGTGGCGCTGAAACGAGGGGTAAACAAATAGGACCTTCATGAGTCTCGTGCTCCTTCGAGAAGAGACGCCCCCGCAGCGCCGGCCACCGCATCGTCTTCCTCAGATTGAATGACTTGATCGAACTCCGTCGCGGCGAGCTGGTTGAAGCAGCGAGACATCAGCGACGCCTCGGTCGTGGTCGAGGCCGATGACCGCCGCGTGAGCGCGCCCGATGCCAGCGCGAGCACCGAGAGCCGACCGATACGCTGCAGCACCTCGGGCTGTCCCATCAAGGCGACCCCGCCCTGTGTACGGATGGACGCGAGGAGCGCGCTGAGCCGCTCCGCGAGGGGACCCTCCGAGTCCGGAGCGGACAGCGCCGCCGGCTTGAGGATGGCCGCCGCGCCGAGTCGCTGAAGCAGGACCTCGTTGGCGCCTTCAAAGATGCGGGTGACTCGGACGTCCCGGAGGAGCATCGGCAGACCCGAGTCCTCCATGTATCCCCAGCCACCGTGCAGCTGCAGGGCGGTGTCACAGATGTGAAACGCGGTCTCGCTGGCAAAGACCTTTGCGGCCATCGACAGCAGCGAGAAGCGCTCGAGGTCGGCCTCGTGCGCGGCAGCGGTGTCGACCAAGGCCTGCATCGCCTCGAGGCGGCTGGCGAGCCGACCGTAGGTGGAGCGCACGACCGGAAGCTGGGAGAGCGTGCGCCCGAACTGACGTCGGGTGGCGACGTGCGCGCGGGTCTCGGCAAGCGCCCGGTGGGCCGTACCCACGCATCCGGCGGCGAGCAGCATCCGTCCCACGGCCAAGATGGGGTCGAGCACTCTGGCTGCTTGTCCAGTCGGACCGAGGATTCGGTCTGCAGTGAGCAGCACCTCGTCGAAGCTCAGGCTCGCCGTCGAAGAGGCGCGCAGGCCCAGCTTCCGCTCCTCTTGGTCGATCGAGAACCCGCGGTCACCCTTCTCGAGGAGCACCAAGCTCGTCCCATTTTGGCCCTCGGAGAGGCCGCGGGTCTTGACCAGCACGGTGAAGAGACCGGCGAGTCGCGCGTTGGTGACGAAGCACTTGCTGCCCGTGACCGAGAGGTGTGAACCGCGAGGCGTGCCCTCCGCACGGATCGCCGAGAGGTCGCTCCCCGCGGTGGGTTCGGTGACGGAGAAGGCCGCGATCAGATCTCCCCGCGCCAGACGGGGCAGGTAGCGCTCCTTCTGTTCGGGCGTGCCATGGAGGACCAGACCACGCGTCCCGAGCCCCAGGTGGAGGCCGACCGTCGTGGCGACCGATCGATCGACGCTCGCCATCTCGGCCACGATGGGGGCGACCTCTCGCAGCATGAGCCCACTCCCCCCGAAGGACTCCGGGAGCGTGAGCCCGAACAGCCCGAGCTCGCCGAGCTCGGTGATGAGCTCGCGCGGTAGGCGACCCTCGCGGTCGAAGCTCTTCGCGTCGATACGACGGCGCGCGAACGAGACAATGGCCGCGCGGACCTCACGCTCGACGGAGTGGTCCTTGGGTGCGCTGGCCGGGCTGACAGCGTCTGTGCTCACGTCGAGGCTCGGGCGTTGCGGCTCCGCTCGAGGCCGAGCGCAAGGAGCTCACCGACCGTAGTGATCTGCATGGCCTCCTCGATGCTGACTTCGATACCCGAGCGTTCCGAGAGCAAGGAGAGCAGCTCCATCGACGTAATGGAGTCGAAGCCCAGGTCATCTTGAAGGCGGTGACTCGCCTCCAGCGCCTCCGGACGCACGAGACAGAACTCGGCGATCGTGTTCCGCAAGACCTGTTCGAACTCGGTTGGATCGTTCATGGTGCTGATACCTCTTCTCGATGTGACTTGGGTGAGCCGATGAGGCCCACCTTGGTAGCCCAGGCGCCAAAGGCCTGGAGCGTTTCTGTGAGCGGGCGATACCTAAACCCGAGCGTGTTCTCGGCGAACGAGCCGTCCAGGTGCACCCCGTGGATGATGAGATCCGCGATCTCCCGAGGAAGCGCGGCGCGACCACCGTCTCGTTCGACACGCTCCTCCTCCTCATCCGAGAAGCGGATGGCGGCCTCGGGAGAGAGGGCCCGCCCTGGGCTGCTCACGCCATAGTGGCGAGCGAGCTCCGTCATCAGGGCCTCGAGGTCGTGGGTCTTGGCGGACAGGATGAGTCGCGAAGGGAAGGATGCGAGCGTGCCGAGTCGAACGAGCGCCTCCGCGACGTCTCGCACGTCCACGACGCTCACGAGACCCCTGGGATAGGCGGGGTCCATGCCTCGCGCCAGCGCGACGAGCAGTCCGCTCGTTCCGACGCGCAGGTCGTGGGGACCGAGGCAGGCCGACGGGCACACGGTGATGGTGTGCAGTCGGTCCTCTCGGTCCACGAGGTCTTCCATCGCCCACTTGACGTCGTGGTAGACCCCGAGGCCGGGCGGGCTCGGGAATCGGTCGGCCTCGGTCGAAGGCCTCCCCTCCGCGGGCGCGACAGTGGCGGTGCTGGAGACGTAGATGAGCCGCTGCACTCCGGCCCGCGCCGAGGCATCGAGGACCACCTGGGTCTCCGACCGAGCGCGATCGAGCGCGGCCTGGCGATGCAAGGACGTGCGGGGATAGTGACCCGCGAGGTGATAGACCACCTTCGTACCCTTTAGGGCCTCAGCCAGTACGTTCGAGTCACTCAGATCGCCGACCACCATGGGCACGCGGCGCGAGAGGAGTCCGAGGACATTACCGCGCGCCCTTCGTACGCAGAGCGGCTTGATCCCCGACTCGGCGAGGGCGTCGATGAGGTTGAGGCCGAGGAATCCGCCGCCGCCGATGACCGTGGTTGTCATACGCGTGTCTCCTCGAGCCATGCACTGCGACGCAGCTTCCCGCTCGAGGTGCGCGGCAGCGATCCCGGGTCGACGAGTTCGACGCGATCCGGACGAATCCCAAGCTCCGCGACCATGCGTCCAGGAAGGGCCAAGCGCACCTCATCTCGGCGGCCTTCGGGACACTCCACGACGATGATCAGAGCCTCGGTGCCCAGCTTTGGATCGAAACTTCCCACCGCGAGCGCTCCGCTGGGTGATGTGTTGGCGACCTGTGCCGCCACGCGTTCGAGCTCATAGGGCGGATACTTTCGACCTCCACGGATGATGAGGTCCTTCTCCCGGCCGGTGACGTGGAGTCTGCCGTCCCGCTTGAGGCCTCGGTCTCCCGTGCGGAGCCAGCCGTCTTTGAGCGCGGCCACTCGCTGGCCCGGTCCGACGAGGTGTTCGCTCGCGACCGAGGGCCCGCGGACCCAGATCTCACCCTCCTCGAGGTCGGCGAGCTCGGCCAAGGAGGTGTCCCGCACGGAGACCTCCATGCCCGCGAGGGGCTGGCCCACGCTGGGGACCAGGCGGCCATCGACGGTGTGATCGGGCGAGCGGTCGAGCTCGAAGGCGACGCCGAGCGTGGCCTCTGCGAGCCCGTACACCGGCCGAATGGTGCCCGCGGCCAAGCCGCAGGTCGCAAACCGCTCTTCGAAGCTTTCGATGGTGGCGCGCTGAACCGCCTCGGAGCCGTTGAGCGCGAAACGCAGGGGACGAAGATCGACGGACTCCGTCGATCGGATGCGCCTCTTTGCGTAGTCGTACGCGAAGTTTGGGGCCACGGTGATGGTCGCCTTGGTCTCGGACAGCGTGCGAAGCCAGTGCTCGGGGTGGAGCAAGAACTCCGGCGGCGTCATGACGTGAAGCGGAAAGCCGGAGACGAGTGAGGTGAGCAGCGAACCCACGAGCCCCATGTCGTGAAAGAGCGGGAGCCACGAGACGCCGACGTCCTTGGGGCCGAGATCGAGGCACTGAGCCATGGCGGTGGCGCTGTGCATCGCGGCACGATGTGTGATCACGATGGCGCGCGGCGAGCCTTCGGTTCCGGAGGTGAACTGAAGGAAGGCGGGGTCGTCGGCGGTGGGCCTCGAGTCCGGCGTCGAGTCGGCGTCGATGGGGCACGTGACCGCGTTCGGGAAGACGGACTCGAAGTCGGTCGTGCAGGCGATGGCCGTGGGCTCGACCACAGAGCGCTGCCAGGCCGTGGCCTCGAGGGCCTTCGCGGGGTCGGTGTAGAGGCCGGCCGGCCAAACGACCGGCACGGGCACCGCGCCGCAGAGCTGAGCCCCGAAGAACGCGGTCACGAACTCGAGGCCGTTCGGAAGGACCATGAGGATGGCGTCGCCGGGGCGAACGCCGCGCGCTCGAAACGCTGCGGCCCAGCCCCGGGCACGACCCAGAACGTCGGCACGGCTCGACTCGGTTCGTCGTCGCCCGAGGTGGAAGGTCAACCAGGTTGGGTCTTGTGGGCCTTGGATCAAGGCCTCGAGGAGCGAGGGCGCCAAGGCTCTCGTGAGCGGGGGTCCGATGAGGTGAGCGCGCACGAGTAGCCTCCGAGCGGCTCACGAAGGGACCGCTGGGCCGGAGACGTATCATCCGACGCGAACCTACTCCTTGCTCTGGAGCAAGCTTTCTTCAGGTTCCGTGAGGGCCCTTGGTAGCTCAATCCACCGACCTTCCAGTCGGATCCGGCCTTCGCGACGAAGCTGATGGAGGGTCCGGGAGACCGTGGAGTGTGACAGTCCGAGGAAGTCGGCCAGCTCCAGACGCGTCATGGGTAACCTGAACCGGAGGGAACCGCCCCGCTGGGCCAGTTGCTCGAGGAGCGCGATGATACGGTCCTCGGCCTTCATTGTGCCCAGCCAAAGCACCGTTTCTCGAACATGAGAGAGCTCATCGACCAGATTTGAGATGACCGCCTGAAACTGACCGGCGCGTTGTTCTAGGCCGCGGAGCGCCTCTGCTCGGGGAATACGACAGACCCAGGCGTCGGTGATGGCCTGGGCAGAGGTCTCGAACATCCCGCCGCGCAAGGACTCGAAGCCGGCGAGCCCGCCTGGACAGACCAGACGGACCGCTTGATCCCGGCCCTCAGGCGTGGTGCGGGTCTCGCGCAGGTAGCCCTCCACGACCGCAAAAACCGCATCTGCCTGCGTTCCTTCGAGGTAGACCGGATCCCGTCTACGAAACCGGAGTTGACCGTTTCTCGGCCGACCCTTGCAGTCATCGCAGGCGGAGCGCAGTTCGACCCCGGCCAGCTTGACCGCACAGTACCCACTCATGATTGGCGCAAGGATCGAGCGAGGGTTCGTGACTGTCAACGATCAGCGTCGTGTCGACTCCACTTGCGTCATCTGTGCGAGGCATCGCAGCATGCATTTGCGGCGCCGGCCTGGGCGCGAGGACGAAGAAGGTGCATGCGGGGATCGAGAGCGAGCACTCGCCGATGGGCGGTGACGAGGTCGAGCACAACTCGCGGCTCGAACCTCTGATCATCCAGTACCTCTGTGTTCCGGTGCTCGAGCGGATACCGCGGAGCGTGGCTCCCAACACCCTCTCTCTCTTCAACCACCTCGTCTGCTGGTTGGTCTTCATGCTCGCGGCGTGGTCGCAGTCTGCGCCTTGGGGGCTACGTTCGGCGATCCTCGGCTTGGCGGCCTTCGGCGTCTTCTCCACCATGCTGCTCGACTGCCTCGATGGCATGCAGGCTCGGCGCACGCAGCAAGCGAGCAAGCTCGGAGAGCTGGTGGACCACGGTCTGGACACCATCAACGTGCCACTCCTCGGCTCGTCGCTCGCCTTGGCTCTACAGGTCGAGGGCTGGCCGCTCGTGCTCGTCGCGGTGGCCACATCTGCGGTCTATCACGCGCAGCTCGTCGTCTTTCACGAGTCGGGTCGGTTCGTGCACGGGTCCACCAGCGGGACCGAGGGTCAGCTCCTCGTGTCCGCGGCGTTCTTGGTCCTCGCGGCGACCTTCTTCTTCTTCCCCGCCGAGGCGCGCTGGTTGCGCGCGGCCACGTACGCGTCGATCGCGGTCTTCCTCGTCATCGACCTCCGAGTCTGCCTGTTCTACTACGCGCGCCTCTCCCGGTTTCCCTGGGGTCATCTCTTCTTCCTTACCGTGGCCAGCGGGTTTGGGCTCCTCTACTTGCTCGGCACCATCGGCGCCGTGTCTCTCCTGCTCCTCGTCACCCTCGCCTCATTCCGTCTGAGCGGGGGCTACGTCCTCCGCACACTGATTGGGCGTCCCTGGAACGGGCTCGATCTCTCCGCCGTCGCCGCGCTCTTGTGTGTGTTTGCCGGAGGTCAACTCGACTTGCACGCGGCGCCGCTCGACCTCAGCACGCTCTCGGTGATCGGCGCGTCCTTCTTGCTCGTCGCTCGCGCCCTCTGGGAGCTGACGCGTGAGCTGCCGCTGCTCAGGCAGGGGCGGCGCGCGGCCGCGGTTCCGCGGGCAGCCGTCTAGGATCGGGGCCTACTTCTTGGGCGCTTCGTGTCCGAGCCGTCGGAGTTCGAGCACGTAGTAGCTCAGCGCCCACCGCTCCGACTCTGGGAGGTGTCCGAAGGCCACCATCACGGTGCCCGGGAGGCCCTCGGAGATGGTCTTGTAGACGTTCTCCGGCTTCTCCCCGTTCTTGAACACTTCGCCTACGAAACTCCGCGGCTTGGGATTGAGCATCGCGGCCGCCGCTCCATCACCTGCGCCTTTGATGCCGTGGCACGGGACACAGCTCTTTGTGTAGACGGCCTTGCCCGTTTCGAGCAGCGCAGGCGTGGGCTCCGGTGCGCCGGCCGGCTTGGGCGCTTGGGCGAAGACCAGGCCGCCGAGCCCGAAGACGGCGACGAAGAGGAGGGTTGGATAAAGCACTGCTCGCAGTCTCACGGTACCGAGAACTTCAGCAAGGTACCGCCGGGAAGGCAAGGGGCTAAGTCCCGGGCGTCATGGGGCGGCGCACGATTTGCCTTGGCGCTCGAGTTCGAGCCCGACTGAGGGGTGTTCGCGGGCGGCTCCCTTCAGATGCGATAGATCTTCTTCGCGTTGCCAAAGAGGATCTTGTCCATGCGATCCTTCGGGATCTCGAGCCGATCCATCTCGGTGAGGTAGCGGTCCCAGGCGAGCCCGTTCGATCCGAAGAGGACCTTCTCCGAGCCTGATCTGGAGCGCATGAACTGGAGCAGGTTCGGACCAAAGTACTTGGGCATCCACGCGCTGATGTTCAGGTAGACGTTCGGCCACTTGGTGGTCACCGCGATCATCTCGTCCACCCACGGATAGCCCGTGTGGGTACCCACGATGGTCAAACCCGGGAAGTCACAGGCGATGCGGTCGAGCTGCATGGGGCGCCCATGCTCGCTGGGCATGGCCTCGAGCACGTGACCCACCTGCATCGCGACCGGCACCTGCAGCTCCTCGCACTTGGCGTAGAGCGGGTACATCTTTCGGTGATCGAGGCCGATGTCGTAGCCGTAGATGTGGACGTACACCCCTTTGTATCCGCGCTCGCGCACGTCCGCTTCGAGCTTGATGAGGCTGCCGCGGATGTCGAAGGGGTCGTAGTCGGCGAGGCCGTAGACCCGCCCCGGGTAGCGCTGGGTGAGCTCCGCAATCTCCGTGGTCATGTCCGCGGCAAAACGCGCCTGCCGCCGGTAGGACCAAGCGAGCAGGTCCGTCGCCAGGATGGTTTGGACCCCCGCTTCATCCATCGCGCGGATGAGCGCCTCTCCGTTCTGATAGCCTTCGCCCCACGCCGCTTCAACCTGGCACTTGAGTTCGCCAGGGGAGTTGGTGGCGGTGACCCAGCTCTGCTTCCATTCTTGGAGCAGGAGTGGATAGAGCGCGTCGATGGCGGATACTTCTTTCGTGGTCATGTCTTCTCCTCGAGGACGGTTGTCGATGTTTTTGGGGCGGTTCGGGCACGCGCCAGGGTCGAAAGGGTCACGGATTCGAGCGTGTAGTAGACTTGAGACTCGAGCTCACTCAGCAAATGATGAACGCTGCACGTCGAGGCCTCCGCCGCGCAGGACTGGTCGCCATCTCGGAATGGGCACTCGGCACAGTTGTCCGTGCGCAAGGGCCCTTCGATGCTCCGCACGACATCGGCCATCGTGATCTCGGAACCTGCGCGCGCGAGCCGGTAGCCACCCCCCACGCCGCGAATGCTGGTCACGAGCTCCGCCCGCGCGAGCTGCTGCAATACCTTGGCGATGTGGTTCTCGGATACGTCGAAACGCTCCGCGATGGTGCTCGCGCTGACCACCGCGTCCGGCTCGTGCGCCATCTCCGTCAGGGCGTAGAGCCCAAGTCTGGAAGCCTTGCTCAGGATCACTCAGGCCGCCTGTTTGGTATCGGGGGAGAGACGTTCGTATCGATACCCTCCCCAGAGGGCACTGCCGATGGCACCGGCGGCGACGCTCAGCGGGTGGGTCTCCACCCGCGAGTCGATCCCGTGCTCCACGAGCGCGGCGCGGGTGGCGTGAACGAGACCGATGTCGTTCGCGAGACCGCCGGTGACGAGCACGATACCATCGTCGAGCTCGAGCTTTCGAACGAGCTTCGCGAGCCGGTTCGCCATGGACTCGTGAATGCCGCGCAAGATGTTGGGCAGGCTGATACCGCGAGAGACCATGTTGATCACGTCGGTCTCGGCGAGCACCGCGCAGATGCCAGAGACCTTCTCCGGCCGATCACCTTCGAGCGAGAGCGCCCCCACCTCCTCGAGTGTCACGCCGAGGTAGCGAGCGATGTTCTCGAGGAACTGACCCGAGCCGGAGGCACACTGGCTCGTCATCCGGTAGCCCACGACCTTCGAGTCGGCGTCCATCGAGATGGCACGTGCGTGCAGCGCCCCGACGTCGAGCACGGCGCGCGTCTGCGGCTCCAGAAACAAGGCGCCTCGGGCGTGGGCGGTCATGCCGTAGAAGTGCCCGGTGCGGAAGTCCACGAGCTCTCCTTCACCGGTGGTCGCTACGTAGTGGATGTCCGACTCCGTGAGGCCAGCGGCCTCGAGCACGCCGTCGTAGACCGCGCGGATGACGTGCCGCTGATCGCGTCGACGAATCCGCTCCACGTGAGTGGCCACCAGCTCGGCGCCCTCGCGAGCACGCCCTGAGCCCGGGTGGCTCTTGATGATGGCGGCCTTGACCGCCGAGCTTCCGACATCGATGCCGCAGGTGAGAATCATGGCTTGCTCCTTCATGCCGCCGCTCGATCTTCGGCCGCGCGCCGACAGAAGAGTGCGGCGCCCAGCGCCCCGGTGTAGATGGAGTTGGGAGAGATGTTCAGGACCCGGTCTCCGTAGTTCTCTTGCACGAGCTGGCGCAGCGCCTTGACCGCGGCGGGGTTGTTGGCCACACCTCCCGTGAAGGTGAACTCGTCGTCAATGCCGCCCGAGCGCGCGAGCAAAGACATCGCCCTCAAGATGATCGCGCGGTGCAGGCCGGCGAGGATGTCCTCTTGGCGCTGGCCGCTGCTCAAGTGATCTCGAAGCTCGGCCCCGGCGAACACCGTGCAGGTGCTGCTGATCTTCACCGTGCGCTCCGACTGAAGTGCGATCGGTCCGAGCTCGTGTAGCCCCAGGTTCATCTCGTCCGCGATGTAGCCGAGATAACGTCCGCAACCGGCCGCGCAGCGGTCGTTCATCTGGAAGCTGGTCACGATCCCAACCCCATCCACCTGGATGGCCTTCGTGTCCTGCCCGCCGATGTCGAGCACGGTGCGGGTGTTCGGGAACTGATGGTGGGCGCCGAGCCCGTGGCAGAGGATCTCGGAGCGGATGGACTCCTTGGGGAAGGGCAAGCGCTGCCGACCATAGCCGGTGCCGATGACCCCGCCGTCGATGAGCTCGATGGCGAGGGTGCGCTGAACCGCGGCGCGATAGCGCGCGAGGGTGGTCTCGTCGAAGCGCGAGCCGAGGTCTAGAAGCGCCTGGAGGATGAGCTCTTCGAAGCCCTCCTTGAGCTCGGTGTTCTCGACCCGGATGATCGCCTTGTCGAAGATGCTCATCAGGTCATCGAATCCGACCTCCACATCTGCGGCCTTCTCCGCGAGGCGCGAGTAGTCACTCGACGCGCGATCGCGGAAGAAGTCGGAGCCCTTGGCCTCCTTGGTGATGATCGCGAGCGGGCCGGGCCGCGCTTCGGCGGCAACGAGCTGACTCACGATTTGGTCGACCCGACGTTCGAGTTCCTCACGAATGCGAGCGACACGAGGATGCTGGCACTCCTCGGCGCAGATCTCTCGAAGCACCTCCAGGCGCTGCAGGTGTTGACGCCGACGAAGCTCGATCTGCAGCCGGGGAAGGAAGCGATCGAGCGCCGCTGCGTCCTCGGTGGTGGCGAGCTCTCGCCCAAGGAGAACGAAGCGGGCGCTGGTTCGCGCCTCGGCCTTCGCGATCGCGGCCGCGAGATCGTAGTTGCTCCGGCTGTTGGTGATGCCGCGCCCGAGGATGTCCCCGTTCTCATCGAGCATCACCGCCTTGGTGGTGGTGGAGCCGAGGTCGATGCCGGTGAAGACTCTCATGCGCGGACCTCCTCCGTCTTTCCGGAGCGCTTCTGCTCGATCATCTGAAGGTAGCTCTCGATGCGGTTCTTCACGTTCGCGGCCGAGAAGTACCGGGCGTCCACGAGGTCGGTCTCGATGAAGCCGCCAGCGATTCCGGTTCGTTTCTCGACCTCGCGCAAGATGACGAGCTGCCCGGCCGAGAAGCTGTTGCAGCTCTTGACCGAGTTCACGAGGATCCCGTCCGCGCTGAACTTCTTGGCGTAGGAGGCGAGCATCTCGACGCGCTGCGGGAGGCTGCGGTTCGTGTAGCAGCCCATGCAGTAGTCGGCGAGCGTTCCGAGGGGATCGTTTGGGTCATGGCGGAACCCAAAGTCGAAGACCCCGCCCACCTTGGTGTAGGTGCTCGCCACCACAACCGCGCCCTCCTCGGAGAACATCCGCCAGAACTCGCGGAAGTGGGTCCAGTTGGGTGGGCCCTCCACGACCAATCGATACTTCTCGGGGCCCATGGGTCCGTCGGGGGTGATGGGGCCTTCGCCGCGAGCGATGCGAGCGTCCACCTCTTGCTTGAGCATCGCGTAGTAGTCGACGGCCGCCTTCGTGCCGCGGAAGGCGGTGAACATCGGGCCGATGTAGAAGACGCCGCCGAAGTAGGCGTCGATGGGCGAGGGGCGGTTCTGGGCGGACTCGAGGACGTGGACCATGTCGTCTTCGGCTTGCCGGGAGAGCTCGAGGCATTCGCGGAGACGGTCCTCGTCGTAGGCGCGCCCGGTGAGCTTCTCGAGCGCGGGAATCACTTCGGATCGAATCTGCCGCACCATGTACTCGCGCATCGAGGGCGTGATCTCGCCGTCGGCCTGGTACGGGGTGTGAAGCAACACGACCGGGCAGTCGTACTCTTCGCGGAGCAGTTCGAACCACTTCAGGAAGGTGAAGCAGCCGGTATAGGAGAGGAGCAGCAGATCGGGTTTGGGGATGGGCTTTCCGGTGGGGCCGATGTTGCCGCTCCGCTTCATGCCGATGTCGCACTTCACGTAGGTGCAGACGTCTTCGGAGTGCCCGATGCGCTCTGCCTCGCTGATGAAGTCGCCGGAGCGTTTTCGCATCGCGGATTGAAGCGCGTTGATCTCGGGGTACACCGGGAGGACGTCGAAGGAGAGCAGAAGCTCCGTGAGATTCCCGGGCACGAAGGTGTAGACGACCTTCTTACCCTGGGCCGGCGCCTCCGCGAGACGATCGAAGTGGGCTCCGATCATCTCCTTCTGCTTCAGCATGCTTGGTTCTTTGTCGACGTTGTCCATTTCAAGCTCCCCAGAGGCGAATCGAGTCGGAGAAGGTACCGGCCTGCTCGCGGATGACCTGGAATTGGCCGAGGTTCTCGGCGTATTTGAAGGCGGTCCACGGGATGGACTCCTGATCGAGGGCGGTCTGAAGCATCGGTTGATCGAGCAGGGCGGGGTCACAGAAGCTGGGTGCGGCAAAGATCACGCCCTGTGCCCCGGCTTTTCGGACCGTCTCGCAGAGCTCACTCCCCTTCTTCTTTTTGCAGGAGTACACCGAGGCGGACTCCACACCTTGCTCGATGAAGGCCCGTGCCAGCGCGACACACGGGTCGCCCGAGGTGCTGACGTCGCCGGCGATGAAGCGAGCGCTGATCGTCATGTCGTCCCAGACGATGTAGCAGCCCGCTCGCTCGAGCGTGCGAATCAGGCCCAGCGGGGGTTGCTCGCAGAAGGCGCCCGAGACCACCACCCGGCTATGATCACGCATGGGACGCTCGAGCTCGACCACCGACTGCAGGTACTGCTTGATCATCTCGATGTGTTCTTCGACCGGCAGCACGTCGCCGGCGCGCAGGACGAGGTAGGTCTCGTCCGCAGGCACGAGCCAGGGCTTCTCGGAGCGAAGGTCCATGAGGTTCTGGATGACACGGCGGTGTGTGTTGTAGACCCCGATCGAGTGTCTCAGCGCGTCGTCGCTCACCTTTTGGCCGCTGAGCTGTTCAAAGTCCGTGAGCAGCCGACGGAGTTCTTCCGCGTAGAAGCGTCCGCCCACCTCCACGTCGAAGTTCTGCGGGATGTCCAAGTAGCGGGCGAGCTTGTCGGGGAAGTGGAGCTGCCAGATGCCGGAGAGGTTGCGAATGACGTCGCAGATCGCTGGGAAGAGGAAGCCATCGAAGCTGTCGAGCCGGCCGGAGAGCGCGAGCTCGATCATGCCTCGAGGGAGCTGGCAGATGTACGACTGAAAGTAGGCGTCGCCGCGGATGATCTCTACCTGGTCCCCGGCGCCTCGCAGATAGACCGGCAGCATGCCCGCGGCGTGCGCGAGCTCCCGGGGGGCGTAGGTGGGCAAGCATCCGATGACCTTCCCGCCGGGGTGGGTCTCTTTCCAGCGCTTGACCGCACCAAATTCGAGGTCGTGGTAGAGCGCGTCCGCGCGGGCGACGATCTCGGTCACGGTTTGTTTCGCGTCGACCATATTCTCCTCAGCCATCCTTGAAGTCGGGGGTACGGCGTTCGATGAAGGCCGCGATCCCTTCGTTGGCGTCATGGGTGTTCATGAGCTCGTCCATGTACATGCGCTCGAGCGCGGGCAGATCTCGCTCGAGCCGGGCGACGAGGTCCATCCGAGCCGCTCGCTCGGCGAAGCGCAGCGCGCTCGCGCTGGTGGGGGCGAATTGCTGCTCGAATCGCTGCCTCCACCAGGCTTCGGGATCGGGCGTGACCTCGTTCACGAGACCCAGGCGTTTTGCCTCCTCGGCCCCGATGGAGCGCCCCGAGACGCAGAGGTCGAGCGCGGTCTGGCCTCCGGTGCGCCACGGCAGCACGATGGACGCCATGGGCGGAAAGACCGCGAGCCGGATCTCGGGCTGTCCGAGCTGCGCCTCGGGGCTCGCGATCACAAAGCTGCACCAGCTGGCGAGCTCGAGCCCCCCGCCCAGACACTGGCCGCGAACGACCGCGCAGGTGGGGATGGCGAGCTTGGCCAGCTTTCGAAAGAGCCCGTGGAAGGTCTCGAGCATCGCGGCCGCTTCGTCTTTTCGGTGTTCTTCGACGCTCGCGCCGAAGGAGAAGTGCTTGCCGGCGCCTTCGAACACGATGAGCTTCGTGTGGGAAGAGACCTCGGTCTCGAGCGCACGGCCGATGGCCTCGATCATCTTGCGATCGAGGATGTTGGCCTTGGGTTGGCTGAGCAGGATGCGAAGGACCGCGCCGCCTTCGAGGGTCTCGCTCGTGATCATGGCTCCAGCTCCATCTCGAGTTCCGTGTAGGGACCGATGTTGAAGCCAGCGGTTCGGAAGAAGCGGAGGACCTGGATGTCTTCCCGCCGCACCATGGTTCGGGCGGCGCCGACCTTCCGCGCGGCGAAGGATCGCAGCAGCTGCCGAAGGAGGTCGGCTCCGGCGCCGCTGTGCTGATGTTCGATGTCGACGCCGATCCCGATGACCCAGCCCGCGGGCGGAGAGCCAAACTCCCACGAGCGGATGGCGCCGAGGATGTAGCCGGTGATGCGGCCGCCCTCGACCTCGGAGACGAAGGCCAGCGGGGTGTCGGTGTTCTCGTCGATGGCTTGCTCCGCCACCGGCAACCACTCGGAGGCGGGGGTGCCCGGGGCGTGCTGCCGCTGGATCGCCTGAACCCGCTCGAGGTCGGTTCGAAGCATGGGGCGTAGGGTGTGACTCATGCGCTCACCTCGAAGTCGGGGATGAGGATGGGACGCTTCTTGAGCTCGCCCCGATGAAGCGCGTCGAAGACCGTGTTGATCTGGCTCATGGGGTGACGCTCGGTGAACGGCTTGATGCTCAGCTTCCCGTTCGCGATGAGCTCCACCACCGCCGGGTAGTGCTCGGGCAGACAACCCCAAGTGCCTCGAGCGGTGGCGTCGAAGGCCATGAGGTTGCTGAGCGGCACGGTGACCTTCTCCTTGCTGTAGCCCACCACGCCGAGGTGCCCGCCGTGGTTGAGGAGCGAGAACGCGAGGCTCTGCCCAGCCGGGTGGCCCGAGGTCTCGAAGATCTTCCAGCCGGTGGTCGGGAGTCGGTGCTCTTTGGCCCAGCCTCGGAGCTCGCTCTTCAGGGCCTTCTCTTCTCCGGGCGCGATGGTTCGCGTCCACTTCGCGCCCACGGATTTTGCGCGCTCGGTCTTGACCACGTCGGTGTCGATGGCGGCGACGTTTGCGCCGAGGGCGACCGCGAGCTGCACACCGAAGAGACCCACGCCGCCGATGCCCACAAAGACCGCGACATCACCGGCCGAGAGACCCGCGTTTAGGATGGCCTGATAGGGTGTGGTCACCGCGTCGGCGATCACTGCGAGGTCCGCGAGCTCGAGGCCGCGCGCTTCCAAGCGAGCGAGCTCGACCGGACAGAGGCCGCGCGCCGGGACCTCCACGTGGCTCGCGAAGCCGCCGTGGTCGTCGTTGCCGGGAAAGATCTGTTTGGGGCAAATGGCCCCTCGGCCCTTCTTGCAGGCCTCGCATTCGCCGCAGGGGATGACCGCGGGAATCACGACGCCCTTTCCGACCCAGTCCTCGGCGCCTGCTCCCGCGTGGGTGACGACGCCGCTGATCTCGTGGCCGAGGGTCAAGGGGAGGGCATGGCGGGTGGGCACCCCGTCGTAGAGGAAGCCCAGATCAGTATGGCAAACGCCGCAGCCGGCGACCCGGACCAACACGTGCCCGGGTCGGATCGCGGCCTCCTCGATGGTCCGCGCCTGCCGCCGCATCGGCTCGCCCACCGAAGACATCTGCCAACTGCTGATAACTATGGACATTTTTTTGTGCCCCCCGGCTTAGCCTGGTCCGAAGTACGAAAAGAGGTACTTGAATACCTATTTCGGCGGCGCCAGCCTGTCAATCGTGATCTTGGGGCATCGAGCGGTCTTGTTGGCTCAGCCGGGTCGGCCGTCCGGCCGAGGGCCGATCAGCACGCCGCCCAGTCGAATCACGTAGATGAGGAAGGCGAGGGCCCAGGACGTCGAGGCGAGGTGCAGGGCTGAGAGGACGAGGCCCTCGGGCACCCAGGCGGAACCGATGCGAAGCAGCGCCGCGAGCACGACCAGCCCAAACGCCGCGCCCAGCCATCGGCCCGCCTGAAGCGGCCTTCCGGTATGACCGAGGGCGACCCGGCTCATCATCCCAATCGTGAGCGTCCCGATGCAGCCCGCCGTCAAGGCGTGGAGCGCGGCTGAGCTCGGGAGCACGCCGAGAAACGAAGCGCTACGCAAGGCCAAACCGATCGGGAGGAAGAGGTAGCCTACGTGCAGCACCCAGAGCAGCGGCTCGCCTCGTGTGTACTGCGCGCCCCATCGCCGGGCGCGAAGGAGCGCGAACAGCGCGGTGAGCCCACAGATCAGCGCCGCGAGAGCGCCATCGACCGCGAAGACGTCGAAGAGCGTCAATAGCGACATGCCGCCCAAGCTGGCGCGGTCGAGGCGAGGCGCGCTCTCGATCGCCGGCGCCTGTGTAGCGTTCTTGGTGAAGAAGGGGATCACACGCCCGCCCACCAGAAGGATCACGAGGATGACGATATCGACGCCCACGATCGAACCTCGCTGCTGCCAGGTGGGTGCCACTCCGATCGCGCCGAGGTGGACCCCGAGCTGCGCGAGCCAAAGCGCGGCGAGCAGTCCGATGAAGGCGTAGTTGCGTTTGTTCGATGCCGCGAGCAGTGGGCGGGCGAGGGTGATGGCGAGCGCGGGCAAGAAGACGAGATTCAGCGTCATCACCGCTGCGCCCGGGAGCCAGGCGGCCGAAAAGAGCGCGGTGCGTCCTGCGACCCAGAGCGCACAAAGCGCTGCGAGGTGGAGGCCGGTGGCGGTCGTTCGTTGTGTCCAGTTGCTCGCAGCGGTGAGCAAGAAGCCGGCGATCACCGCGGCCGAGAAGCCAAAGACCATCTCGTGCGCGTGCCAAGCGATGGGGCCAAGGTACGATCCGAAAGACAACTTGCCGCTGAGTACGACCATCCACAGCGGCACGATCACCGCCGCGAAGACCGCGGCGAGCAAGAAGAACGGCCGGAAGCCCTTCTGAAAGAGCGCGAATCGACCCACGTGTTCTTCCCCGGCTGGCCTGCCTATCGTGTGCACGGACCTCGACATAGCGAATGCGGGGCGGGCTCACCAGAGCGGCTGCGTGGCTCGCACGAGCGACCGGGCGTTACCCGCCGGTCCCTCGGGTGCGCGGCTTGGGCTAGACTTCGGCGCAGCGTGACCTTTTGGATGCAGCCACGTCGGGTGCGGCCGCGAGCTGAGCTCTTCCTGCTTCTCGCTTTGATCGGTTGTCCCGATCGAAAGCCCGAGGCCGAGCGGGGTCCGACCATGGACACCGACCTGCGGGACGCCATCGCGCTCCCCCATCCTCATCACCCCAGCTCGGCGCGCGTGAACGAACCCTCGGGCAAAGGCTCCATTCGGTACTTGGGGCTCGATGTGGAGCCCAAGGGAGCGATCGCGCCGGGGACCGAGCTGCGGCTGACGCACTACCTTCGAGTCGAGCACGGCTTCGACCGGAACCCGGAGCTCAGGATCGAGGTGTCGTCCCGTGACGGACGCGCGCTTGTCTCCTCCGACCACGTGCCGCTGGAAGGCCGCGCGCCGGCCACGCGATGGCGGCGCGGTCAGATCTGGGCGGATGTTCATCGTCTTCGCGTACCGAGCGAGGCCGAGCTCGAAGCCTCGGGGCGTCCGGCGGAGCTCGAGCTTTGGTTCGGTCTGGTGGTGGATGGTGCTCACGGGCGTGTGACCACGGACGAGCATCCCGAGGTCCCGCGCGAGCGTCACCTGATCGCGCGACTCGCGGTCGATTGGCCTTCGAGTTCGGCTCGAACGGACGCGCGCTCTTCGACCATCTCGCCCGAAATGCCTTAGCTTCACCAAGGCGCTTACGGTGCTCCCGCATATCCACGTGCTCGAGCTGCGCCTCCGCGAACCGAGGCGCCGCTCGAGTGGCTGGACAACGAGCGACGCTTCCGTGCGGTGCGCCATCTACTTTGGATCGGTACCGCTCAGCGCCGCGCGGAGGCGGGCCATTTTGGGCAGATCGGAAGGGCGCCAGGCGACCCCAGCCGCCTCGAAGACAGCGTGCAGCTTTGAACGAACCTCCATCGTGCCGCCGCGATCCTGGAGCTCCAACTCGGCCTCAAAACAAGCAACTCCGTTTGGATAAACCGAGCAATCGAGCTCCACCTTGTGGTCGGCATCGCCCGGCAAGCGATAGACGTATCGAGTGTTGGTGAATCCGCCCAAGAGCTCCAGCTTGCTCGGATCGAGATCTTCCGGAAGCGTGAGCCGCCTTTCCTCGAGCAAGCGTCGAACGAGCCTCGAGACTTCCGCATGGCCCAGCGAAAGTGCCTCCCAGAGACTGGCGGGAAGCTCGAGCGTTTCCTCGATTCGATCGGAGATCCCGTCTTTGGTCGTGCTCTTGCCTTTGATCGTCAGCTCCAATCTCTCGTTCTCGAGACGAAATCGGACCGAGTATCCTGCGCGTTTGAATGCGCCCTCGGGATCTTCATAGAACAAGTTGAACTGCCTGAGCTCTCCGATTGGATCGCCGAGCAGTTGGGCGACGCGTGCCATCTCGTCTTCGCCCAGGAGCGAGAGCTTGATCTCCCTTTCTCGGCCAGCCGGCGGCGTAAATTTCGCCGCGCGAAGTCCGACGACCTCCATATAGGAGGGTGTCGTGATGTTGCGAAGCGGAACGACTCGTTCGAGCCTGACCGGTGGAGCGTTGACCAGCTTCCCGTCTTCGACCCACGGAACCGGTCTAGCCGCGAGCTTGCTGGGCGTTGCAGACGCGGGCTTTGGGACTGAAGCCATCTGCGGAGGTCGCGTCTTCATCCCTTTGAGGATCATCCTGAGCGACGTGGATTGCAATAGTCGGGCTCAACGAGCCTTCCGTAGACGCTCCAAGCCGTCCAGGAGCAGCTCGAGGCCCAGCTCGATCTCGTTGATGCCATCGTGGCGACCCTCGATGAGCTCGATCGACATCGCCCGCATGTAGGGGTAGCGGTCTTCAGGAATCATCGGAAGGTACTCGTCAGCCGCGCTCGCGTACTCGTCCGGAGCAAATGGGAAGTTGAGCTTCTGCAGAGTGAAGCCATAAACGTAGCTGTCGATCGCGTTCCAAGCGTGATCGGTGAGAGCCCACGAGAAGCCTGCCTCGCGCAGACACCCGACCGTCGCGTCGATGTACGCGAGCATGGCCGGCCCCACGTTCACGCGGGAGACGATGAGTTGCGTCGCCCAGCCGTGCCGCATCAACACTTCATGAGCCGAAAGCGCCCGCTGACGCATCGCCACTTTCCAGTTGCCGCCGATCTCGGGTAGCTCGATTTCGCTGACGGCCAACTCGACGAGCCCATCGAGCAAGTCTTCTTTGTTGGCCACGTGGTGATAGAGCGACATGGCCTCCACGTGCAGCGCGCGCGCGAGCTTCCGCATCGAGAGCGAGTCCACGCCGTCTCGGTCGGCCAGTCGCAGGGCGGTCTTCAGCACTTGTTCGCGGTTGAGCGGCTTCTTGCGCGGGCGTGGCGCTTTCACATGGGTCGTCAAACCGAGATCACCACCTTGCCCCGGACTTGACGGCTCTCGAAGTACCGCAGCGCATCTGGGACCTGGTCGAGCGCAAATGTCCGGTCGACCGCAGGCTCGATCTCCCCGGCCTCGATGAGCTCTTTGACAGACATGAGCTTCTCGCGCTTCGGCATCGACAGATAGTTCCGAAACCGCTGCTTGCTGAACAGCGACACGATGCGTCCGACAGTCGCCACCTCGAGGAGCGGCATCATTGCACCACCGACGAGCACATAGACGCCGCTTGGGTTGAGGATCCGCCGATAGGCCCGAAATGACCGACAGGCCGCCGCGTCGAGGATCACGTCGTAGTGCGTGTCCCCGCGCGTGACATCTTCCTTGTCGTACGCGATGACGCGACCCGCGCCCAGCCGCTCGACCATGTCGGTCTTTTGGCTGTGGCATACCGCGTGAACCTCGGCCCCGTAGTGCTTGGCGAGCTGAACGGCGAACGACCCCACGCCGCCGCTCGCGCCGTTCACGAGTACGCGCTGCCCTGCGGCGATCTGCGCGACGTCCCGCACGCCCTCGAGCGCAGTGGAGGCGGCCATCGGAACCGCCGCCGCCTGCTCGAACGTGAGGCTAACGGGTTTGACGACCACGCTCTCCGCTTCCGCCAAAAGGTACTCCGCGTACGAACCAAACCCTTGGCTCGACACGTCTCCAAACACTTCGTCATCGGCTTTCAGGTGCTCGACGCCCTCGCCCACCGCGACGACGATGCCGGCAAAGTCGGCGCCCAATCGATCGCTCCTGGGTTTGGTCAGCCCCATCATCAAGCGGACGAGCCACGGATCGGCACGCATCACGCGCCAGTCGGCGGAGTTCACAGATGCGGCCTTCACTCGAACGAGCACCTGGCCGGGGGCGGGGGCCGACACATCGCGTTCTTCGAGCCGAAGCACGTCGGCGGAGCCGTAACGGGGCAACACGACGGCGCGCATCCGAGCGGGGACGCCGAGGGTTGGCGAAGACGCCGGACCAGTGGTGTCGGCCTGCGAGGGGAGGTCGAAGAGGACCTGGCGGCTGCTGTGCATGAGAGGCTCCCCTTACGCAGTAAGGTGAGCCTTACTGCGTAAGGCTGTCAATCAAAAATCTCCCCGGCTGGGTCCAACCCGGAGCTCGCTCTAGAGTTCTCCACCTCGCCCAGCACCATGGAGCAGTTCCTTCTCGGTGCGTTCTGACTCGAAAAGGTCAACATGGTGTCTCCATGAGCGCGCTCAAAGCGATGGAGTTACTTGTCGCGGTGCTAGGGTTCGGAGCCTGCAACCTCAACAGCGACTCCCTGGAATGTCTCGATCGGTCGGACTGCACCGACCCCAGCCGGCCGATTTGCGTCCAGTCTCCCGAGCTCGGATGCAAGCCCGGCGCTGTCGCTAGGAACACTCAATGCGCGCCCCCTTTTGGCTGCGTCTGCCGAGTCGGTGGTGACCCCGGTCAGCCGCTCCTCGACTTCAGGGGCTTGGTCGTCGACGACGTCTGCATCGACCCGGGGCCTCGCGACGCCGGCCCAATTCGTCCTCCGCTCGCATGCAACAGTGCCCACCAATGCGAAGGGCCGAACGAGTTCTGCGTGCAGATAGCGAACGACCCCTGTGTGTATGGCGAAGTCCCAACCGAAACCAAGTGTCAGCCTCGAAACACGCCGGGGTGCCGCTGCTACGTCGGGCTTCATCCCGATCTTCCGCGCGATGCACCCGGCCGGGTCGTGAGCGATCCATGCCCGACTTCGAACGAGGATGGGGGCATGGACGCGGGACGCGATTAGCGCGAGCCTCGCCCTCTCGCGGTCGGCGCAGCTCGAACGGACGCGCGCTCGTCGAGCGTCACTTTCGAAATGCCCTAGCCTAGCTCGCGTGGGTCTCGACCGCGTCCGTGGCGTCTTCGGGCACCTCGCGACCGACGGGCGAGCGCGCGAGCACGCTCGGAGGGACCAATACCGGCTGGGCCCCGGAGCCTCCGCTGAAGGTGAGTCGAGATCGAAGCGCGCGGAGCAGATGGCGCGGTTCGTGGCGCAAGGCGCCTTGCAGACCGTGGACTCGCTTGGTGTGCTGACTCTCTTCGGCGCCGGGCATCCGGTGCAGGACCCTCAAACTGCCGGGTGGCTCAAAAAGGCCGCTCTTCGAGAGGGCCTCGGTCAGACGATAGAGCGTGGGCCCCGCCGCTTCCAAAGCTCGCTCACTGGGCGAAAGAGAGCCGGTCTCCCGGATGAGCTCTCGCCTCAAGGCCAGCGCGCTCTCCTTCACCGCGCCGCTCGGTGCGAACCGGGCCATGGTTCGAAGTGAAGGCAGGACCTGCCTCGCGCGCCCACGCAGCACCTCGGCGCGGGCCCGGAGGCCCGGCGCTGCGTCGAAGCGCAGGTTGCGATGACCTTCGAGCCAGACCCGGGCCAGGCGAAGCGGGCTCGGGCCCAAACGCTCGAAGTCGGTGCGGTAGGCTTCCTCTTGTACCGCCTCGAGCGCCTCCGGCGAAGCAAAGCTCGGATGTTCGAAGTGCGCCGAGAACCCGTCGAAGCTCCGGAGGTCCACGCCGTCTCGAAGGCGGGCGCGGTGGCGGTCCTTCGCGATCGCCTCGGTGAAGAGCGGGGTGCCGGGGAAAGCGAACTGGATGAGGCACTGCATCATGGCCGGTTCGAGATCGAGGAGCTCATCGAGCTCTTCGCGGATGATCGCGGTGTCTTGATAAGGGAAGCCGATGATCATCGAGGAGAGCAGCGCGCAGCCCATTTGGCGCAGGCCGCGGTAGATCTCCGGCAGCGGCCGCCCTCGCATCTTGAGGTAGCCGGCGCGCTTTCCTTCATAGCCGTTCCACACCAGCTCGAAGCCCATCTCGGCGATCTCTCTGGCGGTGAACTTGGAGAGACCGCGAATGCTGCCGAACCCCATGAGCGACATGGGCTCGGCACCCTCGCGCACGCAGTCGAGGAACTCGCGCGCTCGAGCCTCGTGCAAGAAGAAGTCCTCATCGATGAGGATGAAGGAGCTCATCTCCACCCCATCTCGCTCCGCTCGGCGCCGGGTGGCGAGCAGGCCCTCATAGATGTCTCGGCCGCGGAGACTGAAACGCTCGTAACGCCGGCCGAAGTACTGCGAGGTCGCGCAGAAGTCGCAGCCGTTTGGACAGCCGAGGCCCGCGGTCAAGTGCCCCACGACGCTCTCGGGCTGCAGCGAGAGCATCCTGGGCGCGGCGATGGGCGCGTGGGGGGCGACGATGGGGCGGTCCGTGCGCTCACCCAGCTCCCGGCGCATGAAGCCAATCCCTTCCTCGCGGCAGATACGATCTGAAAGCGGAGCGAGCAGTTCGTCCGGCAAGACCGTGCCGTATCCGCCGAGGACGATGTTCGCGTCTGGCGCTCGTGCTCGGATGATCGCGGACATACGCTCAACCTCGCCAAAGGTCGGCACCACGAAGTTGATGCCCACGTGTGTGGGCTGAAAGCGCCGGAGCTCTTCCGACAGCTCTTCTTCGGAGGGATAGTGCAAGACGACGGTCGGGCACTCCACGTTCTCCGCGAGGTAGTCGAGCGCCCAGCAGCGCACGACTTGGCGCAAGCTGAAGGGGCCCTGGGCCCGCGTGATCTGAGAGTGAAAGAGCTCCGAGGCCAAAGGCGATTGAGTCCGGGCGCCCGGGGAAGGCCGGACCACGCTGGTGAGGAGGAGCCGGTGCATCGCCTCGTCCATGATACGCGCCCGCCGGGATCGAGGCCATTCGCCGCCTGCCAGCGCCGCCGCAACATCTGCATCGGGCGGGGACGTGCGCGCGAGGGGGTAGGGCGCTAGGATGAAGCAGATTGGAACTGGCCGCGGAAAGCTCGTCTTCGTCGGCGGAGGCGGCGCCCAGATCCCCATACATCGTGGGGCCGTGGTTCGACCACGGGTTCATCATTTGGACTCCGCTCGCGTTTCTCGCGATTGCCGGCCTCATCCAGCTCTTCGACGCCAAGGAGCTGACCCTGCCGTTCTGGCCGGAGCGTCAGATCCGCGTCTTCGAGTCCATGGCGATCACCGTCATGTTCGCGCACCTGTTCGCCACGTTCTTCCGGTCTCATCTGAACGGTCACTTCTTCCGAGCGCGGCTCTCTCGCACCACCATCGGCCCGCTCGTGGTGGGTGTGGTGCTCTATCTGTCCGAGACCGCGTGGTACGTCTTTCCTATCCTCGTGGTGTGGTTCGATGTGTGGCACTCCGCGCTTCAGACCTTCGGCTTCGGCCGCATCTACGACGCGCGCATCGGCAACGATCCCGAGGTCGGGCGGTGGTGGGACAAGGGCTTGGCGATCCTCGTGTACGTGGGGCCCATCGTCGCCGGCCTCAACGCGTTTTGGTACTTCAACGTCTTCTCGAGGGCCGACCACATCACGAACGGCTGGGGGAGCGCCTTCGCGCAGTCCGTGACCTGGTGGGGACTCGAGCTGGCCTGGGTGATCGGGCTGGGGGGTGCGCTTTATATCGGGCTCTATCTATGGTGGTACGCGCGACGCGCGCGCGCCGGCCGTCGTGTCTCCAAACACAAGGTGATGCTCTACGTCTCGCTCACCATCACCTCGGTCGCGGCCTTCGGTTTCAACACCTTCGATCAAGCCTTCCTCATCACCGAGTCATTTCATGCGGTGCAGTACCTGGCGATCTTGAGCTGGGCCGAGACGCCGAGCCTCTCGCGCAAGCTCCGCGTGGCTGGAACTCCGCTCGGAAGAAAGCTGCCCACCATCATCATCCTCGGGACCTCGCTGGCGGCGGGCTTGTGGATCGCCGCGCACTGGAACGAACGGACGGCGAGCCTCATCGTCCTCGTCGTGGGCGCGGTTCACTACTGGTGCGACGGCTTCATCTGGTCCGTCCGAAAGGGTGACATCTAGTGTCCCGTCCGAGAAGTTCGATCGTGTTCCCGCGAAGTATCTTTCGTCGCTGGTCTGTGCGCTACGAAGGGAGTTGGGTCGCTCCCAATGACGGAGGAGCCCGAAAGGGCGGCCGCAGGCCGCGCGTCGGCCAGGGGCGAAAAGGACAAGCGCGAACGTGATCTGAACTTCTCGGACGGGACACTAGACAGTTCTCCCGCGAGGCCCCTTCTTGTCGGTTGCCAGCGCCCCCTTTCGGGGTTCAGATTCTGTCTCATGAGCGCCACGAGAGGCCCGACACCACGCGCTGTCGTGCTGCTGTCGACGCTGACGCTCCTGGCCGTGGCCTGCGGCGACGACCCCGCGCCGGAACCCGAGGTCCCCGAAGCCTGCTTGGGCTCGGACCAGCCGAACCTCGAACTCGGCCACGGGGTGGGCGGAGCGTTTGCGCCGCTCGCCGACGCGGAAGAGGTCGGCCTGATCGCCGCGCCGCAAGGTGGCTTTGGCGTGACGGTGCTCGTTCGGACTCGCGGCCTTGCGGTCGTCGACAACCCGCTCCGCTTCTCCTTGGAGCCTTGGGTCGATGACGAGGTCGCCGGTCACTTCGAGTTCGATCGACGCATCCAGTGTCTCTCGAACGGCACCGGAGGTCTCTTGAACGGCACCGTGGTCGGCTTCGACGAAACTAAGTATGGGACCAACGACGCGCTGCTCAGCCTGGACGGCCAGCTGATTGAGCTCGTCATCACGGCCGAGGATGTCGATGGACGGACGGCGACCGTGCGGCGGCCCGTCACTTTGTTGGTGGGAGGCTGAGATGCGCACTGAGTTGGGGCTCGTCTTCTCGTGGGGGCTTGGAGTGCTTCTCGCGTGTACGAGCGAGGTTGTTCCCGAAGGGGAGGGCTGCGTGACCTGCCACGCCGGCATCGAGCAGGTGCACCAAGCCATCCCGGCCGGCGAGTGCACCCTCTGTCACGGCGGCAATCCAGACGCTTCCGAGCTCGCGTCCGCGCACATCCCCATCCCGGCCAACTGGGAAGAGATCCGAGGGTCCGCGTTGCCCCCGGCGCCGCCTGGCTTCATCAAAGACTTTGCCCCCGACCAGCTCGACGCGCTGCCCTTGGCCTACCTTCAGTTCATCAACCCCGGAGACACTCGGGTGGTGACCAACACCTGTGGGCGCTGCCACGCCGAGAAGGCGCGCACGATGCCGAGCTCCGTGATGAGCACCAACGCGGGGCACTACTACCCCTCGCTGTTTCTCGCCGATCTGCAACCTGACCGGATCGCGCAGTTCGGATCCTTTCGCGCTACGGACCCGGACTGCGACCTCACCATTCCTGGCACCGTCTGTTCGCTCGAGACCATCAAGCCTCCGGATGCGAGCCAGATCCAAGCCGCCATCGACTCCGGCGATTCGCAGGAGCTGGCGCGGGTCGCCACCTATCACTACCTCGCCAAGAACTGTAACACCTGCCACCAGGCCGGCTACCCTCGCAACGACTCTCCGGGGCTGTATCGCTCCACCGGCTGTTCCTCGTGCCACATGCTGTACTCGGACGAAGGGGTGTACGAGGGTGGTGATCCGACGATTCCGCGCGGCTCACCCGTGCACGGCTCGAAGCACGTGCTCACCAAAGCGATCCCGAGTGAGCAGTGCGCGCATTGCCACTTCCAGGGTGGAAGAATCGGTCTGCTCTACCGCGGCATCCGCGAGGGTGGTTTCAGTCAACGTCCGCCCAACGCAGAGGTCATCGAGCAGACCTTGTACGGTCGGGCGCCCGGTTTCTACATCCTCGACGAAGACACCACCAACGGCGTGGATGAGACCCCGGCCGACGTTCACTTCCAGCGCGGCATGCACTGCGCGGATTGTCACGTGGGATCCGACGTTCACGGCACGGGCCGGCTCTACTCGAGCTCCAAGCTCCAGCTGGACATTCGCTGCGAGGATTGCCACGGCACCATCCGCGCGCCGGTCAGCGCAGATTCAGACGGACGCTTCGTGACCTCCCGCGGCCGACCGCTCCCGCAGCTTCGCGACGGGGAACGTGGCGAGGTCGTGCTCACCGGCATCGTCGATGGCGTGGAGCACGTGGTGCCTCAAGTGGCCGAAATCATCGCGCGCGGAACGGAACTCGAGATGATCGCCGCCATGGGTGAAGACGACAGCGGCTGGTCACACACCGACTCGCTCACCTGCGACACCTGCCACACCTCGTACAACGAGTACTGCATCGGCTGTCACGTGAGCATGGATCTGAGGCTCAGCCAGGTGGACTATCAAACCGGCCTGCGCACCCCAGGTCTCACGCGAGGCGGTCGAAGCACGTACACACTCAATCACCTCCTGCTCGGTGTTGCCCCGGATGGTCGCGTGCAGACCGTGCATCCATCTCAGCAGCTACAGCTCGCGGTGATTGGCGCGGACGAGTTCGGCACCGAGAACGGCGCGGTGCTCATGGGGAACAAGGTCGTGGATGCCATGGGGCGCAGCCGCACCCTGGGTGAGTTCAGAAGGCGCGAGAGCTCGGTCGCGAACAACGGGTTCGTGCCGTTCTTCCAGCACACCGCTTCGAAGAAGCCGCGGCCTTGCAGCGCCTGTCACCGCCGCGACGACAGCGCGAGCGAAGAAGCGCGCGTCCGAGGGGTCTACGGTTTTGGGACGGGAGAGTTCATGCTGCCGGGGCCGGATGGCCGTCTGGTGGACGGGCTCCAGTTCCTCGATGCGACGGGGAATGCCACGACCACTTGGGTTCACCCCGGGACCGGGCCGCTGCCTCGGGAGCGGCTAGAGCGCGCGCTGGGGGTGATCCTTCCTCCCTGAGCCCGCCTTCGCACGGGTGCGGCTCACTTCTTGGGTGGAGGCAAGAGCACCTGGTCGATGACGTGAACGATCCCGTTCGAGGCTCGAACGGACGCGAGTATGTTGGCGCCGTTGACGGTGACCTTTCCGTCCTTCACGCCGAGCGTCACCTTGGCGCCGTTGGCCTGACCGAGGACCTGCCCGTCCTTGAAGTCCTTGGTCGTGTAGACGGAGGTGGTGACGTGATACTGAAGGATCTTGCCGAGGTCGAACTGAGCTTCCGGCTTGAGCAGCCCCTCGAGCGTTCCCTTGGGCAGCTTGTCGAACGCCGCGTTGGTGGGCGCAAAGACCGTGAGAGGACCCGGGTTCTTGAGGGACATGACCAAGTCCGCCGCCTTGACCGCGGTCACCAGCGTGGTGTGATCCTTCGACGCCACCGCGACATCGACGATGTCCTTGGGAGCGTCGTCGTCCGCCAGGGCCGAGCCCAGCGCGATGAATGGTGCAAGCGCTCCTGCGAGAATGAATTGAGTCCGAAACATGAGTGCCTCCTAGATGGCCGCTCGAGCAAAGCTCGGCTCTGCGCCGACGCCCGAGTGGAAACTGCCGTGCACACCTCTTGCCAGCTCTGGTGAATCCCGGGAAGCCCGGGCCTTCCCGCACGCTCTTGCGCGCCCCGACCCAGATGCGTCTGTGGGGCGAATATTCTGCCGCTCGCCACCAAACCGACCCAATTGAGGTGCGAAGGTCCTGGAGTCCTGCGCTTTCGCATGGCATAGGGCCAGCGGTGGGGAATCAGGCCGGGCGTTCTTCGGAAGGCTCGGCAGAGGAGTCGACACAGATGAAGGTCCAATCAACATCCAAACTTTCGCTGGCTTCGGGCGCATTGACGGCGCTCTTGGTCGGCTGCACGGGCCCGGCAGGGCCCCAGCCTACGCCCGGCCCCAGCGGTGGACCCTCCACCGGCGGCGCCATCGCGAGCCTCATGAAGGCGCGCAACCTCTCCGAACTGGACGTGACGGCCGCCCTCAAGACGTACATGCCCACCGGCCAGCAGGATGAGTACTACCTGTTCGCTTCGGGCGGGCACGGCGGCAACCTCATCGTCATCGGCGTGCCGTCGATGCGCATCTTGAAGTACATCGGCGTCTTCACCGTCGAGCCCTGGCAGGGCTACGGCTACGGCGACAAGTCCTCGCAGGAGGTCATCGATGGCGGGCGCCGCGATGGTCGCGCCATCACCTGGGGCGACATGCACCACCCCGCGTTCTCGGAGACCGCCGGCGACTACGACGGCCAGTACATCTTCGTGAATGACAAGGCGAACCCGCGCATCGCGGTCGTCAACCTCAAGGACTTCACCACCGAGCAGATCATCGGCACCGAGCTCATCGAGTCCGAACACGGCGGCGCCTTCGTGACCCCCAACACCGAGTACGTCATCGAGACTTCTCAGTACCCGGCGCCTCTGGGCGGCGTCTATGCGGACCTCAAGGAGTACAACGACAAGTACCGTGGTGCGATGATCTTCTGGCGCTTCGACCGCACGAAGGGCCGCATCATCGAGGCCGAGTCTTTCGCGATGGAGCTCCCTCCGTACATGCAGGATCTCGCGGACGCCGGAAAGCTCACCTCGGACGGCTGGGCGTTCTGCAATTCCATCAACACCGAGCGTGCGACGGGCGGAATCCTCGAGGGGCAGCCGCCGCTCGAGTCGGGTTCCTCGCAGAACGACATGGACTACATGCACATCATCAACTGGAAGCAGGCTGCGGAGGTCGCGAAGGGCCCCAAGGCCAAGAAGATCACCGGCATGACCGTGATTCCGCTCGAGGTGGCCATCGAGGAGGGCCTCCTGCACTTCGTTGGTGAGCCGAAGAGCCCGCATGGTCTCGACCTCACTCCAGATGGTGAAGACATCGTGGTGGGCGGCAAGCTGGACACCCACGCCACGGTCTACAACTTCAAGAAGATGAAGGCGCTGATCGACGCCAAGAAGTACGCGGGCAAGGACCCTTACGGCGTGCCAATTCTCCCTTACGAAGAGTCCATCCGCGGCCAGGTCGAGATCGGCCTCGGGCCGCTCCACACCGGCTTCGACGACAAGGGCTTTGCATACACCTCGGTCTTCATCGAGACCAAGGTCGCCAAGTGGAACGTCAAGGAGCTCAAGTTGGTCGAGAAGATCTCTACCCACTACAACGTCGGTCACTTGGTCGTGGCCGAGGGTGACACCGTCAGCCCAGACGGGCGCTACCTGGTCGCGATGAACAAGTGGGCCCTCGACCGCTTCGCGCCGGTGGGCCCGCTGCTCCCTCAGAACTTCCAGCTCATCGACCTCAGCGGCGAGCACACCGGGGGCAAGATGCAGCTCCTCTACGATATGCCGCTTCCGCTCGGCGAGCCCCACAACGCGCAGATGATCAAGGCCGACAAGCTGAAGCCTTGGGACGTTTACAAGCCCACCGGCATGGATCCGGTGACCAAGGAGAAGTCGCCGTTTGCGGTCGAGGGTGGCAAGGAGCGCGTGGAGCGCCAGGGCGACACCGTGCATGTGTACATGTCCGCCATCCGAAGCCACTTCTCGCCAGACATCGTGCGGGTGAAAGAAGGCGACAAGGTCAAGATTCACCTGACCAGCCTCGAGCAGGCTCACGACGCCACACACGGCTTCACCATCAGCTCGTACAACATCCAGGTGTCGCTCGAGCCGGGTGAGCACTCGGACATCGAGTTCGTGGCGGATAAGCCGGGCGTCTTCCCGATGTACTGCACCGAGTTCTGCTCGGCGCTGCACCTCGAGATGGCCGGATACTTCCTCGTCGAACCGAGGAAGAAGTCCTAGACCTCGCACGTGTCGAGCGAGGGCGTCGTGCGGATAATTCGATTCATCGCGCTCGGCGCCCTCGTTTCTTGTTCTTCTCCACTCTCGGAGCTTCCCGGTCCCACCAAGCTCGCTCCGCCTTCGCGGCCGGAGGGGTGCCAAAGCGTTTCGTCCTTCGCCGAGCTCGAGACCGCTCTCAACGGAGCGACGGCGGGTTCGTCCATCTGTCTCGAGCCCGGTGAGTACGTGGGCGGCATCGAAGTGGCGGCGGGGGTGACGCTCTGGGGCACGCGCGACGCGGTCATCAGGTCGTCCGGACAAGGCACCACCGTGGTGCTCTCGCCGGGGAGTGCGCTGCTCGGGCTCACCGTGGACGGCAGTGGAGGTCGCTTCGACACCGTCGACGCCGCGGTGAAGGTGCGCGGCGACGACATCCGAGTGGAGGGGGTCCGGGTGGAGCGCTCCGCGTTCGGAATCCTCTCCGAGAAGTCGAAGCGCGTGCACATCGTGGGCAACCACGTCCAAGGCCTCGGGGGTCCAGCGCTGGGTCTTCGGGGCGACGGCATCCGGATCTGGGAGACCCACGACAGCGTGGTCGAAGACAACGAGGTCGAGGATTCTCGTGACTGCGTGGTCTGGTACTCGAGCGACAACGTCGTGCGTCGCAACCTCGTGCGGGGTGGCCGCTACGGCGTCCACATCATGTACAGCCACCGGAATCGCGTGGAGGAGAACCTCTTCGAGCGGAACGAGGTCGGCGTGTTCATCATGTACGCCCGAAATGTCGAGGTGCTCGGGAACGTGATGCTGAGCTCCGGTGGATCGGCCGGCATTGGGCTCGGCATCAAGGAATCCGGCAATCTCACGGTGCGGAGAAACCGTCTGATTCACAACACGCAGGGGATTTTCCTCGACAATTCGCCGCTCAATCCGGATGACAGGAACCTGTTCGAGGACAACGAGATTCGAATGAGCGACCTCGGTATCGGCTTCCTCTCCAGCCAAAAGAACAACGTGTTCCGTCGCAATCACTTCCGCGACAACTTCACCCAGGTCCGGGTCGACGGCGGGGGCGACGCCCTCGAGGTGTCGTGGGAAGGGAACGCTTGGAGTGACTACGCCGGCTATGATCTCGACGGCGATGGCATCGGCGACATCCCGCACGAGCTGCGTGACCTCGCCGGGGCGCTGGAAGCTCGCCATGGAGACCTCGCGTTCTTCAGAGGCACGCCGGCCCTGGCGTTGATCTCCGTCGCCGGTCACGTGGTGCCCCTGTTTCAGCCCAAGACGCTGCTTCGGGACGAACGGCCATCCATGCGCCTCGAGGAGCCTCTCCGTGCGAATTGAGCTCCGCGGCGTCGCGAAGCGGTTCGGCAAGGTGGAGGCGCTTCGCGGGGTCGACGTCGAAATTCCGCTCGGCCGCCGAGTGGCTCTCGTGGGACCCAACGGGTCTGGGAAGTCCACGCTGATTCGGGGCTTGCTCGGGCTCATCCGCTGCGAAGGCTCCATTCAGCTCGATGGCCGCCGCCCCTACGAGGATCGCATCGAGATCGCCAGGAAGTTGGCCTACGTCCCTCAGGTCGCCCCGGCGCTCGGCGCCTCGGTCGCCGAGGTCGTGGAGCTGGTGGGCGTGACCCGCGACTTGCAGCCGGGCCGAGTCGCGGAGGTCAGTGCGCGTCTCGAGCTCGACCTCGCTGCGATCGCTGCCCGACCCTTTCGCAACCTCTCCGGCGGTATGAAGCAGAAGCTCCTGCTCGCCATCGCCTTCGCGGTTCGTCCATCGCTGCTCGTGATGGACGAACCCACCGCGAGCCTGGACTACCGCGCTCGCGAGCGTTTCTTCGAGCTGTGTGAGGAACTCGAGCCCAGTGTAACGGTCATTTTCTGCTCGCACCGCGGCGATGAGTTCGTGCGCCTGTCCGAGGTCGTCATCGCGCTGGAAGACGGTCGGGTCGCGTACAATGGGCCGGTCGATTCGTACACGGCCGCGGCCGTGGAGGCGGTCGCGTCGTGAGCGATAGCGGCGAGCGCAAGAGGTCCCCATCGGTAACGACTTGGTTGATGGTGGTGCTTGGGCTCGGCCTGGTCGCTGGCTTTGCCGCGCTCATTGTCCGCGCGCAGGCCCTGCCCACGGGCGTCGTGGAGGTGGTCTGGGACCATGAGGTCTGCGCGCACTGCAAGATGCACATCGGCGAACCCGGCTTTGCGGCTCAGCTTCAGCTCGAAGACGGCCGAGTCCTGAACTTCGACGATCCGGGGTGCCTGTTCCGGCATCTCGACCGAGATATCGGCAAGGTCCGAGCCACATACTTCCACCACGTGCACGAGGACCGATGGATGTCCGAAGACGCCACCGGCTTCGTTCGAAAAGAGCCCACGCCCATGGGCTTTGGTCTGGGCGCAGTCGACCGCTCCGAGCCCGGTGCGATGTTGCCGGAGGCCGCTCGTCGTCACGTAGCGGGCGGCTCCGAGGTTCACCCATGAACGGTTTTGGGCGCGAAGTCTGGGCGGTGGCCCGGCTCGACTTCGCGGACGTCCTGCGCTCGCGCTGGATGCTCTTCTGCGCCCTCGTCTATGGCCTGCTCGGTGCGGGTTTTGTGCTCGTGGGCATGCGCGAGTCCATGGTCGTTGGCTTCTCGGGGCTCGGGCGTATGCTCTTGTCCTTCGTGCACACGCTCGTGCTCGTTCTGCCTCTGCTCGCGCTCACCGCCACCGGGCAGGTCATCAACCGCGCGCGCGACGACGGCACGCTCGAGCTCATCTTCAGTCATCCCGTACGCCGAAGTGCGTACTTCGTTGCCGTCACCGGCACCCGCTACCTGACCCTCGTGGGTCCGCTCGTCGTGCTCATGGTGGGTATGGGGGTCCTTGGCCGCCTCGTCTTCGGCCAGGAGGTCCACTGGCCGTTTCTTCTGCAGTCGCTGTTCATCTGCGCCGCGTTGGTCGCGGCCTTCGTGGGCTTGGGCATCACCGTCTCCACGTTGGTGCGGAGTCAGCCGCGAGCGGTGATCTGGATTCTGCTCATTTGGGCCTCCGGGGCGGCCCTCGTCGACTTTGGGCTCATCGGTCTCATGCTCACTTGGCGCCTGAACCCGGAGACGGTGTTTCTCTTGGCGGCCCTCAATCCGGTTCAGGCCGCCCGCATGGCCTTGCTGGCCGGCGCGTCCAGCGAGCTCAGCGTGCTCGGGCCGGTGGGCTTCTATCTCGCTCACAAGATCGGCCCGGCCGGCCTCTACGCGGTCGGAACAGCTTGGCCTATTCTGCTCGGACTTGGGACCTGGTCCATCGCCGTCCGGAGCTTCAGGCGCTCGGACATCGTTTGATCTCGGGGGATTGAAAAGGAGTCAGTCGTGAAGTCGATGACGGATAAGTTTTATGAGTTCTTGGCGCGCCCTCTCTTTGGATGGAGCCGGATCGCGTTGGCGGTGCTCGCCATTCCGCTCGTCCTCTCGTTCAGCGCTCCGCTATGGCGGATCTCGATGACCGCGCCGCAGTACCCGAAGGGTCTGCACATGGACGTGTACGCGTACAAGCTGGTCGGCGGGGAAGACGGGCTGCACATCGCCGAGATCAACACGCTCAATCACTACATCGGCATGCGAAAGCTCGACGACGCGGCCTCCGCAGACCTGGACTGGATCCCGTTCGCGCTCGGGGCGCTGGTCTTGTTCACGCTTCGGGTGGCGGCGATCGGCGCGGTGAGTCAGCTCGTCGACCTCGCGGTGATGACCGCGTACGTCTCGCTCTTTGCGTTCGGGAGGTTCGTGTACCGGCTTTGGGTCTTCGGGCACGAGCTCGACCCCAAGGCTCCGGTGAAGGTGGAACCATTCATGCCGGTGGTGTTTGGGCACAAGACCGTCGCCAACTTCGAGACCTACTCGCTGCCCCAGCTCGGCAGCTACTACTTGATGACCTTCGTCGTCGGCGTCTTCCTGCTCGCGTTCCTTCATCTCTTCCTGGGGAGAAAGAAGGCCCTTCGCGAGGGCGGGTAGCGATGAACCCGAGTCACTTCTCCGGGGCGCAGTCGGTCGCTGTACCCTTGGCGGGGGTGACGGTGCATTTCACGGGTGCCTTGATGACCCCACAGAGCTGAGCGATCTTTCCCGCGATGGCGCGAACGCGCTCCTCGAGGATGAGCTGGGTCTCCTGCTCCTTGAGCGCTCCCGGCCAGGTGGCCAGCACGCGGATCGTGCCCTTGGCGAACTCGACCGACATCGCGCCATCCGGGACCACCGAGGGGTGAAGGAACTGCGGTCCGATGTTCCAGGCGCGTTCGTTCGGCCGCGGCTTGGCGGACATGCCGAGTTCCTTGATCGTGTGGTCCAAGCAGCCATCCATGTCCGCGGCGACGGAGGCGCGCGCCTCCACTTGGCTTCGCGGAGCGTCGGGGGTGTTGGCGAGTCCGGTCAGAGCGAGCGTCACGATTAGGGCTTTCATGGAGTGAGTCCTAGCAAACGCCCCGGCCTCCGACAAGGCGAGAGAAGCGCGAGAGGGGCTCGGAAGGACTTGGAGGAACACGAGGATGGTGTTATCTGCGCGGCATGCAACTCACTCGAATCACGACAATGGCGTTCGTTCTCGGGGCTTGGGCCTGCCAGGAGAAGGCGGCCACGACTCCTCCGGCCAAAGCGCCGCCCGCGGCCGCTGCGTCTGCCGCCGCCGCTGCGCCTGCCGCCGCCGCGCCCACCGCCGCTCCGGCTGAGGTCCCTGCCGCCGCCGGCGCCAACGACGAGAAAGAAGCCATGGAGATCTACTCGATGCGCTGCGTGCCGTGCCATGGCGCGGCCGGTGCCGGCGACGGGCCGGCCTCGGCGGCGCTGACGCCCAAACCGGCGAGCTTTGCCGCCGCCGAGTGGCAGGCCTCGGTCACCGACGAGCACATCGAGAAGGTGATCATGTACGGTGGGGCCGCGGTCGGAAAGAGCCCGGCCATGCCGCCGAACCCCGACCTCACTTCCAAGGAAGGCGTGATCAAGGCGCTGCGCGCCCACGTCCGTTCGCTGAAGAAGTAGTTCGCTCGCCGAGATCTCCGGCTCAGCTCTGCTCGGCCGGCTTGCGGCTCCCACGCGGCCGCTTCACGTCGATCTCCACTGCGAGTTGGACCTCGTGTCCGGCGCGCGACTGCGTGCCGTACACCCCTGCCTGCTTGGACGGGTAGGTCGACAGCGCGTTCCTCATTCCTTCGACCGGGATCTGCAGTCGGAGGCCCGTCGGCGTGAGAGCGGCAAAGAGATCCGGTCTTGGGCCGACCTCGAGTTCGAGCTCCCATGCCTCGTCCGAGGCGATCAGCAGCGACATGACCAAACGATCGCCGGCGAGCAGCGCTTTGGCCTGTTCGGGCGAGATACGCACGCGGATCGATCCCGAATCCAGTCGGACGTTCATGTCGTGCCTCCGAACCGCTGGGACCTCCGGCGTCCCTTTCTGCGAGGTCGTTCGACCTCACACGCGGCAGGCGCGCAGCGTAGCAGGCTCGAGCGCTCGACTTCGAGTCTGCGGCGTCTTTCTCGACCTGGAAACCCCGATCTGGCCATGACCGCTCGCTCCTGCGACTCTGCGCGCAGGGCCGGGCCTGGACCCAAGGCGGGCCTCAGGTCACCGGACGAGCCCTTCGGGGACGAAGAGTCATGCAGGCGATCGAGCATCTGATTCGCGAGCACCGAGTCATCGAGCGATTCCTCGAACGCACGGAGATCGCCTGCCGAGACCTCGATGTGCCCACGCTCGAGCGGTCTGTCGAGTTCTTTCTGCTGTTCGTCGAAGGTGTCCACCACGAAAAAGAGGAGCAAGTCCTGTTTCCTGCTCTGCGGGAGTGGGCGCTGGGGCCCTCGTATCGTCCGCTCCACGTGCTCATGGAGGACCACCGCGA
The DNA here is from genome assembly GCA_011526105.1 of Deltaproteobacteria bacterium. Classification (GTDB taxonomy): domain Bacteria; phylum Myxococcota; class Kuafuiibacteriia; order Kuafuiibacteriales; family Kuafuiibacteriaceae; genus WYAZ01. Next base: position 3,609 of record WYAZ01000084.1, on the reverse strand, counting down.
GGGACGCAAACAGCTCGAACACGCTCGCTCCCTCATCGGAGGCCATGAACTCGGCGGGGAGGAGGCGGTGGCTCGACTGGCGGCGCGGATCCGGACCTACGCGGATCGCCTCCTCAGCCACATCCACCGCGAAGATGCGACGCTCTTCCGACTGGCGGAGCAGGCCATACCGAGCCATGCCGATGAGCGATTGGTCGGCCAGATGCTCGCGGCGCAGCGTCAGCTGATGCAGGATATCGAGTACGAACGCTGGGTGAATGAAGCCGAGCTTGCGCCTCTGAAGCAGGACAAGGTCGAGACGATGGTGGTGCGCATGAAGGGAACGAATCAACCCAAAGGCCCTTCCGGGCCCATGGATGCCCGGAGCCTCTCCAGTGAGGGTGCGACCGAGGAGACAGACGGTGACGAGACTCGGCTCAGCTCGAAGTCGGGGCTTGTGCTCTTCGAGGAGGGGCGTCACAAGAACCTGCTCCTCCACGACTTCAGTCGCGGGCTCTCCGTGCAGGCCAACCAGTTCCTGATCATCGACGACGGCATGGGCATGATCCTCGACCCCGGCGGGCCCAAGGTCTATCCGGACGTGCTCGCCCAGACGATGCTTCACGTGAAGCCGGAGACGCTTCGGTACATCTTTCTGTCGCACCAGGATCCGGACATCGGCACCTCGATCAATGCCTGGCTGATGGACACCGAGGCCGACGCCTACATCTCTCGGCTCTGGGTGCGCTTTCTGCCGCACTTCGGGATCGACAAACTCATGGAGGAGCGCCTGCGGCCCATCCCGGACAACGGGCTCGTGCTGGAGCTCGGAGACTCCAAGCTCGTGCTGGTCCCCGCACACTTCCTGCACTCTCCAGGGAACTTCCAGGTCTACGATCCCACGTCCAAGGTCCTCTTCTCTGGAGACCTCGGGGCGTCCGCGGGCATCGACTACACCGTCGTCACGGACTTCGACGCTCACACGCGGCATATGGAAGGCTTTCATCAGCGGTACATGGGCTCCAAAGCTGCGACGCAGGCTTGGGCGCGCACCGCGCGCAAGCTGGACATCGAATGCATTGCCCCGCAGCACGGTGCCCTCTTGAAGGGCCGCCCGATGGTCGAGCGCTTCATCGACTGGGTCTCGGAGCTCCCCTGCGGCGCCGACCTGCTCGGCCAAAGCTACACTCTGCCCAAGTGGTGAGGCGTGCGCGCCGTCCGCGTCGCAAGCTCTCTTTCGTCGCTCTGCTTGTTCGGGCTCATCACCCCATCGGCTTCGGCGCGGCCGCCCTTCATGAACGAGGTGCCCAACGGGCCTCGGATCGCTTGCGTGCTCTGCCACACGAACACGTCCACGGCGGTGAGCTTCAACGTCTTTGGTGAGGATGTGCGAGTTCGCTTGTACGAAGGGCGACCCAACTGGTCTGTGCTGCACGAGCTCGACTCCGACGGGGATACACAGACCAACGGAGAGGAGCTCGGAGATCCTTGCGGCGTCTGGTTTCCGGGACAGATCCCGGGGCGGTTCACCGAGCTGAGTCGTCCGGGTGACGCAACCTCGACCAGCAGCACCCCGAAGGTGCCGTCTTGCGGACTCCTCGACGCGGGGGCCGCGGACGCTGATCCGGAGGAGACGGTCTCCTTCCTGGATGCTTCCGCCCACGAGGTCGGTGGTGAAGATCGGCCGCACACGGACGCGCCCGACGGGTCGTTGCCCGACGGAGGCGAGGCCCCCGGCGACGAAGGCTGTGCATGTGCATCACTGAAGGCCCAAGAGACGTCACTCGTCTCCTGGTTGGTCGTGACGATTCTTCTCGCCGGCTTCCGCCGTCGTGTCTTTCGGCCCCGCGACTCGAGGTCGTAGCTCTCTTGCCGTGCTCACAGAAGCGCTGCACGATTTCGAACTCGCTCGCGCCATGCGGCAGGCCGGCTGAGGCGGTGGTCTACTCCGCGCGGCTTCGGTGATGGAGTTGCTTCAAGGGCCGCCCGGGAACACTTTTGGGTCGGGGAGGGGTGCACGGCGCGGCCGGAGCCAAGCCGCCTGCGCATCGTCCGTGTCGACCAGGTCGACGAGGTAACTCTCGCCGGGCGCCGCAAGCAGCACCTCGGCGGCGTGGTTGCCCTGCATCAACTCGAGCTGAACCGGGCAGTTGCCTGTGTCACGATGATATTCGAAGAGCGATCCGCCTCGACCGACCGCCAGCCATCCGCCACGGAACGGAGCCGCGACGCTGAAGAACTGAGGCCAACGAGTGAGCTCCCGCGGCCGGCCGGTCGCGGGCTCGAAGTCAAAGGCGACCGTGTTCCTGAGATCGCCCGAGATACTCGCGATCGCCCCCCAGCCGGGCACCACGCTCAAGCCCTCGATGGCTCGAGTATTCGCGAGCCGAACTGCTTCGAGTTCTCCAAGGTGGTGGTGGAGTATGTCCTGGTAGCCCGTCGAGACCAAGATCTCGTCCGGCGCCTGAAACACCGCGCGCAACCGACCGCGGAGCTTCGGTACGCCTTCCGAGCTGACGTCGATCGTGGCCGAGAACTGGGCGATGGTGCTCGTTCGTACCCCGTCGTAGAGGGTCACCGCGACGTCGGGCTCGTCCGTGCTTCGGAGGGAAGTGACGAGCCATTGAAGAGGCCACTCCACCGGCGTGACAGTCGTGTGGACGATGTCGCCGGGTGCGGAATGGACCACGGTGGAGCGACAGGAGGCGGCGTCCTCGTCGAGCTCCAGCCGGTGCAGCTCGCTGCCTTGGCCGGCGAAGAGCCCCTCGACGCGAGAGTTCGCGGCCAGCACCCACGCGCCGGGGCCGAGGCAGCCTGAGACGGGCCTTGGCGTCTCCCCAGGCCCCAAGAGCCACAGCTGTCCATCCCGCGTGGCGCCCAGGACCTTGCCGGACGCCAGGACGGTGGCGCTCGGTAGGCCTCTCAGCAACCCTGGATCTCCCGTTGTCACCCCCTCGGTGTCGAAGGCGACGCACCGCAAGCACTCGGGACGCACGAGCGCCTCGAGGATACCTCGCAGCGCATCGGGCATCTCGGCCGGGACCCAGCTGTACCCATCCTCGTCCTCGTGAAGCGCCCGTATCTCGAGGGGTGAGAAGAGCGCACAGCTCGCGACGCCGAAGTGCTCGCGCGTCAGCCAGGTGCCGACAGGGAGGTCCGAGGAATCGGCGAGCGCGAGCAGGATGGAGTCGCGGCCTTCGATTCGAGTGGGGCCATCTTTCAGGTCGAAGGCCTGGAGGCGCCAGGTCCCAGGATCTCCGAGCCTCTGAGCGATGAGGTACTGCTCCGCGCCGAGTTCATCCACGAGGGCCTGCCCGGCTTCGGAGTGGCATCCCGTGATCACGAGGCAGAGTGTAGCCAGCCAGCGCGCGACTCGAGACTCGACGCGTGGGCGTCCAGAACCGATTTCTCCTGGGCCTCCACGTGAGCCCGGCGAATCCGACAAGTCCATGGGCGCCGGAGAGGATCGTGCCTTCGGAGGGGCGCGGAGGCAAGTCGCCGCCGCGATTCGAGCGTCGTTCGAACCTAGTGTCCCGTCCGAAAAGTTCAGATCACGTTCGCGCTTGTCCTTTTCGCCGCTGGCCGACGCGCGGCCTGCGGCCGCCCTTTCGGGCTCCTCGGTCATTGGGG
>WYAZ01000083.1 GCA_011526105.1 Deltaproteobacteria bacterium | reverse complement strand
TCGTTTCTCAGCGTGATCCGTCACGGACGTCGAGCAACAACGCGCGATCGGCGACGCTCCAACCAAGCCCGAAAGAACCAGGCTCCAGCCGGTCCAAAAAAACGCGCATTCAGATGATCATCAACAGTTTTCCGCTGTCCCGATCACGAACCCGCGCCGCACACTGAACGACTGCGCGCGCGAGGGCCTCTCGCCCGAGCTGCTGCGACAAGCCGCGCAGCAGGCCCTTCGCCGTGGGCTCGTCACGAAGCCCGAGCTCGCTGATGTCGAAGCCGCGCTCAAGCCGGTTGGAGGGCTCGCGGCATGACGATCCGCACGTACTCGTCTCCCGAGCCCTTCAAGCAGGCCCTGGAACAGCGCCTGCGCACCTCCGCGAAGTCCGGCGCCGAGTTCGCGCGCAAGCGGCAGCTGCTCGTGTTCGATCGCTTCCTCGCGCGCGTCATCGCCGTGCTCGGCGATGACGCAACGCTGAAGGGCGGGCTCGTCCTCGAGCTGCGCATCGAGCGCGCCCGCACCACGAAGGACGTCGACCTCCGCGTGGTCGGCTCGCCCGACGACATCCTCGCGAGGCTGCAGGAGGCGGGGCGTCGCGACCTGGGCGACTTCCTCACGTTCGAGGTCGGCCCCGAGGAAGATCACCCGGAGCTCCAGAACGACGGCATGCAGTACGGCGGGCTTCGCTTCCGCGCCGAGAGCAAGCTCGCGGGGAAGGTCTATGGCCAGCCCTTCGGCGTCGACGTCGCGTTCGGCGATCCGATCCTCGGCGAGCCCGAAATCGTGGTCGCCGAGGACGTCCTTGCTTTCGCCGGCATCGCACCGCCGACGCTGCGCCTCTACCCGATCGAGATGCACCTCGCCGAGAAGCTGCACGCGTACACGATGCCGCGGTCGCGCCCGAACTCTCGAGTGAAAGACCTCCCCGACATCGCTCTGCTCGCGACCGCGCAGCCAATCGACGCGAAGCGTGTGCGCGCGGCTCTCGAGCAGACGTTCACGTTCCGCAAGACGCACGCGCTCCCCGCGAAGGTGCCCGCGCCGCCTGGCGCTTGGACGACGCGCTACGCGGGGATGGCCCGCGAAGACCAGCTGGCGTGGCTCACTCTCGACGAGGTGACCAAGGCGGCCCAGACCTTCCTCGATCCCGTCCTCGCCGGAGCGCTCGATGCAACGTGGGAGCCTGAGACGTGGAGCTGGCGACTTCACTACGGCAGAATTCGGTTGTCTGGATCGGGCAGTCACGATCAACGATGACGGTGCCCCCTCCGCTGTCTCTCGATCTCCGTTCCCGCATCCTCGAGGCGTACCTTGCGGGTGAGGGGTCCTTCGTCCGCCTCGCCGAGCGCTTCGGTGTAGGCGAAGCAAGCGTCAATCGCATTGGGCGCCCCGAGGACTTCGTGCCCACGGGCTCCGTCCCGCCAACCCTGGTCTCAACCTCACGATGGTCGGTGTCGTCGGCCTTCGAGGTCCGGTGTGCCTGCGCACCTTCGAGGGCGCGATGAACAAGAAGCGCTTCGTGCGTTTCATTAAGACCGCACTCGTCCCACGGCTCGAGGCGGATCAACTGCTGGTGCTCGACGACCTTCGGCCGCACTGGAGCACGCAGGCGATCGCAGCGATCGAGGCCGCAGGCGCCCATGTCCTCTGGAGGGACGCCTTCGTCGGCACCGGCTTTGTTCGACCCGCAAGAATCTTCAACTCCGGATGCTGGGCGGCCGTCGCCTCGAGGTAACCGCTGACTCTCGCCTGGAGCTCTGGCGGCGGGCGCGGAGCGTCCTCTGCATTCACGGCCTCTGCAAATAACGAGCTCCATCTAGAGCCGGAACCACGTGGCGCCGGCAGCACTCGGGCAGCTCGTCCCGGAGCAGCGCGAGGGCGCGCCTCGCCTTCGCCAGAAAGTCGCGCTCGGCCGGAACGAAGTGGCGCCGCGGATGGCCGGTCCAGGCTTCGGCGATCTTCTCGTCGATGAGGGCGGCCTCCACCGCCGACTCGATGCGCAGCGGGTTATCGTGATTGTAGCCTCCGTCGAGGGTCGGGGTGCGAAGATGAATCACCGCGTCGTAGCGCTCGAGTTCCCGCGCCTTCGTCGTCCCAACTGCTGCCCACAGGTCGCCTGCTCCTGGCCAATACGCCGATCCATCCACCGTGCCCCGGTCGCAGAGGACGATGGCCACGTCGTCGGCCGCGGCCGCCGCCTCGAGTTCGCGTTGGATGTGGAAGATCGCCCGCTGGCCGGCTCGAGCGACGCCCTCAACCGGACTCCGGGGGAATCCGCCGCCGAACACGATCCCCGCGGCCTCTGGGAGCACCCGCACGTGCGCACAGAACGACTGACGAACGAGCTCGAGGAGAGCCGTCTTGCCCGCGCCGGGGCCACCGGTCAGAACGACCAACCTTCGATCGTGGGGCTCGGTGCACTCGTGCGACATCATCGTTCTCCTTCGACTCCGCGTCGACGGCCGGCCGCCTTGGCCGCCGGTGCAGGCGGGTCGATCTGCCACCGGAAATCGCAATGCGGAGCACCCGACGCGAGCGTCGTCGTGCGATTCAGGGTCGAGCCCCACTTCTGGGCGAGTGCAAAGTCCAGATTGCAGAAGGTCTCTACGCACAGCTCAGGCAGCCCCTGCTCGCGAAAGTGCTCAGCCACCACGCAGCGCTTCACATCGAAAGCTACGGTGTTCTCGTCGGAAAACACGTCCTCCATCAGGTACCCTGGAGGTCCAAAGGGAAATCGTCGAAATACGCGCGTGGCCCGCCTCAGGCGACCGATGGGCGTGCGGGCCGTGACCCGAGCAATCCGCCAGGGGAAGTCGGCCATCCGATCGTAGATCGATGCAGTCGCCTTGGCCGTCACCGCGCGAGCCTCCGTCGACCCCAACCCCCGGTTTAGAAGCGTTCGGTAGAGCGCGACGGTGAGCGCCGCGCAGGCGAGCATGAGAGCCTCGCCCATAGACTCGTGGGTTCGGTCACGCCCCACCCCCGCATCCGCACGCTCGAAGACCTCCTCCAAGAGATCCTCGGATTCCTGGGCCGAGAATCGCGGGGAGAGCAGAGGGCCCACGCGGCGAACCAGCCACGGTTTCGCGGCCCCGACCGCTCGCTCGATGAGGCGCCGTCGCACGTTCATCGCGACGCTCCGATGCGGTCCACCCAACCCGCTCGCAGCCCCTCTTCTTCAGCCACGATGTCCTCCCTGTTCAGCGCGTTTGTCGGGTCGGCGCAGGCGCGGAATGAACCGGGGGGTGCGGGCCGCGTATTCGTCCCAGACCGTCCCGAATTCAGCGCGGACGGTGCGTTCCTCGCGGCGCGCGAGGCGCACGTAGACCGTCGTGAGGATGGGAAACATCACTAGAGTCACCAGCGTCGGCCACTGCAGAAGAAAGCCGAACATGATGATGATGAACCCGAGGTACTGCGGGTGACGGACGTAGGCATATGGGCCTTCGCGAGCCAGCATTCCTTTCTTCTGTGCGCGCAGCAACACCGGCCAGGCGGTCGCAAGCACGAAGAAGCCGGCGACGACAAGGAGGTTGCTCGCGATGTGAATCGGGTTCCAGTGCGGATCACCCGTGAATCCGAGGAGCGTGTACCAGAGGTGCCCGAAGTCATGGGTGAGGGGATCGATCCCCGGGAAGCGCTCGAGGACCCAGCCCGACAGCAGATAGACCGTGAGCGGAAAGCCGTACATCTCGGCGAAGAGCGCGATGAGAAAGGCGGAGAAGCTCCCGAAGGTCCGCCAGTCGCGCTTCGTACTCGGCCGGAAGAAGCTAAAGGCAAACATGATGAAGATCGCCGAGTTGATCAGCACGAGGGTCCACATGCCATAGGCGGGCATGGTCTGTTCATGGTTCATGGCCCATCTCCTTTCTCATGACCGCTCGTTCGCTCGGCCTTAGTTCGCGCCTTTCAGTCGCTTGGCGCGGGCAAGGATCTCCTCGGCGACCGCCGGGTCTTCGGAACGAATCGCGACCGAAACACCCGCCTCGCTCGTGCTCACCTTCGCCTCCGCCCCCTTCGGCACCAGCGGACAGTTGGGCATCTCGGGCGCGACATGACCGAGCGAAGCGTTGCGGGCCAGGTGACACGCGACCAAGCGACCCAGCGCTTCTTCGGTCATCCCTGGCACCGCACGGAAGACGATAACCGCGCCGACGGTCTTCTCTGAACCCGCCTTCGCGGTCCCGAGACGCTCCGTCCATGCCTCGACGCTCGCGATGTCATCGACACGCTCGAATGGACTGAGATCCCGGTCATGCGGACTGACCCCCGTACACGCCCGTCCTTCCGCATCCACGAGCGCGGCCGAGGCGGCGCGATGGTCGGCCGCGTGACGCCGGTGTTCCGCCGCTTCGCGAAGATGCGTCGCGGTGGGATTCGTGATGGACGTCCAGCAGATATCGAAGTTCTCCGCGAGGTCGGCCCCTGTCCCCACGTTGCCCCCGGCCCGGGACCGACAGCGATTCCGCGTCGAATCGAGGTTCGAGTCATACTTCGCGGCGTGTTCGTCCGCGGTCGCAGCATGGGACGCGGCCTCCTCCCGGTGCTGCTCGGCGCTCATGTCGTGCGGTTGCGCGCCCGGCGTGGTTGTCGTCGCACACGCCATCACGCCTAGAAATGGGCCAAGTACAATGGATCGCAGCATGTCTTTCTCCGTTCGCTCACTGGGCCGAAGTGCTCTAGGCAACTCGCGACCGGGTTGTGGTATCCGGTGGACCTTCGTGCCCACCGGCGGGTGACTCTCGTATCTAGACATTCGCCCTCCGCAACCGAAGCGCGTTCCCGATGACCGAGACGGAGCTGAAGCTCATCGCCGCCGCCGCCAACATCGGGCTCAACAACACCCCGAAGAACGGAAAGAGCACGCCGGCCGCGATGGGCACGCCCAGGGCGTTGTAGATGAAGGCGAAGAACAAGTTCTGCTTGATGTTGGCCATCGTCAGGCGGGAGAGCTTTCGGGCGCGGACGATGCCGCGCAGGTCGCCTTTGACCAACGTGACGCCCGCGCTCTCCATCGCGACGTCGGTCCCGGTGCCCATGGCGATGCCCACTTGGGCCATAGCCAGGGCCGGTGCGTCATTGATCCCGTCCCCCGCCATGGCCACGATGCGGCCCTGAGCCTGGAGCCGTTTGACCGCGGCCGCCTTTTCATCGGGCAGGACTTCGGCGATGACCTCGTCGATGGAGAGCCTTCGGGCCACCGCCTGAGCGGTGGTCTCGGAGTCGCCGGTCAGCATGACGATCCGGAGTCCTTCGCGACGAAGCGCCGCGATCGCTTCGGGTGTGCTCTCCTTGATCGGATCTGCCACCCCGAGGAGCCCGGCGATTTCTCCGTCGACGGCGACGAACATCACCGTCTGGCCCTCGCGCCGCAGCGCTTCGGCGGCCACTGTCACCGCTTCGGGGTCTGCGCCCACGACCTGCATCATCGCCAGGTTCCCCAGCGCGACGTCCCGGCCTTCGACGCGGCCGCGGACCCCCTTGCCGGTGATCGACTCGAAAACCTCCGCCTTGGTGACTGCGACCCCTCGCTCCTGTGCACCGGCGACGATGGCCTCCGCCAAGGGATGTTCGCTCCCGCGTTCCAAGCTCGAGGCCAGTCGCAAGAGAGAACCTTCATCGAAGCCATCCTGGGCGACGACCGCGACCAGTCGAGGGCGGCCCTCGGTCAGGGTGCCGGTCTTGTCCACCACCAGCGTGTCGACCTTGCGCATCACTTCGATGGCCTCCGCGTTTCGGAACAGCAACCCATGGGAAGCACCCTTGCCGGTCGCCACCATGATCGACATGGGGGTGGCCAGGCCCAGCGCGCAGGGGCAGGCGATGATGAGCACCGCGACCGCGTTGATGAGCGCATAGGCCATGGCGGGTTCGGGCCCAAAGATAGACCACACCACGAACGTGATCACGGAGATGACCATCACCGCCGGCACGAAGTATCCAGAGACCACGTCGGCGAGCTTCTGAATCGGGGCGCGGCTTCGCTGTGCTTCCGCGACCATGCTCACGATGCGCGCGAGCAAACTCTCCGCGCCCACCTTCTCGGCTCGCACCACCAGGCCGCCGGTGCCATTGATGGTCGCGCCAATCACCGAGTCACCGACGCCTTTCTGGACCGGGATAGGCTCGCCAGTGACCATCGATTCGTCGACACTCGACGTGCCCTCGAGCACCTGTCCGTCGACGGGGATCTTCTCGCCCGGTCGGACCCGCAGGCGATCTCCGGTCGCGACCTCGTTGAGCGGAACGTCCTTCTCGGAGCCGTCGTCCTCGAGACGGCGAGCGCTCGTGGCGGCCATCCCGAGCAGCTTCTTGATCGCGCTGCTGGTCTGGCTGCGCGCCCGGAGTTCGAGGACCTGTCCGAGCAGAATCAGCGTCACGATCACCGCCGCCGCTTCGAAGTAGACCGCCACCACGCCTCCGTGACCGCGGAACGACGCCGGAAAGACCTCCGGCACCAGGGTGGCCACGACGCTGTAGATGAACGCCACACTCACCCCCAGCCCGATGAGCGTGAACATGTTGAGGCTGCGATGCTTCACCGATCGCACCGCGCGCTCATAGAACGGCCACGCGGACCACAGACATACGGGGGCCGCGAGTGCGAGTTCGAGCCAGAGCCGAAGCTGACCCGGCAGCAGGGCGGACACCGGCTGGCCCGGCAGCATGTCGAGCATGACAATCGCCACCAGCGGGAGTGAAAGAGCGCCCGCAAACCAGAACCTGCGCGTCATGTCTCGCAGCTCTCGATGGTCATCGTCGCCTTCGGCCGCATCCCTGGGCTCGAGGGCCATGCCGCACTTGGGGCACTCACCCGGCCCGAGCTGGGTCACCTCCGGGTGCATGGGGCACGTGTACTCGCGCGTGTCCGAATTCGCTGCATCGGTGGCTGAAGCTGGGCGAGTGTGCTCGACGTAGCGGTGGGGCTCGAGCGCAAACTTCTGGGCGCATCTCTGACTGCAGAACAGGAAGGTCGAGCCCTCGTGCTCGGACCGGTGCGGTGAACTGTTTGACACGGACATTCCGCAGACCGGGTCGGTCAGTCCGGATGGCGCGGCCGGGTGCGAACGATGATGCGAGTGCGCTGACATCGGAGTCTCCATGCCCGCTTGGGCCGCAAGATGCGGGCCAGCTCCGCCGGTCGCCGGTCTGCACGTATCCACTAGAGCGAGCGCGGCATTCTCTTGGGGATTGTGACTGAATCGGTTACAAAGAGGCCCATGGGGTCACAAACGTCTCCGCGCTTCATCGCCCGCCAAATGGCGTTCGGCTTCGGCGCAGTCAGCATCGTCGCCGTGACGATGTGCGCGATGCTGCTGACCGTCATCTACGACGTGTCGGGGCTCGTCGCCTCGATGCGCCACGACGAGAGCTCTATTCGGCAGGGCCTCGACCTCGCCACCGCGGTGCGGGAACTCTCGCTCCACATCGCCCATACCGTCATCGACGCGGACGAGTCTCACTTCGAGCACTATCAGCAACGCCGCGATCTGTTGCGCTCTCAGATCCAGACCCTCTCACCCCGCATCCCCGAGGCAGAACGATTCAGACTCGAGCTGCTGGGTGAGAAGACCCAACGCATGCACGACCTGCTCATGGACTCGGCGCTCCCGGCGGCTCGGCGAGGGGATCTCATCGAAGTGCGCAGAATGCATCGCGAGCTGGAGACGCTCGGGCAAGAGGCGGCGCTGCATGCGGACGCGCTCGCGTTGGCCACGACCTCCCAGATGGCGCACGCGCACGTGATGGCCACCGACTCGACGCAGCTTGGCCTGATCGGGGGTGGAGTCTGTGTGGTTCTGATCCTGGTCATGTCCATCGGCTTCACCCTGCGACTGCGGGCCGCAGTCTTGAAGCCGCTGGTCAAGCTCACGGAGGCCGCTCACCGTTTTGGGAGTGGGGACTTCGAGCTTCGGGTGGGGCACGTCGGCCGGGGCGAGTTGGCGGCGCTGGGTGACGCGTTCGATCACATGGCGAACGAGCTCGCTCGTCGAGAAACCCGGCTGCTTCAGAACGAGCGCATGGCCGCCATCGGCCAGCTCGCGGCGGGTGTTGCGCACGAGCTGAACAACCCGATTGGCATCATCCGCGGCTACTTGAAGACCATGACCCCCGACGGTGACGCGGAGACACTGCGCGAGGAACTCGGGATCCTGGACGAAGAGGCCAGTCACTGCCAACGCATTGCCGAGGATCTGCTCTCCTATGCCCGCACCGAGCAACTCGCGATCGACCGAGTCCATACCGCGGACTTCCTGAAGGAGATCGCCAAGCGTTTCGAAGGGAGCTCGAACGCGGAGGGGATCCAGATCGTGGTCGAGGCTGAGGATGCGACCCTCGAAGTCGACGGCGCGCGCCTGCGCCAGGTTCTGCTCAATCTGTTGACCAACGCGAGTCAGGCTTCGTCTCCAGACGGCGCCGTGACGTTACGAGGGCGCAGCGAGGGCCCCACCTACGTGTTCGAAGTCGAAGATCACGGAGCGGGCGTTCAGCCAGGGGACCACGAGCGCATCTTCGAGCCGTTCTTCTCGAAGCGCAGGGGTGGAAGCGGCCTTGGACTCGCGGTCTGTCAAGGGATCGTGAAAGCACATGCGGGCTCGATCGCGGTCGTGGACGCGCCGGGCGGCGGCGCGTTGTTCAGGGTGCAGCTGCCCGCGAGGCAGTCCTCCAAAGAGGTAGACCGTGGCTAACTCCCGTCCAACCCTGCTCGTCGTAGACGACAAGCGCAACATGGTGCGGCTCATGGCAAAGGTCATGAAGAAGGACGCGCTCGTTCGCACCGCGGAGAGCGGCGGCGACGCCCTGCGCATCCTCGCCAGTGAAGAGATCGACGTCGTGCTCTGCGATCTGAAGATGCCCGACATGGACGGGCTCGATGTGCTCCGAGCGTGCCGGCGCCTCCGGCCGCAGACGGAGTTCATCCTCATGACCGCGCACGCGACCGTGGGCACCGCGGTCGAGGCGCTCAAGCTCGGGGCCTACGACTATCTGACCAAACCCTTCGAGCCCGACGCCGCGCGCGCGGTCCTGCTTCGCGCCCTCGCCCGCGCCGAGCTGTCTCATCCCGGCGCGGGCGAGGACCCCGAGGTGCTGCCGGGGGTCATCGCCCGGTCTCGCATCATGCAGGAGCTCGCGGATCTCGTAAAGCGTGTGGCCGACAGCGATGCGACCACCCTGCTCCTCGGAGAGACCGGCACCGGGAAAGAGCGTGTGGCGCGCGCGGTACATCAGCTCTCGCCGCGGGCGACCAAGCGATTCATCGCCATCAACTGCGCCGCGGTTCCGGCGGAACTCCTCGAGAGCGAACTCTTTGGTTATGCCAAGGGTGCCTTCACCGGCGCTTCGACCGATCGAAAGGGGCTCTTCGAGGAGGCCGAGGGCGGAAGCCTGTTTCTCGACGAGGTCGGAGACATGCGACCCTCTTTGCAGGCCAAGCTCACACGGGCGCTGGAGGAGCGCGCGGTGCGCCGCGTAGGTGAAGCCAAAGAGCGCCCGGTAAATGTCCGGCTCATCGCGGCGACGCACCGAGATCTCGAGGGCATGGTCAAAGACGGCACCTTTCGCGAGGACCTCTGGTACCGCCTCAACGTCGCCCTGATTCGCATTCCGGCACTTCGCGATCGAAGAGAGGACGTCGAGCTCTTGGCGCACCACTTTCTGCGGCTTCAAGCCGAGCGCCTGCGGGGGCGCAAGCTCGAGGGCTTCAGCGAGCCTGCGCTCGAAGCGATGCGTAGCTTCGACTGGCCGGGCAACGTTCGGCAGCTCCGCTCGGCAGTGGAGCGCGCGTGTGTGGTCTCGAGGAATCCGGAGATCGACGTGGTTGACCTGCCGCCCGAAGTCCTGCCGGGGCATGGGGCGCCGGGTGAGGACCCCGCCCTCCCCTTGTGCACCTGGGCGCAGGCGCTCGAACGCGGCCGAAGCGACGTCGCCCGGCGCTACCTCGAGGCCGTCCTGCGGCGTTTCGATGGGCAGGTGGCGGAAGCGGCGTCCCACGCCGGCGTCGAGCGCGAGAGCTTCTACCGGCTGCTCCGTAAGCACGGGGTTGATGCCACCGAGTTTCGATCGGGTCCCGAGCCCCACGAGAAGAAGTAACCCGTTTGGATACAGTGAAACCGGGTGGGCCACGCATGGCCGCCTTCTCGAGGCCCATCACCCAATCCCCCCGCATGCCATGGCGACGGCACGGTTCGTGCTTTTTCGCCCGAGGAGTCCGAGATGGAACGAACAACCGGCAAGAGCGTCGTCGTCCTGCCGCTGCTGGCGCTCGTCGGCGGCTGCGCGGGCAGCTTGGAGTCCTCCGCGCGGACGGAGCTGCGGCAACAGCGCCAGCTCTACACGGCGACCCACCAGCTCGTAGGCACAGAGACCTCCTCCGCCGCGGAGAGCGCGGCGGCAGATCTCGAAGCCGGTCTCGGCGCCTATGTCGCCTTCGCGCTGAAGCACAACCCCGAGATCCGCGCCGCCTTCGAACGCTGGCAAGGCAGCGTCTACCGCATCTCTAGAGCGAGGCGCCTGCCTGAACCGATGCTGAGCTTCGGGTACTTTCTTCGCACCGCCGAGAGCCCCATCGCCCCCGACCAAGGACGTATCGGCCTGCAGCAGGCCTTCCCATGGCCCACAAAGCTCACCGCCGGCGCCGACGCTGCATCCGCGGGGGCACGTGCGATGCAGGCCGAGTTCGAAGCTCGAGCCCTCGCGGTTTCGCAGCGGGTCGCGAACGCCTACTGGGATCTCTGGCAGCTGCGGCGCACTCGATCGATCCATCGAGAGCACCTCGACGTCGTGCGCAGCCTCTCGCAATCGGTGCGGGCCCGAATCGCGAGTGGGACCGCGATGCTCGCGGACCTGCAACAGATCGACCTCACGGCCGCGCGACTGGAGGACGGGATCCGCGGCATGGACGAAACGGAGCGTGCCTTCGAGGCTCGGCTGCGCGAGACCATCGGGCTCGAACCCCACGTCGTCGTGCCCACACCAAAGCCGCCCGAGCACGCCGCGCTACCCAGCCTCGGCGCTGACGTTCTAAGGGAAGCAGCCAGATCGCACCCGATGATCGCGAGCCGAGGCTTCATGGCCGAGTCGGCAGACTCCTCCGCCCGAGCAGAGGCCGCCGATCGTTTGCCGAGCTTCTTGGTGGGGGTCTCTTGGATGATCAGCGCTGATGCCGGCATGCCCGGAGGCGTGGACTTTGGTGCCGGCGTCAGCTTGCCTCTTTGGCAAGGCAGCTACTCGGACGCGATCGAGGCGGCCCGCGCCGACGCACACGCCCAGCGCGCTGAACAACAAACGCTCGTCAACCGCGCGTTCGCTGAACTCGAGGCCACGCTCTCGGGCGTGCGCGACGCAGCCAGGCGCGTCCACCTGTACGAGAACACACTCGTGCCCCAGGCCGAGTCGGCCTATGAATCGGTGCTCGGCGCATACACGGTCGGTCGAGGCTCGGTCGCAGAGACCTTGCTCGCACAGCGAGACTTGCTCGACTTACGGGTGGAGCTGGACCGAGCTCGAGCCGACCACGCTCGCTCGTGGGCGCGTCTCGAAGAAGTGACCGGCCGGGAGCTGCGCGGAGCTGCCAACCACGAGGTGAAGAATGAGTGACGAGATGAACGTTCGACTGCGGGGCGTCCTGTCGCGGCTGAAGCCCCGCCTAGGTGGCATCCTCCTGCTCGTCGTAGGCTTCGCACTCGGCGGCGTGGTGTTCGCTTCGCGGTCTCCTTCGGTGGCCGATCCCCACGCGGGCCACTCCAAGGAGACAGGCGGCAAGGTTCAAGCGACCACATGGACCTGCGCCATGCATCCCCAGATCCGTCAGCCGGAGCCAGGTCAGTGCCCCATCTGCGGCATGGACCTGATCCCCGTAACCTCGGGCGAGGCAGAGGGCGCCGCCGACCCGAGGCGCATCGTGCTCTCCGAACGCGCCAGGGCGCTCGCGGAGCTCAGGACGTCGCCGGTGCGCCGGCGAGCGGACGCCTCGGCTCGAGTTCGGCTGCTCGGTCGGATCGAACCCAACGAGACGACCTTGCGCACCGTGACCGCCTGGACCGGCGGGCGCATCGATCGATTGCACGTGAACGTCACCGGAGAACGTGTTCGCGCGGGACAGGTGATCGCTACGCTCTACAGCCCAGAGGTCTTCGCCGCCCACCAGGATCTACTCGTCGCGAAGCGCCAACTGGAGCGCATGGCCTCGAGTCCGGGCTCGTCCAAAGACGCCGCTTCCGCCGCGCTCGACGCCGCGAGAGAGCGCCTTCGCCTGCTCGGTCTTCCCGACGATGAACTCGCCAGGATGGAGACGGAAGAGCAGCCGACCCGCGCGGTCACGATTCGAACTCCTTTTGCGGGAACGGTCATCGAGCGCATGGCGACGGAGGGAGCCTACGTTTCGACCGGAACTCCGCTTTACCGCGTGGCCAACTTGAGCCGGCTCTGGGTGCAGCTCGACGCCTACGAGAGCGACCTACCGCGGATCTCGGTCGGACAGGTCGTGCAAGTCACCGTCGATTCGCTCCCCGGCGAAGAGTTCGACGGCAACGTCACCTTCATCGAGCCGACCTTGGACAAGATGCGTCGAACCGCACTCGTGCGCGTCGAGGTCGAGAACCGAGACGGACGACTCCGGCCGGGTGTCTTCGCCGAGGCCACGGTGGCGACGGGCCCCGCGAAAGGTGACCAGAGCCCCCTCGTGGTGCCGGCGAGCGCCCCCCTCTTCACCGGGCGTCGCGCCATCATCTACGTCGAAGAGAAGACCCCAGACCGAACCGTCTACGAAGCCCGCACCGTGCGGCTTGGACCGCGGCTGGGCAACTACTATCCCGTCGTGGCCGGACTCGCCGAAGGCGAGCGGGTGGTGACCCGCGGCGCGTTCGCGGTGGATGCCGATCTGCAGATACGGGGCGGCGCGAGCATGATGACCTCGGGCGACGACCGCGAGCCTGGGGCCTTCGACACCATCATCGAGCTCTCCAGCAGCGATCGCGCCGAGCTCGGCCCGACGGTCACCGCCTATCTCGAGGTGCAGGCCGCGCTGGCCGCTGACGATCCAAATGAGACCCAGGAAGCCGCCAAACGCCTCGCCACAGCCGTCGCTGCAGTCAAGTTCGAGCGCTCCCAGTCGGCGACGAAGGAGTGGACCCACATCGCCCGGACCCTCAGCCGACACGCCGAGCACATCGCGTCGGCTAAAGACCTGAGCGGCGCGCGTACCGGCTTCGAGCCCTTGAGCGCCGCGATCGAGGTCCTTCTTCGCCGCTTCGGAAACCCGCTTTCGGCACCCTTGCACCTCGCGTTCTGTCCCATGGCGGCCGGCAGCCAGGGCGCATCTTGGATTCAGCGGGGCGCCAAGATCGACAACTCGTATTTCGGCGCCGCGATGCGCACTTGTGGTGAGGTGAAGCAGCAGGTCGCGCCGGGCTCCTATCTGAAGGCGGAAGAGAACTCGAAGGCTTCCGCGCCGCCCTCCGCTCCGGCCGGGGGGCATCAGCATTGAGCAGCCCGCATCACTCTGGCACGCCTCCGTCGGGGGCCTGGCAGTTCTTCATCGGCTGGTTCATCGAGAACAAGCTGATCTCGTTCTTGCTCGCGTTGATGCTGATCGGCGGCGGCTTCTACGTCTCGCCCTTCGCCTGGGAACTCGGTTCGCTGACGCGGGATCCGGTGCCCGTCGATGCCATCCCCGACATCGGCGAGAACCAACAGATCGTGTTCACGGATTGGCCCGGACGCTCCCCTCGAGACGTCGAGGACCAGATCACGTATCCGCTCACGACCGCGCTGCTCGGCATCCCCGGGGTCCGAACGATCCGGAGCTCATCCGCCTTCGGGTTCTCGATGATCTACGTCATCTTCAACGACGACACCGAGTTCTACTGGTCGCGTTCGCGCGTGCTCGAGAAGCTCGCCTCGTTGCCGCCGGGCACCGTGCCCGACGGGGTGACACCCACGCTCGGCCCGGACGCCACCGCGCTCGGCCAGATCTTTTGGTACACGCTCGAAGGTCAGGATGCTCGAGGTAAGACCACCGGCGGCTGGGATCCGGATGAACTGAGGAGCATCCAAGACTGGACGGTTCGCTACGCGCTGCAGTCGGTTGAAGGGGTCAGCGAGGTGGCCTCGGTGGGCGGCTTCGTCCGCGAGTACCAGGTCGACGTCGATCCCGAGGCCATGCGGGCGCACGGCGTCACCCTGGCCCAGGTCGCCAACGCGGTGCGGAGCTCGAACCTCGACGTGGGGGCCCGAACCCTCGAGATCAACAGCGTCGAGTATCTCGTTCGCGGACTCGGGTTCGTGAAGGACCTCGAGGACCTGGAAGCAACGGTGATCATCGCCCGCGGAAACACGCCCATCCGCGTGCGAGACGTCGGGCGGGTCTCGCTCGGTCCGGCCCTGCGTCGCGGAGCGCTCGACGACGGAGGTGCACCTGCCGTGGGCGGGGTGGTGGTGGCGCGCTTTCTCGAGAACCCGCTGGCGGTGATCTCGGCCGTCAAGGTCAAGATCGCCCAGATCCAGAGCGGTCTGCCGAAACGTGTGCTCGAGGATGGCACGGTCAGCCAAGTGACCATTGTTCCCTTCTACGATCGGACCACGCTGATCCACGAGACGCTCGAGACCCTCTCGACCGCGCTCTACCAACAGATCCTGATCACGATCATCGTGGTGCTCATCATGTTGCGGAACCTCCGCAGCTCTCTGCTCATCTCCGCGTTGCTTCCGCTCGGAGTGCTGGGGGCCTTCGTTGTCATGAAGATCTCCGGCGTAGATGCGAACATCATGGCGCTAGGAGGGATCGCGATCGCGATCGGCACCATGGTCGATATCGGAATCGTTTTTGTCGAGAACATCAGTCAGCACCTCGACGAGGCGGGTCCAGGCGACGACCGCGCGGTCGTGGTTCGGCGGGCCGCGGCCGAGGTTGCACCGGCGGTGATGACCTCCGTGCTCACCACCGTGGTGAGCTTCCTTCCGGTCCTCGGTCTCAGTTCGACCGAGCTTCGGCTATTTGCGCCGCTCGCGTTGACCAAGACCTTCGCGATGAGCGGAGCGCTCGTTCTCGCCCTCCTCATTCTGCCGGGGGCGGCGCTCGTCGTCTTTAGGCGGCGGCCTCGGGCGCTAGCGACCTCCGCACGAGGTTTGAGCAGGTTGCGCTCTTCGATCTTTCGTAGCGAGCATCTGCGAGACTGGCTCCTCTTGGCCCTCGGCGTCTTTCTCGTTCGCTACAGCGTCGTGGGCGGACTCGTGGTCACCGCGCTCGGCGCCTATCGACTCGCTCGACCGCTGTTGTCCGACGCTACGAACACCCGGATCAGCCAAGCGGAGAACATCATCGCGGTGATCGCCGTGAGCTTGCTCCTCGCGGAGGACTGGCTCCCGCTCGGACGAGGCAAGGGTACGGTCCTGAACGTGCTCTTTGTCGCGGCCCTCATCACCCTCGTCATGGGCGGGTTCCGACTCTTCGAGTCCGCGTACCCGGCGATCTTGCGCGGCATCTTGCGGAGGAAGGCGCTCTTTCTGCTCCTTCCGGCCTCGGTCTTCGTGTTTGGTACGACGGCCTGGCTCGGCTTTGACCGCGTCTTCGGCTTCTTGCCGCAGCCGCTTCGGGTGAGCGCGCCGGTGGCCGCGGTGGCCCACGCCTTCCCCGGGTTCGGTCGGGAGTACATGCCACCCTTCGACGAGGGCTCCTTTCTCTTCATGCCCTCGACCATGCCCCACGCCGCGATCGGCGAGGTGCTCGAAATGCTCTCCGATATGGACGCGGCGATCGCACAGATACCCGAGGTTGACCGGGTGGTGGGAAAGCTCGGCCGAGCGGACAGCGCCCTCGATCCGGCGCCCCTGTCCATGATCGAGACGGTCATCACCTACAAGCCCGAATACCGCGTCGCGGACGACGGCGAGCGGAAACGTCAATGGCGCGATCACATCCGCACGCCCCGAGACATCTGGGCCGAGATCCTGAAGGCGGCGGAGTACCCCGGCATGACGAGCGCGCCCACGCTGATGCCGATCAACGCCCGCATCGTGATGCTTCAGAGCGGCATGAGGGCGCCGATGGGGATCAAGGTCCACGGCCCCACGCTCGAGAGCATAGAAGCCTTCGGACTCGAACTCGAGAAGGTCCTGAGGACCGTGCCCGCGGTGAAAGCCGAGACCGTGTTCGCCGATCGGGTCGTGGGCAAGCCGTACCTCGAGATCGATCTCGACCGCGAGGCCATCGGACGTTACGGGCTCACCATCGTCGATGTGCAGAATGTCCTCGAGGTCGCGCTCGGTGGCATGACCCTGACCCGGACCGTGGAGGGCCGGGAACGCTACCCGGTGCGTGTTCGCTACATGCGCGAGGAGCGGGACAGCATCGAGGCGCTCGAGCGCATCTTCGTTCCTACGCCCAGCGGCGAGCAGATCCCGATCACACAGCTCTCGAAGATCGAGTACGTGCGCGGACCTCAGATGATCCGCTCCGAGGACACCTTCCTCACCAGCTACGTGCTCTTCGACCGGCAGCCCGAGGTGGCAGAGGTGGAGACGGTCGAGCAGGCGCGTGCGCTCATCCAGAACCAGATCGACACCGGCGCCCTCGCTGTTCCGCCGGGCGTCAGCTTCGAGTTTGCAGGCTCTTACGAGAACCAAGTCCGTAGCGAAAAGAGGCTCATGCTCCTCATCCCGTTGGCGTTGGCGCTCATCTTCATTCTGCTGTACCTGCAGTTTCACCGGGTGATCACGAGTGTGGTCATCTACACCGGCGTCGCAGTGGCGGTCTCCGGAGGCTTCGGGCTCCTCTGGCTCTACGGCCAACCCTGGTTTCTCGACTTCAACCTGCTCGGAACCTCGATGCGCGAGCTGTTTCAGGTGGGCACCATCAACATGTCCGTGGCGGTGTGGATCGGCTTCATCGCGCTGATTGGTGTGGCCACCGACGACGGCGTGGTCATCTCGACCTACTTGAAGCAGCTCTTCGAGCGCGAGCCACCCACCACCATCGACGAGGTGCGTGAGCGAACACTCACCGCTGGGGTGCGGCGCGTGCGGCCGTGCCTCATGACCACCGCCACCACGATCCTCGCGCTGCTGCCGGTCATCACCTCGCAGGGTCGCGGGGCCGACATCATGATTCCGATGGCGCTGCCTTCGGTGGGCGGAATGGCCATCGAGCTCATGACGCTCTTCGTCGTGCCGGTGCTGTACTGCGCGGCGGAAGAGCGAAAGCTCCGAAGAAGCGGGCCCGCGGCCGGTTGATCTGATCGTCTCCCGCCGATTGTGGGGCCGCGTCCTGGGTGTGGGTAGGCGGAAACAGAGCAGCCAAACGACGCTGCTCGTGCCTCACACCGTGGCGCAGGCACCGGGCCGCGGACCGTACGCAATCTCGGCTCCGTCAGCCGCTGGCGACCGCCGGCGCTGCTTCTCGTATCGTGGTGACAGAGCCGCAAGGTGGTGGTCTGCCCCCTACTTCCCGATGAGCTGAGGGTACAGCTCGAGCACGATCTTCACCGGGCGCAGCACCTTCATCCACTGCGTCAGATCATCTCCCACTTCGTCCGAAAGCTTGGATCGCATGGCAAAGACGTACCCGAGGTCCCGATGAAGCGGGGGAATCCGTCGGGCCTTCTCCGCGGGGTCTTCGAGGCTGCGGATCTGCTGGAGCTGCTCGTGCACAGCCATCAAGCGCCCGTGCTGAACCTCCGTAAGCGAGCCCGAGACCTGCCACCCTTCGGTCGCCGCCTTCTCGAGTGTTCTCGTCAGCGCGCCACGGGAATCGACCAGGGCCAGCGCGGTCTTCAGTCGCTGCTCGGCATGCGGCTGCAGATACTCCCGCAGCTGACCCAGATAGACGCGGGAGATGACGCCTTCGCCCAAGGTTCCCTCGAGCGCCTTTCGCCCCCTCTCGAGCGCGGGGAGGAAACCGGCGGCCCAGTCGAAGGGATCGTGGCTCTGGAGCCGAGCGCCGGGTTGCAGCTGCATGACGCCCCGGACCACGGTATCCGCCGCCCGATGGATCTGCCCGAGCTCTCGCTCGTCGAGGCTTTTATAGGTGTCGGAGGGGTCCTGCGGCACCGGTTTCCAGTTTGGGCGAAGCTTGTCGAGCCTAGTGAGCCAAGTCGACCGACCTGGTGTTCGGTCGACTTCCTGCCGGTCGTAGCCGTCGGCTTCTCGGCTAACGCCGGGCGCGGCTTGCCGTTCGACGGCCGCGTCGGCGAGCGTCTCGAGCCTCTCGGCGACGCCGATCCCTCGATCGATGAGCGTGCTGACTGCCCAAGTCCTGCTCGTGCTCATCGACGCTCCTCCTCCCGACGGAGTCCGAACTCTGTCGCGAGTACGCTCGAGGCTACGCGGATCTCTTCGGTCTCGCACAAGGACAGCGCTTCGAGTCTGAGGTGCGCGGCTTGTCGCTCACCCAGGCGGGCGAAACACCCGGCGAGCGCGAGATCGATCTCTGGAGCAGCCCCCGCGAGGACCTCGAGGGCGAGAAGCGCTCCGACGGCTCGCTCATGCTCGCCCGCCTGCGCCAAGCTGATCGCCGCTCCCCAGATCGTGTCGAGATCTCCGCTCGAGATGCCCAACGTGGAGCTCAGGGATGCACGACCGGACAGCAGGGCCTCCAAGGCGGGGCGCTCGAGGCTCGCGTGTTCGGCTTCGGGATCCGGGGCGAAGTGCTTGGGGTGGGGGGGCAGCGGCATCTTGAGATCGTGTCAGCCCGCGCCCTTCTTCGTCAATCGGAGGGGACGGCCACTCGAGAGCTGAACACGCTGCAGCAACGACGCGGCGCTGCGTCGAGCTGAGCGCTCTTGGTTGGCCCAGCTCGCTCGCGACTTAAGGTTCCGCCCGCGAGTCATTCGTCGACTCTGAGTTCCCGGACGTGGGCAGGGGTGTCCATCGCGGCGCACAGGTTGGGGTAGGCCGCGAGTGAAACCTCACTTGCTCGCTCGGCCCGGGATTGGTTCTGGAGCGGAAGATTAAGTGCTCCCCTTCACACGCTCTATCGCGCACGAGCACCAACGTAGCCTCGTTCTCGATGACCAGGCTCTCATCGATCTCCACCTCGACCGGCGTCACGCAGTATCAGGTCGCTGACCTTCGATGGTGCCAGCCGCGGGCCTCTCGGGTCCGTCGCACCAAGTGAACCGCGCTTGGTGACCTGCTCCCCATCCGAGCTCCCATTCCAGCAACTCGCCCGTACGAGCGGTTTATGCGGGAGTACACCACACGTGTCGTGGTGGAACTCGCTACTCGAGGCGAACCTCGGTGTACCACAGCCCGGCATTGGCCGGAGTGTCTCCGTAGCCGATGAAGCGACGCTCCGAGACGGGTCCGACCGGAACGAGCCAGAACGGATCACCGGGAAGCAGCTGTGTTGCTCCGCAAGAAGCCCCGTTGCGCAGCAAACCGAGATTGCCGAATGCGCCCAGGTAGACGAGGAGTCCGGGCTCGACGGAGTCGATGACGGTGAGCCAGACCGCGACCTCGGTCGGCCCGAGCGCCTGCCAGCTTCCGTCGATGCGAGCGAAGATCTCGCCTTCCGCGTTTCCGACGACCGGGCCCAGCCAGTCGACGGTCGCGATCTCGACCAAGCCGGCGGCTGAACCCACGTCCTGCAGCTCGACGATGCCGTTTCGAATCGAGACGACTCGGTTGTCCTCGGCGGCGACAGCGAGGACCTCGGTCCCATGCTCGTCCTCCAGCCGAACGAGGCCCTGAAGCCGAGCAAAGCCACCGGGGCGTTCGAAGTCGTAGAGCAGGGTCCAGTTGGGCTCTGCGTAGTGAAAGACCTGGCCGAGCAGGCTCATGGTGTAGAGCTCGAGGCTCGTCGAGCTGCTCACGACCTCGAGGAAACGCAGTGACTGTTCCGTAGGGGCCTTCGCCACTCGTTCGGTACGGAGTTCCGGTCCGCCGATTCTGCCGCGATGGATCTCTCCATGCGGGGCGCCGAAGTACAGCTCCTCCGTGTCCGGTGCGACGCTGAAACTGGTCAGCGCAAACGTGTCACCCTCGTTCCGGGCAAGCCCATTCGACAGCGGTCCATCGGTCGTCCAGATGTTTCCGGCCGCATCCCCCAGCAACACCTGCCCGGAGGGCAGACGTCCAGCGAAGGCACCGTTGTCTGGGCTAGGCAGGCTGTAGTTGGTGACACGGACACGCGGGCAGTACGAGCCGTCGTCAGGGAGTCGGACCGCATCCAGCTCAGCGCTCCTCTCATCGCGCGGCACCCACACGTCGGGGACCGGACCGGCAGCGGTGACCGTCACCCAATAGCGCGCGAATTCGGACGGCAGTCTTCGACGGGACGTTGGCGGGCCCTGTTCCACTGGACCCGGCACGAGGCTGAGCGTCGCCAGATCATCCTCGTAGACGAGCGCCTCGATCAGAACGTCCGCCTCGACCAAGAAAGGAAGCCGCCAAAACGGTGAAGGTGCCTCCAGATCGATGGCGTCCAGGCTGACGATCTGGCCGTGTTCCTGCGCCGCGACGAGCAGCGAACGCGCGCCCTCGGACTGGCCGGGCAGAGGGAGAAGAGCGATCTCGAGATCGCCGATTCCGCAGGCGCAGAGGGTGGCGGCGACGAGGAGAAACAGGGAGGGGTGAAGCGCCACGCCTCCCAATCTAGCACCGGAGCGATGCAGGCTCACAAGACCTCCCGGGCGAGCACTGGCGGCGACGCATGGGAGCGATCGACGTCCTGAGGCAGCGCCGTCCCGCGTTATTGCTCCAGGAGCGACCTGATCGCCCGACCGCCGAGTTGGCACCGCGGTTGCACAACGGAGGGTGTGCCCGTTGCGCTCCAAGACTCGGCGTTCAGCATCGACCGCTACGCGCGCGCCCTGCGATTTGGCTTCGAGCAGCAAGACCCATCGCGTCTGGAGCAGTTCCCAGACGGCGAGCTGGTGCTGCTCGTCTCGTCTCCCGAGGGCCTAGAGAAGCGGATCGTCATCCGGATGGAGGAGCGCACCATCTCGGTCTCCGCGCAGGCCTCGCTCCACTGCATACCGCAGGCGGTCGTCCAGTGCCCGCTCTCGCATTGGATCGAGTATCTTCGAACTGGCTCCATCCCGGATCCTGATTGCTTCGACGTCTTCGGAGACCCTCAGGTTCTCGGTGACTTCCTCCGAGTCCTTCAGCTCGAGCAACGCCCGGTCGCGCTGCGTTGTCGCAACATGCTGTCGTCGCAGCCAACGCCAGGCCGCGGCATTGCTCCCAGTCAGACAACCCAGATGAACGCCAGTAGAAGGATGAGCTCATGAAACCCCAACTCAGAAACCCCCTCAACCTAGTGCAGCAGTACGAACAGGCGAAGGACCTGCTTCAAGGAAGCGCGCCTCCGGCCGCGGCCGCCGCTCACCTCATCCAACTCACTGCGGTGCAAAACCCATATGCGGATGGTCATGGTTTTAGGGGCCAGCAGAGCATCGTGACCGACCTCATCCGCAGCTCTGGCGTCGACAACGCCCGACAGGAGGCCGTACTTGCGGTGGCGAGATCAGTGCTACGCGCCTCGGCCGACATCAGCGAAGAACACCATCAGTTCACGATCGCCGCTGCAGCGCGCCATGGCGGTGTGCGAGTGACACCGCCCACCCCAGAAGTCGCCCGTGCGTTTCTCTCGAGGTTCCTGGAGGCCGGCACACACGCCGGGCAGAAGGGAGCCCACAACGACTGGTTCGTGAACCTCGGTCCCGGATCAGGGAACACCTTCTGCGAGACCCCCAGCGCCGAGGCGATCATGAAGCGGGCGTCCGAGATTGCGCAGCGGGAGGGCACCGCGGTCACGAACAAGCACCGCGTGGACGCGGCGGATCAGCTGGCCAAGGAGGCCAAGGTTCCGTTCGGCGAGGCGAAGGCGGCCGGCCGGCTCTTCGGTCTACCGTATGAGACCCTCGAAAAAGTTGGTGGCTTCGCACTCGAGAAGGCCAACGCAAACAACGCCGCATCCGTCGAGGCCGGCGCGTTGGGTCTGCTCGCCCACCTCTCCGGGATGGACGTCAAGATTGATCAAAGCCTCAGTCCCGCCGAGTACAAGACGGCGTTGTCCGAGAAGTTCGGCGACCTCGCGGCGTTCAGGGCGGGACTCAGCGGTACCGAAGGACGCTCCTGGGAGCAGCTGAGCCGACGCGAAGCAGAGGGCATGATCGCTTACGCTGGATCGCTCCTCGGCGAGTTGGCTGAGCTCCGCTTAGGACACCGTTCGTACGAGAACCTCTCTTCCGCTCCCCATAACGCACTTTCGACGATCCACGACGTTTACGTTCAAATGCGCGCCGACACCCTGTTCGAGGACGCCTGGGGCAAGGCGCAGGCGGTCCCCTTCGAACAGCTCGACAAGAAGACCAAGGATGCGGACATCCCGCCGTTCTTCTTTGCGCTGCACCAAATGGTCATCGAGGCCGAGAACTCGATGCGCATGTCGCGGGCAAGCTAGTCATTCAAGGATGTCTCCAGGAGGAATTCATGACGACAATCAACACAACCCGACGAACCGCGGCCGGGGTCGCGAGTGAAACGGAGGCCACGGCGACACAACATGCCTCGGTGGCCCGAGCGAGTAGGGTGGCACCTAACGCGCCTCGTGTCCTCGAACTCGCCCCCGGTCAGGCGCAGTACGCCCAGCACACGAGTGGTCACGCGCGTTCGACCAAGACGGTAGGTCCCGCGGCCTACGGGGGCGCGATGGTCGCCGCGTCGGTCGACGTCGGAGAATCCAAGAGGGTGCGGCAAGCGCGAACGTTGCTTCGAGAGGTTCAGGAAGGGGTTCCCGGCGCGTCTGAAGCGCTCGGCAACCTCCTGGAGAAGATGCCCGCGGGCTCCGGACTGCTGGTTGGCTTGAACTCGGCCAGCCTTAACGCTTGTCTGACCGCTCCACAGACCTTGACCAGCAACTTCCCCTTCGATCGGCTCCATCTCGGAGGGAACGCGGTCCACGGGAACAGCGGGTGGCAAGAGACTGGGCACCTCGAGTACTATGAGAAGGATCAAGGGCCTGCTCCGGCCGAGCTCCGACACAACCATGAGAATGGCTTCTACTGGGCCACTCCAAACCGTCGAGTCATCAAATGGGGCCTCAAACCAGAGTTAGTCGAGCGAGATCCTCACGACATAGCAACCTCCCACTGGCTTCCAAGTCTCTCTGAGGTTCTCGATGCGCGCGGGACCGTCGACGTCGGTTCGCGCGCAGTCCACCGGCAGAGCCCGGCTCGACCCGGTGGTTCACAAGGCCGATTTGGTCCGCAGAGGGACACCACCACCGTCCATACACGGATCGAGAGGGAGCTCCCCACCGACAAAGCAGCGCTCGAGGCGCGAAGAAAGGCCCGCAAGGTCGACTTCGCAGTCCTAGGCGACGCAGCCTCGGCGCTCCTGCAAGGTGCGCCGCTCACGGCGTCCCAGAGCAAGGCGGTCTCGACGATGGCAGCCTTCCTCGAGACCCACGATGTGCTGTTCGAGAATCTGCCCCACAACGGGCCCAGCCCCCTGATGTTGACGCTTCTGGGCTGCTACCAGCGCCAGGTTCGAAACGAGGTTGCGAAGAAGCTCGAGGGTGTCCCGGATGCGGACCTGCAACGAGCGACGGACTTGTGGTCGGGTGGTCGAAGCTGGTTGCTCGACAAGATCGCGCGTAGCTCGGTCCGGGATCCGGGCTACCTTCGAAAGATAGGACTCGAACCCTGACCGGCCACCCGTGGGGTCGAAACCGAGCAAGAAAGAAGGGAGCCGTGAACAACCAGATCTCGAGCCTCCTCTCCTCACTCGACTTTATTGGAATCCTCGCCGGCTGCGGTGGGTCCTACGATAGCCCAACGGACGAGCGACCTCAGCAGAAGTGACCGCGGAAGAACCGGCCCCGCCGGTCGAAGCGCGATCAAACGGGCTCCAGTCGTCCTGCAGCAGTTCGGCTTGACACACAACCATTTCAACCGATGGGCTCGGTGGTGTACAGCAGGCATCGCCTCTATCTCAGACAGACTCCGGGCGCGGCACCACGGTATACGCTCGCGTATGGCAAGGCGGCTTGCACCTCGACGTGCAAGGCGTGCGGACGCGTGGGAACCATCGTCGCGGCTTTGGTTCCCAGGCTCCGGTCAACGCAGCGTTTCTAGACCACCTGTACTACGCGCAGTGAGCAGTCGAGACGGTCGACGGGTCGGCTTCTTGCACTCGCGAAAGGCACGCAGCACCGCTCTCGCCTGTCCTTCGGGGAGCGGCTTCGCCCTGCTCTGCCGGGGATGGTGTCCGCGCCGGAACCCAGGATTCGTCCCAAGGCTTGCGCTCGCGCTTCAGCGGGGCAGACGGGCGCGAGCATCCGCGAGCAGTCCAAGGATCTCCGAGTCATCACCAGCGGCTTCGGCGGGAAACATCCCGTCGGCACCGAGATCCGCTTCCGCGCCAGCGTCGAGCAGCGCTCGGACCAGGGCAGCGTTTCGGCGTCGGCAAGCGGTGATGAGCGGCGTTTGCGATCCGTTGTTGGTCTCGTTCACGTCGGCTCCGGCGGCCAGCAGCACCCGCACGACCTCGTGCTGTTCGTAGTCCACCGCCAGGGTCAGCGCCGAGATTCCATCACCGTTGTGTCCACGGTTTGGATCGGCGCCGGCCGCGAGCAGCGCCGACACGACCGGGGCCGGTGCGTCCTGGCTAATCGCGAAGGTGATCGGTGTACCGCCGCCCGCGCGCTCGCGGTTCGGGTCGAGACCCGCCTCGAACAGGGCGGTGATGGCGTCCCGCTTCCCCTCGCACAACGCGAAATCGAGCAGCGTGTCCCCGTTTTGGAAGGTCGCAGCGTGTAGTTCCACAGGACTGAGTTCGGCGAGCGCGGTGCGGAATCCCTCGAGGTCATCCGTCTCGAGGAGAGCGGCCAAGGCTTCAATGGAGCGCATCTGTTCCGATCGCTACACCGCTCGGCAGTTCGACATCAACGGCGAGCTTCCGACAACTTCCCCGACACAGGGGGGGACCATGCTGCGAAGTGCAGCCCACGGCCTCCGAAGGCGTCTCTAGAGTCAGACGCCCGGCGCCCGTGGGCGTCGTTTCGAGCCGGCGAGCGCGAAGAAGGGCATGGGTCTGGCTGGCACGGGACTTGATGAGGAGCCAGCGCGTCAGCGTCGTTGCAGCGCGTGCTGCCTAAGAGGTGCATCCGAGTGGGAGCCGCACACCGGAGAGACAGAACTCGCGGTCACATCGAGATCAGGAACCAAGATGAACAAATCGATTTCCGAGAAACTTCGACTCCGCCGGATCGCGGCGATCGCGGCCATCGTCTTAGGCGCGTGCGGAGGTGAGATCTCGCCGGCCGACACGGATGAGCTCGCGACCGATGCACGGGGCTTGCTCACGACGTATGCCCAGCTTGGATTCACCCCCACCAGCGTGGACACGGGCCACCAGTACAAGGCGATCGACGTGCCAGGTATCGTGGCCGTCGTCGGAGCACCAACGATGAATGACGCGGATACCGCGGCCATTCGGATGCGCAACCCGCAGGCCGGTCGATTCGAAGTCCAAATGGAGGAAGAGAGCTCACGAGACGGCGAGGTCACCCACGCGCAGGAGAGGCTGTTCCTCTTCGCTGCCACCAACAGCGTGCTGCGCGATCGGTCCGGAGCCGTCATCGGACGAGCCGGTAGCTTCTCGGCTGGCCAGAGCGCTCGAGGAAGCTGGCGACGAATCAGCTTTCCACAGTCGATCCGCGACCCGGTCGTTTTTGCCCAGGTCATGTCTCGCAACGATGGAGCGCCGCTCACCACTCGAATCCGCAACGTATCCTCCTCCGGATTCGACTTTCGCATGGATGAATGGGACTATCTAAATGGCGTACACGGGACCGAGTTGGTCGGTTGGGTCGCCGTCAGCTCGGGCGAACACGTCATCAGAAGCACCTCGGTAACCTCGGCCGAGTTCCTGGTGGCCTCGAAGCACCAGGTCGACCACCGCAGCACCAGGGTGCTCGTCGCCGCCAGCAATCCGTACATACGCGTGTTCAACCTCACTTGGCCGCTGGCCGCACAGGTGCAAACCGTCAACGACGCGAGCCCAGTGGCGCCTCGCATGGACACCTACGGCTCGAGCCTATTGCAGGAGCAAGAAGCGTCGGACGGGCGGCATGCGCCCCCTGTGTCAGGGAAGTTGTCGGATCCTCGCCGGTGCTTGGGCGGGCGGTCTGAACAGTGTGGGGCGAGCAGCGAGATATGATCATGGTCGGGTACTCCGAGGCGGTCAAAGCCAAGATGGTT
>WYAZ01000082.1 GCA_011526105.1 Deltaproteobacteria bacterium | reverse complement strand
TGTTGGGTTTTGTTTTACCCCTCGCCCGGGGGGGGTGGTTCTGGGGGGGGCCGCCTCCCCGCCCCACACCCCCGGCCGGTTTTGGGGGACCTGTGCCGCGTCCCCCGAACTCCCGTGCAAGCGACGAGAATCACGGGAGGCTTCGCATCGCCCACGTTCGGGTCCAGTCGAGCGTCCCCCGAACTCGCTCGGGCGTTGGGTGGACCCCGGATTTCGCACCCATTCCCCAGCGCGCCCGATAACGCTCGATGCCGTGTCGGCCGTCTTCAAGACCTCGCCCAAGGTGTCTCCCTTCATAGCCGCGTGGCTCGCCGAGGTCTTCGAGCCCGCCGCCAAGCTCGCCGCCGGAAAAGACCAGCGCCTCAGCGCCTCGGAAGCCGATCGCGCCGCTTCCACCACCGACGGCATCCTCGGACTCTCTGGCGAGGCGCTGCAGGCCATTCGGGAGGCGACCGGCCAAGTGCGGCCGAGCGTGGCCAAGCTGCTCGCGACCGCGGAGGCGCTCGTCACCGAGAGCGCCACTGATGCGGCTGGCGGCGACGCCAAGCTCTCGTACAAGGACGCGAAGAAACTCCCGCCGGGCGTGGAGCGCGGCTACCTCGCGCTCCGCGGCAAGATCCCCGGCCTCGAGCCCACGCCGACGCCCACGCAGCCGACCCAGCTCGGCGTCATCTCGGACATCGACCAGACTGTCCTGCCCAAGCACACCGGCAACATCTTGCCCGCACCGTACCCCGGGGTCACCGTGCTCTATCAACAGCTCGAGAAGGCGAAGGACACCGAGCTCGATGCGACGTGGTACGTCACCGCCCGCGACGCACATCGCGTGACCGAGATCCCGGCCTGGTTCGAAGAGCACAGTCTGCCCAGCATGGGCATCGATACGGGCATCGGCACCGCGCCATGGGTCGCGCAGCCCGAGAAGATCAAAGACTGCCTAAAGGTCCTCGACGCCAACCCCGACCGCAAATTCATCTTGTTTGGCGACACCAGCCATCGCGACCCAGAGGTTTACAGAGCGGTGCGAGAAGCACGCCCCGATCAAGTCGCCGCAGTGGTCATTCACAAAGTGAACAACACGGTCTCTGCGAGCCGCGTCGAAGGCATGCACCTCATCACGAACTATGCCGAGGCCGCGGCGGAACTCTACCACTCGGGCCTGCTCACCAAGACCGCGGCGCGCAAGGTGATGGCCTCCGCCCGGGCCGGCGGTCTCGAACTCACGACAGCGCAGGGCGAAGCGCTCCTCGCTCCGCGCTAGTGTCCGAAAAGGACAAGCGCGAACGTGATCTGAACCTTTCGGACGGGACATTAGTCCCTCTAGTTCTCGGGCACGTCCTCGATGCCCAGCCGCATCTCGTCCGAGTTCGCTTGGATCTCCGGTGCGTACATCGCAAAGCCATGTGTCGGCATTGCGTGGAAGCTCCCAGGAATCTGCGCGCGCAATCGGTAGTCGAGCTTCAGCTTGCCCTTCGACAAGCGGCTCATGAAGAACACCACCTTCTCGTCGCGCAGCTCGAGGTTCGCGACCGCCTCGCCAAAGGTCACCCCGCTCCGAAGCGCCACCGGTTCGGCACCGGCGGGTTTTGGATCCTCGAAGGCCAAGAACTCGTAGTCGTTCTTCGACTCGACCATGAGCTCCACCAAGATGAGGTCGCCGCTATTCACCTTGTCGCCTGTCTCGAGCAGCACCTTGCGATAAGCGGCCTCCCTCATCGCGGTGGCCTGACCCTTCTGATCGTACACCTGGTGGCTCCGGTCCTCGCGCACGAGCCGGTAGTACTTTCGGTCGACCTTGACCTCGAGCCCCGCCGCCTTCTCGTCCTCTTTCATCGTGAAGTACGAGAGGTACACGTTGTAGTAGACCGCGCCCTTGCCCTTTCGGCGAATCGTCAGCTCGTGGTCCCCGCCCTCGACCTCGCTGCCTTCGAGGACGAGCTCCCCGTCGTAGGAGAGGAAGTTCGACTTGTCGATGTGCACGGTCTTGTGAACCTTGCCGTCGATGAGGACCTCGAGGTCGTAGTCCACGTCCTGCTCTCCGGAGGCCTTCATGTACTGCGCAAAGCTCGCGATGGTGATCGCGGTGTCTCGCGTCGACCGCCAGTACCAACCGTTGTGCCGGTTGTTGAGCAGCCACTTCACGAGCCGGGGGCCACGCGGATCCTTCGGGCTGATGGCGGTGAGAGCCCGAAGCAAGGTGGCGTTGGTCTCGACGTCGTTGTTCCACCAGTACCACCAGTAGTCGTTGCCGGTGTCGATCCACGCGGTCTCGTTCTCCGCGTCCTCCTTCACGAACTGCATTACGTTTTCGAGCACGAGCTTCGCGCGCGCCTTGTCTCCCACTTGGTGGAGCGCCAGCGCGAGCATGCTCTTTCCATAGGCCGAGAGCTTCACGCGCCGCTCAAAGAGCCGGTTGTTGAGCTTCTCGTTCTTCTCGCCAAAGAGGCTCATCACAAAAGCGTGAAACGCGTGCTCGTTCGAGATGTAGTCCTTGTGCTTCTCGATCTCCGCCAACTCTCGCTGGATGTGCGTTGCGAGCGAGCTCACGCCGCGCTCGATCATGCCCGAAGGCAGCGCCACGTCCGCGTTGCGCGCCTCCCAGAGTCCCCACACCACGTAGGCGGTGGTGTAGAGCGACGAGCGGTCGCTGCTCCACCAGCCCCATCCGCCGTCCGACTGCTGCATCTTTCCAAGTCGCTTGATGCCCTCGGCGATCATGTCGTCCATGAGGGCCGAGTTGAAGACCGGGTTCTGGTCGAAGCGGCGATACATCTGCTCCCGACGCGCCCTGGCGGTGGGGTTCTCCGCCTTCAGGTGCTGCGGGTTCATGCTCTCGCGGATCTTCTGCAGGTCTTCGAGCTTGTACCCGCCAAAGTCCTGAAGCGACCGCCGCGTGAGCACCGCGGGCAGAAAGCGGCTCATCGTCTGCTCGGTGCAGCCGTAGGGGTAGTCGAGCAAGTAGGGCAAAGCGTCGATCATCGCGCCGGCCAGGCTCGGGGCCCAGCGCACGGTGAGCTTCGAGAGGGCGGGTCGGCGCTCCGCCGGCACGGTGAACTTCAGGCTCGAGCTCACCTCGCCCGGTTTCGAAACCGAGATGCTCCCCACCTCGGACACGGTCTTCATGAAGCCGTGCACCAGAACGGGAATCGTGAGCTCCTTGGCGTCGGACTCTTCGTCCGTGAGCGCGGAGATCTTCACCTTCGCCTGCCCCTCGTTCTTCACCTTCACCCAAAAGTTGACCGAGCCTTCCTTGCCGCTCGGCACCTCGATGGTGCGCTTGGTGCTGCCCTCGACCTCGAGCAGCTCCGCGTCGAGCGATAGCTCCACCGTCACCTTCTTCTGGGACGTCAAGCGGTTCATCACGTTGGCGGTGAGCATCATGCGGTCGCGTTCGCGGAAGAACCGCGGGGTCTCGAGCCGCACGATGAGGTTCTTGGTGGTGATGACGCTCAGCTTCGACTCACCCACTTGGGTCTTCTTGCTCATGCCGATCGCCTTGACGTTCCAAGTGGTGAGGTTGTCCGGGAAACGCAGCTCGAGCGTGCCCTTGCCGTTTTGGTCGGTCTTCGTCGTGCCGAAGTAGGCGGTGTCAGCGAAGCTCTTTCGCACCGTCGCCTGCACCATCTTGGGCCCGTCTGCGGCGTTTTGCCGTGTCTCCGTGCTGCCGCCCCTTCGATCATCTCGCTCCCCACGGCTGGCTTCGTCCTTGGCCATACTTCGGGCGGGCGAAGCGGGCGCCGCCGCCTGGGGCCCTGAGGCGCCACTGCCATGGCCATCCATCTTGGCCTTCTTCTCCGCCGGCGCCTCCTCCTCGGGCGCGGCGAGGGCGTTGCCACCTCGAAGACTACCGAGCAGGCCTTCGCCATGCTGAAGATCGACCTCCTGTTGGAAGTACGCGGTGCTGGCGGCGCTGAGCGTCCACGCGGCCTGCTGATCGAGCTGATTCAAGCTCTGCCACTGCTGAAAACTTCGATCGAGGTTGGAGGCGGAGACCCGCTGCGCGTATCTCTTCTGGCCCCAGAAGAAGCTTCGCACCTCGGGGGTGAGCTCGGGCTGGATGTACGTGACCGCGCGATCGTAGACCGAGACCGCCACCTCGGCGGACACCGGCTTGCCATTGGGCAGTGTGGTGAGCACCTCCATCTCTGCCAGTTCACCCGCCTTGTAGGTCTTCTTCTTTGGTCGCACCGTCACCATCAGCTCGGCGTCTTGGGGCGGCACGAAGAGCTCGCGGATCTCTTGCGAGATCTTGCCTTCCCCCACGACCGTTGCCTCGACGAAGAAGTTTGGGACGTGCTTTTCCTCGATCACGACCTCGATGATGCGCGTCTTGCCTTCGAGCACGAGCACCTGCGGGTTCACGAGGTGGCCCCCTTCGAGGAAGTCGGTAAAGAGCACCGAGGCCCCGCTGATGTCCGAGCTCACGAGGATGCGTGCGGTCTCGCCGACCTCGTAGGTTCGCTTGTCGGTGATGACCTCGAGATGGTTGAAGCGGAAACGTCGCCCATCGAAGCCGGGGCCGTGGACCCAGACCAAGGTGGTGCCGACTACCTCGTTGCCCCAGGCATCCTTCGTCACGTAGGAGAGCCGATATTGACCGGGCTCCTTGGCGTCGAAGCGCAGCTCGACCTCGCCGCTGTCGGCCGAGGTGCTCGCGGCCCGTGAAAGGACCGACTTCTCCTCGATGGTGTCGCCATTGTCGCCGCGGAACATCACCCGCGCCACGCGGAACTCTCCTTCGCTCGCTTGTGCGCTCTGGTCGGGGCGAAGCGCGCGGGCCTTGAAGAGGATGGTGTGGCCGGTCTGGTAGTAGCCGCGGTCGGCTTCTGCGTGGACAAAGAACTGATGCCTGGTGGCGAGGACCTCGCCC
Organism: Deltaproteobacteria bacterium; assembly: GCA_011526105.1. GTDB lineage: Bacteria > Myxococcota > Kuafuiibacteriia > Kuafuiibacteriales > Kuafuiibacteriaceae > WYAZ01. The sequence continues at coordinate 10,413 of WYAZ01000082.1, read as the reverse complement.
TTACCTTCGATCGTGCGTCGGGAGGCATCGGTGACCTCCGCTTCGACGATGAACTTCTGATCGCTGTCGCCGAACTTCACCTTCGCGTCTTGTGTATCGAGGTCAAAGACGAGCTCGCCATTTGCGTCGAGGCGACCTTCGCCCTCGAGCACGAGCTCTTTGACCGCGGCCGGTGCCGGGCCCCACCACGGATACCAAACCGGGCTGTGCCAGCCCCAGTGGCGCCACCAGCCAAACCAAGGGTAGCTGTAGTGGCAGATCCCGTAGCCGACGCCGTAAAGCCAGTCCCAGGGCCCCGGGCTCACGTAGCTCTGTTCGTGGTCGGTGCGAAAGACCTTGTAGCGCGCGCGGCCGTTCTCGACCCCGCCGCCAAAGTAGTAGGTGCCGCGCACCTTGACCGGGATCTTCGCGCCCAGCTTCGCGGGACCATCGCCCACCGAGACCGTGACCTCGAACTCGGGCACCTTGTACTCCTCGACGCGGAACTGCCCGCCGCCGACGTTCGTCCAGCGGCCGTCGACGGTCGCGTTGACGTTGTACATGCCGAGCGGCGCGCCCTTCTTGAGCACGTACTCGAACTCAGCCGCGCCGTGTTCGCTGGCCGCCTTCGACTCGTTCAGCACCTGCGCGCCGGCGGGATCGTGGATCTGAATGGAGATGTTCTTCACTTCGGGCCCGCTCGCATAGGTCTGCCCTTCTGTGCGGCGGCCGAAGACCTTCAGCTTCACGGTCTGCTCGGGGCGATAGACCGGCCGGTCCGTGAACACGAGGGTTCGGTCCGCGAAGCGGTTGATCGTGGTCGGGTAGTAGCGCCACGAGAAGTAGCTGCTGCCGAAGCTGATGTCTTTGCCGCGGCGTACGAGCACCAGACGTCGCCGATAGTCCTGCCCGGGTATGAGCGCGATGCCGCGTGCGTCGGTGGCGCGCTTGATGTGATTCGAGTGAAAGCGGCTTTTGCCGTCCTTCCAGTCGGTCCACAGCTCGAGGATCTCGAGCTGGCTCTGGGTGATGGGCTTTCCGCTCATCGCGTCCACCACCCAAACCATGGGTCCCTTGTCGCTCGACTTCTCGATGATGGCGGTGGTTTCCATCATGAGCAGGCTGCGAGAGAGCTGGTGCTTCCGCGCTTCGTCTTTGTACGCGGTGACCACGTAGAGGCCGGGTTCCTTGACCGGGATCTGATGCTCGCTCCGGCGATAGCGGTGGGATGGGTCGCGCTCGAGATCGAGGGGGAAGTGGCGCTCCTCGCGGGTGGCGTAGCGCTTCAGCTTCTCGTCGTTGCTGCTGTGAAGAAAGAAGCTGACCGGGTTGTCGATGCCTTGGAGGGTTTGATACTGCTCCTGCTTCTCCGCATCCGCGAAGATGTCCGCCACGTACTTCTCGAGGTTGAGCCGAGAGACGTGCACGTAGATGCGGTCGAGGTTTCGGTGATCGAGGCCCAAGGTGGCGTCACGACCGGCCGGCTGCGCATGGCTCGAGTCGATGCGGGCCTCGCCGGTACGCATGGTCTCGATGCTCGATTTCGCCGAGGAGACGTGCGCGCCCGAGGGGTGCGCTGCGATGTACTTCTCGAACTCGGCGATGGCGGTCTCGTACTGCTGACGTGACTGATAGAAGGTCCCGACGTAGTAGGCGGCGAGATCTGCGCTTTTGGTCTTGGGAAAGCGCGTGGTGATCTCTCTAAAGATGTGCAGCGGGCTCTCGTCCGCTGGCACCTTGTAGGTTCCCACGTGGGTGGCAACGAGGCCGAGCATCTCGTCGTCCGCGAGCTCGTACATCTTGGCGGCGTCGATCGCGGCTTGATAGGGGCGCTCGCCGGCCCACCAATAGTTGTGAAGCCGCTGCAGCCGTTCGCTGCCGTCGCGGGCGCGAAAGAGGAGGGCCTGTCTCAGCAGCGCTTCGGCGGTGCGCTCTTTGACTTGGCTGCGCTCGATGGCTTCAACCTCGCGGAGGAGGAACTTCAGCTTCGCGGTGTCGTCGAGTCCCGTGGCGTAGGCCTTGGGTTTGGGCACGAAGATGACGTTGCCGCTCGTGTCCACCGGAAGGCCGCGGGGCTTGGCGCGATTGAGGATGTCGCCGCCGCCGTGCCAGCGGCCCGCGCGCTCGTCCGCCCCTTCTTCGTCGACGAGGTCGTCGTCCGAAGTCTCACCCCAAGGGTAGTACCAATAGCCCCAGGTGGGATCGAAGGGCGTGAAGCGCGCGATCGCGGAGATGAGATCGAACTGCGTATCGATGCGCTCGGCCTCGATCTCCTTCTTGTCGCCGGTGTCGAGCTTCGCGAACAGATCTCGCGCGAGCTCGAGGTAGTGAATCGCGCGTGCCCGATCGCTGCGGTAGGTGTTCTTGTAGATGCCTTGGTCGTAGCGCGCGCGATGAAACTCGTCGCCTCGCTCGGTTCCGTAGTGCGGTACTGCGAAGTAGAGGTTGCCGAGGACCCGCAAGGTGCGGGCTTCGGCCAGGGTCCCGTCGAAGAGCAGGCGCGCTTCGAGCAGCCAGTCGAAGGCTTCTTGGTACTCGCCGAGCCTCAGGATCGCCGATGCTGCTTGCTGCGCGGCCTGGGGGGCAGTCGGGTGCTTCGGATGATGTACGACGAGGCGCTGAGAGATCGTCTTGGCGTCCTTCCAGTTCAGCTTGTCGAAGGCGGCCTTCGCTTCCTTGTCGAGCGCCTCGGGCTCGCCGGTCGCGAGGGTCTCGCGCTTGGCGGAGACGCGAATCTCGGCTTGCTTTTTCTCCTCCGCCTCATCGACGGCGGGTGCCGCCTTGGTCTCGGCGCCCATCGGCACCACGATGCCCATGCTCAGAGGTTCGGTGTCCGGCTGGGGGGCGGCGCGTTGGCCGAGGTCGCCGCAGGCGAGTGGCGTGGCGAGCGCGGTCAGTGTGAGGAGGATCGCGGGCTTTCGAGACATCAGGGTTCCGAAACGATCGAAGAGGGCTTTTGTTCTCGCGACTTGCACGACCGGCTCATAACACCGCCTGGACTTTCCCTGTAGCACCCGCCTTGGGTCGCCAGCACTTTGGGAACCAATGCGCAGAACGCGGAGGGCAGGAGAGGGCGGATCCGGCGTAGGGACCGAAAACGAGCATCAGGAGACACGAACCATGACGCTCAAGGCACTCAGCAAGACCGAACTCTTCAAGCCCGCTTGGAAGCAGCTCGACGACCCCACCGAGAACGAGCACTTGCCCGGCACCCAGGCCATGCGCGTGTTTCATCCCATGGCGGGGGTGCACGTCGACAACCCATACTCGGGGGAGCCCGAGGTCCTCGTGGGCGGCCTCGAGCAGGGCATCGCGACGGTCAAGACCTATCAGCCAGGCACGGACAAATACAGCCGCAACTTCATCGAGACCGCGCTCCTTCGAAACGGCGCGGCCAACAACTTGCCCAACGTGAACCCGGGCATGGGTTCAGCGGGCGATCTCTTGATCATCGCCGGCGGCACGCGTGGGCCCGATAACAGCTCGGGCCCGGGGCAAGGCGCCGACAAGAAGGTGCTGGTCATGGACGCAAACACCAAGCAGGTCGAACGCCTCCCGGACATGCCGCATGGGCGCGCTCTCCCTGTGGTGACCGCTTCGCCGGACGGGCGCTATGTGCTCGTCGGCGGCGGCTATGGCGTCGAGAACGTAGGTGCGAATCAGGCCGTGCCCACGCACAAGATGGTCGAGGTCTTCGATCGCAAGAAGGGCGAGTGGGTCGACGTGGCGAGCACCTTCCCTGGCCTCGAGTCTTTGCCGGTGCCGCGCTTCGCCGGCGCCGCGGTGTGGGTCCAGGACAAGGGCCTCGATCGCATCTTCTTCATCGGCGGTTCACAGCAGTGGCAGGGCCTCGAGACCAGCGAGCCCACGAAGCAGATCGACGTCTACGATGTGTGCAGCAAGTGCTGGTATCAGTCCGAGCTCACGACCCCCCGCCTCTTGCCCGGGGTTGCGACGCGCATACTCGAAGACGGCAAGCCGCAGATCGTGATCGCGGGCGGCGGCACCGGCTTGTTGCCCGCGCGCACCGACCCGCAGATCTATTCGAGCGAGCTGCTCGACCCCCGGGAGTTGACGCGCGGCTTTGGACAGCACCTACCGGTGCAGCCCGCGCTGAGCATGTCGCTTCCCACGAGCAACCACTCGCGCACGATCGACTGGTCGTCGACCGCGCTGGTGATGAAGAGCGCGCGGCCGAGCGCGTGCAAGGGCGCCGACGCGGTGACGATGGCGTACCACTTCGGCTTCAGCCGCGCGTACGGCGCGAAGCTCGGAGAGTAGTGGGAAAAAGGGGACAGGCGCCTTTTTCGACGCCGCTCCTCGACCACCCAGGACGCCACGAGTTCACCACGCCTCTCGTGCATGAGCACTGCCCTACGCGTACCGATTTCAGCTCCGCGCTCTTGGGACCGACACGCTCCTTGCGATAGGTCTGAACGCATGCGCAACCGCAGCTACCTCGCTCTTCTCGGCGGCCTCATCGCTTGTGAATCTCCGGTTCATGGTTTGGACGGCCTAGAGCTCGAAGGCCCGGTAGCTCGCGTGACCTCGGCGTTGCTCGTGGGTCATTGGATGCAAACGGTCCTCGCGGATTCGTTCACCGGCGAAGCATGGTGGAGCTTCTCACCTTCGGGCGAGCTGTCGGTGCTGGAGCGTCGACACGAGGCTCGTGGCGAGTCGGTGGGCGCGCCGACAGAGCGACGACTCGAGGCTACGACGACACTGCAAGACGACTTGCTCACAGTCACCGTGCAGGACGACCGCGGCACGAACTCGAACGCCTTCGTGGGTGCGGTCCTCGAACCCACCTCGTTTGCGCCCGCGCTCTCAACCATGGATTGGCTCCCAGGTTGGGCGGAACTCGAACCGAACGGTCTCGTGCTCCTCGACACCGCGATGACGAGTGAGGACACGCGCACGTACCGAGCGCAACGCGGCATGACGTGGACGCCGAACGAAGGGTCCGTCATTCGACGGAGCACCGAGCTCGAACTCGAGCTCGCGTCCGCGCTCGAGGCGGTGATGAGCGGCGAGGCGTGCAGGGCGAGCCTCGTGATTCGCGTGGCCTCCGAGGAGGAGAGGGCGGAACATCGCTTCGATCTCGAGTGCCGCGTGGAGGCGCTGCCGGATGAGGCTTGGTGGATGCTGCGCATTCACGAGGATGAGTGGTGGCAGAACGTGACGAACCAGCTTGCGAATGACGATCTTTCACCCGACCTGCGCTCGATGATGGGCCACGCGATCTCGAGCCGGCTGTACTTTCATCCGGAGGCCCCGCGGGTGCTGGTGACGCAAAGCCATGAGATGCGGCACGGGATGAAGTCGCGGCCGGACGGTGGCTGACCGCCGCGCGCGGAGGGAGTTCGGGGGACGCTCGACTGGCCCCAAGCTCCGGCCCCGACCTAGGGTGAGACCACCTTCGAAAACTCGTAGACCTCTTGCCCGCGATCGAGCCGAAAGCTCTTACCCGGCGCATCGAGCTCGAGCCCAATCCCGGCCAGCGGGGGATCGAGCAACACGAACACTCGCTTTCCCGGCGGCTCATTCATGTACCCAAGCCGCGTGTCGTAGACGCCGGTGTCGAGCCAGAGCTCACCTTTGCGGCGCACGAACTCGAAGCGACCGAGCTCCGCGTTCTCGTGCACGCCAAGCAGCGGCGCGAGCACCGCCTCATCCACGGGCAAAAACTTCTTCCTCAGCTCCGCGAACGCCTTGGTCTGCGCCTCCTTGCCGGCCTCGAACGACTCTTTGGCCTTCTCGTCGATGCCAAACCACAGCTCAAAGAGGCGCGACCGAATGGCGCGCTCGATGGCGTGACCGCCGGTGCCATTCGCGATCATGACGTAGCCCAGCCCCTTGTCTGGGTAGAAGCCGAGCAGCGTCGCGAAACCCATGGTCCCGCCGCCGTGGCTCACATGCTGGAGCCCCTTCTGCTTCTCGACCATGAAGCCCAGACCGTAGAAGACGTCTTTGCCGATCGCTACTTGCTGGCTCCATCGTCGGGACTTGTTGGCTTGACTCGCCACTTTGACTTTGGGGCCTTCGGACGCGTCGAGCTCGTGGATCACGTAGCGCGCCATCTCGTGGGCGCTCGACCAGATGCCGCCGCTCGGCCCCACGACGCGCGCGAAGTCTTCGTGGGCGAGGTCGATCTTCTCGTGTGTCTCCTCGAGATTCTCCGAGTGTGGGGTCGCGTGGTTGCGATCGCGGGTGGCCGCTTTGAGATCGAGGGTCGTGCGTTTCATGCCGAGGGGTCCGAAGACACGCGTCTTCATCGCTTCGGCATAGGCGCGCTCCAGATCCATCTTCGGATAGAGGACATGCCCGGCGATGAAGCCGGCCGCCGCCACCATCTGGTTTTGGTACTGAAAGGTCTCGCGCGGCTTGGTCGAAGCCTTCATGGTCGCGAGCTGGCCGAACACGAGATCGCTCTTCTTGCCTTCGAACTCGAACACGAGAGGCATGTCTTTGCGCGGAAGTCCTGCGCACGCGCACACGAGCTCCTCGACGGTGATCGCTTCCGTCTGCGCAGGGTCGGCAAGTGTAAAATCGGGGTAGACCTGCGTAACCGGCTGCTCCCACCGCAGCTTGCCCGCATCGACGAGGTTCGCCATGAGCAGCGTGGTCATCGACTTGCTGACCGATCCGATCAGCATCAAGCTGTCCGCGTCGACCGGCGTCTTCTTGCCGAGCTCACGCACGCCGAAGCCCTTCGAGTGTACGATCTTGCCGTCTTCGACGACCGCGATCTGAAGCCCCGGCGTGCCCGAAGCGATCAGGAGCTCGCCGATGAAAGCATCGAGTTCAGCGATCTTTCCGCGGATGCTCGTGGGCGTTTGACTCGACAGATCCAGGTCTCCGACGCCGGGCACCTTCAAGCTGCCGAAGAAGGTACGAATCTGGGCCGCGCGCTTGTCGACCGCGCCTTCGGGCCCCCGCAAAAGGGATGTGAAGATACGCTCGCCCTTCCGCCGCAACACCGCTTGCAGGACCCGGTCTTCGGTGTCGCGTTCGTAGTTCACGACCCGCACCTGATCCCAGCCGTCCTTGGCCGGCGGATCGATCACCTGCTCCTCCTTGGGCAGCGGCTCGGCCCCGAGGAGCGGCCATGCGGAAGCGAGCGCTGCCGCGAGGTCATGACCTTCGAACTCGTAAAGACCCACCGCAACCTGGCCTTCGGGATCCAGCAAACGAATCCCGCGGTCCTCGGGTTTGGCGACGAGACCGGCCGGCACCTCGATGGTCACCCCCGAAGGTAGCGCGGTGGTCGCGGGGCCAATGACCGGCTTGACCTCGGCGGCTTGGGCGCTCGTCGCTCCGGCCGCCGACGCCGTCGGTGCGGGTGCGGGCTCCGGGCTCGAAGCGCAGGCGACCGGGAGGAGCAAGACGAAGGAGATGAAGATGCGTGGCATGCGGCTGCTTCAGCGCGAACGGGCGCGAGGGTCAAGGAGGGAAGTCGACCGAGAAGACCCAATTAAAGCGAGTTGATGATCCAACGACCGGTGGTCGCTGCTTCCTCCAAAAAAGGAAGCGGGTACGTCGCCTCGACACGGGTAGCTCGAGATCCAGGAAGCTCGACGGAACCCGATCTCCCGATCCGCGTGCCTGCGAATCCTACGATTTTGCCGAAACGTCCTTCAATTTTGTCGGGTCTCGACACCAAGCCCCAGAGTCCACGGCCCAATCCGATGTGGTCCGCTTCCTGCTCTTGCTTGGGAGCCGATGATGAGACGACCACGGGCCTCCTGGGGCCGAGCAAAGATCTTGGGCATGGGTATGACAGTCAGCGCGATGCTCCTACCGAGCGCGCCGGCCGAGGCCTACACGCTGAAAGCGACGCCGTCGGGCACGAAGGTCTATTGGGCGAGTCCCATGGTCGAGTTCACTGCGCTCCCCAGCGGCGGCCACGCAAAGGACGAGCTGCTCGCGTCCGCCCTCGCGGGCGCCGCTGAAGCGTGGGGCGGAACCAGCGCGCTCGCAGTCGTCGGGGTCCCAAGCGGCGGGCATCCGGTTCGATGGTCGGGCGCCGAGTGGCAACACGACCCCGAGGAGCTCGCCATCGCCTTCGTCCGCTACGAGGTCTCGAGCGGCCACATCCAGTCCGCCGAGATCGTCATCAACGAACCGCTGGTCGAGTGGCGAGGTCTCGCGGTCCCGCCCGATCACGCCAGCGGCTTCGACCTGCAGAACACGCTCACCCACGAACTGGGTCACGCGCTCGGCATCGGACACAGCGAGACGCGAGAGGCCATCATGTACGCGACCGTCGAAGCGAACACGCCGTCCTCACACGTGCTCTTTGACGACGATATCGCCGCGGTCCTCGATCTCTACGGCTCCCCGGCCGACGCCCTCGCAGCGGACCAGTACGGAGCGAACGATGTGGCCCGCGATGACGGCAGCGACTTTGGCTGCACCTCGGTTCAGGGGGCCGGCGGCGCCGAGTGGTTCTTGCTCTTCATCTTCGCGGCTCTGGTCCTCAGGGCACGCGCGTCGCGCCGCGTCGCGGTCACGGTGTCGGCCTCGGCGCTAATGTTCACGAGCGTCGCGCTGGCGCATCCGTCGTCGCCGGCGCTGATGAGTCGCCTTCCCGCAAGCACCGAGCTCGTGATCGAGGGTCGAATCATCGGTCAGCACACCGAGTGGCGACCGGGCGATCTGGTGGTGACCGTCTCGCGCGTGCAGATCGACCGTTGCTTGTTCGGCGCATGTCCCCGCGTACTCTGGGTCGTTCAGCTCGGCGGCGAGTACGGAGACCTCGGCCTCCTCGTCTCCGGCGTCTCCATCCTCCCAAACAAGGGTCGCGTCATCCTCGCCACGCGCGCCGAGGGCGCAACCTGGCGGCTGGCCGGCGAGAACCGCGGTCAGGCTTACGTCGAAGCTGCCTCGGTGGGGCGCGAAGGTGCAGGCGCGAGCCTCGCGGAGATCCGCGGCCTTGTGCAGGCGCTCATTGGCCAGCCGGAGCCCTTGGCCGTCGCGCCCGAGATGCCGACGGTGGCGCCGACCGAGAGCAGCAGCACTGCAAAAGGGATCCTGCGACAGTAGGTCGAGGGCGTTGGCGAGCGGTGAGCGGCGGATGAACTCAGTTCTGACCGAGCTCTCCGAGAGAATCGGCCCGATATCAGAGTGGAGGGCTGACAGGTTATTGAGAAAGTCATCGCGTGGGCAGACGAAGTAGCCGCCGGTGACGTCTCGGACGTGCTTCAAAAGTGCCGTCCGGATGATGTTCAGGTTTCAACGACTCACGCTGTGATTCGCCTTCGAAGCAAAGATGCGTGAGCCTTGATCCGCAGCACGCGACTGGAGACGATCACTCGTCCGGCAACACCGCTGGCATCCGCAGGTTCCACGTTGGGCCGGGCGCGGGTACCAGCTCGACGCCGGATGGGCCACCTTCGAGCACCGGACCAGTGTCGGGCCAAAGTCGGTTGCGCAGATGTGCGCGGCGCCGGACAGATCGCGGGACATACGAATGAACTCGAGCTCTCGGCGCTCGCCTCGGACCTGCGGATGTCAGCGGAGAGGGGCGGCAGCTTCGAGGAATTTGCTGCGGCTCTCGATTCGTATTCAGTCCTCGGGGAGCACCGCGGGCATTGAGTAGTTCCATTCCCGGCCTGGCGCTGGCACCAGTTCTACTCCGGGCGGTGCGCCTGCGAACAGGGGACCGACGTCGGGCCAGAGGCGTTTGCGGATGTGGACCAAGAGGGCGCGGACTTCGTCGTTTTCCCAAGCCCAGTTATCCGCGCTACCGAAGTGTTCAAGATCGATCTCGGGATGGGCGAGGAGGTACTCGATGCTCGGTCGAAGGATCTCGACGTGTCCGTACACCTGGGCCCTCTCGACCATCTTTGCGATGTCATGATCGAACGCGGAGAGCTCGCCAGGAAAGCCCTCTCGCGGTTTTGAGAAGTAGCCATCGGTGAGATCCTGGATGTAGTTCATGATCGCTTCGCGGACGATCCTCATGGCTTGCTCCTTCGGTACCAACGCGCGTTCGAACCGTACAACCCGGTCGCGGGATTCAGCCCAGCAGCGTCGGGGAACAGTTGCACGAGTCGTCACTGTCCGCCATCCCACTCGAACTTGACGCGAACCCGCGTTACGAGATCATCCGAAGCAGCCACTCGGCTCCAAAGCTTCACCGTCGCGGTCCCAGATGGACTAGAGCGCATCTCAAAACCCCTTCGGTCGCGATTTCGGCCGATGCGCGTCGGTGCCCGGTGTTGGGCCTCCTCGCGTTATCGCGGGATAGCGCATTCGTCGGCCCGCCTTGCGCACCTCGAGCCTCAGCCGTCTCGCTCGGTCAGGGGTTTTGAGATGAGCTCTAGCACCACCTGATCAGATTTTGGATGGTCCCCTCGGGGGCGTATTGGGATCGAAGGGCTGCCGGCAGAGCGGGCATTCACCGAGGCGTCTGAGCAGCAGGTACTGGAG
>WYAZ01000081.1 GCA_011526105.1 Deltaproteobacteria bacterium | reverse complement strand
GAGGGAGGATTCACTCCGACCGTCCCCGGGTAGGGCAAGCGAAGCGCGCAGCTAGCCCCTCCCGAGCGGAGCCGGGAGGGAGGATTCACTCCGACCGTCCCCGGGTAGGGCAAGCGAAGCGCGCAGCGAGGCTTTGCCGAGCGGAGCCGGGAGGGAGGATTCACTCCGACCGTCCCCGGGTAGATCGACCGATGGTCTAAGACCGTTAAGTCGTCGACAACAGGGCCGCTCTGGCGGTTTGGGAGCAGGCGAGAGGGGTAGCGAGTTTGCTGTGTTTTCGATGCGGTAGCCACGTTCAAGACGGGGCCGAAAAGTGCTGGAACTGCGGCGCGGAGCTGACCGCCAAGAAGCCGGGCGCTTCCTTGGCCGAGCTTCGTGAGAAGCAGAAGACGAAGAGCCGAGTCTCGGGTGTCGTCTACAAGGTCGGCGACGTCATCGGCAATCGCTACACGGTCAAAGACATCGTGGGCACCGGCGGCGTGGGCGTGGTGTATCGCGCCCACGATCAAGACGTGGACGTGGACGTCGCGCTCAAGGTCATCAACGCCAAGCTGCTGCAGGCCGCCGACGAGAAGAAGCTCTTCGCGCGTGAAGTGAAGCTCGCCAAGAAGCTCTCGCACCAAAACATCGTTCGCATCTACGAGGAGGGCAAAGACGAGGAACGCGCGTTCTTCACCATGCAGTTCCTCGAGGGTCTATCGCTTCGCAAGATCATCGACCTGCGCAAGGAGAAGAATCAGTTCTTCCGTCTCTCGGAGGTCGAGCCGATCTTCAATCAGCTCTGTCAGGCGGTCGACTACGCGCACAAGACCACGATTCACGGAAACCTCAAGCCGGACAACGTCATCGTTCTTCCGGACCTCTTGAAGGTTACCGACTTCGGGTTGCTGCGCGGTCTCCCCAGGAAGCCCTTCCTCGCGATTCAGAAGTCCAAAGGCACCAACTTCCGATACCTGGCGCCCGAGGTTCGGCTCGAGGTCGAAGAGGTCCCGCAAGCCGCCGACGTCTACAGCCTCGGCGTCATCCTCACCGAGATGCTGCTCGGCATGCTCTACGACGAGAACAAGCCGGACCAGGTCAACTTCTCGAGCTCAGGCTTGGACTCAGGCCTCGTTCGGCTCCTGAAGCGTTCGCTCTCTAGAAACGCGAAGGACCGCTATCCCACCGCCGGAGGTCTCTACGAAGACCTGCGCCGCGCCCTCGAGCGTGGTGACCAGCCAGTGACCCCGGTCGCGCCGAGCTCGCCGCCGCCGGCTCGGACCTCGGCGCCGGTGGCCTCGGCGCCGGCGACCAGCGTGACGCCGCCGCCGCCTCCCCCGCAGGGTGATACGGGTTCGCGAGAGGCGGAGGCGCCCGCCGCGCCTTCGGAGCCGCCGCCCGAGCGTGTTCGCGCGAGTGACCGCGCGGACGAAGCCCCCACGCAACGCTTGGACATCTCGAAGCACGGAGCGAGACCGGTCGAAGAGACGGGAAACTTCGCGGCGATCGAGGACTCGATGATCGAGGACGTGTCCAAGAGGGGCTCCTCCGAGATCCGTCTCCCTGCGCCTTTGCCGGCCGACGACTCGGCTCGGCCTCTGGGCGCGTCCGCCATGGAGGAGGGTGATGAGCCGACCGAGGCCATCGAAGACCTCTCGGAGATCTCGAACTCGCAGATCGAGCTCATCGCTGACCCCAGGGCGACCAACGTTCACCAGGTCGGCGTGCAAAGCGCGCCGCCGCCCGCGATCTCGAGTGTGCCCGCCGCCTCGAGCATGGCCTCGGTGGGGCTCGGCGCCGCGCCGGCCGAGGAGTCCACGCGCGCCGGCCGACTCGACGTACCCGGGCCGAGCCCCGAGCGCGGCGAGACCGCCGCCGGAACCCAGGGCGAACCCAAGACGAACAAGCCCGGACTCGGTCGAGTGGCTCCGCCCACCGAGGTCGTGGAGCGGGCCGACCGAAAGAACGGCGCGAGCTTGGGCAAGGGTCTGTCGAAGGCCAGGCCCGCCACCCGTCCACGGCTCTCGGCGATCAGCCGAGCGCCCGACCCGACCATCAGCAGTCCACCGAGCGGTGCCGCACGGCTCTCTTCGACCGGCCTCTTCGGCAAGGCGGGCCCTGACACATCAGTGCAGGAGCCCACCGCAGCGAGGCCGCTCATGGTTCGAGGGGATGAGATCCTCCGAAGCGAGAGCCGCATCGGCGGGCGTAACCAGGCGCGTGGCGGCGACAACACCAAGCTGCTCATCGGCGCCTTGGCCGGCTTCATGGTCCTCCTCGTCGGCTTTGGGGCGTTTGGTTTCAAAGTCATGAGCGACCGGCAGACGGAGCAAGTGCGTGCGCTCATCGAACGGCAGAACGAGCTCGCGAAGCTCGCCACCGAGAACCTGGCCAAGGCGGAGGTCGAGGTCGAGGCGCGCGGCGCTGCGGCGGAAGACGCCCGCAAGGCGCAGGAGGAGGCGGAGAGCCGCGTGAAGGCAGAGGAAGCCGCTCGGCTCGCTGCGCTCGAGGCCGTGCGCAAGGCCGAAGAAGCCAAGCGAGGCGACGAGGCGGAAGCCCAGCGAAGGAAGGCCGATGAGGCGGCCAAACGCGAAGCCGAGGCGCGGTCGCGCGTCGACGATGAGCGCAAGCGCAGGGACTCCGAGCTGCTCGCTCAGCGCCGAGCCGAAGAGATCGCCGCTCGTGAGAAGTCCGCCGCCGCCGCCGCCGCAAAGAAGGCGCGAGAGCTCGAAGACAAACAGGCTCGCGAAGCGCGTGAGGCCGACCGAAAGGCGATCCTCGAGGAGCAGAAGGCCCGGCGCGAGGAAGAGCGCGCGAAGAAGGAAGAGGCCGCGCAAGCAGCCGAAGAACGACGCCGCGCCCAGGAAGAAGCGAAGCGCGAGGCCGAGGCGAAAAAGAAGGAAGAGGCCGCCGCCGCGGCTGCCGCCGTGGTCGCCGAAGGCGGCACCTGTCCGAAGGGCATGATGCTCATCAAAGAAGGCAACTTCATGATGGGGGCGCCCATGAATGACCCCGACCGGAACTTCGGTGATCTGCCCTACGCGTCCAAGACCCTGGCCGCGTACTGCATCGACTACTACGAGGCGCCAAACTCCCGCGGCAAGATGCCCTCGACGAAGGTCAGCTACAAGTCGGCCGAAAAGTCCTGCAAGGGCCGAAGCAAGCGCCTATGCAGTGAAGAGGAATGGGAGAAGGCCTGCAAGGGGCCCAGCGGCAGCCGCTTCCCGTACGGTAACCAGTGGAACCCGGAGAACTGCAACACCGAGGACGAAGAAGGCAACGATCGTGAAGTCGCAGCCAGCGGCACCTTCGCGAAGTGTCGCGGAGCATACAACGTGCTCGATCTCTCGGGGAACGTCGCCGAATGGACCTCCACCGAGTGGTCCAGCGGTTCCTACGTCATCAAGGGCGGCAGCGCCGATCGCCCGAGCTACGACGCTCGTTGTGCATCCAGGAAGAAGAAGGCGGCGGGCGCTGCGGATGCGATGCTCGGCTACCGCTGCTGCGCGGATCCGAAGTAGCCATGGTCCCCAGGTACACCCCGGAAGACGTGGGCGCTCTGTGGTCCGAGGCCCACAAGCTGAAGACCTGGCTGAAGGTGGAGCTCGCCGCCACCGAGGCCATGGCGGAAGCGGGGCTGCTGCCGGCGGAGGACCTTGCCGCTCTGAAGCGCGTGGCGAGCCAGGTCGACTTCGAGGCGCTGGCGCGCCGTGCAGACGAGATCGAGAAGACCACCAAGCACGACGTCATCGCGTTCTTGACCGCCTTCGAGGAGCTGGCCGGCCCACCGGCCAGGCACATCCACTTTGGTCTCACCTCCAGCGACGTGCTCGACACCGCTTTGGCCCTCACGCTTCGCGAGGCGGTGGCGCTGATCGCGAGCGAACTCGAGCTCTTGGCCGAGGCCATTCAAAAACGCACCCTCGAACACCGCCGGACCCCGATGATGGGTCGCTCGCACGGCATCCACGGGGAGCCGATCAGCTTCGGTTTTGTGCTCGCCGGTTGGTACGCCGAGGTGCGCCGCAGCCAGGTCCGTCTCGCCGCCGCCGAGGAAGAGATCGGCTATGGCAAGCTCTCCGGGGCCATGGGGACCTCTGCGCATTTTTCGCCCGAGCTCGAGAAGGTGGCCCTCGCGAAGCTCGGCCTTAAGGCGGAGCCGGTGGCGACGCAGGTGGTGCCCCGTGATCGTCACGCCCAGCTCTTCTCGGTGCTCGCGGTCATGGGAGCCTCGATCGAGCGCTTCTCGATCGAGGTGCGTCACCTGCAGCGCACCGAGGTCTACGAGGCCGAGGAGCCTTTCACCGCTGGGCAGAAGGGCTCCTCCGCGATGCCGCACAAGCGGAATCCCATCCTCACGGAGAACCTGACCGGCCTCGCGCGTCTGCTCCGAAGCTATGCGCAAGCGGCGCTCGAGAACGTGGCGCTCTGGCACGAGCGAGACATCTCCCACTCTTCGGTCGAGCGGGTCATCGCCCCCGACGCCACGATCCTCTCCGTGTTCATGCTGCGCCGAATTCGACGAGTGGTCGAAGGCCTCGTCGTCTATCCGGAGAACATGATGCACAACCTCGAGAAGATGCGAGGACTCGCCTTCTCGCAGAACGTACTCCTGCGGTTGGCCGAGAAGGGCCTGCCGCGGCAGAGCGCCTACGTAATGGTGCAGCGGAACGCGATGAGGGTGTGGGAAGAGGGCCTCGATCTGAAGTCCCTGCTCATGTCCGATGCCGAGCTCAACCAGCACTTGAGCCCAGCGGAGATCGAGGCCTGCTTCGATCTCGAGAAGCATCTCGCAAACATCGACCTGATCATCGACCGAGCCCTTGCGACCTGAGATCTAGAGATACCCGCCCGAGCGAAGGTTCGCTTCGATGCGGGCGCCGGCCGGTCCGACCTCGACTTCGGGGAGCGCGCCGAGCAAGCGCTCGTGAAGGCGACCATAGAACAGCGCGAGATCGACTCGGATGGGGTCGTCGAGCGCGGGCGGAGTCCCGTGGCCCGAGAAGCCTTTCTCCTCCATGAGCCACCGCCGCAGGTTCTCCTTGTCGAGCATCTCCGGAGGCTCTCCGGACGCCCGCCGCGACTCGTAGGTGGACGCCAGCCAATAGCGGGAGGAGTCCGGGGTGTGCAGCTCATCCATCAGCGTGAGCCGACCCTGCGCGTCGCGACCGAGCTCGTACTTGGTGTCGACCATGATGAGACCCCGCGAGCGCGCGAGTTCGCGACCGCGCGCGAACAGGGCGAACACCGCTTCTTCGGCCTCCTCGAGCGCCTTTGCCGACATGAGTCCGCGCCGGATGAGATCTTGCTTCGAGACCGCCTCGTCATGCAACCCGAGGTCGGCCTTGGTGCTCGGGGTGAGGATGGGCCCCATCGGGAGCTTCTGATCCTTGGTGAGGCCCGGCGGCAGATCGACGTAGCTGGCCTTGCCCGCCGCGTAGTCCCGCCACAAGGAGCCGGTGATGTATTCGCGCACCACGAACTCGACCGGGTGCGCGGCGAGCGCCACCGCCACCATGACGTTGGGATCGGGCACATCGCGCAGGTGGTTGGGGAGGATGTCTTCGGTGCGACGAAAGGCGTCGAGGGCGATGGAGTTTAGGATCTGTCCCTTGAAGGGGATGGTGCCGAGCACGTGGTCGAAGGCGCTCACGCGATCGCTGGTGACGAGCACCAACCGGTCCCCTTCGCGGTAAACGTCGCGGACCTTGCCGGTGTAGAGTGTCCCTAGGCCGGAGAACTGCGTTCGCTCGAGGGTGTGGGGGAGCTGCAGGCGCGCCCGCTCCGGACTGAGAGGTTCCCGCGTCATCCTTCGACCCCCAGACCGCGACGCACCGCCGCTTCACCGGCCAGCTTCTCGAGCGCACCACGAGCGAGCTTGTCTCGGTCGCTGCGTGGTAGCTCGGTCACAAACTCGATGAAGCGCGGCGCCTTGAAGGGCAGGGTGGTGTCGGCCACGTGCTGCGAGAGGGCCTTGGCGAGCTCGGGCGTAGGTTCGAAGCCGGCGCGTAGAATGACGAAGGCCATGGGCTTGGTGAGCCCTTCTTGCGCGAAGGCGCTCGCGCCGGCCTCGGCGACCGCCGGATGTTTTGTGAGTGCGTCCTCGATCTCTTGCGGGGCGAGCCATCGACCGCCGACTTTCAGCAGGTCGTCCGCCCGCCCGCGGTAGTGGAACTGACCTTCTGCGTCGCGCATGAACTGATCGCTCGAGACGACCCACCCGCCTTGGAGGACCTCGCGCGACTTCTCGGCGCGCTGCCAGTAGAAGGCCGCGGAGGAGTCTCCGCGCACCCACAAGGTGCCGACTTCGCCCGGCCCGCACTCTTTGCCCTCTTGGTCGATGATCTTCGCGTCGTAACCGGCGACCAGACGGCCGAGGCTGCCGGGGTGAACCTCGCCCATTCGCGCCGAGATGAAGACGTGAAACATCTCCGCGCTGCCGATGCCGTCGAGGATCTCGATCTTGGTGGCCCGGCGCCATCTCTCGTGCAGCTCCGGCGGCAGGGCCTCGCCGGCGGAGGTGAGGAGCCGCATGCTCCCAAGTTTCGGCGCCTCGCCGGCCTGCGCGCGGCGTTCGTAGGTCTCGGTCATCTGAGCGATCATCGTCGGCACGTTGATGAGCATCGTGGCCTGGTGCCTTTCCGCGAGCTCAAACAGCCGGTCGGGCGTGGGTTTGTCGGGAAAGAGCACCGCGCTGCCGCCGTAGTAGAAGGGAAAGAGCAGGTTCGAGCCGGTGGCGTAGCCGAAGAAGAGCTTGGGCACGCTGAGTGTCCGGTCCTTCTCCGACATCTCGAGCACCTCTTTGGGGTACCGCTCGGTGTTGAAGACGAAGTCCATCGCGCGATGGACCGCCGCCTTCGGGGCGCCGGTCGAACCGCTGGAATACAGCCAGATGGCGAAGTCCTCTTCGGTCGTGGGGGCGGCCTCGAGTTCTTTGGGCATCCCGGCGATACGGGCCTGCGTGGCCTCTTCGTCCGCCACCAGGAGCGCCTTCAAGAAGGGTCGCTCTTCTGGGAGGCGATCGGCGATCGCGCTGCGGGTGACGAGGCCCTTGGCGCGGCTATCCGCCATGTAGAAGCCGAGCTCCTCGCTCGTGACCTCGGGGTTCAAGAACATGACCGTGCAGCCGATCTTGAGCGCGCCGAAGAACGCGGTCACCCAGTCCACGCCGTCCTCGAGCACGATGAAGACGCGGTCTTCGAGACCGAGCCCCAGCGCTCTGAGTTCGTGGCCCACCTGGGCCGAACGATGCGCGAGCTCTTGGTAGGTGTACTTCTCGACGCGCTCCCCGTGGTCGACGATGAGCGCCACCTGCCCTCCGCGTCCCTCGCGAACGAGGCGATCCAGGAAGACGTCGGTGAGGTTGAGGGGCCGCGCGGGCGAGACGAGCCTAGAGCTCATCTCAATACCCCCGACCGAGCGAGACGGCCAAGACGCCAGGCCCGCAAGGCGGGCCGACGAATGCGCTATCCTGCGACAACGCGATGAGGCCCAACACGGCGGGCCGACGCGGATCGGTCGAAATCGCGACCGAGGGGGTCTTGAGATGAGCTCTAGTCACGACGCCGGGTTATCACCCTGTCCGGACTCTGTCACCCTCGGTCGCGCGCGTCCTCGCGGCTCATCGAGTCCTGCGGAGCGCTGATTCGTATTCGTGATCGCGAAACCTGGTCGTGAGCGTGCTCGTGGCCCTCGTCGGGAAACATGCGTCGTGGCCCTCGCCGTGGTCCCGCGCCGGCTCTTCATCACCGAATCGCATGCGATGACGTCATGCTTCCTTCATCCGGTCGACAGGTATTGCTTCTCGATGCTGAGCATGGCGGCGGTATCGGGCGGGGGCGACGGGTTGTTCCGTGCAAGCGTTTCGAAAACCGTTTCGTTCCATCGGCTACGGCCAGAGGCCACGTTTCCCGATGAGGGCCACGACCACGCTCACCACCACGTCGTACGATCACGTCAACGTCGTGGAGTGCCTACGCCGAGCCAAGCACGGGACTCCCCTATATCGTCGAGCAGGCCCAAGGATCAGAACTCGATTGTCCGCCTGCGGGCGCGTGTGTGCGTTGACCGGATCGGCGCCGTGTGCAGGACATGAGCCTCATGAGCGGGGACCGCATCGCACACGTGCTGCTCATCGTCGTGACCCTCGTCCTGTCGATCGGGGTCCACGAGTTTGCGCATGCCTTCGCCGCCTGGAAGCTCGGGGACGACACCGCCGCCCGCCAGGGCCGGCTCACCTTGAACCCCCTGGCGCACGCCGATCCCCTCGGCACGCTCATCCTGCCCGCCTTCTTCGCGTTCTCCGGCTTTGGCGGCTTCGGCTGGGGCAAGCCGGTGCCTTACGTCCCCACCAACCTCACTCGGAAGTTCAGCATGCGGAGCGGGGAGGCGATCGTCGCCTTTGCGGGGCCCGCCTCCAACTTGGTGCTCGCGGTGGTGTCGGGCGCTTTGCTCGGTGGGCTGCTGAAGTTTCAGCTCGTGGGCTACGACTCCGCCTTCATCGCGCTGCTCAACCAGATGATCATCATCAATCTGGTTCTGTTCTTCTTCAATCTGCTGCCCGTCCCGCCGCTCGACGGCTCGAAGATCGCGGCGTGGCTCTTTGGGCAGCGAGCGGATCGCGTGCTCGACGCCATCCATTCCACCGGCCCCATCGCCCTCATCGTGGTGGTGCTGCTGGGTGGCAAGCTCATCTCCCCGTTTGTCGCAACGCTCTACCGCACGATCCTCGAACACCTCGTGCTCTGAGCGGTTGCCAAGCCGAGCCAGGCATGGTTCCAAGGCTGCTCGTGACTGAGGCGTCCGAACTTTCCCCCGCCGATGCCGAGCACGAGGAGGTCAAGGCGCTCCTCGGCCCGGACGTCCGGACCCCGGTCGGGATCCCCAAGAAGTATCGCCCCGCCGAGACCTCCACCCACGCGCTCTTCAAGGTGGAGCTCGAGGAGTTCGCCGGTCCGCTCGACCTGCTCCTGTATCTGATTCGGCAGCACGACCTCGACATCTTCGACATCCCCATCGCGTTCATCACCGAGCGCTACCTGGCCATGCTGCACGCCATGGAAGACCTCTCGATCGACCTGGCAGGGGAGTTCCTCGTGCTCGCGGCCGAACTCACGCACATCAAATCGAAGATGCTCCTTCCGCCGAAGGAGGGGGTGCCGGTCGAGGATGCGGACGAGGATGAGGGCGACCCGCGCCTCGAGCTCGTGCGGCGGTTGCTCGAGTACCAGAAGTACCGAGACGCGGCGACTGAGCTGCAAGACTTCGATCAGCTCGGGCGAGACGTCTTCGCCCGCATTCCTCCGCCGGGTGGTGCCCCCGACGACTTCGACCCCGGCCTCAAAGACACCAGCATCTTCCGCTTGGTGGAGGCGATGTCGGACGTGTTGTCTCGCCTCGAGCCCGAACTTCAGCACGAGGTGACCACGGACTGGGTCAACGTCAACGACCGGATCCGTCAGATCTACGCCCACTCGGAGACCGTTGGGGAGCGCTTCACCTTCCGCAGTCTGTTTCGACGTGCGGATGGCCGGCGGGTGGTGGTGGTCACGTTCCTCGCCATCCTCGAGCTCGCGCGTCTGAGGTCCATTCGGATCGAGCAAGAGGCGGAGCAGGGCGATACACCACTGACGGCCGAACCCCTGCCGGCCCCGCGAGCGGAGACCTTCGCCGAGGCGCCTTTGGACGATGAGTCCGAAGAGGCCGAGGCGCGCCTGGAGCCCGACGAGGGCCTGGAGGCCGCACCGACGAGCCCGATGAAGCTCGCCTATGAACTCCCGCCGCTCGAGGCGCCAAAACCCTCAGAGATCTGGCTTCGAATCATTGGCCCGATGCCGGAGGATGCGACCGGCTTCGACGACCCACAGCCCGCAGAGGCGGCCTTCGCGGAGGACGACGAGGATGCGCTCTACGAGGAAGATCAGCCCGCACCCGCAGACTTGACCGGCCCCGGGTCAAGCTCGTAAGACCCGGACTTCCCGGGTCCAAAGCCATGGCAAAGAGCCTCGAACGTCTGTGCTCGGTCATCGAGTCTCTGTTACTCGTCTCCAGCGAGCCCCTCCCTTTTGAGCGCTTGCTCGAGGTGGTCCAAGGCGAGGACCCGAAGCTCCTCCCAGAAGAGCTCCGTGCGGCGGTCGACCGTCTCATCAAGGGGTACGCCAACCCCGAGCGTGTCCTCGCGATGGGCTTTCGGGTGGAGGAGGTCGCGGGTGGCCTGCAGCTTCGAACCACGGCCGAGAACGCGCCCTACGTTCGACGCTTCCTCTCTGCGCGCCCCCAGCGACTCACGAAGCCCGCGCTCGAGACCCTCGCGATCGTCGCCTATCGTCAGCCGTCCACCAAGCCCGAGATCGAATCCATCCGAGGCGTCGACTGTGGTGCGGTCTTGAAGGCCCTGCTCGATCGAGACCTGATCAAAATCCTCGGCAAGTCCGATGAGGTCGGCCGGCCCATTCTCTACGGCACCACGCCGAAGTTCCTGGAGCTCTTCGGACTCAGGAGCCTCACCGCGCTGCCCACGCTGCGCGAGTACCACGAACTCGATCGCGAGCACCAACAGCAGGTGGACGAGTTGTACGAGGCCGAACGTCCGACCATCGCCGAGCTGGCGGGCGCGGCGCAGTTCTTGATGGACCGCCAGCATGACCCCGATCTCGATGAGCTCGATCGTGCGGTGAGCGCAGCCGAGGCCGCCGACCAAGCGGCGGCGGAGGTTCTGAATCCGCCGAAGCCCGAGGCTCCGGTCGAGGCCCCCCTCGAGGCCCCGGTCAGCGGGACCGAGGCGTGAGCGGCGAAGAGAACATCCGCCTGCAGAAGTTTTTGGCGCAGGCAGGCATCGCGTCTCGTCGGCACGCGGAGACCATGATCGTCGAAGGCCGCGTCGAGGTGGACGGGGTTGTGGTGACCGAGCTCGGCACGCGGATCGATCCGCGCACCAGCCGCGTCAAAGTCAACGGTCGTGCGGTGGGCAAGACCTCCGAGCGCGTCACGGTCATCCTCAACAAACCCGCCGGGGTGTTGAGCACCATGAAGGATCCCGAAGGCCGCCGCACCGTGCGCGACATCGTCGAGAGCGAGCCGTTTCGGATGGTGCCCATAGGGCGCCTCGACTTCGCGAGCGAAGGTGCGCTGCTGCTCACGACCGATGGTGAGCTCGCTCATCACCTCATGCACCCGAGCTACAAGGCCCCCAAGGTCTACGTGGTGAAGGTGGGCGGCCAGCCGAGCGACGCCAAGCTCGATCAACTGCGCAAAGGGGTGCGCCTCGAAGACGGGCGGACGCGGCCGGCGGTGATCGATGTCGTGAAGCAGGATGAGACCCACACGTGGCTCGAGTTCGTCCTCACGGAAGGCAAGAACCGCCAGATCAGGCGCATGTGCGACGCCATTGGGCACCGAGCGTTCCGCGTGTACCGGACCGAGTTTGCCGGCGTGAGCGTCGACGGGCTCCGGCCTGGTCAGTTCCGGTATCTGACCGCCGCTGAGCTCGCACGCCTCTACGAAACGGTGTCGCTCTCCGAGATCGTGCCCCCGCTCTCGGCCAGAGCAATCGAGCTTGGTGGTAAGCCCGAAGGGGCGGCGGAGCGCCGAAAGGGCATCCTACCGGGAGAGAGCCGCAGCGAGCATCGCATGGAAACCAAGCCCCGCGCGGGCGGGGGGCGCCCCAATACCCGCCGGAAGGCGCGCGCACAGCCCAAGGATGAGGCGGCCAAACCGGGACGGTCCAGCAAGGGCAGGGCGCCGCCGAGGTCCAAAGGCGGCCCCAAGCCGACCGAGACCGGGCCCAGGAAGCCGGTGGGGGTGAAGCCCAGCGATTACCGCAAGCAGCGCGGGCCGGGCAGCCGCTGATAGAATGCGGCGGTGGACGAACCCCGAGTCTACTCCGTCCTCGATCGCGAGGCCCGACTGGTCCTGTCGCTGACTGACGAGCCCGGCCACTTCCACCTGAGCCGCCCCCCCGAAGACCCCTCGACCCTCATCGAGTGCAGCTACGCGACGCTGCAGTGCTACGACGCTCGCTCCGAAGCCGAGCTGCTTCGCTTGGTGTTTCAGATCCAAGACTTCGAGGAGCTCCTCGAGAACCTCAAGGCTCGAGGCTATCGGGTGATCGAGGGACAGATCCAGGCGAGCAAGATCGCCCGCCTCTGAGCGGTTTGGCGGCCGGAAGCCCGTCGTTGATGGGGGCGCTCAGGCCTGCTACGAGACAGCCCACGATGGTCGATTCGAGCTTGGTCATGCCAGGGCCAAACCTCTTGGCAGAAAAGCGCACGCGGATGTGCGGAGAGTTCCAGAAGGCCCACGAAGGCGATGAAGTCATCGTGATGGGCTGGGTCCAGTCCTACCGAGATCTCGGCGGGGCGGTGTTCCTCGACATCCGCGACCGGACGGGCCTGGTGCAGGTGGTCTTCGACGAGTCCTCCCACCAGACCGCCCACGCCATCGCGGACCGCGTCCGAGCGGAGTGGGTGGTGGGCATCAAGGGCAAGGTGCGCTCACGCGGCACCAACACCAACCCCAACCTACCGACCGGCGAGGTCGAGATCCTCGCGCAGTACATCCAGGTCTTTAATCCCGCGAAGACCCCTCCGTTTGCGATCGAGGACGGGGTCGACACCGCCGAGGAGAAGCGTCTCGAGTATCGGTACCTCGACCTTCGTCGCCCCGAGGTGCAGAAGAACTTCATCGTCCGCTCCAAGATCAACCAGATCGTCCGCAACAACCTCACCTCGCAAGGGTTCCTCGAGCTCGAGACCCCGTTCATGGTGAAGTACACCCCGGGCGGCGCGCGGAACTTCCTCGTGCCCTCGCGGCTCAACCCCGGCCAGTTCTACGCCTTGGCCGAGAGCCCCCAGCTCTACAAGCAGCTGTTCATGATCTCGGGCATGGACCGATATTTCCAGATCGTGAAGTGCTTTCGAGACGAGGACCTGCGCCAAGACCGACAGCCCGAGTTCACCCAGATCGATCTCGAGATGTCCTTCGCCGAGATGGAGGACATCCACCGCGTCATGGAGAACGTGATGCGGTCGATCTTCCGCGAGGTGCTGAGCACGGAACTCCCGGAGCGCTTCCCGGTGATGAGCTACGACGAGGCCATGACACGCTTCGGCAGCGACAAGCCCGACCTTCGGTTTGGGCTCGAACACACCGTCCTCACGGAGCTCATCCGCAGCCACGACGGCGGCGGGGTGCCACTGTTTCGAGAGGTCGTCGCCTCCGGCGGCATGGTCAAAGCCATGCGCATCCCCGGCCGCCACAACCTGTCCCGCACCGAGACCGACAAGCTGGAGCTCGAAGCCAAGGGCGTGGGCGCCCAGGGGCTCGGCCGCGCCAAGGTGGCCGAGGATGGCGCTTGGACGCAGTCGCCGTTCGCCAAGGTCATCACCGAGGAACTCCGGCTCGCGATCAACCAAGCGGTGGGCGCGGAGCCGAACGATCTCATCCTGTTCCAGTTCGGAGCGCCCAAGCTGGTTCACACCGTGATGTCGCATCTGCGTCTGCTGCTCGGTCGCAAGCTCGAGCTCATCGCGAAGAACGAGTGGAAGATCCTGTGGGTCGTGGACTTTCCGCTCTTCGAGCACGACGAACGCACCGGCCGCTACGTCGCCGCTCACCACCCCTTCACCTCGCCGCGCCCCGAGGACGTGGAGAAGCTCACCTCGGATCCCAAGTCGGTGAAGGCGCGCGCCTACGACCTCGTGCTCAACGGCAACGAGATCGCCGGCGGCTCCATCCGAATCCACGACGCGGACGTCCAGGCCAAGGCGTTCGAGGCCCTCGGCATCTCGGAAGAGGAGCGCAAGGCGAAGTTTGGGTTCCTGCTCGAGGCGCTGCAGTACGGCGCGCCCCCACACGCGGGCATCGCGGCCGGCATGGACCGAATCGCCATGTTGCTCTCCGGGGCCCAATCCTTGCGAGACGTCATCCCGTTCCCCAAGACCCAACGCGGGACGGATCTGTTGACCTCCGCCCCCACCACGGTGGACGCCGCACAGCTTCAGGAGCTCTGCATCAAGACGACGGTCTGAGCCCTCGGGGGCTCAGTGCTTGGAGCCGCTCAGCTTCTTCTTGGCGCGAATCACGAGACGCCCGTTCATCGAGGTGCGCTTGCTGAGCTGGATGAGGTCGTTCTTCGCGAGCCGGTCGAGGAGCCGCACGGACACGTCGAGCGGCGTCTTGGGATTAAACACCAGGTTTCGAACCACCTGCGGGCTTTGGCAGTACTGCGGGTTCTCGGCGATCTTCTTCAAGATGTCCGGGTTCATGTTCGCGAGGCGCGCCATGAACGCGATCTCGTCGAGGCTGATGCGCGCGTTTCTAAGCAAGTAGTGCGGGATCGCCTTGTTGGGATCTTGTGCGAGCGCCATACGTGCCTCGCGGCCGCCGGACAGCGCGAGGTTGATCTTCTCTTCCATCGACATGCGAGAGAGCTGGAGCCGGATGGGAATGTCGGTACGCTCCTCTTGCTCGACGTTGCGCTCCTCGTTGAATCGGTGGACCTCCACCCCCACGCGGTCGCTATCGGACTCGGTCCCCAGACGCTTGCGGCCGTTGAACGTCGCCGGATAAGCACACACGTTGTTGAAGGCCGGATCGGTCTCGGCCGCGAGGAAGGTGATGGAGTCGGGGGTCACCGCAGCGACCATCGTCCACATCTCAAACGTCTGCTTGACCGGGAGCTGAAAACGAAGCTTCGCCGGCTCACCGACCCGCCGCCCAGGGGTACGGCGGACCGAGGACGCGCTCTGCACGCCCTCTTCCTCCCGCTGGAACGGAAGGGTGATGAGCTTGCTCGACAAGAACTCGGGCGCGATGTCCGCGAAGTCGAGCAGACACGGGAACTTCACGATGTAGACCGCGTAGAGCTCGCCGACATCGGGCGTCTTGAAGGTGATGTCGGTGGAGGCGCCCCCCCCCGAGGTCGCCGCGCCGGCGTTCTTCCTGGCGACGTTGGACGGGGGCTCGTCATCGACCGGGGTCGCCTCTTCCCCGAAGCCGCCGTCGCCCTCGTCCGGCGCGTCGCTCGCGCTCGAATCCTCGTCTGCACTGTCCTCGGGGAGCGCGTTTGGATCCGCGAGCTTGAGCTGAAGGTACTTGGGTTTACGCTTTGGACGCGCCGCCGGGGGCCCGGCTTGCGGTTGAAATCGGTCGACGACCTTGAGGTCGGCCGGCTCATCCTCGGACGCCGACTCGGCCTCCTTCGCCGCATTGAAGGGGTCGCTGGTGAGAAAACGTGTGAGCTCGGTGCGTGCAGCCTCGGCCTCCGGATCGAAGGCCACCATGAAGCTCTCTCCCGGCGTCGACTGGACCACGCGGCCGACGAGGTCGAACCATTGGTCGAGCGGCGTATCCACGCGCACCATCACCGCGGTGTTGGCCTCGATCTCGCCCTTCTCCCAGGGGATCAAGAGACCTCCGTGGGCCAGGAACGTATCGTAGTCGTCTTGGAGCTCCGACACGGACGCGTAGGTCACACGGAATCCTGTAGCGGGCGCCACCGATGAATCGGCCACGCCGCGATTCTGGCACGACCCAGCCGATCGGTTCAAAGCGGATGGTGAAACCCGTGCCTCCGAACACTAGGCGGATAGGGCCGCTTCCACTGTCTCGCGCAGGCGCCCGCTCTCCATCAAGGCGGCGCAGGCCTCGATGTCGAGGTGCAGCGTTCGGTCGCGCTCGAGGAAGGGAACCACCTCGCGAAGGGCGCGATGGGCCGCCGCGACCCCTCTGCCGGGCTCCAGCCCCACGAGGTCGAGCGCCTGACACGCGCAGAGCAGCTCGATGGCGAGGCAGTATCGGGTGTTACGGATCACCTCTCGCACTTTGCGCGCTGAGGTCATGCCCATGGACACGTGGTCCTCCTGGTTGGCCGAAGTGGGGATGGAGTCCACCGAAGCCGGGGTGCAGAGCACCCGGTTCTCGTTCACCAGGCTCGCCGCGGTGACTTGCGCCATCATGAAACCCGAGTTCAGGCCGGAGGCTTTCACGAGAAACGCTGGATGGCCGGAGAGCTTCGGATCGATGAGCTGCTCCACCCGGCGGTCGGAGATGTTTGCGAGCTCGCTGACCGCCATCGCCAAGAAGTCGAGGCCGAGCGCGATCGGCTGACCGTGGAAGTTCCCGCCCGAGAGCAGCTCGTCCCCTTCGCCCGGCTCGGCGAAGACGAGCGGGTTGTCCGTGCCGCTGTTGATCTCTCGCTCGAGCGTCTGACGAACGAAGGCGATCACATCCCGACTCGCTCCATGGACCTGAGGCATGCAGCGGAAGCTGTAGGGGTCTTGGACCGAGTCGCATTCCTTGTGGCTCTCCACCACCTTGCTGCCCTCGAGGCATCGTCGCAGCAGCGCCGCGCTCGTCTCCTGGCCGGGATGGGGGCGCACCGCCTGTATCCGGGGGTCGAAGGCCACCGGCGTGCCCCGAAACCCGTCGACGCTCGCGCCGCCTGTCAGGTCGGCGTAGAAGCACAGATCCTCGGCGTCGCTCACCGCCAGAACGCCGAGCGCGGTCATGGCCTGCGTGCCGTTGACGAGACCGAGCCCCTCTTTGGCCTCGAGCACCAGCGGCGCGAGCCCGGCCTTCTCGAGGGCGGCTTTGCTGTCCATCTCGACGCCGCCCAGGACCGAGCGACCTTCACCGAGCATGGCGAGCGCGGTGTGGGCCAGCGGCGCGAGGTCGCCCGAGGCACCGACACTGCCCTTGCATGGGATCACCGGATGGACCCCTGCGTTCAGCATGTCGAGGACGAGCTGGACCGTCGACACACGCACGCCCGAGCGACCGGTGGCCATGGTGTTGGCGCGCAAGAGCATCAGCGCGCGAACCTCCTCCTCGAGCAGCGGCGGACCAATACCTACGCAGTGGCTGCGGATGAGGTTCACTTGAAGGGCCGCGAGGTCCGAGCTGGGAATCCTCACGTTCTTGAGCGCTCCAAAGCCGGTGTTGAGCCCGTAGACCGCCTCGCCCCCGCGAGCCTTGGCCTCGACCAGCTGGCGCGCCCGCGTCATGCGTAGCTTCGCGTCCTCGTCCAGGGTCACGGGCGCGCCGAAGCGCGCCACACGAATCACCGCGTTCAGGGACAGCGTGCGTCCATCGACGACGACCGTGGGTTCATGCACGAGGCTGGGCTAACACGGCTGGCGCGTGCAGCAAACGGGCAGATGAGCTCCAAGGAGGGTGAGGTCTCTGCAGAACCTCCTTCCGCTTCCACGACTTGTCGTGATCCCGAGGGCGGGCTAGCGTCTCGCGGCGCGTGAGTTTCCTGCCTCGACCAGCTGCGGGCGCCTCTTTGGTCGTCGACTTGGCGCGTATCGTGGGCGCCGAGGCGGTCTCCACCTTGGAAGTCGACCGACTCGCCTACGCCCGCGACCTCTGGCCGCGCGATCTGATTCGCCTGCGCGCCGGCGAGATCCCCGCCGCCCCCTCCTGCGTCGTCTGGCCCGAGACCACCGAAGAGGTCGCGCGCGTCCTCAAGCTCGCGGCCGACCAAGGGGTCCCGGTGGTGCCCTATGGGGCGGGTTCGGGCGTGACCGGGGCCGCGCGCCCCTCGCAGGGCGGCATCACACTCGACCTCAAGCGAATGCGCGCGGTGCGTGTCCTCGACGAGAAGAACCTCCGGGCCGAGATCGAGGTCGGGATCATCGGCGACCGACTCGAACGCGCGCTGAACCAGAAGGGCTACACGCTCGGTCACTTCCCCTCATCGATCATGTGTTCCACCCTGGGGGGCTGGCTCGCCGCCCGAAGCGCTGGGCAGATGTCGACCGCCTACGGAAAGATCGAGGACATGACCCTCGGTCTCGAGATGGCTTCACCCGGGCGCATCCGTCGCTGCATGGTGGGCCCGCGGGGCGGAGCCCACGCCGACTGGAACGCCTTGATCCTCGGTTCGGAAGGCACCTTCGGGGTCATCACCGCCGCCGAGCTCCGGATCAGGCCGGTCCCGGAGCGCCGGGAGATGCGGGGCTTGAACTTTCCGAACGTGGAGGCGGGCCTCGCAGGCATCCGCTCGATGCTGCGCGAAGGTCTGAGGCCTGCGGTCGTGCGCCTCTACGACGCCCTCGACACTTTCGCTGGGCGAGGCCACGGGCAAGAGGACGAGTTTCTCGAGGCCGCCGGCGCGGGTTCGCTCGAGGCGCTCAGTCAACGCGCCAAAGACTTCCTCCAGGACGTGCAGGGGCGTCTCCCCTCGACCGAGTTCGCTCAAAAGTTCGGCCGGGGATTGCTCCGCGGCACCATTCGCGCGGTCCTCGGTGCGCCGATGGTGATCGAGCATGCGACTCGTCTCCTCCCCGAAGATTGCCTGTTGGTCCTGGGCTTCGAAGGTCAGCCGGCCTTGGTGGCGG
The DNA here is from genome assembly GCA_011526105.1 of Deltaproteobacteria bacterium. GTDB lineage: Bacteria > Myxococcota > Kuafuiibacteriia > Kuafuiibacteriales > Kuafuiibacteriaceae > WYAZ01. Next base: position 90,269 of record WYAZ01000081.1, on the reverse strand, counting down.
CCGAGGCCCAACGGGGACTCGAGCTCTGCCTCGCGGAGGGTGGCCGTGACCTTGGCGTCGGACCGGGCGAGCACTGGCTCAAAAACCGCTACAACGTCTCCTTCAAGCAGTCGAAGGCCTACGCAAACGGCGCTTTCGTCGACACCATGGAGGTCGCGGCCACCTGGGATCGACTGGGCACGCTGTATCAAGGGGTGCGGCGAGCGATCGCGCAGGACGCCTTCGTGATGGCCCACTTTTCCCATGCATATCCGGAAGGTTGCTCCATCTACTTCACGTTCGTGGGCGTAGCCCCTCCAAGCGATCCGGGGGCGAGCCTCGAACGCTACGACCGTATCTGGCGCAACGCGCTGCTCGCGGTGCACGCCGCCGGAGGCACGATCTCGCACCACCACGGCGTCGGTGAGCTCAAGGCGGAGGCCATGGCTCGTGAGCACGGCACGGGCGGGAACAAGCTCCATCAGGCCCTCAAGTTCGGCTTCGATCCCAAGGGGATCATGAACCCCGGCAAGCTCGGCTTCGACGTGCATCGGCCCCCCCGAGGGGGCGCACGCGCGCGCTCGAAGGCCCGCGAGTTCCCTCGAGAGATCGGCGCCGCGGTCGGGGAGAAGAACTTCTACTCGAGCGGCGGTCGGACGACGGTGCGCCCCCCGGACGAAAACGCCCTGGCCGCGGTGCTTCGAGTGGCCCACACGCGCGGGATCAAGGTCGCGAGCGATCAGGCTGGCATTTTGGCGCCCAAGAGCGCCGTCTATGTCGACCTTTCGAAACTCGAGGGCATCACCCGCGTCTCGAGTCCCTCGCTCTTCGTCGAGGTCGAGGCCGGGGTCTCGGTCTCGCGTCTCGAGTCTCTGCTCGAGAAGGCCGGGCTCACGCTCGGGCCGGTTCATCCCCGCGCAAGAGATCGATCGGTCGGCACGGGGCTCGCCCAGAACCTTCTCGTCCGGCGCGGCATCGCGCACGGTGACCTGCAGGACCTCTGTTTCGCGGTGCGTGGCCTGACCGCACAAGGTGAACCCATCGAAACGCGGCCCGTCCCGCGCTCGGCCACCGGGCCCGAACTCGACCGAGCGTTCATCGGGGCGCACGGTGCATTCGGGCTCATCACGCGGGCCACTTTGAGAGTAGCCGTCGCCCCCAGGGAGCGGGTGGTGGTGACGATCGCGTTCGAGGACCTCGGACGGGCGCTGACCGCAGCACGGAGGATCCTGAGGCGCGGCCTTCGGCCCAGCGCGGGACGAGTGCTCGCGGATGGGCGCCTCTGCTTCGAACTCGTGGCGAGCACGAAGGAGCTCCTCGCGGCCGCGCTCGCGGTGCAGTCGAGGGTGACACGCGACTTGGGCGGAACGCCCCTGGAAGAGGCCCTCGACCCCGGCGGCGGGCGCTTCGACGCGGTGGTCGAAGCCGCGTGCCTTTGGACCCAGGCGGAAGAGATGCTGCGCGCCATGGAGAAGGCGGCCGAGGGCGAGGCTTGGCTCGACTTTTGGGCCCCCGAGGGGGCGACGGTCGTGGCCCGAGTCGTCGACCGAGACACCCGCGGGCGGACCGTACGCGCCGCGATCGAGGCCGGCGGCCTCGTGCTCTTCGGGCGGCGACCCTCTGAGCCGGAAGAGGGCGCCCGGAAGGCCCAGGTGAACCTCGAGGACGAGGGTCAGGACTCGGAGCCAGCCTTCTTCGACGTCGAAACCCGCGTTCGATCGGTGATTGATCCCATGGGGCTCTTCCGAGAGTCCGAGGAGGCCCCTTGAGCGATTCACCGCATGCAACCCGCCTTGCGGAGCGCGAAGCCCGCGCGATCGAGACCTGCGTGACCTGTCCGAACTTGTGTCGATCTTCGTGCCCGGTGGCGGAAGTCGAGGCCAAGGAGACGGTGAGTCCGCACAGCCTGGTGACCCTGGCCGGACTCGAGAAGACCGGTCGGCTGAGCCTCGAGGCGGTGTCCGACGCCCCGTATCACTGCACACACTGCGGCGCCTGCACAGAGGCCTGCCTGCACAAGAACGAGGTCACCTTGGTCCTCAGCCTCGCTCGGCAGCGCTTGCTCACCGCCCGGCAGGCCCCCTCCGCCATCCGAGAAGTGCGCGACAGCTTCGCGGCAGCCGGCAACGCTTACGGACGCTCGCTGAGGGAGCCGCTCGCGGAGCTGGCCAAGAAGGCCGGCTTCGAGGTCGATCTCGCCTCGGGAACGCGATCGGGTTCGACGCTCTACCTGCCGGGCTGTGCCGCCATCCACGAGGCCCCGGACGTCGTGGTGGCGTGGTTCGAGGCGATCCTGGTCCGCGGCTTCGCGGAGGTGACCGTGTCCGAAGCCTCCGCGGCCTGCTGTGGCCTCCCGCTGCTTTGGGCCGGGGACCTCGATGGCTTCCACGATCACGCGGAGCGCTTCGCGGAGCGCGTGGCCGGCGCGAGCGCCGTGGTCGCGCACGATCCAGCTTGCGCCCACGCGATGAGACACTGGTACGAGGTGGTCGGGGTGCCGCTGGCCCCCGAGATCCAGCACCTGAGCGAGCTCGCGAGTGCGCGTTTGGGCCTGACTCAGGCCCAACCCGGCGAGGCGCTCGATGAGGCCGAAGCGCCGCTCGAGACCCGGCGGACCCTCGCCTATCTCGATGCCTGTCACCTCACTCGAGGGCTCCGGCTCGTCAGGAGTCCCCGCCGCTTGGTGACCCGGACCGCGGGTGTTCCGCGAGAACTTCCGGGGGGCGTGGGCTTCGAGGCGGACTGCTGCGGTGCTTCGGGATTGCTGCCGAGCACGGAACCCAAGACGGCCGTCGCGATGGGCGAGGCGAAGTTGGCCGCGTTTCGCGAGACGGGGGCGGAGGTGCTCGTCACCGCAAGTCCGCGCTGCCTCGCCCACCTGCGAAAGGTCGATCCTTCCGCCGAGATTGTGGACATCGCTCACCTGATCGCGAGGTTCGGGGCATGAGTCCGAGAACGTTGGTCATCGTCAATCCAGTCGGCGGAAACGGGCGGGTCGGCCGCAGCTGGCCCGAGCTTCGCGCCGCGCTGGACCGGGTGCTGGACCGCTGGGACAACCAGTTCACGCTCGGCCCCGGAGACGCCACCCGCATCGCGCGGGAGGCGGTGGGCGAGGGCTACGAGATGATCGTCTCCGTCGGCGGCGATGGCACCATGAACGAGATCGTCGACGGGCTCGTCACCATGAACGACGCGGGCGAGCCGAAGGTGCTGAACCCAGAGATGATCGTGAGTCCAGTGCGGCTCGGCACCGGGGGCGACTTTGCTCGTCTGCTCGGCCTGCCGGTCCATCTGCCGGAGGCGGTCGCCCATCTCGCCAAGCCGGAGACCGCGCCCGTGGATCTGGGGATGGTTTCGTTTTATCGGCCGGACGGCAGCCGCGCCCACCGCGCCTTCTTAAACATCGCGAGCTTTGGGCTCTCCGGGGTGATCGACAACCGCGTGAACAACACGAGCAAAGCGCTGGGCGGCCGTGTCTCCTTCTTCCTCGGCTTGTCGCAGTCGCTTTTGACGTACCGGCCCCAGCAGGTACGGGTGACGGTGGACGGAACCGAGTTCTACCAAGGTCCCATCGTCACCGTAGCCTGCGCGAACGGCCAGTACTTCGGGGGCGGCATGCACTTCGCGCCCGAGGCCAAACTCGACGACGGGCTCTTCGACATCGTGATCCAGACCCGCTCGGGCCTGCGCGAGGTGGCGTCCATCACTGACCTCTACCAGGGCCGGATCCTGAGCTGGCCGAGCGTGCTTCACACCCGCGGCAAGGTAGTCGAAGCTGCTCCCCTCTCGCACGAGCAGGTCCTGCTCGACGTCGACGGTGAGCAGCCAGGTGCCCTGCCGGCGCGATTCGTGAATCTTCCGGGCGCGCTGCGGCTCAAACGCTAGAGTTCATCTCAAAACCCCTTCGGTCGCGAGATGAGCGCTAGGCGAGAGGGGAGGTTCCACGCCTTACCGTCCTTCGGCAGATTGACCGGTTTTTGGGCCCCACCTAACATCGCCGCGACCGGTGGCCGAACGCTCGATGGAAAACGCGCCCGTCTCGGGCGCCGCGCTCAGTCAGGCCGCGCTGCCGCTGGACCCCGCCGAACTCCCGGAGGAGATCCGGGCAAAACTGGAAACGCGCGCGCGAACCCAGCCCGGCAAGCGACTGTCCATCGGCCGATACATCATCCTGGGCGACCTGGGCCGCGGCGGCATGGGGGTGGTCTACGACGCTTGGGACCCGCGCATCGAGCGGCAGGTCGCCATCAAGACGATCGAGCCCGACCTCGTCACGGATGAGCAGGAGCGCGAGGAGGTCATCGAGAGATTCCTTCGTGAGATCAAAGTCGTGGGTCGGCTCTCTCATCCGGGCATCGTCACCATCTACGACTACGGCGAAGATCCCGAGCTGCGCCGAGGTGATGACCCGTACGCGCACGGCCGCACCTACTACTACGTGATGGAGTATCTCGAGGGCCGTCCGCTCGCCCGCGTGCTTCGAACGCAGCCGGTCATCCCGGACGTCCAGGCGGTCCAGATCGCCATCGACGTCGCGGACGCGCTCGCGACCGCACATGCCCAGAAGATCATTCATCGGGACATCAAGCCGTCCAACATCTTCATTCGGCAGGATGGAGGTACGGTCCTGCTCGACTTTGGCATCGCCAAGACCGGCAGCCCGGGTCTCACTCGACAGGGCCAGATTCTCGGCACCCCCACGTACTTGGCCCCGGAGCGGCTCCGAGAGAAGGAGGTGCCGCTCGACGGTCGCGCCGACCTCTTCTCTTTGGGGGTGCTGCTCTACACGATGCTCGCCGGCAAACCGCCCTTCGAAGGCAGCGACGTCTACAACCTCATCGACAACATCGCGACCCAGGCTCATCCGAAGCTGGCGCGGAACACGGAGGGAGGTCGGCGCCTTTCGGAGGTCCTCGATCGCCTCCTCGCCAAGGACCCAGACGGACGTTACCCCACCGCCGCCGAAGCGGTCGCTGCACTGCGGGGAGTGCGTCGAAAACTCGATGACGCGAGCGGTCCTTGGACACCCGTATCGATCCCGGAGGGCAGGACCGAACTCGCGACACCCCAGCTGCCGATGTCCGTCGCGTCCGCGAACCATCAGGTCTCGAATGCGGGGACCTTGCCGGAGCAGTCGCTTCAGCGTGACACGCGGCAGATCCCGGTGCGCCAAGAGACGTGGGACCCAGACGAGCCGCCCGAGATCTCGAGCTCGCAGCTGCAGCTCGTCGCCGACCCCAAGCAGACCGCGCCTGATCGCGAGACGCCCACAGAGCCTCCGCCGGAGCCCGCCACCGTGCCGCCGCCTCCCCAGCCGGAGATCCCTGCCGCGCGGCGCATCGTAGAGGCGCGAACGGCCCCTCAGCTCCCGCCCGCGGCCACGACCGAGCCCTCATCTCCGTCCCAGCGCAAGCGACTCTCCGCGCTGCTCGAAGAAGACGAGACCGTCGCCGACCCAGACCGGGCGCTCGCGCAGGAGCTGCCTCGCTCCAAGGTCTCGGATGCGCGCTCCGAAGCCACCACGGACTCGGGGGCACAGCTCGAAGGCTCGGCCACCGAACTGGTGTCGACCCGCGCACCCGGCGGTCCGCTCCCTCCCCCGGCCGACACCGAGGTCTCCCCGGTTCAGCAGCGGATCCAAGCCTCTCTGGTCGACGAAGATGAAGTGGTCGTGAGGCCGGCGCCTCTGGACGAGGCCTCCGAAGACATCCCTACGCAGACCGCGTTCGAGCAGGGCGGGGGTGCGCTCGAAACCGAGATCGTGCGGGCGCGCAGGCCCGCCGCCGACCCGGCGGAAGACAGCGAGACGGCGGCGCGTGCGATCGCCGTGCGTCGCGCTCAGTCCGGGGCCGGGCGCTCGACTGGAGCGGTGGAGGTCATCGTCCGCTCGGCCTCCGGCGCAAAGCGAAACTCCGGATCCTCGAGCGCGGCGGTCGCTCGCAAGACGATCGGCGTAGGGCGGGCCGAGCCCGGCGCCGAGGCCTCGAGCGAAGGCAAGAAGCGTCGGGTTGGGGAGATCAAAGTCACGGCGATGAACCTCGACATCGGTCGCGGGCCCTCGTGGCAGCGAGCGCTGCGCAAGCGCGCCGCGGTCTTCTTGGGAGCGGCGCTCATGGCTGTCGCCGCCGGCATCCTGCTGGGTCGAGGCGGAGAGCGATCGAACTCGAGCCCCATCCCGCCGATCGGCGAAGGGCACACGCCCTCGCCCAAGGCGGTGGCGGGTGATGCACCTCCACCTCAGCTCGAGCTGGTGCGCCCTCGCTCGGTCAAGGAAGTGCTGGAGGAGGCAGAAGCCGCCCTCGGCGCGCAGCATCACCAAGACGCACTCGAACTGTTCAAGCGCGTCCTCGACACCACACGGGCGCCCGAACTTCAGGCGAAGGCACACCTGGGCCGCGGCCATGCGTACCGTGCGCTCGGCGCGTCCAGGAACGCACTCAGCAGCTATCGCGACGCCATTCGCTTGGCCGGAAACAGCGGCTCAGGAGAAGAGGCGCGTCGTTCCCTGGAGCAGATGACCGGCACCTCCGCCACCTCCGCCTCCGCGAGCCCGCCTCCGTCGTCACCGAACAACTCGGCCGCCCGTCCCAAGCGCGAGAAGTCGGAGGCTCCCGCGCCGGTGCTGAGCACTCGGGAGTCCACGGGTGACCCTCAAGAGCGCTGCCGCCAGGCCGCGCGTCGTTCGTTTCGGGAGCCCGAGGCGGCCATCGCCGAGCTCGAGGGAATGAAAAGCACGCTCGGACATTGGTGCGTGCATTATCACCTCGGCGGGCTCTACAATAAGCGCGGCGATCGGCGCCGAGCGATTCAAGCATACGAGGAGTACTTGAAGCTCAGGCCGGACGCAGAAGACCGAGAGCGAATCAGCAAAGAGATCCAGAAGCTCTCGAACGGCTGAAGAGATGTCCACCCCCATCATCGTGCAGAAGTTCGGCGGCACCTCCGTCGCGAACCTCGATCGGATGCGCAACGTCGCGGACGTCGTGGCGGCTGAACGTGACCTCGGGCACCACGTCGTGGTCGTCGTGAGCGCGATGAGCGGCGAGACGAATCGCCTGGTCGCGCTGGCTCACGACGCGGTCGAGGAACCGCCTCCGCGAGAGCTCGACGCACTCGTGGCCACCGGTGAGCAGGTCTCGACCGCGCTCCTCGCCATGATCCTGAGCCAGCGAGGTATCCCCGCGCGTTCGATCCTCGGCTATCAGATGGGGCTGCGCACCACCGGCGCGCACACCCGCGCGCGGATCACGGAGTTCGACCGTAGGACCTTCGATCAGGCCTTCGCCGAGGGCACCGTCCTCGTCGCCGCCGGCTTTCAGGGCGTCGATCCGGAGGGAGACGTGACGACGTTGGGGCGCGGGGGCTCCGACACTACGGCGGTCGCGATTGCGGCCGGTCTGGGCGCCAGCTTCTGCGACATCTACACGGACGTGGACGGTGTCTACACCGCCGACCCCAACGTCGTGAGTAATGCGCGCCTCCTCGAGAAGATCGCCTACGAGGAGATGCTCGAGCTCGCCTCGCTGGGCGCGAAGGTGCTTCAGATACGAAGCGTCGAGTTGGCCATGAAGTACGAGGTGCCCGTTCGGGTGCGAAACAGCTTCACCCGCTCCGCGGGCACGCTGCTCACGAAGGAGGATGCGGACATGGAAGGTGTAGCCGTGCAGGGCGTGTCGCTCGATCGGAACGACGCGAAGATCTCGCTGCGCAGGGTCCCGGACCAGCCGGGCGTCGCCTCGAAGATATTCACCCCACTGTCAGAGGCCGGCATCGTGGTGGACATGATCATCCAGAACGCCTCGGAGGACGGAAAGACCGATCTCACCTTCACGGTGCCCAAGACCGATCTCAAGCAGGCCACGAGGATCGTGGAGAAGCTCGCGCAGGAGATCGGCATCCATCGCGTCGAGACCGCGCCGGACATCGCGAAGGTGTCGATTGTGGGCGTCGGTATGCGCTCTCACGCGGGCGTCGCCACGCGCACCTTCAGCGTGCTCGCCCAGGAGGGCATCAACATCCAGATGATCTCGACCTCCGAGATCAAGATCAGCGTGGTCATCGACGAGAAGTACGCCGAGCTCGCGGTGCGAAGCCTCCATGAGGTCTTCGAGCTGCACAAGGAGCCCAAGGCGCGGACGAGCTGGACGTGAAGTCGCCCAAGGCGGCCGTGCTCTTCGCCGTCGTGCTCCTCGGCATGGGCTTGCTCGCGGAGCGGGAGCGACACACGAGGGCCTCCACCGCAGTTCGCGCTCTACCCAACGCGGCCGGGGACGAGCTCGACGCGCGACTCGGCGGACGGAAGATGGATCTGCGCCGCGCCGACGCGCTCGCGCTGAGATCGGTCCCCGGCTTGGGGCCTTCGCTCTCTCGCCGCCTGATCGAAGCGCGAGAAGCAGGCAGACTCGAGAGCTGGGCGGACGTGCGGGCGGTTCCAGGCATGGGCCCGAGGCGGCTCGAAACGTTGCAGCGGTACGCGGATATCGCACCCGCCCGTTCGGATCGGCTCAGCCCGACTTCGCGATGACTTCGTGAATGCCCTTATAGATGGCCTTAAACGCTTCGCCGATCTTCGCCGGGTTCTTTTCTTGGGTCACCTGGACCATCGCCGCGGTGATTTGGGCGGTGGCCTCGGTCGCCAAGCGGACGTAGTCGAACTGCGTGGCCGTGGCCTCCGAGGTGGGCTTGGCGGGGGCTTTCATAGGGCTGGAACGGTCGAAACTTGGAGAAGAAGGGGATCGAACCCTCGACCTCTGCATTGCGAACGCAGCGCTCTCCCAACTGAGCTACTTCCCCGAAGGCTGTCCGTGTCGTCTAAGCAAAGCACCCGCACCTGGCAAGGGAAATTCGCTTCCCGGGCACTTCCTGGCGGTTGGGCCATTTTGACCTGCCTCTTTTCGGGTGATAGTTCCGTAGCACATGGCATCCGGTGAGGCGTTCGGCTCGGAGTCAGGCTCCCTGCCGAGAGGGCCTCTGGCCATGAAGCTACGAGGAGGATCTCATCTGAGCCGCGATCAATGGAAGAGTTCGTCGGTGACGGAACTAGAGCTGGCCCTCGCTCAGGATGCCAGCTCGACCGCGTTCTTCCCCCTCGTCGATGCGTACCTGGAGCAGCGACGCTTCATGGAGGCCATGGTGGTCTGCAAGAAGCGGATCAAGGCCCGACCGGAAGAGGTCGAGGCCCACGGCCAGCTCGCGCGCGTGTACATCAATCAGAACAAGGTCTCCCGCGCGCTGCAGGAGATGGACGACGTCGTGAGCGGAAACGCCGGCAGCGCGGCGGCCCACGCTGAGCGTGGCAAAGTTCGAATCCTCTCCGGCGACGACAAGGGTGGCATCGAGGACCTCAAGAAGGCGATCGACCTCGATCCCAACGTCGAGGAATGGACCGAGCTTCTCAAGGAGAAGGGGGTCATCTACCCCGAGCCGGTCGACGACCCTACGCCACCTCCGCAGCTCGTCCGCACCGGCTCCGCCGTCATGCCCATGAACCCGTACCCGGAGGCCATGGCCATGCGTGCGGCGTCGATGGCCGGTCAGCCGGGTGGCCCACCGCCCATGCCGCGGGGCCCCAGCGCGGCGCTCGATCCCGTCACCGGGCGGCCTGCATCGCAGATCTCCGGCTCTTTCCCCGGGGCCGTCCCGATGATGCGAGGACCCTCGGGCGCCGTCGGCTTTCCGCAGCGCGGGCGCCTCGAAGGTGAAGAAGAACTCGAGGCCATGGCCGAGAAGGTGGCTGCCTCCAAACCCAAGCCGGGCGGGAGTGCTCGCACCACGCTCGCGCTCGCCGCCACATGCTTCGTCCTGCTCGTCATCGGGGTGGGCTACGCGCTCAACAAGAAACGCGTCACGGAAGGCATCGATCGCCTGAGCCAAGAGGCCCGACCGCTCTTCGAACAAGACACCTACGCCGGCTACAAGGGTGCTGCGAGTCGATACCGCGACATCATCAAGGACTACAGCAGCAAGCACAAGCTCACGCTGGGGCGCTACGCGCACGCGCTCGCCATCTTGTGGGCCGAGCACAAAGACAACGATCGGCTGAAGGAACTCGAGGAAGTCCTCGGGGATGCCAAGAAGTACGCATCGGGGGTCTCTCACACCGTGGCCGCCGAGGGCATCTATCTGTTGTACCAAGGCAACGATCGTGTCGCCGCCGCCCAGAAGGCCTTCGAGGCGGTCTCGCCCTTCGTCAAGAACGTCCAAGAAAGGAACGGACCGCCCTCGGACGCAAACCTCGTGCTCGGCATCATCGAGACCAACCTCGGCAACTACGACTCCGCGGTGGACCTGCTCAACGAGGTCACGCAACAGATGCCGATGAGCGTTCGCGCGAAGGTGTGGCTCGCGCGCGCCAAGCTTCGAGCGGGTGATCTCGGGGCCGCCAACCGCGAGTTCGGTCGCGCGCTCCAGAGCTCCAAGGACCACTTGGGCGCCCTCGCGGGTCGCGCCTTGGTTCGCATTCGGCGGGGCGACATGGACGGCGCAGGGGCGGACGTCATGGCCTTCGAGAAGTTTGCTCGTGACAATCCCAAGGAGGTCTCTCCGCCGGATCAAGCGCTCATCTTCTACGCGCGCAGCGAGGCGCTGCGCTTCGACGGTCAGGAGGCGAGGGCGAACGAAGCCTACGAGGGCGCACTCCGCATCGACCCCAACAACGCCGACTTCCCGTATGGTCTGGGCGCGTGGCTCCTCAAGGTGGGCCGCGCTAGCGAGGCGCTTGGCCCGCTCAAACAGGCGGTCCAGATCGAGCCGGGACGAATCGCGTTCCTTTTGGCTCTCGCGGAGGCCGAGATCGCGACCGGAAATGTCTCCGGGGCCCTCAAGCGCATCGAAGAACTCGCGGCCGCCAAACCCAGGAATCTCCAGGTCGCGATCGCAAAGGCGCGCGCCCTACGTGCCTCGAAGAGCCCGGGCGTCGAGGCCTTCTTGCAGGAAGTCCTCGGCTGGAGCAATGGGGCGGTCATGGCGCAGCGCGAGCTGGGTGAGCTGTATCGGGCGGAAGGCAACCGCGCCAAGGCCGAAGAGATCCTCGGCAAGGCGGTCAACGAGAGCACCAGCGTGCCCGGCACCGAGCAGGCCGAAGTGCTTCTGTCCTACGGGCGCGTGATGGAAGACAAAGGCGAGTTTGGCACCGCCGGCAACGCCTACGCGTCCGCGGCCGAGAAGGGCTCCGTCGAGGCAATGTACCGAGCGTGTTCGGCGTTCGCGAAGACCTCGGACCGCGACAAGGCCAAAGGCTTCTGCGGCAAGTACGTGAGCGCGGGCAAGACGCTGCCCTTCGCCTCCGACGCCGAGCGGATTTTGGGTTCGCTCTAGAGCGAGGCGCTTAGACCGCGCCCTTGATCATGTCTTCGATGCGCGCCTTGGGCACGCCGCCCACCACCTGATCGACGGCCTGGCCGTTCTTGAACAGGATGAGGGTGGGGATGCCGCGGACGCCGTAGCGGGCGGGCGTGGCTTGGTTGTCGTCGACGTTCATCTTGCCGACCTTCACCTTGCCCGCGTAGCTCGCTGCGAGCTCCTCCACCGCCGGGGCGATGGCCCGGCAAGGCGCGCACCAGGGCGCCCAGAAGTCGACGAGGACGGGCACTTCGGAGTTCAGGACCTCCGCGTCGAAGTCGCTGTCTTGGAAGTTCTTTAGGTTCTCTGCAGCCATATGGGACCTCACTTGTAGCAAATGAGCGGGCGGGCCGTCTCTAGCCTTCCTGGCTTTTCGCTTTCCGAGGGAGAAGACCTTATAATCCTGGCGGTTCTGCATGGCGAAGCTGCACAACAAGATGTTCATCGCACAGGCCACGCTCGAGGCCTGGCTCGAGTCCCAGAAGGTCGACTTCGATGGGTCGAAAGTGACCCTGACCGCCTTCCGACGATCCTATGACCTGGAGCCGGCGGTGCGTTTTCTATCGATCGTGGGCGGTTCCGGGGACTCGATGCTGCTCGGAAAGGTCCTCTCGGAGCGACAGATCCTCGACCTCGAGGGGGAGCTTCTCGGGGAGTCCGTGGTCTTTGGACAGATCGCATTCGAGGTACGCGCCGGGTACATCGCGACCCGTAGACGCAGCCGAGCACGGAGCCCGTCTGAGCTCGCCGCCGACCTCACCGCAGAAGGTGGCTGAGAGGTCCTATGGAGCCCCTGGTCCTCCGCATCGCGGCGCTGTTCTACCTGTTGGGTGCGGGTCGGGCTCTGCTCGGGGCCCTACGTCCCAAAGAAGGTCGAGCACGAACGGGGTTCGTCGCGGTGGGGCTCGCCATGACGCTACACCTCGGGGCACTCACCCTCCGCGCCGTCGAACTCGGCAGTTTTCCGGTCGTTGGCATCCACGACGGACTCTCGGGCTTTGGACTGCTCGCGTGCGCCCTCGCTCTCGCGGTCGCCACGCGCGGCGGGGTCCCGCAGGTGCTCTCCTTCACCGCGCCCATGGTGGCGGTTCTGGTGCTGCTCGCATCCTTCTTTGACCCGCACAGCTCGACGATCCAACCGCACCTGCGTTCGGCCTGGCTCTATGTCCACATCGGACTCGCTCTGCTCGGCGATGCGACCTTCGCCATCGCGGGCGTGGTCTCGATCGTTTACTTAGTCCAGGAGGGTCGCCTCAAGCGAAAGCAGCTGGCGACGCCGACCACGGGCCTCCACAACCTGCCCTCGCTCGAAGTGCTCGATCGCGTCGGACTCCGACTGATCCAGTGGGGCTTCCCGCTCATGACGCTGGGCCTCCTGTCCGGCTCGCTGTACGGCCGCGAGGTCTGGGGCTCCTACTGGACTTGGGATCCCAGGAACACGGTTTCTGCCCTGGTCTGGCTCCTCTACGCTCTCATGCTTCACGCGCGCATCATGGTCGGGTGGCGCGGCCGAAAGGCGGCCATCCTCACCGTCCTCGGAGTCATCGCGCTCCTCGTGGCCTTCATCGGTCTCGGCCTCGCCGGCGTGGGCACCCACGGAAAGGACTACGTCTCTTGAGGTTTCTGAGCGCCGGGGTCTCTCACCGGACTGCGCCCATCGAGCTCCGCGAGAAGCTCGCGCACGCGACCAGCAACCTCGAGGTCGCGCTCGCGCAGCTCCGTGCCCGCCCGCTGGTACAAGAGGCCTGCATCGTCTCCACCTGCAACCGCGTCGAGTTCTACCTGGCGGGCGAGGGGGAGCCGGCCGCCCTCGGGCGGGAACTGCGCGGCTTCATCCAGAGTGCTTCCGGCATGCGCATCGTCGACGTGGACCCGCACATGTATCAGCACGAGGGCATCGAGGGCTTGCGGCATCTCTTCCGTGTCGCTTCATCCCTCGACTCGATGGTGCTCGGCGAGCCGCAGATCCTGGGTCAGGTCAAAGCGGCTTTTGTCGCCGCTCAAAAGGCGGGCTCTGCGGGCAGCACGCTGAGTCGAGTGTTCCCCCGTGCCTTCCTGGTCGCCAAGCGTGTTCGCACCGAGACCGGCATCGCCGAGAACGCCGTTTCCATGAGCTTCGCCGCGGTCGAACTCGCCCGCGAGATCTTCCAGAGCGTCGCCGGCAAGTCCGTGCTCGTCGTTGGCGCGGGTAAGATGTCAGCGCTCGCGGCCAAGCACCTCAAGAACCTGGGGGTGGCTGAGATCCGCGTGGCGAATCGCTCGATCGAGCGGGCCACGGAGTTGGCCCAGGAGATCGGGGGGACCGCCTCCAGCCTACAAGACCTCGAGGTGCTGCTTCAGAAGGCGGACATCGTGATCTCCTCGACCGCGGCGCCGGGCTTCGTGGTCGAGAAGCGCCTGATGGCAAAGGTGATCCGAAGCCGCCGTTACCGCCCCATCTTGTTCGTGGATCTCGCGGTGCCTCGCGACATCGATCCCAAAGTGGGTGAGCTCGAGCAGGTGTTCGTCTACGACGTGGACGATCTGCAGGGGGTCGTCGAGCAGAACCGAAGCACGCGCACCAAGGAAGCGGCTGACGCGGAACGGATCGTCGGGGAAGAGCTCACGAGCTTCGTTCGATGGACGCGTTCCCAGCAGGTGGTGCCGGTCATCAAGGCGCTCCGCGGCAAAGCCATCAGCCTGGCCGAGGCAGAAGCGGAGCGGACGCTCGGTCTCTTGAAGGTCTCGGACCCCAAGGTCGAACAATCGATCCGGCGAATGGCCGAAGGCGTGGTCAACAAGCTCCTTCATCCCGTGCTCACCACGCTCAAAGCCGAAGGTGCCGAAGGCGACCCCGCGCATATCGTCGAGCTGCTTCGCGTGCTCTTCGAACTCGAGATCCCGTCCTCGGAGGAGGCTCCTCCCGCGAAGGAAGAGCAGGACAACGTGGTCCCCATCGATCGCGATCGCGGCCAAGGGCAAGGCGGAACCTGATGCTCAAGATCGCCACCCGGCAGAGCCCGCTGGCGCTCTGGCAGGCCGAGCACGTTCGGTCCGAGCTCCTGGTGTTGGAGCCAAGCCTCACCATCGAACTCGAGAAGCGCTTGACCAAAGGGGACAAGATCCTCGACCAGGCGCTCTCGAAGGTCGGCGGCAAGGACCTTTTCGTCAAAGAGATCGAGGAGGCGCTGCTCGAAGGCTCCGCACAGATCGCGGTCCACTCGCTCAAGGACATGCCCACGAAGCTTCCGGCCGAGCTCGCCATCTGCGCCTATCCGAAACGCGAGGACCCCCGTGACGCGCTCGTATCCGAGCGCGGCTTCCAGTTCGAGACCTTGCCCAAGAGCGCCAAGGTCGGGACCTCTTCTTTGCGCCGTGCCGCACAGATGCTGGCGCACCGGCCCGATCTCCAGATCGTGCCCATCCGCGGCAACGTGCAGACGCGCCTTCGGCGAATGAAGGACGAAGGCATGGATGCGACCGTGCTCGCGTACGCGGGGCTCCTCCGGCTCGAGCTCGCGCATCTCGCCTCCCAGGTCCTCCCAGTGGAGCTGAGCCTGCCCGCCATCGGCCAGGGCATCCTGGGCGTCGAGACCCGGATCGATGACGAGGACACCAACAAGCTGGTCCGCCGTCTCGATGACCCAGATGCTCGTGTCTCCGCGCTGGCTGAGCGGGCGTTCCTTCACCGGCTCGAGGGGGGCTGCCAGGTGCCCATCGCGGCTCATACCTTCCTCGAGGACGGCCAGGTGCGTCTCTCGGGCCTTGTCGCGAGCCTCGATGGGCGGGAAGTCATCCGCGGCGAAAGACGAGGGCCTCGCGAGAAGGCCGCCGAGATCGGGGTGGGCCTCGCCGAGGACCTGCTCTCCCGTGGCGCCGACGCCATCATGGAGAGCCTCGAGCAAGCCGCGCCATGACCTCGCCGGGCCCGCGGCTGCGCGACCGCGTCGTGGTGGTCACGCGAAGCGCGGAAGATGGTTCGAAGCTCGCCGCCCTGTTCGAAGCCGAAGGGGCCGAGGTCCTGCTCGTGCCGACCATTGAGATCCGCGCCGTGAACTCCACCTCCGAGATCAATGCGACGCTGGCTTCGGCTCCGAGCTTCGATGGGATCGTGCTCGGGTCCCAGCACGCGGCGGAACAGCTTTTCGAGGCAGCCGAGCGCTCGGGTGCCTCGCTCGCGAGCGCGCGATTCTTCGTGGTGGGAGAGAAGACCAGAAGCTTCGTGCGCGAGCGCATGCCCGCGGCTTCCGTGGAATGCCCAAGTATCTATCGGGCCGAGGCTCTGGCGGCGCTCATTCGCGACCGCTTCGACGATGACCTCCACGGTCGACGTTTTCTCTACCCGAGGGCGGCGGAAGGGCGAGAGATCCTGCAAGACGCGCTGCGCCGCGCCGGGGCTCACGTGGAGGCGCTGACGCTGTATCACATCGAGACGGCGACGCCGCCGGGGCCGGACATGCTCTCGCGCCTCGAAGACGCCGACGTCTTGAGCTTTCTCTCGGGGCGGACGCTCGAGAACTGGCTTCGAATTCTCCCCGAAGCTACGGCGCGGCGTCACCTCGAGCGGGCCCGTGTGGCGGTCATCGGTCCGGTGGCTCTCGCGACCGCCCAGCGCTTGGGGATCCGTGTCGACATCCTGCCCGAGGAGGCCACGCAAGAAGGGCTCGTCGAGGCGGTCGCCTCCGCGCTACAAGGAGAGCCATGAGCGAAACAGACGCCGAACGCGCGGGACCGTACAAGGTCGTCGAGCTCACCGAGGTCACCGACGAACGGCTCGAAGCGGCGCTCAACGAGTGGACCCGAGACGGATACCGACTCGAGTCACTGCACTTTGCGATGCGCGAGAGTTCGAGGAGGCCCACCATGGCCTTCTTGGTGTTCATTCGTTCGGAGTGAACCACGACGACGCTTAGGCTCACATCAGCGGCGCGGGGCCGCAGGTTCGGCCCCGAGCAGGTGCAGCGGCAGATCCGGATGCGGCTTGGCGATGAGCTCGAGCGAGACGATGCGCTCCGCCCCGAGCACGTCCTGGCAGGTCTCGAAGGCGGCCTGGATCATGTGAAGCGCCCCGGTGAGCGTGAAGATGCCGCGCCCGTCGAGCCCAGCGCCGAGCCTCAGCTCCATCACATCGACCTCGGCGCCTTTGAGCGCACGGTCGAGACCCAAGAGCGCGCCAGACAGAGTGTGTGTCTCCGCGATGAGCAGAGACTCGGACAATGGAGTTCCGAGCTCGTTTGCGAGGGCGGTCCGAAGGCGTGGGTGCGGGTCATGAAGGATCACGTGATCCAGCAGATGGTCCCCGGCGAACTCGACCGCGGTCTCCACCGACTCTTCGACCTCGGCCTCGAGGCCACAGATGAGGACGAGGTAGCGACCGGGCGAGAAGGTCCGTGCCGCCACGACCGTGGTCTCGGCCCGCTTGACCATCTGGTCGAGGACGACAACGCCCCGAGCCACCGAGCTCAGCTCGAGGGCCGCGAGGGCCGGCCGGGTGGCGCGGAGCGGGTCTGCGGTCACCATCGTTCTTTGGCCGTGGGCGCGGCCCCGGCGCGGGCGAGGATGATGCCGCTGACGAGGGCCTGATGGTCTGCCCGAAGCTGCTGGCTGAGAGCAGGGGCGACCATCAGCACCCGCACGACCTGCCGGCGGAATCCGCCTTCTTCAGCCGCGAAGTACCCGCCGTCCATCAGGGTGAGACGGACGTCCCTGGGCCCCTCGGGTGAAGAGACGGAGAGCTCCTCCGTAAACGCAGGGTTGCGGGCGAACTGATCTCTGACCACCGTCAGAGCTCGGGTGGAGGTCTTCACGGACGCGAGCTTCTCGAGCTCTCGCTCAAACAGCTTGTTCAGCGTCAGCTTGGCGTCATCGCCGCCGATGATTCGCAGATCCACGTCCACACGCACTGTCTGTTCGCCGACGCGCTGGTACATTCGAAAGGTGGGGATGGTGAAGCGACCAACGTCCTCGCCCAGGTTGAGACGCCCGTCGCCGTTGATGTCCAGAAGGCCTTTTTCGAGCCGAGGCCGCAGATCGGGAGGCGCGCTCTCGAGGTCCTGCGGGTCGATGACCATGAACCGGCTCGAGAGACCCGCGGTCGACGTGTCCACGGTCAACCCGTAGCCGCGATTTGAATACACCCCGGAGCGTCCCACGGAGCCGAGGTAACGAGAGCCAGCGCAACCGGTGGCGAGCGTGGCCAAGACGATGAGCGCGAGACCTCGATACACACGAGCCTCAGACGATCCGGAAGCTGTCTGCGAGCGTGCAGCGGCGCTCCCGGGTGAAGTGGATGGCGTTGGTCAGGCCTTCGCCGGTGGGAGAAGCGATGGTGAAGGAGGTGTAACCTTCACCGCCGAGTCCGAGCCCCGCAAACGTGGGGGCGTTCTTCGTGAAGATGGAGGTGTTCATCGCGCGCGCCATGGCGTGCAAGTGATCGATGTTGGTCGAGTACATCGCCGCGGTGTGACCAAAGCCGTGCTCGACGCGTTTGGCCATGGCGATGGCGTCCTCCACGGTGGGCACACGAACGAAGCCGAGCACCGGCATCAGCAACTCGCCTTGCACGAACGGGCTGTCCTCATCCCCTTCGACGATCACGATGCGGGTGTTCGCGGGCGCCTTGATTCCAATGGCTTCGAGGATCTTGGCGGCGTCCTTACCCACCCAGTCCTTGTGGGGATGAAGACCATCCTCGGCCAGCACGAGCTTTCGGAGCTTCTCGATCTGCGGGCCACGGACCTCGTAGGCACCTTCTTCGACGCAGTACTTCTTGAGGGTGTCGGCGACCTCGGAGACCGCGATGATCTCTTTCTCCGCCGTGCAGACGATGCAGTTGTCGAGGCTACCGCCCATGACAATGCCGCGCGCAGCCTTCCGGAGATCGGCGGTCTCATCCACCACGACCGGCGGGTTCCCAGGGCCGCCGGCGATGGTGCGCTTGCCGCTGGCCATCGCCGCTTTCACGACCCCCGGCCCTCCAGTGACGACCAGCAGCCGGATGCCGGGGTGCTTCATGAGCGCACCGGCGGAGTCGATAGTCGGCTCAGCGATCGAATTGATGAGGTTCTCGGGCCCACCCACCGAGACGATACCTTCGTTCAGGCGCTCGACCAGGTAGTTGCTGACCCCTTTGGCGCCCGGGTGGACGTTGAACACCACCGCATTGCCGCCCGCGACCATACCAATGCCGTTACAGATGATGGTCTCGGTCGGGTTGGTGGTGGGGGTGATCGCCCCGATGACGCCATACGGCGCCCGCTCGGTCAGCATCAAGCCGTGGTCGCCTGAGACCGCTATCGGCCTCAGGATCTCCGTGCCCGGCGTCTTGTTCGCCACGAGCAGGTTCTTCTTGAGCTTGTCGTCGACGCGGCCGAGGCCCGTCTCGGCCACCGCCATCTCGGCGAGACGCGGGGTCTCTCTTCGAGCGACCTCGCGCATCACGGCGACGATCTTGTCGCGCAGCTCCAGGGTGCCGCTCGCCATCTGCGCCTGAGCCAGATGCGCCGCGTCCACCGCGCGGTCCATGTCCTCGAAGACCCCCGGCGCTCTGCTACGGCCCGCGGAGAACGACCGCGCCGCACCCTTGGGCTCGTACCGAGGAGGTGCGGGCGCGCAATCGGGCTCGCTTGTGGCGGCCGAACTCGGCTTCGCGGGGGCCGCCTGCGTCCCCGCGCCAAGCCGCGTGAGAACGCGCCCGATGATCTCTTCGATTTTGGCGTCGCTGAGATCAGCCATGGATCACTTGCTCTTGTCGTACTCGACTCGACCGTCGATCTCGATCGTGTCGACGATCGCCATGATGACGTGGTCGACCGGGCGGTCTTTGGTGACTTGGGTTTGGCGGGCCGAAGAGCCGGCCGCAAACAGCACGACCTCGCCCAAACCGGCGCCCACGGCGTCGATCGCGACGACCAGCGAGCCGGCCGCTTTCCCCGACGGCTCCGCCGCCTTGACCAGAAGGAGCTTCAAGCCCTCGAGCTCGGGGTCCTTCTTGGTCGCAACGACGGTGCCGATCACCTTGCCGATCTGCACGGGCGTCTACTTCTTGGAGTCCGGAGCCTTCCGGCCCAGGGGCAGGGCAGCGTCGATGTTGCCGTGCGGACGCGGGATGACGTGTACGCTCACCAGCTCGCCCACGCGTTCGGCGCCCCGGGCGCCGGCCTCGACCGCGGCCTTGACCGCGGCGACGTCGCCGCGCACGACCGCGGTGACGTATCCGCCACCGATCTTTTCGTAGCCCACGAGTTCGACCTTAGCGGCCTTCACCATGGCGTCGGCGGCCTCGACCATTCCCACGAAGCCCTTGGTTTCGATCATTCCGAGTGCGTCAGTCATTCCTCAAGTCTCCGGTTCTTGTTCCAGCACGGAGAGCGCGCAGTGCGCTCCGGCGTCATCTGCTCGATTTTTCCACTCCCGAGATGGAAGCGATGGCTTCGGTGGCCGCCTTGGCCGCCGAGTCAATCTGAGATTCGTCACCCGCTAGGTACAGTCGCCCGAAGGCGCCAAACGGCGTGACGTCCACGAGAGTCACTTTCGCTGCCTTCTCCGCCTCGTTGGCCGCGAAGGCGACGTAGGCGGCGGGCTCGGTCTCCATGATGAAGAGCGATTCGCCCGGCTCGATCATCGACCCGAAGCGGATCTTGTCGAGGATCATGGCGTGATAGGGTTCGATGGCCCGGATGATCGTGTTGGATACGACCTTCGGGCGGAGGCGATCTTCTTCTTTGGCGCCGAGCTGCTCGAGGATGGCCTTGCCGGCCGCGAGCACCTGCCCTTTGTCCTGGTGGTGCACCTCGAGCATGCCGAACGCCCGCTCGACGATGAGCGTGGCCGGGGTGACGTCCGTGGACTTGAGGGCGCGATCGAGCAATCGGTGGATCTGCATGCCGGGTGCGATCTCGACGAAGAGCGAAGCGACCCCCGGAACCGGGAAGTACCCCCGACACGTCGTGCAGATGTGCGCGGTCAGCTGCGGCTGCAAGCTGTCGATAAACTGGTAGGCGCGGAGGGAGACCTCGCTCATACCCCGGGGCTCCTACCTTGATTCGTGTCCTGCTGCGAGGGGCGAACGAAGTAAAACCGAAGTGTTCGAGTGAGGGTAGCGCGTTCTGGGACAACCCCTAGTCCCGAAACTGAAGCTTTCCGGGGCGTCCGGCGTTCCTATCAGGAGCCGGACTGAGATCGACGAACCCGATTGCCGGGGCGGCCGATAAAGAAGGCGTGGGGGCCAGGACCCCGCGGGAGACACGAGGTCACCATGCTCGACGCGTACATCATCGATGAGATTCGCAAGGAAGAGGAAGCGCGCGAACGCGCGTTCCACGACCGGCGCCTCCACATCGAGATCCACCGGGCGCCGGAATACCCGCCGCCCGAGCTCGTTTATCGGGCGCCGACCGCGGAGGAGGACCCCCGGGATCCGATCGTGATCCCGCTCATCCGTGACGACCTCGAGGAAGATGCCGCCTGATCCTCCCATCGCAGCTGACCCGATCCCCTTGGTTTCTTTGACGTCTTGGTCGCGATCGCTTGACGTCTGCACCCGGCGCGAAGAAGGCTAGGCGCCATGCTCGAACGGTCCATGACCACCTTCGCGCTGCTGGGTGCCGAATGGGTCTTGTGGCTCCTCGTGGTGCTCTCGGTGCTCTCCGTGGCGGTGATGGTGGAACGCGGCATCTTCTACGCGCGCCGCCGCATCAACGTCCAGGCGCTGTCCTTAGAGCTCGATGCCCTCCTGCAGAAGAACGACGTGACGGGCGCCAAGGCACTGCTGGCCACCCACGATGCCATGCCCTCGCAGGTCGTGGTGCGCGGACTCGAACACATCGATCGTGGCCAATTCGTCGTGTCGGAAATGATGGCGGGCGAGCTCGTCCGCCAGAAGGGCCGATTCGAATCCCGGCTCATCTTCCTCGGCACGCTCGGGAACAACGCCCCGTTCATCGGCCTGTTTGGAACCGTCCTGGGCATCATCAGAGCCTTTCGCGACCTCGCGCTCGACAACCCGGAGAAGGCCGCCGGAGGTGCGCAGGCGGTGATGGCCGGCATCTCGGAGGCGCTGGTCGCCACCGCAGTGGGGCTAGCGGTGGCGCTCCCCGCGGTCGTAGCTTTTAACTACTTCAAGTCGGTGGTCAAAGGCGACGTCGCGAACACCGAGACTCTGACTCGCGTTCTCACCGCTCACATGGGTGGGAGCAGCGAGCGGAGCTGAGCAGACTTCATGGCGCAAAGTTCGGTCGAGGACGATGAACCGATCACCGGCATCAACGTCACTCCGCTCGTCGACATCGTGCTGGTGCTGCTCATCATCTTCATGATGACCGCGAGCTACATCGTGCGGCCCGCGATCGACGTGAGCCTCCCCAAGGCGGCGACCGGAGAGCAGAGGCCGAACACGAGCCTCGTCCTGGTGATCTCGAGAGAAGGCCGGACCTTTCTGAACAACCAAGAGGTCACAGATCAGCAGATCCGCGGCTTCATTCGAGAAGAGACGCGCAAGGGCCGGGACCCAGAAGCCGTCCTCGCCGCCGACGCGTCGGTGCCGCACGGCAAGATGGTCGCGCTCATCGATCTCATTCGAGAAGAGGGCCTGACGAAGTTTGCCATCAACACCGACGCCGACTTCAAAGCCTCAGACATTCCCCCTCCGGAGACGAGCCCGACCAACTCCGAAGGAGGCGCACCTTGAAGTCGTTTCTGCTCTCTGTGCTGCTGAGCCTCGTGGTGCACGCGGTCCTGCTCGGGCTGGTGAGCCAGCTCCGAGCCGACGCCGCCCCGAAGAAGCGGGACCCGATGCAGATGCGGGTGGTCGAGAAGCAGCCGCCACCACCCCCGGTCGAGGTGGAGCCCGAGCCCCCGCCACCACCGCCGCCGGAGCCACCCAAGCCGAAACCGAAAAAGCTCGAAGTCCCGCTCGAGGTGAAGAAGCCCGAGGCACCACCTCAGCCCGAACCCGAAGTTCCGAAGCCGCCGCCCGTCTTCTCGGTGGACATGTCGAAGACCGTCTCCACCGGAGACGGCCCCGCGGTGCTCGCGGTCGAGGGGGGCGGAAACATGTTCGCGGATCCCAAAACCAAGGGCGATCCGAACGCGAAGCAGACCACCCGAACGCCGCCGCCCTCCGGGCGAGGTGTGGACCCAAACGGGGGCGGACGAGTGGAGCCGCCGCGATTCAAGATCCCGGTCTCGGAGCGCACGCCGCCTTATCCGCGCCAGGCCCGGCGACAGGGCATCCAAGGCCAGGTCGTGCTGCGCGTCTGCGTGGGGACTTCGGGCGAGGTGTCGAAGGTGGAGGTCAAGAAGTCGCTCGGCTTCGGCTGCGATGAAGCCGCCTCCGAGTGGGCCAGGACACGATGGCGCTTCGAGCCCGCTCGGCAGGGCGGGCAACCGATTCCGATGTGTATCACCGCGCCGGTGACCTTCGTGCTCGAGTAGAGTTCTAGTCCGCCACAACCCCGAGCATGCGCCGCAGGCGGTCGGGGATCCCGGTCAGCTCCAGCCTCAGCTTCCCTTCGTGGTGACGGCCGCGAAGCGTCAGCATCTTTCCGTCGCGTCGATGCACGAAGAGCCCCGTCTCGGCCGGCCGGTTGACGCGAGCCTCGGTGGTCATGACGCTCTTGAAGCCTTCGCGACGAAGATCCTCCTCCTCAAAAGGGCCGAGCTTCCCTCGAGGGAGCGCGACCGAGTCCGGAGCCCGCAGATCCTTCGGCAAGCGCTGACGCAACTCCTCATGGCCCTCGAGGAGCTCCGCCTTCGCGACCTCGGCCGAGACCTCGTCGAGGCACACGTGATTTTTTGTGTGAGAGCCAAATTGAATCCCGTGTCGGGCCATCTCCTCGACCTCCCGCCAGCTCAGCATGGTTCGCCCAGCCGGGGGCGCGTCGCTCAGCGCCTGCGCCGCGAGCACGGCGCGTTCACGTTCTTCTGGCGACATCGCGTTGAGTTCGCTCAGCACCGTGGTGATGATCTGTCGAGCTTCGCTCACCGACTGGGCCTCTTCCAGACGAGCACAGACGGGAGGCAGGGTCTCGGGCACGGCATGTTTTGCGCCGGCCGCCCAGTAGGCGAAGAGGGCGCTCGCCACCTTGTCCCAGAAGGCGGCGTCTTCGGATCCGACCAAGCCCGTCGCGACGTAGATGCAAGCGGGCACCTCGAAGGCACGCAGGATGGGGAACGCCACCCGGTAGTTGTCTTCGTAGCCGTCGTCGAAGGTCACCGCCACCGACCCGGAGGCCGCCTCATCGTGCGCAAGGGCGATCTCGGTGAAGCCAAAGCGCTGCCTCATGACACCGAGCTGCGCTTCGAAGATGGGGGTCGAGAGCGCCATCTGAGGCCGACCGTAGAGGCGATGCTCCTCCACCGGAAGGACGCGGTGATAGTTGACCACGTTGACACCTCGGTCGGGGGTCAGACGCTCCATCAGCCCTAAGAAACCGAGGCCGTGCGCGAGGTCCAAGGACATGCTGGCGAGCGCCTCGAGCGCGGCGGTTCGATCACGTCCGCGAACCGGCTCCGAGAGCAGGCGCGCTTCGACTGACTCGAGACCACACGCCACGCGATCGGGATCGGCACCCGCGATCACCGCCGCTCGACTGGCCGCCGGGTCCTTCGCGATGGTGAGGTCCACAAAAGCCAAAGCGGCACGAAGGCTCGCCTCTCGAAGTGGGCTCGCCGGGGCGGCGGTAAAGGCGAGGACGATGCGCTCGGCCCGTTCACGCACCGCCATCAGAACGTGGTGAGGCGTACTCGAAGGCACGACGACGATCACGGGTCGGTCGCGGCCTTCCGAGCGATCTCGAGCGGCCTTCAGAGCCCGAGCGAGCCCGGTCAGAGACCCGCCGGCCCGCTGGATCTGGGCGGTGGGAAACAGCTTCGAGAGGTGGGGATCTTCGAGGGCCGTGACGAGAAGCGGTCGACCGATTCGAGTCCCCTTCTGCACGGCCCGAGTCTAGCGAGCGCTGGCGCCGCTGTCAGCGGTTCCGGGAACTCGGGCGTGTCCGAGAGGCGAAAAGGGGATCACGCGAGCTTCGGTGACCAACAGATCAACGGGGATGTCGGTCGCCTCGAAGGGAACCGAGGGCTCGATCTGCCTTTCGAAGGCGTAGCCTACGAACAGAGGGCGCGACGGATCACCCACGAGGGCCCCCAAAGCCCGATCGAAGTAGCCCTTACCATAGCCGATCCGGTGTCCGGTCGAACCGGAGTACAGAAGCCCGGGCACCAAGATGAGCTCGAGGCTAGCGGGCTCGACCAGCGGAGCGTCGGCGGACGGTTCGAGCAAACCGAAGCCGCCCGGGACCAGCGTCTCCGAGAAGGCCGCGGCGAAGCAGAGCTCACTTCCCTCCACGCGTGGAAAGGCCACGAGGGCCCCGGTTTGGCGCAGCGCAGACTCGAGTGGACGGGGGTCTATCTCGCTGCCGCGGGAGGAAAAGAGCGCCACTCGCGCGCTGGGGAGCCCGAGGGCCAGCAAGCGCTCGGCGGCGGCGCTCGAGGCAGCGACGCGGTGAAGCTCCGTCAGCTCGTCTCGGGTCTTCTTGGCCCGGTCGCGCAGCGCGCTCTTCTGTGCTGAGAGTGAAGACATCGTCCCCCCATCCTGGCCGTGTGCGGTTCAGCGCCGGAACCTGGAACTATCCAGGTGGGCGACGTATGACCGACATCCTGCCTCTGTCCAAGCTTAGCGACAGTTCGCGAGGTGTCAGCAGAGACATCTCCCGGCAAATCATCATTCGGTTCTCGGGGCAATGACGCATCACGCACCGAACAGGGGGACGAGCCGGAGTATACGCAAGACGGCCATTAAACTGAAGCCCCGGCCCAAAATGGGACGCAGAACTCACTCGCGGTCGGCAGCGCGGGCCTGAGCCCCCGCACGCGCCAACGCGAGCTCGGGCTCCGTCTCCGAGCCGACCAGATTCGAGACGCGCTCGAGGGACTCGAGCAAGCGGTGTGAGCGCTCCTTCACCTGGCGCCTCAGCGCTTTGCCTTCGCGCCGCTCGCGGAAGAGGGCGTCCGCGATATCGAGTGCGGCCAACAGCGCGATGCTGTCTGCATCGATGCGCCCGGTGGCCTCGCGGATCTCGGTCAACTTGTCGTTCACAAATCCCACGAGCGACTGGATGTACTCGTCGTCGTCGTCGGATCGCACCGTGAAGCGGCGGCCGAGGAGTTCGAGCTTGACGGCTCGTTTCTCAGAGATTGCGGACCGCGGTTCTTCTTCATTGCGGCCGGCGACGTAATTCACGGAGCCCACTTTAGGGCCGGTTGGGACGACGGTCAATGCGATCGATGCACGGATGCAGCGCGAAAGATCACTCGTCTCGACCATCGGTCTCTGCAAACAACGCATCGACGAACGCGGCTGCGTCGAAGTCACGCAGGTCCTCGGCCGCTTCTCCAATGCCGATGTATCGGACCGGTATTCGCAGCTCCTCGCAAATCGCAACGACCACGCCGCCTTTCGCGGTGCCGTCGAGCTTGGTGAGCGCGAGGCTCGTCACGTCGACCGCCTCTTTGAACTGCTTGGCCTGCGTGATCGCGTTCTGCCCCGTCGTCGCATCCAAGACGAGAAGCACCTCGTGGGGCGCACCCGGGTGAGCCTTACCCATCACCCGATGGACCTTCTTCAGTTCCTCCATGAGGTTGACTTTCGTGTGGAGTCGGCCCGCGGTGTCCGCGAGGCAGATGTCCGCGCCCTCACGCTTGGCGGCCTGAACCGCCTCGAAGATCACGCTCGCCGGATCGCCGTTCTCGGCGCCGCGCACGATCCGAGATCCGGAGCGCTCCGCCCAGATCTCGAGCTGCTCGGCCGCAGCCGCTCGAAAGGTATCACCGGCCGCGAGCACGACCTTCTTGCCTTCGCTCGTGAAGCGCGCGGCGAGCTTGCCTATGGTCGTGGTCTTACCAACACCGTTCACGCCGATGACCATGATGACCCGCGGGCTCTCATGGGGCGACTCCGCGGGCGCCGGCACCTGAACGAGCGACGAGATCGCGGCCTTCAAGCGTTCTCGAACCGCGCCGGGGTCGTCCATCTCTTTGCGGCCGATGGACGCCCGCATGTCGGCGAGCAGCTTCTCGGTGGTCCGTACGCCGATATCTGCGGTGACCAGGATCTCCTCGAGCTCGTCGAGCAGAGCGGCGTCCATCGCACGCCCTGCGAACAGGAGCTTGTTGATCCGGGTCATGAAGCCCTGACGGCTCTTCTTCAGGCCGGCCTCGAGGGTGATCGGGGCCGCGGCATCCGCCTCGGAACCGGGCTCAGGCTCCGCTGGGGGCGAAGGCTGGCTGAGGCGGCCCGCGGAGAGGGCCTCCTCGGCGAGCAAGCGCTCTTCTTCGGTCTCGGATGAAGGGGCGGGGAGCGCCGGGCGACTCTGACCAGCCCCGAGGCCCCCCTTCATCAGCTTGCGGGCCGCGAGCCCGAAGAGAAGGATGAAGGCGAGGGCTACCAAGAGCAGCCCAATCTCGACGAGCTCGACCTGCATGCAGGGAGCAGGTAACGGGCCCCGCCGCTCGGGTCAACCAGACCCTTCGGCCAAGCAACTCGGCGTCGGGCTCACTTGGGTCGTGGTCGGCCCTCGGACTTGCCGGACAGGTAGGCCAGAACCTCGTTCCGAAGCGGGTGACCCGTGATCTTCTCTGCGACCTCATCCAGGCTCTGAACCAGCGCTTCGCCCAGAGCGTCTGCGAGCTTGCGCTTGTGCCGGGCCTCCGAAAGCTCGGCTCTACGGCGCCGCTGCCACGCCGGGTTCCAGAAGTCCGAGAGGTGCTCGAGCAGACGACTCGATGCGAGACGGTGCCACTCCCCGTGATCGAACCAGATGCCGACGCAGTGCGGGCACTGCTCGAGGTAGAAGGGGTCCTCTTCGATCTCGACCCGAGCACGGATCATGAGGCCGTGGCCCTTGGGGCAGAACCCCGTCCGGGCGTCACTGGCTTTGGCTTTGGTCGGCAACATACTCGCGGGATCGATGATGGTCCCGTCGAGGGCGAGGGCCTTGGCCTCGTCCGCGGCCAACCACATGCCGCCGCACTCGTAGCAGCGAAGCACCTGCGTGCCGCTGCTCGGCTCCCTCAGCGTTGCACCTTCGCACTTGGGGCAGGGAAGAGCAGTCATGGCCCGACCTCCTTCGGGGTTCTCAAGAAGCGACGCGGAGCGGCTTCTCGGTGTCCTTGAGATCCACCCCCACGACCCTGGAGATGCCGGGCTCCTCCATGGTGATGCCGTAGATCCGGTCCGGGATCTCCATCGTGCGCTTGTTGTGGGTAATCAGGATGAACTGCGAGATCTGGGCCATGTCTTTGACCATCTCGTTGTAGCGCCCCACGTTGGCGTCATCGAGCGGAGCGTCGACCTCGTCGAGCAGGCAGAACGGCGTGGGCTTGATGAGGAAGATGCCGAAGATGAGCGCGACCGCGGTGAGCGCCTTCTCTCCGCCCGAGAGCAGCGTGACGCTCTGAAGCTTCTTGCCTGGAGGCTGCGCCAAGAGCTCCACCCCGGACTCGAGGGGGTTCGATGGGTCGGTGAGCACCAACGAGGCCTGGCCGCCCTTGAAGAGCCTCGGGAAGACGAGCTGGAACTTCTCGTTCACGAGGTGGAAGGTCTCCACGTATCGCTCGCGACTCGTCTTGTTGATCTTCTTGATGGCGTCCTTGAGCGCCTCGACCGCCTTCAGGAGGTCATCGCGCTGGGTGGCCAAGAAGTCGTGACGCTCCTTCACCTCTTTGAACTCGTCGATGGCGGTGAGATTCACCTCGCCGATGGCGGAGAGCTGGCGGCGGAGCTTCTTGCGCCGCTCCTCATCATCCGCGCTCGGGGGCGGCAGCATGTGGTAGTCCGTGATCAGATCGTCCACGAGCACCTGGTAGCGTTCGCTCACCTGCTGACGAAGCGCCTCCTGCCCGAGCTGATGCTCGCGCAGCCGCATCAGGCTCCCGGTCATGGCGTCCTTGAGCGCGTCGAGCTTCTTGCGTTCCTCGCGGAGGCCGAGCTCTTCCTGGCGAAGCTGACGAGCCTGCTCCTCGAGCCCGAGCCGCTCGTCGACCAGGGCCTGCTTAGTGGTCTCGATTTGCTCCGCGAGCGACACTCCTTCATCGCGCGCCAAAGAGATCTGGCCGGAGAGACGGGTCGCGTCCTCGAAGTTCTGCCCGATGTTGGCGACGAGACGCTCGATGCGGGATTCGATCTCGAAGAGACGCTCGTCCACGCGCTGAAGGCTTCGCTCCGAGCTCTCCTTTCGCTCCTGGCTCGCCGCCGCACGCACGCGCAGCTCGGTGACCCGAGCGCGCCTTTGGGCGATGTCCGCCTTGTGCGCCTCGAGCGCCTGCGTGCGCTCCGCGAGGAAGGCCTCGAAGCCGCGGCGCTTCTCTTCCAGCTCGGCGAGTGTGCTCGCCGAGCGCGCGCGTTCGGCCGAGGCCGTCGCCAGCTCGCGGGCGGTGTGCTCGGCTTCGAGCTTGATGGTGGCGGCGTGCTCGTGGTGCCGAGCGACGGTCTCCTCGAAGGATCGCAGGTCGCGCTCGAGCTTGACCATCGAGAGCTCTTCTTCGTGGCGCTGCTGGGAGAGCTTCTCGAGGGACTCCTCCATCTTGTGGATGCGCTTGGCGAGTTCCTTGTGTTTGGTCTCCGCGGCGGCGAAGTCGCGCTCCATGTGCTGCACGAGCACACGCAACTCCTCGATCTCGCGCTTCTTGGCGAGCATGCCAGTGGCGAGCCCCTGGTTGGAGCCGCCGGACAGGATACCCACCGCATCGAGGACCTCGCCTGCGAGGGTCACGATGGTCTTGCGGTGTCCTTCTTCCGCCCAGAGGCGCCGGGCGGCCTCGAGATCCTCCACCACCACCACGTCTCCGAGGAGCACCCGAACGACGCTCTCGAAGCCAGGCTTGGCGCGAGCGAGATCCACGAGCTTGCCGAGCACCCCCGGGCCTTCGAGGTTGGGCCAGTGGTCTTCTTCGAGCTCGAGGATGGCCTCCGGCACCGGCAAGGACGAGCCTTGTGCGACGTCGGCGCCACGCGCGTAGATCTGAGACTGAGCCTCGAAGGCGAAGGCCGCGATCTCCGCCGGCGGGGGCTTGTCGCTGATGCTCTTGGGTGCGTTCGAGACCTCGGAGAGAGCCCCGGCTTCACCGGACGAACCGGCGAAGCGGCTTTCACCGTCGTGAGCGCCCATGAGGAGACTCGCGCGGTGGGCCGCCGGCAACATGCTCGCCGGGTGCATCGTCACCGCGGCCTCCGCCGCCTCTTGTCTGCGAAGCGGCGGCCGAGTGGTCCTTCGGGGCGCGAAGGACGCGTGGTCTTCTCGCAGATCGAGCGGGACGAAGGTGGAGCGACCGTCGCCGTGGGCCTTTAGATACTCCACCGAAGCGATGCCTTCGGCCTGGTCCGCCACGATCACGAACTGAAGCCGGTCGCCGAGCACCGCTTCAATCGCGGTCTCGAAGCGGGGCTCTGCGGACACCACGTCTGCGACGAGCCCGTGAACGCCCTTTGTGAGGCGGTGCTCCTCGACCGCGTTCTTCATGATGGCGCGTACGCCGGCCGAGCAGCCCTCGTAGTTTCGCTGGATCTCGTCCAGAGAGGACAGCCGAGAGCGCTTATCCATCAGCTCTTCACGGATCTGGAGGAGCTGAGCCTCGTTGTCCATGAACTCGGCGGAGGCGCGCTCGAGCAGAGCCTCTTGGCTGGTCCGTTCGTCCTCGAGGGCGAGTGAGAGCTGACGGTTGGTGTCGAGGCTCTGCTTGAGCTCGCGCGCGGTGCGGTCTGCCTCGCGGGCCTCTCTTTGTGCGTTTTCGGCCTCGCGTTCGAGGCGCTCGATGCGTGCCTGCACCTCGAGTTCGCGTTGCTCGAGGTTCTTTTGATGGTTCTCGTGCTGCGCCACCGAAGTGAGGCAATCGACCAGGAGACGTTTCTTGCCCTCGATCTCGAGCGCCCAGTCTTCCTGCTCATGCTCCTGCGCTTCGAGGGCGCGCTGCTCGGACTCGAGCGACACCGCCTCCTCGCCGCTGGTGGCAAGGAGCGCTTCGCCGAGGCTCAGCAGGTCTCTGCGCTCGGCCTTTGCCTCTTCGCGCTGAGTCTCGAGGCGACCACGCTCGCTCTCGGCCTCGGCCCGACGAACTTCGAGCCCGGCCAGCTCGCGTTCGAGGTGCTCGAGGTTCTTCTCGCCCACCGCGAAGGCCTGCTCGAGCCGCTGGGCCTCTTGCTCGCGATGGCGGAGCTCTGCCTCGGCTTCGTCGGTCTCGAGGATGCGCTCGGCGACCTGAGCCTCTCGCTCCGACAGCGTGCGGTCTTCGTCTTCGAGCGCGGCGCGGCCATCCCCGGCGACCCGGGCCTCCATACCCTCGAGGGCCTTCAGCTCGAGCAGCTGATGCACCGAGGCGTGAAGATCGAGCCCCTTCAGATCCGTCTTCAGGGTTCGGTACTTCTCCGCCTTCTCGGCCTGCTTCTCGAGCGTGCCGAGCCGCCCGCCCAGCTCGCTCACGATGTCCGACACGCGGAGCAGGTTGTGTTCGGTGGCCTCGAGCTTCCGCTCCGCGGTCTTGCGCCGGGCCTTGTACTTGGAGATGCCGGCGGCGTCTTCGATCAGCGATCGGCGATCCTCGGGCTTGCTGGTGACGATGAGGCCGATGCGACCTTGCTCGATGATCGAGTAGCTCTTCGTGCCGATGCCCGTGCCGAGGAAGAGATCGAAGACGTCCTTGAGGCGCGCGCGCGTGCGGTTGATGAGGTACTCGCTCGTGCCGTCGCGGAAGAGGCGGCGGGTCACGCTGATCTCCGAGCAGTCTCGGTACTCGGGCGGCACCATCGAGCCGTCGTTCTTGAAGGTGATGGTCACCTCGGCCATGCCGAGCGGACCGCGAGATTCGGAGCCCGCAAAGATGACGTCGTCCATGCCGGCGCCGCGGAGGTGCTTGGCGGACTGCTCGCCCATGGCCCAACGAAGGGCGTCGACGATGTTCGACTTGCCGCAGCCGTTGGGACCCACGACCCCGGTGATGCCGTCACCGAAGTGGATCACCGTGCGGTCGGCGAAGCTCTTGAAGCCATGGATTTCCAGCCGTTTGATTCTCATCGAGCGGCCCGGGTGTATCGGCTCCCACGCGAGATGGCAACCCTCTGTTGGGGTGTCGTGCAGATGACACCACTAGATGTGGTGCCGCCGATGAAGTGGTGGCTGTGGGCGACTGGACGGCCGGGAGGGGGGGAGGTCGCTCGCACGGCGGTATCCTCTACGAGGGGATCCGTCGGGCCAAGGGAAATCGGCGGATCGGGCGTTTCAGTCAGCGAAAACGGCTGAAAAGCGTGGATCCGAGCGGAGGGGGTCAAACATCCGATCGGACTCGGACCACTCCCGGACCCGGTCTTTATCGAGTTCGGCCGCCCGCTCGAGGAGGGCGATGGCGTCGTCGGGTCGCGACCAGGCCGCCGACAGCGCCGCTAGGTGATAGGGCGCCAGGACCTCGCCCGGGGCGAGCTCGGAGGCCTCGAGGAACGCCCGTTCGGCCTCGGCATAGAAGCCTTGCTCCATGAACGCGATGCCGAGATCGATGTGGGCGTCGACGTTCTCGGGGTCCGACTTCACCACGTCTTTCAGGTGACGGATCGCTTCCGCGTACTCTCCGGTGTCGATGAGCGAAGCCGCGAGCTCCTGGCGAGCCCCCGCGTCCGAGGGGTCGAGCTCGCACGCGATCCGAAACTCCGCGATCGCGTTGTCGTGATCGCCCGCTTCGGCGTGACAGAGACCCAAGTTCACGTGCGCGTCGGGATAGTTGTACTGAAGCTGGATGGCCTGCTGGTACTCCTGAACCGCCATGTCGTGCGAGTGCGTGGTGAGAAAACACGCGAGGTTGTAGTGGGCGGTGGGGTTGTCGGGCTCGAGGCGCAGCGCCTCGAGGTATTCGATGAGGGCGAGCCGATAGTGACCCTGCTGGCTGTAGACGGTCGCGAGGTTGTCATGCGCGTGCGCCGAGTCCGGGTCGACCTCGATCGCCCGCTGAAAGGCGCGCACCGCCTCCTCGAACCACTGACGGTCCGCGGCCTCGATGCCCCGCAGGTTATAGGCGTCGCTCTCGCGCTGACGCCGCATGCGCTCGTCTTCTTCCATGCGTCTCGTGCAGCGCGGAGACACCAAACCGGCGCCTGGCTGTCAACGGCCGCCGCGCCTCGGCCGCCTTGGGGCGGAAATCTCGTTTACTTGTAGGTGAAGACGTCGTTAGAGTCCGCGCGCATGCAGAACCTGCAGGGAAGACCCGTTCTCGCGCTCGCGTTCGGTCTCGCGGGGCTGGCCGCCGCTTGCGGAGACAGCGGAGAGGCACCGCCTCAGAAGACCGTGACCGCGGCCGAGGTCCGCGATCTGTATGGCATGAACCCTGGCAGCTGCTATCAATACCGCTTGCCGAGTTCGGCCCTGGCCACCGTCACCCTCGAAGAGAACGACGGCATCGCCATCAGCGGCTACAAGGTCATCAAGCGGAGCTACGTCGCCCCGGGTAGCAGCTTGGCAGAAGAAGAGTACTACGACTTCGACACGAAGCCGGGCGAGGTTCGACTGCTGAGAGAGGTCAGGGGCTTCAACGCCGCCGAGCGCAGCACCAAGTCCTACGTAGAGTACCGCGCCGAGCTCGATCGCGAAGGCACGGTCGGGCCGGGTGTGCTCGTCTTCGACGTCGAATACGACCGTCAGAACACGTTGGTCGTCAAACCCGCCCCGTACACCACCGCGACCACCCCCATCGTCAGCGCCGGCGGCAACACCATGAGCGTCGAAGCCGAGACCCACGAGTGGTCGCGGCTCGGAGAAGAGCAGGTCATGACGCCCGAGGGCATGGTCACCGCCACCACCTACAACTACCAGCGGCCGGGGGCAGAGAACGCCCGCTTTGCCCTGGTGCCTGGCTTCGGCTTCGCGCGTATCCAAGACTTCAACAACGTTGCCCATCAGATCTGCGCTGCGCGGGTCTGCAAGGCGGATGGAAGCTGCACCGGGGCCGCGTCCTGCCAAGAGCTCAGCTGCCCGTGAGAAGGAATCCAACATGAACAAGATCATCCTCGGCCTCACCGCCCTCGCGCTCGCGGCCTGCGCTTCCGGACCCAAGAACTCGGGGCCCTCCGAAGGGCTCAGCGTCCGCGTCTCCCAGGTGCTGCCGGTCAACGAGAGCCTCGACAGCTCGGCGGTCGAGGTTGTCTTGACCATCGAGAACCCCACCGCCGACGCGGTCACCGTCGAGAAGGTCGAGTTCGAACTCAACACCAAGGACGTGGCCGGGGTCATCAAGGGCAGCGCCGAGAGCGGGGCCGCGATTGGACCGGGGCAGAGCGCCGAGCTCCGATTCCGTCAGAGCGTTCCGTTCCCCGAGAGCCCAGAGGCCTATCAGGCGGTCATCAAACGCGACGAGATCCCGGTCGAGCTCAGCGGCACGCTGGTGGTCAGCGGCGCGGATGATGTCCGCTTCGAGCGCTCGACCTCGGTCGCCACCCCGACGCTGCCGAAGATGATCATCAACGACATCCAGGCCGCTCGTTACGGACGAGAAGGGGTGGACATCACCATGTTCCTGCGGCTCGTGAACGAGAACATGTTCGCGGTGCTGATCGAAGGCGCCACCTATACCCTGACCGTTCAGGACAAAGAGGTGCGGTCGGAGCAGGCGGGCATTGGCGTGCGGCTCGTGGGCGGCGCCGCACAAGAGTTCCCGGTGAGTGTGGTGATGGACGAGAAGCAGTTCGACAAAGAGACCCTCAAGACGATCCTGGCTTCGGGCCGCGTCAGCTATCGCGTGGAGGGCGCCATCGAGCTCAAGCGCCTGACGATCCCGTTCATGCACGAAGGCGAGATCCAACTCGCCGCCAGCGAAGAATGAACGCAGAAAAGCCAGGGCACCTTTCGAGGCGGCCCTGGCTCATGTTCGACCAGACAGCGCGCGACGCGTGTGCGCCGAGCCCCTAGTTGTCGGCTTCGTCCGAGCTGTTGCCGAGCACGTCATTCACGGACGGAAAGCGTATGATCTCGGTGCGAGCGATGCGCCAAGCCTGTTGCACGATCCAAGAGAGCGATCGGTCCTGGCGGTTCGCCTCGTCCTGAATCTCCTTGAGCATGTCCTCAGGGAAGTAAAGGGATTGCTTGCGCTTGTCGGTGTTCGCCATGAAATTCTCGTTCCGCCTTTTCAGTCAGTGCCTTGTAGAACCGGGGCGGATGTTGGCCCCGATAGGAGGTGGTGTCAAGAAGGCACCCCCTTGGTACTCTCTTCTGAGTAAGCCGCGCCACGTCCGATGGCCGGACCGCCGAGGACGAGGGTAGAGGAAGAGGCATGAAGGGTCGTAGCCACGAACGACGGAGGGGGTGCCGCCGCCTGGCTCTCGGGGCGTCTTGGGTGTTCCTGAGCTTGCTCGCCGCCTGTGGCGACGACACCCTTTCGGAGTTCCAGCCCCGGATCGAAGTCGAGCCCGAACGCGCCGACTTCGGCGTGGGGGTCGTGGATCGAGACAACCTGCTCACCCTCACCGTGAAGAACCAGGGGACGGCGCGCTTACTGCTCACCGGATTTCGCTTCGAGCCCGACAGTGGGATCTTCGAGGTCCACCAGGCGCCGGAGGGGGTGGCCGCGGCCGCGACCCAGCCGCTGGTCCTCTCGTTCATCCCGGCCGCGCCCAAGGTGGAATACACCGGCACCCTGTTCGTGCTCTCCAACGATCCGGCCGAGCCCGAGCTCGCCATCCCGCTCTCAGGGGTGGGTGGCATCCGGAACATCGAGGTCTTTCCGGCCGAGATCGACTTCGGGGTGGTCGACGAAGGGACCGTCGCCCGGCGTCCTCTCGAGATCCGAAACACCGGCGGCGACCCCTTGGTCATCTCGCGTCTCGTCTTCACCTCCACCTCCGTGGACCTGCGTTTCGAGACCTCCTTCGCCCAGGTCACGGTGCCGGCGCAGACCTCCACCACGGTGAGCTTCCGCTACTCGCCCGCGGATCTCGGCCGGGATACCGGGGTCCTGACCATCGACTCCAACGACGAGGACGAGCCCCGCCTCTCGGTGCCGGTCCGGGCCATGGCCAACCTCGCCCCTCTCGCGGTGGCCTGGGGCTGCAAGACCGAGTTCGGGCAGGTGGGTTGTGACGGTCGCGAGCGCGTCCGGCGTACCACGCTCGGGCTCCGAGATCGCGTAGGGCTCGATGGACGCGACAGCGCCGATCCCGAAGCGCGGCCCCTCGACAGCTACCGATGGGTGCTGGTGCAACGGCCGGCGGGTTCCTCGGCGGCGGTCTTTCACTCGACCGAAGACCGCCAACTCCGCCGCAGCGCCACCGGGGACCTCGAGATCGATCAGACCGGCTCGTACGATCTGCGCCTCATCGTCAAGGACGCACGCGGGCTCGAGAGCTTCGATACGCCGGAGAGCCACGTCCTCATCGCGCCGAAGGACCTCGAGGTCTTCCTGCGCTGGGACCTCGCAACCGACGTGGATCTGCACTTCGTGCGGCCCGGTGGGATCGTGGGTGACTACGGCAACCGACAAGCGCGGACCTCCACCGGCAGCGACTGCAGCACCTATAATCGCGCGCCGAACTGGAACCGCCCGGAGACCGAGCTGGATGATCCGAGCCTCGACATCGACGTGGTCGAGGCCCGAGGACCCGAGATCGTGAGCATGGACTTTCCACAGAGCAACGGGGCGTATCTCGTGTACGCCCACTACTGTGACAGTCGCAGCGTGGGCGTCCCCACGAACGTGCGGGTCGAAGTGCGGGTGCGCGGCGTGGTCGTCGCCACCGTGCCCGAGAGCGGGCCCGGCTATGCGCTCGCCTCCGGAGAGCTGTGGGAGGCGGCGCGGGTCATCTGGGACCCCATCACGAGCATGGCCAGCGTGACCGATCTTTCGGGGACCTCGCCGGTCTTGCGCCCGAGTTTGTGCCGCACCCAATAGCGGGGCTCTCGCTCAAGGCTCGGGGCGAATCCGGAGCAGCTCACCGGTCCAGGGCAGGAGGGCGATCGCGTGGCCACGTCCGTCATCCACGAGCTGCGAGATCACGCCCTCCCCGAGGTCGAGGCGTCCGAGCCCGAGCCTCGGCCCCGAGCCGTCAAACGGGGCGATCGCGAGCTTGTGCCGGCGTGCCGCCCCTTCGCCCTCGATATAGCCGAGCGCGGCCAGGCCTTTGCCGGGGCCAAACACATTGGGAAGCACGACGGTGGGCAAGGCTACGCCTTCTGGGGAGACACCCAGCGTGACGCCCCTGTTGAAGGTGCAAAGCCCCGGGGGGAGGCGTGCGACGCAGCCATCCCACTCCGCCCGCGGCGCGCAGCGCAGCTCACTACACAACGAGTCGACAAAGGCCGCCTGCGAAGTGAGGGCCTCGCAGCCTTCGTTCTGAGCCCGCCGAGTCAGCGGCGGCAGACTGCTCGGCTTCTCCGGCTCGAAGGACTCGCCGTCCAGGCGCCAGGCCGCCATGGGGGCGGGCAGGGCGAGTTCGCCCGCCGCGGCCCGTCGGAGCGGGTCGTCGGCCCGCGGCGAGGGTATCGGACCGCGCAGCCCGAACTCGGTCCACGCGACGACGAAGGCCTCGCGGTCAGAGTCCGCCTCCAGCTCGAGAGGCTCGCCGGCCGGCATGAGCTCTGTGGAAGCGATGAAGCTTCGGTCCTCGAGCGCGAACGCGCCCCATGCACGTGCTGACTCGGGTGGCGCGAGCCCCAGGCTCGAGTCCCCGGAACCGCAGGCGCAGAGCAGCGCGAGAAGGCCGAGTCGCTTCGCCCCAGCAGGCCGCTTGGCGCTCTCGAACCGCACACGCGCAGCATAGCGCGCGCGCTCCGCCAGGGCCATCGACCGAGGTGGGCAGGATCGGCGCTTCGAGCTAGAATGCGGCGTGAACCGCGCCGAGCGCCACTATGACGAGGTCACCCACGCCTGGGCACAATGGGTCATGGGTGAAGATCTCCACTTCGGGTTGTTTCACGAGCCCAGCGATAGCCTCGCCACCGCGACTTTGGCCCTGACCCAGCACCTGCGGGAGAAGGCCGAGCTGAGCCCCGGAGACGAGGTCCTCGACGTGGGCTGCGGCATCGGGACCGCCGCTCTGTATCTCGCACGCGAAGCCGAGTGTCGGGTCACCGGCATCTCCACCAGCCGCGTGGGACTTGGCGAGGCAGAGCGCCGCGCGCGTGAAGCGGGCCTCGAAGGCCGCGCTCGGTTCGTTCTCGCCGATGCGATGGACAATCGCCTGCCAGCGGAGAGCTTCGACCGCGTCTTCTCACTCGAGTCGACACACCTAATGCCGGACAAGCAGGCGCTGTTCTCGGAGTGCGCTCGCGTGTTGCGACCGAACGGTCGGCTCGCGCTCTGCGACGTCTGCCTCGTGGGCTCGATGGAGAGCGAGCAGGGCGCGCTCATGCGCTACGTGCTCCTTGGGCACTCCGCCGCGGAGGCAGCTCGCATGAGAGAGGCCGCCTTCGAGACCATGCACCGCGCCTTCGGCTCCACGAAAATGACGCACTACCGGCAATACGTCGAAGCCGCGGAAGACTCAGGCTTCGTGGACATCGAGATCGAAGACGTCTCGCGCCAAGTGGAGCCCACCCTCGAACATTGGGGCCTGAACGCGAAAGAGCACGCCGAGGAGATCGAAGCGGCGCTGGGGCCGGAGTACCTGCAGGATCTCTACTCAGCCCTGCGCGACATGTCGTTCGGGTGGGGGCGCTTCGGGGGGTATATCGTGATGACCGCGCGCAGAGCGCCGTAGCCCAAGCCGCGTCGTCGCGCCGGACTTCCGTATCTCGGCACCACCTCAGTCAGGAAGCCGAAGCTCGTACACTCGCCCTCCGCCTGCGACCGCGGTGAGCCAGCCCTCCGAGAGCTCCAAGCCCCGTAGTTCAATCGGCCCCGGGGTCCGACCGGGCGGGAGGCCGATGCGGCGGGCGCAGCCGGCCCGTGGTTCAATCACGAGCACTCCGTCCTTGCATCCGGCGACGAGGGCGAAGATCCAGTCCGCCGTTTCACCCTGGTGCGCAGCGAGCGCTCGCACGATAGGCGTGAGACTCGTCTCACCGCAGGCTTGGGGGCCTGCCGTGCAGCCGAGCAGCTCGGAGCCCACGTCGATTCGCATGAGCCGAATCGGACCGTCGAGCTGCGTCATCCCCAGGACGCCCGGTCTGCCGCCGGCCCAGACTTCCAGCCGAGTCTCGGTGCGGCGGACGGCCAAGGAGCGAATCTCCAGGGTGGAGATCGTCGTGTCGTTGAACCCGAAGCGGTCGAAGACCTGGGCGAAGGCGTCGCCGACGAAGAGACTGTCGGAGCCGATCAGATGGGGACGGCGCCGGTCCGGGGACTCGATCACCACCTGAGCTCTCCCTGTGACGCGCTGCGTTTCGAAGCCACTCGCGTCCAGCGCCCGAGTGAGCACCAGACCACGCTCGCCGCCCGCAATGACCCGACCCTCCGAGTCGACGAGGATGCCGTTGAGCGTCTCGGCGAAGGTCGTGGTGGCGACGAGATGGAAGCCTTCGGCGTCGAGCACGAGTTCGTGGATGATGCCGGATTCCTCCCGCGGTCCTCCGGACAGGAAGAAGCGCCGAGCTTCGAGCCCGGGCCGGCGATCGATCGAGATCGAACTCACGCCCGGACCCTCGTCCGGAAGGCGCATGGCATGGCTGGGATCGTCGATGTAGACGCCTCCCTTCTCGAAGAGGAACAGCGCCGAGTTCGTTGCTACCAGAAGTCGGTTCCCGATGCGGGCGCTCACGTCGAAGGCGAGCTCCGAGCGCGAGATCGGGAGCCCCGCGATGGTCGCGTCCCCCGGCAGGATTTCCGGCAGTTCGGAGAACGCACCGAGAGCCCCGGTGTCGGGTGCGCAGCGCTCGAAGTCCACGGGGAAGCCGAGCACGAGCTGTTTGAACGACGGAAGCTCGCTCCGAACCGCCGGCACAAAGCCAGCATCACCCACTGCGTATCGAAAGGCGGCGGCATCCTCCGGCGGCGGCATCCGAATCGTGGCCATCGCGTGCTCGAGGCGGTGAGCGGGACAGCTCCACGGCTCAGCGCTCACAGTGAGGCGTTCGGGAGACTCCGCGAGCAGCGGGACGCTAGCATCCAGAGCCGCTTCGGAGAGTCCGAGAAACGCAACGCTGGCCGTCTGCTCTTCGAGCACCAGCTCGATCGGCGAATCACCGATGACCTGGCCCCGCGGCATCAGAATTGGATCCTGCACCCCCATCGATGCCCCGGAGTCATCGAAGTATGCGAAGAAGCCGTAACGAGCGTCGGTCTCGAGCAGAGCGAACACCTTTGAAGGTTCGGCGCAGGCCGGGGACAGCAAGGCAGCGAGCAGCCATCGTGAGTGTTGTTCGCCCCTCAAGCTGTCCACATCTTGCCTCGGAGGGGAGGCTGCGCGCGAGCCCCCTGGGCCGAGAGGAGCACCTGCTCGCTCGCCGCGCGCGCAGGCAGGATCCGAGGCCGGGTCGCCTCGTCCCGCCTCGTTTTCGTCGCGCGCCTCCCGGTGGTATTAGGGAACAGGCTCGAGTCATGCGCCATCACTATCTCCCACTCATATTGCTCACCGCCTGCAGTTCCGACCCTGGACCTCGCCGGGGCGAGATCCACCTCGGCATGGATCTCGATTCCGTACGCGCGCTCCATCCCGACCTTCGAGAGGTCGAGTCCATCGAGGACGACGGTCCGGTCGGCGAAGAACTCGGCGACGTCGCGGAGTCGGAGATGTTCGATCGCGCAGCCGACGACGGAATGCTTCGCGAGTACTTCGTCTTCCGCGAGGGTCGGCTGGGCACCTACGGCGCGACCTACGATGAAACGGCGACCATCCGGGAGATCGTCGCCGAGCTCGAGCTCGAGCATGGTCCACCCACCACGGCGCGTTCGCTGATGGGGAGCAGCGTGCAGATGTGGGAACGCTCCGCATACACGCTCAGCCTCTTGGTGCTCGACCGTTCGAAGTTGAGGCCCGGGGAGCCAGCCGCCTTGCTGTTTCTCAAGGGAGAGCCATCGGGATCCGCACCGCTGCTCATGCTGCTGCTCGGGCTGATCGGCCTCGGTCTGCTCAACGTGCTCACCGCCTTCCCATCCATGTACGGCTTCAGCTCGAAGGTGAGGCGGATACAGTCCGAGAGTGACATGAATCACTTCAAACGTGTCGCGGCACGCTCGATGTACGGCGCGCTCGTTCAGATCGTGGTTCTCGTCGCGCCCAACCTCGTCTTTGCCTGGGGCTCCATCGCCGGGCACCTAACTTGGGCGGACGCTGGGCCGGTCGTCGTTGCGTACGTCGTGGTGCTCGGCGCGAGCATGATGCTCAAGCGGGCCGAAAGCCAAGTGCAAGCCTGCCTGGTCACCGACGAGCTCCGCGCGGAGAAGGAACACGTGGTTGAAGTCTGGAGGACTCGGCCATTTCCGAAGTTCTAGTGTCCCGACACGGGGACAGCTCGGCGGCATGCGCCGTCGCGGGCGCTCATCCTGCGAAGGCGGAGGAGAGGCCCGCATCGATCGCCGCGGCCAGCTCGCGTACGACCTGGGCCGCGGGCACGATCTCGTTGATGCTCTCGACGCTCTTTCCTGCCTGCCAATAGTCGTGGTACCGCCCCCCTTCGAGAGAGGCCTTCTTGAGCGAGCGGATCGAGCGGAGCGTATAGAAGGTCCGCATCCAGTGCTTGGTGCGCGGTCCCCGAAGGAGGCGGCGCGCGATCGGGCCGGCCATGGTTCCGACGCTCTGCACATACGGTGTGTTGATCACGCTGACCGGAACCCCCGAGATCTTGTCGGTCAGCACGATGTCTCGCTCCTTGGCGGAGAGGATCGCCGCCTTGTAGTCAGCATGAGCTCGGCACTCCTCGGTCGCGATGAAGCGAGTACCGAGCTGAGCCCCCGCGTAGCCGAGCTTCATGACCCGGACGAGGTCGCTCGGCCCTCCGACGCCACCCGCAGCGACCAGCGGCTTGCCGAGGGACGCGAGTTCTTCGTAGAGCGCCTCGGGGCTCTTCTTGCCGGCGTGCCCGCCCGCTCGATTGTTGACGCAGATCAGCCCGTCGACCCCCTCATCGATCGCCTTGTCGGCAAAGCGGCGCTCGGTCACGTCATGGTAGACGATGCCCCCCGCCGCGTGGACCTTGTCCACGACCCACCTCGGATTGCCGAGCGCGGTCACAAAGAAGCGGATTCCTTCCTCCAGCGAGATGTCGACCCACTGCTTCATGCGCTCGAGATAGACCTTGGAGGACTGCTCGACGAGCGCGTTGAAACCGACCGGTTTGCTCGTGAGGGCACGAATGCGCTGAAGCCCGGCGCGGAACTCGTGGCGGTGGACGTAGACCAAGGAGATCGGCTGCACGATGCCGATCGCCCCCGCTTCACTCACCGCCGCGACGAGCTCGGGGTTGCTGCACGGGTACATCGCGCCGCAGATGACCGGGACTTCGATGCCCACCTGTTCGGTAAACGCCGTTTTCACGCGGCCAGCCTACCCGGCTTCCGGTGGCATCCAAAGCTCGGTCGACTCCAGCGCCTTCGCCGCCGACCCGGTCCGACGGCGCCGCCCATCGTGGCGCCTACGGCGGCCCGCGGGTAGAGTGAGCAGGTGCGCGCGGGACCATCGCTTCTTTTGCTCGGGCTCATCCAGGCCTGCAGCTCGAGCTCATTCGTCGGGCTCCCGGCGGACGCGGCCAAGCTCGAAACCATCGT
The DNA here is from genome assembly GCA_011526105.1 of Deltaproteobacteria bacterium. GTDB lineage: Bacteria > Myxococcota > Kuafuiibacteriia > Kuafuiibacteriales > Kuafuiibacteriaceae > WYAZ01. The sequence continues at coordinate 48,308 of WYAZ01000081.1, read as the reverse complement.
CCTCAGCTACGTGGAGGCTTCGGTCCGACACACCACGGTGTATGGGCGAGACGACGCGATCTTGGCCGAGGGCACGCTGGAGAACGTCGTGCTCCTCGGCTGGGCGCGCTCGCCCGAAGACCTGCGCCTCCATTCCGGCGCCGCGACCGGGGCCGCCCCTGGCGCGAGCTGTCACACGGTGGAGCCCGAGCTCGCCCTGACTCTGAACTCGGGCGGGAGCTGGGAACCGATGGGCGAAGATTTCGTCCTCGAACCCGAGTTGCTGGAGCAGCTCGTGCCCGACCACCACCCGCGCTGCACCCGCTGCCCCCAGTTCATGAATCATCGGGTGCTCTTCCCCGGACTGGGGCGCGCCAACTTCGCGACTCGGCTCGATAGCGGCCGACTCTTGGTCTCCCACGCATCCATCAGCTATCTCGTCAGTCGTACCGAGGCGGTGCCCACCACCAACTGCCCTTCAGGCGGCCCGGTCGCGCTGCCCCTGGGCGGTGGGCGCTACCTGTACGGGGGCGTCAGCCGTACCCTCACCGAGTTCACGATCGATGAGGCGACAGCCACCTGCACCGTCCTCTCTTCCACCGCCGCGCCCATGCTGCGGGCCGAAGCGCGGGCTGACGCCGTAGTCATGGCCTTGGCCGGGCCCGATCCATCGGGCGCGGTGTACCTGGTAGTGGGCGATGGCGATCTCTTTCGATTCCACCGGCCCGGCTTCGAGCACCTCGCGACGCTGGAGCTACACCCCTACGATCAAACCGAAGGCCGTAACGCCAACGCGAACATCGTCCACCTGGGCCCGGAAGACATCGCGTTCCACGTGAGCTGGAACGAGGTGGCCCGGTGGACCCGCGGGAGCCTGAAGGTGGAGACCATCCCGTTCTTGCCCTTCGTTACCTACACCCTCAGCGGAGACGACCGGGTGGTGACCTTGAGCTACATCCAAGGCATCGGCCTGCTCGCCGGGGACGTGGGGGGCCGCCTCTACTCGGCTGAGGCGAGCTGGGGTCACTTCGCCAGCGCCCCGGTGAACGACGGCGTGGGTGCGATCCAGCCGTACGCAGGCGGCTTCGTCGCCAGCGTGCAAAACGGCCTCCTCTGGCGATGGCACGAAGAGCTCGGCTCCTGCCGGACGCCCTACCGGGTGGCTCCGAGCCAGGGTGGCAAGGGCCGATACCTGTACACGGCCGGCGACGACCTGGTGGTGGCGGACGTCGAAGGGGACGTGAACGTGGCCGGAGCCGTCAACTGGCTGGACCTCTGGCCCCGAGCCAGCCCGCGGCGGTGAGCCCGCTCACAGGTCGAGTTCGTCCGCCTTCGCCTCTGCGGCGCGCTGCATGATGAACTCGTAGCGCACGCTCGCGTCCTTGCCCATGAGTCCGCCGATGGTCTCCGAAGCCTCGCTGTCCATGCTCACCCGCAGAACTCGCCTTCGTTTGGGGTCCAAGGTGGTCTGCTTGAGATCCTCCGCCGGCATCTCGCCCAAGCCCTTGAAGCGGCTGATCTCCGGCTTCACGTTCTTGGCGAGGCCTTTGATGATGCGATCGCGCTCGGCGTCATCGATGGCCCAGTGGGTCTCTTTGCCAGCATCGATTCGATACAGCGGCGGCTGCGCGAGATACACGTGCCCGGCTTCGATGAGCTCTGGGAAGTGCCGCGCGAAGAAGGTCAGAAGCAGGGTGGTGATGTGGTGGCCGTCCGAGTCTGCGTCCATGAGCAGGATGACCCGGTCGTATCGAAGGCGCTGAAGTTCAAACTTGGGGCCGATGCCGGTGCCCAAGGCGGAGATGATGTTCCCGAGCTCCTTGTTCTCGAGCACCTTGCTGATGGTGGCCTGCTCCACGTTCAGGACCTTGCCCCGCAGCGGCAAGACCGCTTGCGTCTTCCGGTCACGGCCTTGCTTGGCTGAACCACCCGCGGAGTCACCTTCCACGATGAACAACTCCGAGTTCCCCGGATTCGTGCTCGAACAGTCCGCGAGCTTGCCGGGCAAGTTGAGTCGATGCGACACCGCCCCTTTGCGGTGCACTTCCTTGGCCGCGCTTCGCGATGCCTGCCGGGCTCTGGCCGCGAGCTCCGCTCGATCACAGATGCGATCCGCCATGCTGCCGTTGGTGAGCAGCCAATCGGTGAGGGCGGGACGTACCGCGTTCTCCACGAGGGCGGTGGCCTCGGGGTTGTTGAGCCGCCCCTTGGTCTGACCCTGAAACTGCGGCTCTTTGATGTAGAGCGACAAGACCGAGACCATGCCCTCGCGGATGTCCTCGGCGGAGAGCGTCAGCCCCTTGGGTGAGCGCTTCTTGGCCTCCATGTAGCTGCGAACGGCCTTGACCACCGCTTGCTTGAGGCCGTTCTCGTGGCTGCCGCCGTCGCCGGTGCGTACGCCGTTGGCGTAGCTCTTGACCACCTCGTCCGTGCTGTCCGTCCAGGCGAGGATGACTTGGATCTTGGGGTACTCGTCGCGCTCGAGCACGAAGGCCTGATCGTGGAGCATGCGCCCGTTCTTCTCGACGATCAGCTTGGGCAGGAACTCGTGGATGCCGCCGGGGTGTTTGAAGGTGAGGTCTTCTTGGGCGGTGGGATCCACGTAGTGGATGGTCAGCTCCGCGTTCAGGTACGCCTTGGCATCGAGCAGGTCCTTCGCCCACGCGGGGTCGAACTTCATCGCGTCGCCAAAGATCTGCGTGTCCGGACGGAAGTGCACGCTGGTGCCGGTCTTCTTGGTGGCCGCGCCGCGCTTGAGCGTGCTCTTCACGTTCCCGCGGCTGTACTTCTGGGACCACTCGTAGCCGTCTCGAGCGATGTACACAGTGAGCTCCGACGACAGCGCGTTGACCACCGAGCTGCCCACGCCGTGCAGACCACCCGAGACCTCGTAGCCCTCGCTCCCACCGAACTTGCCGCCCGCGTGCAGGGTGGTGAGGATGACCTCCACCGCCGGCTTGTTCTGCTTCTTCATCTTCTTCACCGGGATGCCGCGGCCGTCATCGGTGATGGTGACCCCCTGATAGTCGGGGTCGAGCTGGACCTCGATCCAGCTCGCGTGGCCGTTCATGACCTCGTCGATGGAGTTGTCGAGGACCTCGCGCAAGAGGTGGTGGTAGCCGTGTTTGTCAGTGCCGCCGATGTACATACCTGGACGCAGGCGAACCGGCTCGAGACCTTCGAGCGCTCGAATGTCCTCGGCGTCATACCGGGCCTTCTTGGTCGATTTCGCCGGCGTCTTTGGCGTGGGAGCGCGCGCGGGCGGGGCGGTCTTCTTGGACTTCGTCGGACGCGCCGTCGTCTTCGCCGGCCGCCCGGAGGCTTTCGTTGGGCGCGAAGAGGCCTTCGACGGCCGCTGGGACGGCTTCGTCGGCCTTTGAGACTTCGCTTTCTTCTTGGGTGACTTGGACGTGGGCATGTTCATCAAATCCAGCTGCTTCATCACTCGCTCTCACCCAGACTCGCGACCTCGGGAAGTCCGCGCTCCACGCCAGCAAATCGGCTCTTCTTCACGACCGCCTTGCCGCGACCCCCGCGGGTGCCTTCGACCCCTTCGACCGTCAACTCGTAGCGGCGTCCCCCTTCGGAGAGCGCCACGAGCTTCCCGGCCCGAGCGCTCTCGAGGACCGCGGCGCCAATGAGGGAGGCCTTCGGTCCCAGCTTCATCAGCATCACCCCTTTGCCGGCGCCCGAGAGCACGGGGATATCGGCGAGCTTCACCGCGATGGCATGGCCGTCATCGGACGCGGCGATCACGAACTTCTTTCCGTCCGAGAGGAAGACGTTCATCACCTCGTCGTCCGCGCGAGGCCGCGCGAACTTTCGACCGGCGCGGGTGGAGGGCTCCCGGTGCGGTCTCAGGCTGAACTGCAGCACCTGACCCTTCCTGGTCACCGCGACCGCAAAAGGCGGCTCGGGCTCCGCGCCCTCCTTGGCCTCTTTGACCTCGAGGATCCGCGGGTCGAAGGACATCGCGCCGACGATGCGCTCCCCGTCCGCCATCTTGAAGAGCTTCTGCACCGGATCACCGTAGCCGGTGGACAGCGGGATATCGGCGAAGCGAGAGACGTAGCAAACGCCTTGGCTCGAGAAGAAGGCGACCGAGGCGCGCGTGGAGCCCGCCTCGCAGGCCAGGATCTCATCACCTTCACGGACGCGGGTGGACGCGAGGTCTTTGACCGAGCCCTGCCTCTTCACCCAACCTTGGGTGGTCAGGATGAGGTAGCCGTCCTGCTCGACGATGAAGTCTTCTTCTGCGAACTCGGGCTCATCATCGGTGCTCTTGACGATCTTCGTGCGCCGTTTATCCCCGTACTGGGTCTTGATCTCCTCGAGTTCGTCCGAGACCATCTTCCACCGCTTGGCGGGGCTCTTGAGCAGGCCCTCGATGCGGGCCTTCTCTTGGCGCTTCTCCGCCGCCTCCTTCTGAATGAGCAGGATCTCGAGCTTGGCCAAGCGATACAGCTTGAGTTCGAGGATGGCGTCGGTCTGGTCCTCGTCGAGGCCGAAGCGCTTCATGATCTTCTCGGCCGCGTCTTGCTTGCCCTCGGACTTCCGAATGATGCGAATGATCTCGTCGAGCGCATCAAAGACCTTCTCGAAGCCAGCGAGCAGGTGGAGGCGGCGGTTGAGCTCGGCGAGCTCGAACTCGAGGCGCTTCGTCACCATCTCGAATCGGAAGTCGATGAAGTGTTCGAGGATCTGCTTGAGGTCCAGGCGCGCCGGGGTGGCGACCTCCGGGTTCTTGGACGGCACTAGGCAAGTCAGGTTGACCGAGACGTTCGTGAGGAGCGGGGTGTTCTTGTACAGATAGGCCATCACCTTCTCGGGGTGGCCGTCCTTCTTCATCTCGAGCACGATGCGCACGTCGTTTGTGGACTCGTCCCGGACGTCCACGAGCTCCGGCAGCTTCTTCGAGATGATGACGTCCGCGATCTTCTCGACGATGGCCTTCTTCTCGAGGCCGTGCGGAATCGAGGTGATGACCACGCGCTCCCCTTGTTTGTCGCTCTCGACCTTCCATTCACCGCGCAGCTTCAGGCTGCCTTGGCCGCTCTCGTAGACGGACGCGATCTCCTCGTGGCTGTTGACGAGCTCGCCCCCGGTGGGAAAGTCAGGCCCGCGAACCTTCTTGAGGAGCATGCGGACGGAGATCTTCCGATCCGAGATGAGCGCCTGACAGGCCTCGATGACCTCGCCCAAGTTGTGGGGCGGGATGCTGGTGGCCATGCCCACCGCGATGCCCTGCGAGCCGTTGACGAGCAGGTTCGGAAAGCGAGCCGGCAGGACCACCGGCTCGAACTGCGTGCCGTCGTAGTTGGGCCTGAAGGCGACGGTCTTCTTGGGCAGCTCCGAGAGCAGCTCCATGGCGATCTTCTGAAGCTTGGCCTCCGTGTAGCGGTGGGCGGCGGCCGAGTCGCCGTCGAGGGAGCCGAAGTTGCCGTGGCCATAGACGAGGGGAGAGCGAAGCACCCAGTCTTGGGCCATACGCACGAGGGCGTCGTAGATGGCGCTGTCTCCGTGGGGGTGATACTTGCCCATCACGTCGCCCACGATGCGGGCGCACTTCTTGGGCTTGCTGTCCGGGCCGAGCGCCAGGTCCTTCTGCATTCCGTAGAGAATTCGGCGCTGTACCGGCTTCAGGCCATCCCGGACGTCCGGCAGGGCTCGAGCGGTGACGACCGAGAGCGCGTAGGAGAGGTACAGACGCTCCGCCTCTTTTGAGAGGGGAACGTCGACGATATCGGATCCTGAGGTGCTCGCCATTTGTTCAGGGCTCTCCTAGCGGGAAGATTTTCCGGCGTCAAACCTGGCCGATGGGCTGCCTCCGGCCCTCTGGCGCGTGCGGTCTGGTCCCGACCCAGCCTCGGGGAGCGCGCCAGGGTTGTCCCCGCGTCAGCGAAATCTGTCTTCGGGGACGCCGAAGACACGAATTTCTGGGGTGGGCCTCCGGGGATTAAGTCCTGAATTGTGGCCGGTCGCGCCAACGGCCGATGCCCCGGTTTTTGCTAGAATGCGATGCACTACTTGGTGGGTCACTCGAAGCACACCTGGGCGCGACTCTTCGGGGCGCTGCTCTCCATCTCCATCACCTTCGTGGCGGAGCCCGCGGCCCGTGCGCACGACCCCCACGGCGATGTCGACGCGCTCCATCGTGACGTCGAGCGCATCTACCTGAGCCTCAACCACCTGCGCGCGACGCCGCCCATCCCGCCGCCGCCCAAGACCAAGCGCCAGCACCTGCGTGTGCTGGGTGCCGCCGAGATCGAAGTCGGCATGGGGCAGCTCGACCGCGCCCTGCAGATGCTGATCGGGCGGCTGATGGATCCCTCGTTCCAGAAGCTCCCGGCCTACCTGGACACGCTGCTGCTCACCAGTCAGCTGCTCGAGTCCAACGGGGAAGTGGATGGTGCGATGAGCTTCGCGCGCCAGGCGCTGCTCCTCGGGGGAGAGAGCGACAAGATGGCAGAGGCCGGCGCGCGCTGGTTTCGGCTCGCGCGGCGACACCAACGGACCCACGATCGGCTCGAGATGTTCGAGGCGTGGAAGAAGTCGGGTGGGCTCGAGGCCGCCGGCCCCGAACTGGCGGGCGAGGCCTACTACGAAGCGGCCTTTGCGCTCCGCGAGGACGGCCGTTTCCCCGAGGCCCATCGATTGCTTGGCCAGGTTCGCCCCGAGACCCGCTACGGCTCCCGCGCGGTGTACCTCGCGGGCACCTTGTTCGTGGAGGCCGGCGACCTGCAAAACGCCGAGCGTTGGTTCGCCGCGCTCATGCAGTGGCCGCTTCCCGGAAGCGAAGGCGCACCCGACGCAAAGCTCGAGACCGAGGTCCGCGAGCTCGCGGCGCTGGCCGCAGCGCGCTTGCGCTATGAACGCGGCGAGCACGGACTCGCGCGCGAGGCCTACCTCCGGATCGCGGAGGGCTCACCGCTACGCGACGAGGCCTGCTTCGAACTCGCGTTCCTGTCCTTCGAGGCCCGAAACAAGCGAGGCGCGATGAACTTCCTGCAGTGTGTGCTCGACCTGGGGGTCGGTGGCACACGCTCGGTCGACGCGCGGCTCATGTGGGCTTCGCTGCACGCGCACCTGGCGCGCTACGAGGAGGCGCTCCTGGTCTACGACCGAGCGCGGCGCGAGTTCGTCGGCGAACGCCGCACCTTCGAGAAGACCGTCGATGGCCTCGAAGACCCCGTCGCCTTCGTCTTCGAGGCGATGGAGCGGAGCGCGGCGGACCACGGACGCAAGGCGAGCCCGGGCCCCGCCACGATGTTCCAGGACGTTTGGACCCCCGAGGTCGACCGCGTCTATCGGCTCGACCGCGACATCGACTTCGCGAGCCTCGAGTCGGCTCGGCTGCGACGCGAGATCGCGGGGTTGATCGCGCAGGTCGAGCGCGAAAACGCCTTCCAGCCCATCGACCGCCGGCAAGAGCACCTTCGGAGTCTGCTGCGCGACATCATCCACCTCCAGAGCCACGTCGATGACGTCCGATTCGAACGCAAACACGCCTCGGCGGCCGAAGATCCGGTCGCGGCCGGTGAACGCGCCCAGAAGCTCGACGAGATGTTCAGCGTGCTCACGAGTTATGCGCGGGCGGTCGAGCACGACATTCGACGCCTCGACGAGGAGAGGGAGCAGCGACGCGCGGAGGCCCTGACGACCTTGCGCTCCATCGCGGCCGACCTCGAGATCGTCACGCAGCTCGCGCAGGATATCGAGCGCGACGCGGACGAGCCCACCAAGCTGGCGGTCAACGAGGCCCTCCGGCAGGTCTCGGACGCGCTCCGTCACGCATCGATGCGCGCCGAGGTGGGGGTGCTCGATACCTTCTGGGTCAAGAAGGAGCACAGCACCCAAGCCATCCGTCGGCTCGCGCTCGAGCGAGACTCGGTGGAGAAGGAGTTCACCGAGACCCTCGGCGAGCTTCGACAATCCGTCGGACCATGATCGAGCTCGCCCTCGCGACCGTCTTGGGGCTCGTCGCCACGCCGGGTCTTCCGAGCTACTTCGAAGCGAGCCCCTTCTCCGAGGCACAGGCGCGATTCGCGCGCGGCCAGACCAAGGAGGCGGCGCAGCTCCTCCGGCATCTGCTCGCAGAGCGAAGAGACCGCGAGGAGCGACCTCAAGCCCTGTATCTGCTCGGTCTCTGCCTGCTCGCGGAACGTTCTTACGCCGAGGCCGAGCGCCTCTTCGCGGAGCTCGTCGACATCTACCCCGAGCTACGCGACGACCACCTCTATTTGCGCGGTCAGGCGCTCTACGAGTGGGGCAATCATCTCGAGGCCGGTCGGGTCTTAGCCTCGGTCGATGACCATGGGCCTCGTGGCGAAGAGGCTCGCCGGCTCCGCGCCCGGGCGTTGTTCTCCTCCACCGACTTCGAGACCCTGCGAAACTGGCTCGAGGCGGTGCTCGCCAAGGAGGGCCGCCTCGAACCCGAGCTGCTCTACCTTTTGGGGCACGCCCGTCACCATCAGCACGACATGTACGGCGCCTACCAGGCCTGGAAGGAAGTCTGGCGCGAGGCGCCGGGGGAGAAGTTCGCGGGGCCGGCGCTGCGTCACATGGCGGAGCTCAAGATCGGTCGCCGCTCCCTGATGTCGAAGGAGGAGCAGGCCGCCGTCGCGGCCCTGAGCTCCCTGTTGTCCAGAGATCGACTCGGTGATGCCTTGGAGGGGCTCGAAGCCCGACTGAGCCGCAGCCGGCGAATCACCGAGCTTCGCGCGCAGGTCGCGTATGCGCGCGGACGCCTCTCGGAGGCGCAGGGCCGAAACCAGGCCGCCGCTTCTCACTTCGAACGGGCCTCACGCCTCGCGCCTCCTCGCGCGTCCGAGCTGAGAGCGCGCGCGATGCTGCACCACGCGCGTGCCCTCGAGCGGCTCGGTCACAGCAAACCCGCCCTCGCGGAGTTCGAGGCGCTGGCCCAACGATTCCCTGAGCGCCCCGAAGCCGAGGAGGCGCTCTTCGCCTCGGGGGAGATGCAGCTTCATCGGCGCGAGTACGCGCTGGCGAAAGAGCGCTTTCGAGAACTGCTCATCAAGAACCCGGTCACGGTGTATCGCCCTCGGAGTCTCTGGGCCCTCGGGTGGGCGGAGCGTCGCCTCGGAGAGTATGCGCAGGCCAAGCCGTTCTTTGCCGCGCTCACCAAGATGTCGCTCGCCGCCGATCTGGCCGCGGCTTCGCTCTATTGGCTCGCCAAGACCGAAGCGGACATGGGCGAGCTCGAGCCGGCGCGCGCGAGCTTTCGCAGGGTGCTCGAACAACACCCGCTCAGCTACTACGCAGCCATGGCCGAGGATCAGCTCGCCGAGGCCTTGCCGGCCTCCCAAAGGACGCCGAAGGAACGAGCGGGAGGCACGGAGCTCCCGCCGATGCTCGCTCGAGCCGAAGAGTATCTACGCCTCGGCTTGGTCGCGAAGGCGCGAGGGGCCCTCGATGCCTATCAGAAGCGCGAGCGCCCAAAGGACCGCGCGCTCGGCGAACACACGCTGCGAACACTCGCCCGCCTCCACGACGAGGTGGGACGAAACACCGAGGCCCGAAAGATCCGCGAGGCCTACGCGCGCGAGTACCCGCACGCCCTCACCGCGGCCGAACTCGTGGAGGCCGCTCGCCGAGCGCACCCGCTGCGCTACGAGCAGGAGATCGTCAGCGCCGCGGACGAGTTCGACCTGTCGCCCGCGCTGCTCTTTGCGCTGGTGCGAACCGAGAGCGGCTTTGTCGCCGAAGCGGTCTCGCCGATGAACGCCTACGGCTTGGCGCAACTCATCATGCCCACCGCGCGAGAGGTCGCGGGTCGGCTGCGAGCCGGTCGAGTGAGCCCCGGCCGACTCGTGTCGGACCCGGGACTCAACGTGCGACTGGGCGCGGCCTATCTTCGCGGACTGCTCGATCACTTCGACGGGAGCGAACCTCTCGCGCTGGCCGCCTACAACGCGGGCCCGAGCGCGGTCGGGAGCTGGATGGCGTACCGAGTCCGTCGTATCACCGGGCTGGGCACGACCGGCAAAGGCGTGGGGCTGTTGCCGCGGCCAGACGAGCTGGTCGAGGAGATCCCAGTGACCGAGACCCGAGGCTACGTCAAAGCAGTGCTGGCGCGCGCGCGGAGCTACGCACGCCTCTACAAGGTGCTGGCACCCGCGCCCCTGATCTCGAACACACCCGTGGGTGATCGGCGGGTCCCCATGCACCTCGCCGGACCTGACCGGGAGCCGGTCTGGAGCGAGCCCGGCGAGGCGCCGAGCGCACCCACGCCGAGCCCCCTGCGCGTGGAGATCTCGCGCGTCGAAGTCCTGTAGCCCCCTGGTCCTTGACTTCTCTCGCCGCATCTCATCTTCCAAGTGCATGAGTGAAGCGGAGCCCAAGGTCCTTTCCCTCATGCCGTGGGATATCGCGGTCCGAAACGCGACCCAGCGAAAGAGCCCCAGAGCCCTTTTGGAGCGAAACGACGCGGACGAGATCATCCGCGGCATGAGTGAACTCGAGGTGTACTACGCACTTCGAGCGCTCGGCGTGGATGACTCGGTCCCCTTTCTGGCGGTCCTCGAGCCCGAGCAGATCACCGCGCTCTTCGACCTCGAGATATGGCACCAGGAGCAGCCGAACTTCTCGGACCTGTTCGCGTGGCTCGAGGGCTTCAAAGAAGCCGGGCTCGCACGTCTACAACTTGCGGTGCGCACCCTGGACGTGGAGCTCACCGCGGCCGCGCTCAGGGAACGCCTGCACATCGCGATCAAGCCGACGGACGACGATCTCGATCACGAGATCCCGGAATGGGTGCGCTTCGCGCCCGAAGAGATCATGCCCATCGTCGAGACCCCAGACCGGACCTATCTCATCGCCGCCCGTGCCACGAACGAGATGACCGGCGAGACCTTCGACGAAGAGGAGCGGAAGGCCGTTCTTCGCCTCATCGACGACCTCTATCGCGACGAAGACTTCAGCGGGGTGTCCCGCTTGCTCCACGTCGCCGCGCACGACCTCTCCTCCGACCTGGAAGAGGGTAGTCTCCGCTTCCGCAACGCGCGTCTCGAGGATCTCGGCTTTCCCCCGCGCGAACGCGCGCTCGCGGTTTACGGTCCGGTGGACGTGGAGCGGGTGCTAAAGAGCGAAGATGAGCCCCGCGCCCCCTCAGAACTCAAGCTCCCGGCCACGCTGCTCGAGCCCTATGCCGAGGGCTTCTTTGAGGATGTCTTAGCGTCGCTCGAGAACCCAGACCTCGTCCGAAGCGTGGAGGGCGAACTCGTGACGCTGTCGAACGCGGCGCTGGTCGCGGACGGCGTGGAGCCCGGCAACCTCGAGGGGATCCGGAGCGTGCTCGAGCGAGCGCGCGGCTACCTCGAGCTGGCGCTGAGCCACGGCGCGAGCGCATCGGAACGGCTCGACGTGGCCCGCCAGCGGCTCGAAACCCATCCCCTCCGCAGCCTCTTCGGCGTCGGCTACACCCTCGTGCTTCGTGTGGCCGGGCGCGCGCGTGCGGTCGAGAAGAGCCTCGCGCGCATCCACGCTCTGCGCTTCGTCGAGGAGTCGGACCAGGCGCTGCTGCGGGCGCTGAAGCGGCCGCGCGCCCTGTTCGTCGCTGAGGGCGCCGACCTCGACGCCATCGAACCGTTTCGCGCGCCGGAGCAGCTCCTCTCCGCGAACCGGCGTCTGGACGAACTCGAAGCGCTCGGTCGTCTCGCGACCTCGTGTCGATTCGTCGAGCTCTACACGAGCGCCCCCGAGGGCGCACTTCCGCCGCTGGAGGAGTGGAGCTTCGAACACATGCTGGCCACCCAACTCGCGCGCGAGGCGCTCGGCCTGCCGCTGTCCCCCCTCGAGCCGCTGGACTCGAAACAACTCGCCTCGCTGTCAAAGGGCATCGAGGGTCCCCTCGGGACCAAGCTGCCGGAGACGGAGCGAGAGGTCTTGCTGACGCGGGTGCGGCGGCTCAGTGAGCGTCTGCTGGCAATCTCTGGCGCGCCCACTGACCCCCGCTTCATGGACCCGCTCATTCGTCGAGGCTGAGCCGGTGCCCGTCTTTCGCCGCCTCACTCATCCCTTCGGCCAGCTCGTCCTGGTGGAGCTGCGTCTGGACGAGGCGGTCGACGAGACCTCGGCGTCGCTGCTCGTCCACCTCCCCACCTCCGCGTCCAGCCTTCGCCGAACCAACTACCTCGCGGGGCGTCTCGCGCTCATGGAGGCCCTGCGCCACGCCGGGGCCGAGCCGCATCCCATCGGCCAAAGCCCTCGGGGGGCGCCGATCGTCCCCCTCGGCTTCTCCGGTTCGGTCAGCCACAAGCGTCTACGGCGTGCCGAGGGCCCGAGCGTGGTGGCGGCCGCACTCGTGGCGAAGGTCGAGCCGGGCCAGGTGACGGTGGGGGTCGACCTCGAGACCAAGGCCCCCGCTCGCCCCGACATCGCCTCCCGTATCCTCACTGCGATCGAGCAGCGAGGTTTGGTCGGGGGCGAGGTGGATTGGCCTCGAGTCCTCGCATCGTTCTCGGTGAAGGAATCGATCTACAAGGCGGTCGACCCGCTGCTTCAGCGATACGTCGCGTTCAGCGAAGCCGAGCTCACGGACGTTCCCGCGCATTGGCCGACGCCGGGCGGAGCCTTCGTGCGCGCACTCCTCGCGAGACGGAGAGGGGAGCCGAGCTTCGAGCTCGAAGCCTTCTTACAGACCCCGGCGGAGGACCCGGATCTACTGGTCTCCGCGGTGCGGGCCACGCGACGGCCTCACTGAATCTGCACCGCGCTCTTCGCGTATCCGCGGGTGGCGCGATCGATGCCCAGTGTGCCGCCGGCGGACGCGCCAAACAGGGAGCTGGTGTCGGCCCCCGGTGCGAGGTCGAGCACCGTGACCTCCGCCTCCGCATCCTCGAGACGATTCGTGGCCCCGCTTGGAAGCTCTGGAAGAGCGAGCGTGCCGCCGGTGGGCGCGCCGTAAACATGCCAGCCGCCCACAGGGCTCTTGAAGCTGAGGGACACGAGGTCTCCGCTCGCGAGTCGGCTCCCGCTGAGTTCGCGCGCGCTGGCGCTGAACACCGAACCCAAGGGCGAGTCGAGGAAGCCGTCGGAGACATCGAAGCTCGCGGGCAACGCCGGGGCGACGATGAGCCGCGCGGAGCCTGGGCCCGGCACCGCCGTGCCTTCGAGCCGAAAGGCCGCCACCAGGATCGCGTACTCACCCACCTCGAGTCCCCCGTGCGCCGGCGCCATCCGTGAGCTGAAGGCCGGCACAAAGCCGTTTCCGGCGTCGTCTTGCAGGCCGTCGAAGCCCAGCGGCACAAAGCCGACCCCAGGCAGCAGCGTTCCGCTCACGAGCAAGATGGTGTTGGCGTTGCCGCCGGTCACGAGCGGCAGCCGCGACATCCCGGGCTCGAGCACGTACCGGAGATTCTGACTCACCCCCGGCCGGTTGGAGACGTTCGGGAACGCTCCGTAGTCTGGAACGAGCTCAGTGGTATCGCCGTTGCCGTTGATGTCGGCGGTGTCCGCGATCGTAGGCAGCGGCAGGACGCTCACGGAGGGACGCAGTCCGTGTTCGAAGCGCTGAAGCGCCGGCAGGAGCGCGCCCACCGGGTTGGAGATCCCGCCGCCCCCGCCGAGGCCCAGGCTCGCGAGGTCGGCGCGTCCCGCGATCGACCACACCGCCCGCTGACCGGCGCGGGCCCGAGCGTAGAAGGTGTTCTTCAGATCGAGCGGAAAGCCCATGAACTCCGCACGCAGGGTCATGCCCGCCGGGAGCGGGATGTCCGTGTTGCCGGCCCCTGGGATCTGGATCGAAACCGTGAAGACCTCACCGCCGAGCAGCGCGCTTGGGTCGTTGCCGAAGATCGGGGACTCGAGCGAGGTCCCTGACAGAGAGACGGAGAGCGCCCCCTGCGTCTGCACGAGCGAGAAGTCGACGGTCCCGCGGACCCCGCCCACGCGATCGGTACGGGTCAAGGAGGGCAGGGGCACGACCAGATCACGACCCACCACCCCCAGCAGGCTCACGTAGTCGTGGGCCTCGCTGGCCACGGTCACCGAGAAGGGCGCGCTCGGGTCCAAGGCGGCAAACACCGCCACCCCGGTGGCGTCCGTCGCGGCGGTGCGAACACCGAAGTCCCCGGCGAGTTCCACGATGGCCCCGTTCACCGCCGCGCCGCTGGCCGCAGTGACCGCGCTGACCCGCACGTCTCCGGCGACGAGCGCGCCGAGGTTTCTGAGCGATACCGGCGCGGAGGTGATGGCCCCGCTCGCACCGGTCACGCTCGCGGTGATCTGCGTGACCCCGGCTTGCCCACCGCCGGTGGCCAGGCCGTCGCCGTCGATGCTCGCCACCGCCGGTGCGGTGGAGTTCCAGTTGAATTGAACGCCCGCGATCGCGTTGCCGGAGGGGTCGAGGGCGAGGGCCACGAAGGGATAGGTCTCGGTCGGGCGCACCACCCCGGCCGGGGTGATGATGACGACCTGAATGACCAAGTCGGTGCCCGGCGGGACCTGACAAGCACCCGCGATGCAGACCTCTCCGCTCACCGTGCAGTCCGCCGGTCCTCGGCACAGCGAGGGCACGCACCGACCGCCGATGCAGTCGAGCCCGGTCGCGCATGGCGTGTTCGGACCGCAGGTCGATGTCGGCTGGCAGTGATCATCTTCGCAGTATTCGTCCGGAGCGCAGGCTCGATCGCCCAGGCAATTCGGGAGCTCCTGACACGCGTCCACGACACACTCGAAGTTCTCGGGACACTGCCCGCCCCCCGGCGTGCACGGCGTGAAGCTGACGCAGCGCCCGTGCTGTCCGCCGTCTTCGCAGCGCTGGTTCGGGCCGGGGCAGTCGACGGTCTCCTCGCACTCCTGGGGCTCGCAAAGGTTTGACTCGCAGATGAGTCCGGCGGGGCAGGTGCCGTCTCCCAGGCAGCGACGTGTGCACTCACCGCTGCCGGTGTCGCATCGCCAAGCCTGGGCGGGCTGGCCGCAATCCGCGTCCGCCTGGCAGCCTCGGCCGCAGGTTCCACCTTGGCAAACGAGGCCACTCGGACAGTCGGTGCTGCTCGTGCAGCTGCCCGGGGTGGTGCAGACCTCCTCCACGCATAACTCGTCCGGCTCGCAATCTTCGTCATTGGCGCAGGTGGGGGTCGGAACGCAGCGCCCGAGATCACCATCGCAAACGCTGCCGGCGGGGCAGGTGCCGGTGGGGCGGCAGGCCGGCGACTCGGCGCACGCCCCGTCGATGCACAGATAGGCCTCGCTGCACTCATCGTGCGCGCCACAAGCCTTCGCCTCACACGCGAACTCTGTCGTGCAGACCTCGTCCGTCCCGCAGTCCTCGTCCCGCTGGCAGTCCTTCACCGCGCCGGGGCGGCACTGAAGGAGCGAAACGTCGCAGAACTGGCCCTCCGGACACTCCGCCTGGCTCGTGCAGGCGGCGCCTCCATCGAGGCCAGAGGTGTCGCTGGCGCAGGCGCCAAACCCGAAAAGGCAGACCGTGAACAGGGGAAGAAGGATGCGATTCTGCACGTGCCTACCAAACGCCCTGTGAGAGGCCGGGGTTATCGTCCTCTTGACGGAGAGCCGGGTCCGCGGTTCCCCTCTCCACCATGAAGGCTGCTCCCATGTTGCTGATCTCCTTGCTCGTCGGCGGCTGCTACCGCCACGCCCGCCCAGACGCCCCGTCGGCCGCACCTTCGGCGATCAAGACGGAACTGGACTCCGTACCGAGCGTCAGCTTCACCCAGGGCGACAACACCGGGGAGCCCGATGAGTACCCGGAGCGGCAGGTGCGGATCGACGCCTTCAAGATCGAGCGGACCGAGGTCAGCAACCGAGCCTACCAGGCGTGCGTCGAGGCCAAGGCGTGTGTCGCGACGCCCTACGCGGACGATGACATCCTCGGCGAGAGCACTCACCCGGTCGTCGGCATCACCTGGGAAGACGCGGTCCGCTACTGCAAGTGGATCGGTCGGCGGCTCCCCACTGAGGCCGAGTGGGAACACGCCGCGCGCGGACCCGACCTGCGTCGTTATCCTTGGTCGGGCGGCTTCGAACCCAAACGCGCCAACACAAGCGACCCCGCCGACGGCTTCCCCAAGACCGCGCCCGTCGACGCCTTCGGCGAAGGTGCGAGCCCCTACGGTCTGCTCAACGTCGCCGGCAACGTGGGCGAGTGGGTCGCCGATTACTACGATCCCACCGAGTATCGGACCAACAACGGCAACGTCACGAACCCCACCGGCCCTTCGAGCGGACGAGAGCGCGTGGTGCGCGGCGGCGGCTACAGCGATCCGAACTACCTCATTCGCGTCACCGCTCGACGCGGCAAGCTCCCCACGGAGTCCGACAGCGCAGTCGGCTTTCGCTGCGCGGCGGACGACTAGCCGCGGAGGAGATGCGGCGCGGAGGAGAGGCGGCGCGGAGGAGAGGCGGCGCGGAGGAGAGGCGGCGCGGAGGAGAGGCGGCGCGGAGGAGAGGCGGCCTGCTTAACGTGGTCGACCCCCCGCTCGCGCTCCGCGCGGCGGGTCCCCCCACTCGCGCGGCCGCCCGGCGCGGCGCCGTGCTGGCGTCGGAGCGCGGCTCGTCGGGGGATTGGAGTGGGGCTTGGTGCGGGGCGCAGGATCGAGGGTCGTCGGGCGCGCGCCTCCGATCCCACAAACAACTCCGTCATCCAGACTCGCGCAGGACGCCCAGCCTCCGTTCTACCCACGCGCGGATCGCGTCGGCACTACTCCCAAGCCACCCTCCATAGGTTGGGATCGAAGGTCCGATCTGAAACGCCGCGCGCGGGCGGCCGCGCGAGTGGGGGGACCCGCCGCGCGGAGCGCGCAAGCGGAGCGCGCAGCGAGGCACCGCCGAGCGAAGCCGGGAGGGAGGATTCACTCCGACCGTCCCCGGAGGGCGGGGGGTCGACCACGTTAGGCAGGCCGACACACCTCTGCCTCGACCGCCGGCCTTCAGCGAGCCCAGGGCGCGGGTTTTGAGGCCCTCCGGCAAACGGCGGGACGGGAAATTTGACCGGATCTCGGGCCTTCGCTACGGTCGATTTTGGATGAAGGATCAACGGCAAACACCCCGCGGTCGAGGCAAGTCGGCGAAGCTGGACCCGGAGGAAGAAAAAGTCCTCCGGATGAGCCGCGGTCACGCTGGGCGCGACGATCTCGAACTCGAGATGCGCGGCCGGGACCAGCCCGAGGTGTGGGCGAAGCTCCGTGAGATCGAGAACCGCGCCTTCGAGGAGAGCGGCCGCATCGCAGCCATGAAGAAGCAGGCCGACGAGGAAGCCACGGCCGACGACAAGGTCGGCGTCAAAGCCAAGATCGTAGACCGTCTCTCTGCCAAGGCGGAGAGCAAGGTCGGCGCCACCGCCAAGGTAGGCGCAAAGGCGAAGAAGAAGTCCGACTGAGCCCTTCCGCGCGCGCGTTGAGGCGCTCCCCAGGTGAAGCCGGCGCGTGAGAGCCCCCAGCCACATCGGTCGCTACAAGTTGCTCCGCCGGGTGGGTGCGGGCGGCATGGGTGTCGTCTACGAAGCCACCGACACTCGAAGTGACGAGCAGGTCGCGCTCAAGATCCTGCTTCCGCACGCGGCCGAAGAGAAGGAGGGCATCTCGCGCTTCAAGCGTGAGTTTCGCGCGCTCGCTCGCCTCAGACACCCGAGCATCGTTCGCGTCTTCGACGCCGGCATCGAGGAAGACACGCCCTTCATCGCGATGGAGTTCGTGACCGGCCGAGACGCGCGCACGCACATGGCCAGCTTTCCCGAGGGCCCCGTCCGCGACCGCGAGACAGTCCACATATTTCGCCAGATTCTCGGGGCACTTGCGCACATTCACGCACGTAAGATCGTGCACCGAGACCTCAAGCCCGAGAACATCCTGGTCACCCCCGACGGGCGCGTGAAGCTCATGGACTTCGGCGTCGCCCGCCTTCTCAGGACACCGACCTCGTCGAGCGGCCTGCTCGGGACGTTCGCGTACATGGCCCCCGAACAAGTCACCACCGGCGAGATCGACGGTCGCAGCGACCTCTACGCGATCGGGGTGGTCCTCTACGAGGTGCTGACCGGCGGCTACCCGTTCCCGGTGGAGCCTCCGCCGGCGGCGCTGCACCATCACGTCAACACGCCCCCGGAGCCGGTGTTGCGCATAAAGCCGAGCGCCGACCCCGCGCTGGCGGAGCTCGCGCATCGCCTGCTCGAGAAGGACCCGGTCGATCGCCTCCAGTCCGCGGAGGAGGCCATCACCTATCTGGGACGTGTCGCGGCTGCCTCGACCGCCATCGACATGAACGCCTCGGTGCCGGGGCTCCTCTTCGCGCCTCGCATGTGCGGACGTCAGGAGGACCTCGGCATCTTGAGCTCCAGTCTCGACGGCGCGGCCCGCGGTCGCGGTCGGGCTCTGCTCATCGAAGGACCAAGCGGCATCGGAAAGACCCGCCTGCTCGAGGAGTTCAAACACGCGGAGCGAAAGCGCTGCCACTTCCTGGTGGGCGCGTGTGCACCGGAGCGAAACGTCCCCTACGGCGCCATGGCGGCGATCCTCGATGGGATCGCGACGCTGGCGGACCGCGCCCCCAAGGACATTCGTGCTCGGATCCTCGGCCGGGACGTGGCTCTGGTTCGAACCGTCTCTCCACAGCTCGCGAGCCTCGGCAGCGCCACGAGCACCGATCACCTCGATGCCCCAGAGCGGAAGGTTCGCCTCCACAAGGCGATGGTCGGCGCCATCGGCCGCCTCGCTCTGGTCAAACCGGTGGTCCTCGTCGTCGAGGATCTGCATTGGGCGGACACGCTCACGCTCGAGCTGATTTGGGATGCGGCGCGCACGCTGCTTGCGCCTCGTCCGGGCGGTGAAGAAGGGGAGACCGTGTGCCCCGTGGCAATCGTCCTCACCCGGCGATCGCTCGCCGAAGGCCCCGACTACTCGGAGGCGCTCGTTCGCAGACTCGAGAGCACCCAGGCGCTCGAGCGAGTGGCGCTCGACCCGCTCGCGGTCACCGACGTCGCGGAGATGGTCCGGACCATGACCTCGATCAAGCATCCGGCGCCAACCCTGCTCGACGAGCTGATGAGCTTCTCCCACGGGCTGCCCCTCATGATCCAAGAGCTGCTCCAGTCCTGGCTCTCGGAGGAGGTTCTGGTTCGAAAACACGGCGCCTGGGTGTTCCGCGGAGAGCCGGCGGAGCTCAAGACCGAGGCGGACGATACCGATAGGGGCGGCGCGGTCGAACTCTCGGATCCCGATCTCCGCTTCTCGAGCAAGCGTCCCGGCCGGCACGAGCTGGTCCTGAAGCGCTTGCGTCGCGTCTCCGAGACCGCCCAACGCCTCCTCGAGAAGCTCGCGCTTCTGGGACGAGTCCTGCCCTCGGATCTCGTGAAGAAGCTCTCCGGCCTCGACGAGCCCACCTTGCTCGACGTGATCGATGAGTTGGTGCGCGCCGACCTGTTGATTGAGAACGTGGCCCAGGATGGCGTGCGCTACCGCTTCTATCACGAAGGATTCAGGGAGGCCTTGATCCGAGATCTCGACTCCGCGGCGCGAGAGGCGCTTCATCTCGAGCTCGCGCGCGGCCTGGAGCGCGAGTTCCCGCGTCGCCGAGACAGCTTGGCGCACGTCCTCGCGCGACACTTCCGGCAGGGGGGACAGCCGGGGCGTGCGGTGAGATACCTCCTCGTGGTCGCGAGGACCGGCGCCGCCCACGGCGACCTCGACGGGGCCCAGAAACGCCTCGAAGAAGCGCTCGAGATCCTCGACGAGCGACCGAGCGAGGCGGCCAACGTGACTCGGCGCGTCCGTGTCGTCTGCATGCTGATCGACATCCTCCTGGACTTTGGGCGAGCGACGGAGGCCCTCGACTGGGCGGATCCCCGCGCGGCGATGGCCAGCCGTGACCCGCGTGCATCCGGGGCCGAGCTCCTCCTCCGGCGCGCGGCCGCACAGTTCGCACTCGGCCGACTCGACGAGGCCCTGGCCACGCTCAGCCGCATGCCGGTGCCGGCGCCGAGTCAGTCCCTCGGCGCGCGGAGCCTCGAACTCGAAGGGAAGACCAGGCTCGCGCGCGGCGAGTACACCAAGGCGCGGGCGGTGCTCGAGGCCGCACGCGACATCGCGGAGCAGGGTGGTCTCTTGGACCTCGCACAAGATCTCGAGGCCAAGGCGGGAATCGTGATGCTCCATCAGGGCGACTACACGCGCTCTCTCGAGAAGCTGGAGCGCGCGCTCTCCGCGGCTCGGACGGACAAGAGCGGCCGAAACACCGCCGAGCTTCTCGGGCACCTCGGCATGATCCACGCCGCGCGAGGAAACACGACGCTCGCGCTCTCCTGCTACCAAGAGGCCCTGGAGTTTGCCGAAGCGAGAGGGGTGCGGTCGGACCGCGAACGCTGGACCGGAGCTCTAGGCATCTTGATGAGCGACCTCGACGACACCGCCGGCGCCAAAGAGCGACTCGAGGAGGCGCTCTCCATCGCCCGCGAGACCGGAAGTCGTCAGGGCGAGGCTGTATGGCTCGGCGAGCTGGGCATCCTCGCCTATCAGACCAAGGACCCGCACGAGGCCCAGCAGCAACTCTCACGTTCGCTCGCCATCGCCCGCGAAATCGGATTCCTACGCTACGAAGCCTGGGCGCTCATCTACCTGGGCGCGATCTCGCTCGAGCGTGATCTCGAGCTCGAGACCGCGCGAGAGCGGATCGAACGTGGGCTCGAGCTGGCCGAAGACATCGGCAATCAAGAGATCCGGATCGCGGGGCTGTTCCAGCTCGGCCGCCTGAGACGAGCCGAGGGCGAGGCCAAACACGCCCAGACCCTGCTCGAGGAGGCGCTCAGTCTCGCCGCCAGCTCCCAAAACCTCCGCTGGAGGCTTCGGATAGAGCGAGAGCTCTAGGTCTCTGTGCGCCGACGCACCCAAAGGCCGAGGACGGCCGCCAGAGCGAGCCAAACGAACGCGCCCGCCCCCAGGGGGCGTCCCACGGTCGCGCAGCCGCAGCCGTCGTCGTCCGTGTTGGGACACTCCTCCACGCTGGGGTCACACGCCTTGGGAGGGGCCACGAGAAGGACCTCGAAGACGTACGCGCTGAGCGCGACCCGTCCGGCGCTATCCGTGGCTTGGAGCAGGACATTCGTCCGGCCCTCCGATGTGGGGGTGCCGAAGAACCGGATGGTCCCACGCTCGGGCGCGACCTCGTCCGTGAATCCATCCGGAACGCGCCCCTCGACGACCGACCAAGTGATGGGGGCCTCGCCCCCTTCGGTTTCGATCAGCGCCACGTAGTCGACCCCGACTACGGCATAGGGGAGCGAGGTGGTCGTGATTCGGAACGCGCCGCTGTCCTTGACGTCGATCTCGAAGGTGTTGCGGTCGCGAGAGGCCGAGTTCCCCGAACCGGCATCACGCGCTTCGACCACGAATCGGAAGCGACCGACTTCTGCGGGGGTGCCAAACACCCGGCCGTCCAACCCGAGCGTGATGCCGGGCGGCAGGTTGCCCGAGTCGAGCGTCCAAGAAACCGGCGCGAGCCCTCCGGACGCGGTGAGCGAGGCATCGTAGGCCATGCCGAACACCCCGCTGGGAAGGAGCACCGGATCGATCTGCAGCCGCGCGTTCGCCACGACCTCGATCGTGAGCGCTCGTTCGACGGTGGTCGTGCCGGCGGTGACTCGGACCGTGGCGTCGGTCGTACCAGCCGCCACCGGGGTGCCCGCCAGGGCCCCGCTCGGGGTCACGTCGATGCCCTCGGGCAGGCCGCTGCCCGTCCAGGCGTAGCCGCCGGTGCCCGTGGCGGTGCCGCCCACCGCGATGAGCTGGAAGCTGAACTCCTGACCCGCCACCGCGACCGGCACCTCGCGCGTCACGATGGTGAGCGGTGCGTCCGGTGAGATCGAACAGATCTGGATGGGCTGACTGCGTGCGGTGGCGCTGCCGTCCGTGACGCGGAAGACCACGCTCTCACACTGCTCGACCGACGCGCGGCCAAAGAGCTCACCTTGCGCGGTGACCCCGAGACCGGTTGGAAGCACGCCCTGATCGAGGGCCCACGCGTAGGCGCCGTTTCCGCCGAGCGCGACGAGCCGCGCGAGGTAGGCCACCCCCACGGGTGCGTTGGGCAAGCGCGAGGTCACGACCGCGAGCGCCCCGCCCTGGACGGTGATCGGGTTGTTGACCGCGAGGCCGTTGTTTCCCTCGGAGAGCTCGACCAGCAGGTTCTCGCGATCGACGAGCGCACCCACGTAGTAGGTGCCCGTGTTCAAGTTACCGGGCACGCTGACGCTGATGGTTGCGGTCACCGTCGTTTGGGGCTCGACGGTTCCGAGGCTGATCTGACCCAGCTCCGCGTCTTCCGGTGAGATCGCCGGATTCGTGGAGAGCATGGCGGAGACAGAGGCGCCAGAGGCCACGAGCGCCCCCACGTTTCGGACTCGGGCCACCACCACCAGCGGGTCTCCGGCGTTCGCGGTGGTACGATCCGCGGTCACCGAGATGGGTGTGAGGTCCGGCGCTGCGTCGCGCAGGATGATCCGACTCGTGCTCGATAAGCGGTTGTTGTCTTCGCTCACCTCCGTGATCGCGTTGTCGGAGTCGAGCACCAAACCCACGTAGTAGGGCCCCGCCGGGAGGTTCGACGGAGGGGTCGCGGGCACGGTGGTCGCCTGCACCTGAAAGCCTTGGAGCACCAGCGCGTTCGACGTGTGGCCCACGCTCCAGGTGGCGGGGTCGAGCCTGGAGGTGGGCGAGAAGACGACTTGAAAGCGGAACGGGCCGAGGGGGTTTCGGTGGAGGTTGGCAAAGCCGATCTCGATGGGCACCGGCGCACCGAGCGAGCCAAAGAGCGGCGGGACAACGCGGCTCGCCGCGAGATCGACGCCGGGGTCTTGAACGGCGCGATAGACTCGACCCACCGCCCGCTGAAAGTCAGCCGCGTTGCAGGCAGCGCCGCAGCCGAGGAAGTCGTGCGAGGGAGTACCGCTCGAGCCTTCGTAGCCCATGGTGAAGCTGAGCGAACTGGCGTTGGCGGGCGTTCCGTTGAGTCGAACCTCGAACTGTCCCGCCGGGCCTTCGTAGAGCCAGACCTGCCACGCGCCGCCGGTGGAGCTGCTGTAGCGACCGAAGGACGAGACCTCGATGACGAGGACCCGATTCGGCGCGGTGCCGACCGTGCCGAAGCGTCCTGCGCCGCTCGCGGAGGAGACCTGGAGGTCATCCCAGCAGGGGGCGATGAGGTTGTTGGGCGCGCTCGCTGTGCCTGGGACTTGGTTCGAGAGGGCCGCGGAGCTCTGCGGGTCGAAGGAGATGAAGCCGTTGGTCGAGACGCCGAACGACGTGTACGTAGCGCCGCCGAAGACGAAGCCGAAACCGATGGGCAAGCCCGAGACGACGGACTCGTCGGTGCCCGACCATTGGATGGGCGTGACGTTCGAGATGCCTGGAACGACCGCGATGGGCACCCAAGGCGACGCCTCGTCGCTGTGGAAGTAGGTCTGTGCCGAGGCCACGTTGGGCCAAAGCGCGAGCATCGCCGCCATCGATGCCCCGATGAACAGGCGTCGTACGTCCAAGCCGCCGAACAGCAAGAGCAAGAGGCCCATCGCCAGAACGCCGAGCAAAGGCGAACTCGGCTCTTCGCCGCTGACGGTCCGGCAGTCGCAGCCATCGGTCGCGCCGGTCGAGGTGCTCGAAGGGACGACGAAGATCGAGAGGGGCTGGAGATCGGCGCGGAGCCGGCCGTCCTCCACCTGCACCGTAAAGGCGAACTGACCGGCGGCGGTGGGGGTGCCTCCGATCTCACCGGCCGGGCTCAGGCTCAGCCCGGGCGGCAGCGTCCCCTGCGCCAGGGACCAGGTGTAAGGCTCGGTCCCTCGAATCGCCGAGAGGCTCTCGGTACCGTATGCCACGCCGGCTTCGCCGTCGGGCAGCGATGGGGTGGTGATGATGAGCTCCGTCCCGCTCGTGACTTCGAGGATGAACAACGACGTATCGAAGAGCCCCGTTTGGTCTTGTCCCCGCACGAGCACGGGGAACTGTCCCACCGCCTCGGGGATGCCGCAGAAGCGACCGTTCGGCTCGAGCCGCATGCCGGGGGCGGGGGCCCCGATGATCGACCAGGAGTAGGGCGCCAGGCCCCCGGTGGCGTCGAAGGAGACGGGTTGAGCATCACCCTCGCCGCAATAGGGCAGCCCTACCGTGCCCGAAGGCAGCGCGAGCTGCGTGATGACGACACCCTGGTTGGCTCCGATGACGTTGAACGCCAGAGTCCGCGAGGCGGTGGCCCCGAGGTCATCTCGGACCGTGACGTTGACCGGGAAGTTGCCGGGGTTGGGCGGCGTGCCGCTGAACGTCCCATCTTCCGAAAGCTCGAGCCCGGCGGGACGCGCTCCAAAGAGGGTCCACCTGTAGGGAGGCACTCCGCCCACCGCGATCAGCCGGACATCGTAGGCTCGACCGGCCACTGCCGTGGGAAGGGTCGTGGAGCCAACTTCCAGCGCCACCGTCGGCGCGGTGACGCGGAGATCGAAGGCTCGATTGGCGAACGCGGTACCACTCGAGGCCTTGATCTCGAAGCGGAACACACCTTCAGCGGTGGGCACACCTTCGATGATCCCTTCCGCCCCGTCGAGCTCGAGGCCCGGTGGGAGCGTGCCAGAGCCGACCGACCACGTGAGCCCGAGCGGGCCACCCACCGCGTACACACCGACCTGATAGTCGACCCCGATCGTAGCGTTCGGCAGGCGGTCCGTGGTGAAGCGAATGGTCGGTTCGTAGAGCTGGATCTGGGGCCCGAGCACCGCGTTGTTCGCCCGCGTGCTCTCCTCGAGGATGGAGTCCGGGTCGAGAAGAATGCCGAGGTAGTACGTACCGGCCAACACACCCGAGGGCAGGCGAACCACATCGACCGCAAAGTCGTCTTCACCCTCGAGGAGGCTGCCGTTCATCCGAGCCACGAGGATGTCATCGGTGGAGATGGTGGGGTTGGACGAGAGGTAGTAGGCGAACTCGAAGGCCGGGGCGTCTGCGACGCCGACGTTCGAGAGGAGCCGGGTGATCGCGATGCTCTCGCCGGGCGCACCCACCGCGGAGGCGTCGAAGATGGCGCCGGTGAGATCCGGAATGGGGAAGAGGATCTGCACTGGGTCCGGACGGCGCCGGACGTTGTTGCCCTCGTTAGTCTCCGAGATGCGGGAGAAGACGTCGACGAACGCGCACACCCACGCGGTCTGCGTGGAGGTCGTGGCGGGCACGATGACCTCGACGGAGTAGTTCTGGATCGCGCCCCCCGCCAAGGAAGTCACCTCGAAGTAGGGTCGACCCGTGACGACATCCACCATGGCGGGGTCGCGGTTGATGTTGCAGACGTCGTTGTCCGACAGATGGATGCTGAACTCGAACAGGCCGGCGGACAGGTTCGAGTCGTTCTCGAGCGTGAGGGTCACTGGAAGCGCCCGCCCACGGAAGGCGAAGTCGCCGGTCGTGACCGCCTCGATCCTGAGATCCGGGCCCGTGACGTCGAGCGTCTGCGACGAGACACCCCAGTTGTTGGTCTCGATGGCCTCAGCCAGCGCGTTCACCGGGTCGGCGACCGCGATCACGCGAAAACGACCCACCGGGGTCTGCGGAGGTACCGTGATGTCGATGCTGAAAGCGATGGTGTTCAGCCCCGGCAGGAAGACCGTCCCGTCCCCAATGGCGGTGTCTGCCCCGTCGAACTGGTCGTCCGGCGACAGGTAAATCCGGTAGGCCACCATGCCGCTGTAGGTGACACCCACGGAGAGTATCTGGCCGGTCACGGTCAAGACCTCACCCACTTGGATGGAGAGGGGACTGACCGTGGCCACCGTCGCCCGCAGATCGGGCGCGTTGGTCGTGGCATTGGGCGAGACCCCGGCGTTGTTCATCTCGTTGGTCTCGGGGATGGCGCTGTTTGGATCGACGACCGCGATGATCCGATACGCACCGGCCGGGAGCATGGTGGGAAAGGTCACCGTCTGCGCGTCCGAGATCGACGCCTGGCCGGCGAAGGTGGCGCTGTACGTGCCGATGGCGGTGTCGCTCATGTCGAGGACGCCGTCCTGGGAGACAAAGAGCCGGTATTCGACCGCGCCCGTGAAGGGGACCGCGCTCGAGCCGAGCACGGTCGTGATCTGCACCGTCCCATCCGTTTGAATCAGGTTGGGTACGGTGACCGAGCTGACCGTGAAGTCGGGCCCGGTCGGGAAACGGGTCGACGACACGAAGGTGTTGTTGATGTCGTTCAGCTCCACCACCACGTTCGCCGGATCGAGGACGATGATGGGGTAGTACAGCCCGACCGGAATCGTAGGGAGGGTGAGTTGAAACATCGCGCTCTCGCTGTTCTGCGCGGTCAGCGTCAGCGTGGTCGCCCCCACGCGCACGTCCGCCAGAGCGTCGAAGACCTGATCGACCGAGCCCCAGACCTCGGCCTCGAGCATGCCCGCGAACGGCACCCCATTGTTCGCGATGGTGACGTTGAAGGTGATGGGATTGCCACTCGTCGCCCCTCCGGGCGCCGTCAGCGCGGTGCTCGAGAGATCATAGGCCGTCGCGAAGCTGAATGTCGAAGCGATGACGTTGTCGGACTCGACCGCCTCCGCGAAGTCGTTCATCGGATCGATCTCCAGAATGAGTCTGAAGTCGCCCGCGGGTACGTCGGCGGGGATGGTGACGTCCACGGTCCCACTCACCGGCTGACCGCCCGCCGCCACCGAAGGCAGGGTCGCGCTTCCGATGAAGCGGTCGCTCGCGTCGAGCTGGCCATCCGCGGACAGGTGCACGTGCACCAACACGTCCGACGCCGCCGTGGCGCCGAGGTTTCGCACCGTGACCTCGCCGCTCGCCGACGCTCCGGGGAAAGCGCCCCGCGGCCAGGTGCCGGCGGTGAAGTCGCCCGTCAGCTCGGGCACATCCGAGATGAAGGCGCTGTAGACGTTCCCGATCGCATTGGTGAAGTTCGTGGCGCCGCAGGTGGCGGCGCAGCCGAGGAAGTCGTGGGAAGGGCTGCCGCCGGGTCCCTCGTAGCCCATGGTGAAGTTGAAGCTGGTCGCGTTTGCGGGCGTCCCGTTCACCTGGACGTCGAAGCGGCCGCTGGGCCCTTCGTACAGCCAGACCTGCCAAGCTCCGCCTGTGCTGCTGAAGTAGCGGCCAAACTCGGAGATCTGGATGACCCGAATGCGGTTGGGCGCAGTGCCGACGACCCCGTGCTGCAGAGCCGTGGCGGCGGCCGACACGACCAGGTCGTCCCAGACCGGCGCGATCCAGTTGTTGGGGGTGGCCGCGAGGCCGGGCGCTTCGTTGGACAGAGAGCTGCTGGCGGGGCTGTCGAACTGCAAGAGGCCGTTCGTGCTCACACCGAACGTGGTCTTGACCGACCCCATGAACGTGAAGTCGAAGCCAATCGGGATGTTCGACACCGCGCTGTCGTCGGGCGAGCCGAACGCGACCGTCGTGACCCCGCTGATGCCCGGGATGTTCTGAATGGGCACCCAAGGCCGCGGCTGAGTGGAGTGGATGTACTGCTGCGCCTCCGCGACCGGGGCGGCCAGGACGCCGGTCAGTGCGAGTGAAAGTGCGGCAAGGTAGGTAGGGCGGATGGTCATCGCTAGCGTTCTCCGGGACTGATCCAAAGGCCCAGTGAATCCGACGGCTGCCCGACGGAGCCCCGGCCCCGAGTGCGACGACGTCCCCGCGAACCCGCGCCGAAGCGGGGGATCGAAAGTCCCAAGTCGCGGGTGAGGCTTCGCTTTCACCGACCCGAAGTGTCAAGCATTGAAGGAGAAACCAGCGTAGGTCCGGGTAAGGCTCATGCCGGCGTTCCGAACGACCGAGGTTTGGCGAAAGCCCCGGGCCCTGTGATAGGTTGCCGCGCGTTGGTCAGCGCGGCGAATCGCTCCGTTTCCTTCGGGAAATACACGCTCCTCGAGCGCCTCGCGGTGGGCGGGATGGCGGAAGTCTTCTTGGCGGTCCAGGCCGGGGTCGAGGGTTTCGAAAAGCGACTCGCCATCAAACGCATCCGACCTCACCTCTCGAAGGAAGAAGCCTTCGTCCGCATGTTTCTGCACGAGGCGAAGCTCGCGACGCAGCTTCAGCATCCCAACATCGTGCAGATCTTTGATCTCGGCCGCATCGGCGATTCGTTCTTCATCGCGATGGAGTACATCCCGGGGCGGGACATGTCGCGCGTGATCCCGAAGGCCGAGAAGCTGGGCATGGGCTTTCCGGTGGAGTACGCGCTCTCGATCGGCGGCAGTGTGCTCGACGCGCTCGCGTTCGCGCACACCAAGACGGACCCTTTCGGTCAGCCGCTCAATATCGTCCATCGCGACATCACCCCCGAAAACATCATGGTGGGGTGGAACGGCAACGTCATCATCCTCGACTTTGGCATCGCCAAGGCGGCCAGTCAGACCGACCACACCAAGGCCGGCGAGATCAAAGGCAAGCTCTCATACATGTCGCCGGAGCAGGCCATGGGCAAGACGCTCGATGCGCGCTCCGACATCTTCGCGCTGGGGATCGTTCTGTACGAGTGGATCACGGGCTACCGGCTGTTCACCGGCGAGAACGAGATGGCCATCCTGAAGAACATCATCGACGGCAAGATCTATCCGCCGTCGTATTTCCGAGAGGATGTCCCGTCCGGGGTCGAAGACATCCTGATGAAGGCGCTGCAGAAGGACCGCGAAAAGCGCTACCAGTCCGCACGGGACATGCAGCTCGACATCCTGCAGTTCCTGAGCGTCGCGGAGTTCTCTCCCTCGAACGCGCACCTCGCCAACTTCATGCGGCAGCTCTTCGCGGACGAGATAGCCCAAGAGCAACGTGCGCTCGCGGTGCGCGCCCAGAGCGCGGCCCGGCCCACGCCACCGCCGCCGCCCCCCGCCGAAGCCGCTGCCGTGGGCGAGGCGGTCGGTCTCGCAAAGACACCGGTCTCTGGTCGGGTCGCCGCGCGTGCACCGGCGCTGATCGTCGTGGAAGAGGAGGGCGAAGAGGGCGCGCAGCGCTCGGTGAGTCTCCCCCTCAGCGACGCCGAATACGAGCGCCTCACGCAGGCCTCGGAGCGCTCCGGCGCCACCCCCGAAGACATCGTGCGCGATCTCTTGCGCACCGCCTTGAAGTACCTCTGAGGCGGCGACCCAGATGGCACGTTATCGGCAACCCCTCGAACTGCTCGACCGTCCGAGCGCCCTCGAGCGAACGCTGCGATTCCTCGCCATCGCCGGAGGCACCTTCGGCCTCGGGATCTTCGTCATCGCGCTGATCGTCCTCGCCTCAGTTCAGTAAGGAAGCCGCGTGTGCACCGGGCTGAGATGCGGCCCATGCCCCGGCGTCGGCGGCCCCCCGACCGGGTGGGTGTGCCTCCTCACAGGGGTCAATCGGAGAGGCGCCAAACCAGGCGCAGTCCGAGCGTAAACAGGTGCTCGACCTCGTCGCCGAGTGCGGGCTGGTAGCGGAGGCTCAGGCCCAGCCCGATCGAACTGCTCACGAGGTAGTCCGCGCCAGCGCCCACCCTCAGGAGCACGCTCGAGTGACCGTCGTAGGTCTCTGCCCCCGCGCCCAACTCGACGAAGGGTACGGTGCGGAAGACGTCGAAAAGGAGTGCCAGCTCCCCGAGTGCAAAGGCCCGAAACGGTCCTTCGTGGAGCGCGGTGAGCCCGCCGCCGAGGCCCACCCAGATCATGTCGGTGAGACCGGTCCGAAGCTGCAGCTCCCCCCCGCCGCCCACGGAGGGCACCGCGCCGCCCGAGTACAGAGCCGCTTGAGCCTCCAGGGCCAGCAACCACTCCCCGCTGTCAGCGCGGGCTTGCTGGGAAGCGAACGGGGCCGCCAGCAGACCGCAGACAGCGACGCGATATCGTGGCCGGGGAAGCAGAGTGGGCCAGGATAATCGTTGACTTGCCTACACGCCAGGGGCACGGAGGGGCGGATGGCGAAAAAGCAGGAAGTCGCCGAGCTCGTTGCGCCGGATCCGTTCCTCGAATCGGCGGGCAAGGTCGCGCTTTGGGTGGAGAAGCACACGAGGCTTCTCGTGTTGACGGTGGTCGGCGCGGCGCTCGCCGTCGCCGCCGTGCTCGTCCTGGGCGCACAGAAAGAGCGCAGCAGCGCCGCGGTCACTGCCAGCTTCGGAAAGGCAGTAGAGAAGTATCAAGACGCGATCGAGCTCTCCGCCACCGGGACCACCGCGGAGGCCAAGACCAAGGCCTATGAAGCCGCGCTCCCAGCGTTCGAGGGTCTGCTCGCCGAGCAGGCGAGCACTCCCGCCGTGCGCCTCGCCGCGCTCTACGCGGGTGACCTCGCGCGAAGGCTGGGTCGGCTCGACGTCGCGGAGAAGCACTTCGCCGCCTACGCCGCCTCGGCGCCGCCCGACGACAGCCTCAAGCACTTCGCCCTCGAAGGCGCGGGCTATGCGGCGGAGGACGCGAACAAGCTCGACGCAGCCTTGGCGCACTTCGAGTTGCTCGGACAGCTCCCCGATCGCTACTACCGAGACTACGCGCTTCTCCATCAGGCCCGGATTCTCGAGCGCAAGGGCAGCAAAGACGAGGCCGTCGCCCGCTACAAGAAGCTGCTGGAAGAGATGACCGACTCCCCACTGCGAACCACCGCCGAGAGCCGGCTGGCAGCGCTCGGCGCGAGCCCCGCGCCCGCGCCCACGCCCGCGCCCGCGCCGATCGAGTAGCGCGTGTTCGGCCCCGTTGCTTTGATGTTGGCGGCGACGTTCGCCGTCCCTCGACCCGACGGCGCGCCGTCGCTCGGCTTCGTTCGTCCGGAACCAAGGACCCGAGTCCACTTGCTCGATGTCGCGTGGCAGAAGCAGCTCATGGATCCGCCGGAAGCCAGCCTGGACGCCGCCCCCGTGCAGGTGCGAGCGCCCTGGATCGGCCTCGATGGGACCATCGGCTACGCCGCAAACTCGAAGGGCGATCTGTACGCGTTCTCGCTCAGCACCGGCGAGCCGCTGTTTCTTCACCGTGGGATGGGAAGCTTCGGGCGCGGCTTCGGACAGCATCGCAATCATCTCATCGTCGGGCTGAACTCCGACGTGGTCGCGATCGACGCGTACAGCGGCAGAGTCGCTTGGCGCCTGCCGGTCGGGGGCGAACTCGGCACCGAGATGTCGGTGACGGGAACCGTCGGCCTCGTCAACATCCGACCGAGCAGCTTCGTCGCCGTCGATCTCGTCGAGGGAGAGCTCCTTTGGCGCGCCAAGCGACCGCGCAGCGAAGCGATCACAGTACGGGGCGAGGCACCACCCACGATCGATCGGGCGCGAGGTCTCGCCTATCTCGGCTACGGGGACGGAAGCCTCACCGCGGTCGATCTCGCCGCGGGCCGCACGCGATGGGTCGCGAACCTGGGAAAGAAGGGCGAGCTCTTCACGGACGTCGACGCGGCCCCGCTGCTCGTCTCGGGCGGCCGAATCCTGCTCGCCGCGAGCTACAACGGGGGGCTCTATGGGCTCGAGCCCGACACCGGCAAGGTCGTCTACAAGAACGAACGTGCGCTGCAGATCGTGGGCATGACCCGCGTCGCCGGGCGCGAGGGCATCATCGTCGCCACCGCCGGGACCCACGAGGCGCTCGGCCTCGATCCTTCGACCGGAGCCATACGGTGGCGCTTCCGCCTCAAGAACGGGGTGCCGACCGCCCCGGCCGACATGGGTGAAGGTCGAGTCGTGTTTGGTGTCTCGAGCGGTCCGCTCGTCGTGCTCGATGCCGCCACCGGGCGGCCGCTTCAGACGCTGAACCCGGGCAGCGGCATCCTCAACAAGCCGGCCGTCCGGAACCGTGACCTCTTGGTGTACACCGCCAAAGGGCGCCTCATCGCGCTCCGACGCCGCGACGGGGTCCCCACGCCGCCCTGATCGCGGCGGCCGAGTCTGGTCACGCGCCTGACAGCCTTGTCAGGGTAGGGGGACCCGCGCGACGAGGGCGGGTTTCGCAACCCGCTGTTCACAAAGCGGAATACATGCCCGTCGGCCACCTGGCACGCACCTTGGACCGAGACCCAGCGTGGACCCCTTTCGACTCGACGACACCCTGATCGAGGCCTACCGCGAGGGGCGCCCCGAGGCCCTCGAGCGTGTCTACCGCGCCTTCAAGCAGCCGCTTCGGAACTTCGTCCTGCGCGGCTTCTCGTTCCGAAGCGGTCAGCGCAACCTTCACTTCCGAGGGGTCTACGCGGAGCATGACCTCGAGGACATCCTGCAGGAGACCTTCCGTCGCGCCTTCGGCGTCAGGGCGCGACACGCCTACGACGGCATCCGGCCCTTCAAGAACTACCTCTTCACCATCGCACGCAACGCGGTCATCAACGACCTGCTTCACAAGAGCCGCCAGATCCCCGTCGGCGAGGCCTTGGTGCGCGACGCGCCGGGCGACGACCTGTCGCCGCTCGAGGCTTGGGTGCTCGCCCATCGCAGAGATCTCGACCCCGACGACAAGTGCGGCGCCGAGACACAGGTCGAGAACCTCGAGGTCTACGCGCTCGTGTCGGCCTTCCGCGAAGCGCTCTCGTGCGACGAGGCGCGCTTCTTTGAACTGCGCTTCCTCGCGCATCTGTCGCAGGAACACACGGCCGAGAAGCTCGGCTGGAACCGCGCCCGAGTGCGCAAGCTCGAGACGAAGCTGAGGCGGGCGTTTCTGTGTCACGTCCGAGGCACCGGCTACCTCGAGCAACGTGCAGAGGCGCGTATGGTTCGACGCGCCGACGACCCCAAAGCGGCGAGGGCGACCTTCGAACGCGCTCGCGACATCTGGCGGTCCAGACGAACCGACGAGAGCAACGAGTTTTTGGTCGAAGCGGCTTGACCTTGCTTCGGGTTCGGGGCTTTTCTCCCCCCGCACGTGAGCCAAGAACAGAAGACTGAAAGCTGGGGAAGCCGACTCGGTGTGGTGCTCGCGGTCGCGGGTTCCGCGGTCGGCCTCGGAAACTTCCTGAGATTCCCCGGACAGGCGGCCGAAAACGGCGGCGGCGCCTTCATGATCCCGTACTTCTGCGCGCTGCTCCTGCTCGGCATCCCCATTGGCTGGGCCGAGTGGACCATGGGCCGCTTCGGTGGCGAGCGCGGGCTCCACTCGTCACCGGCCATTCTGGGCGCGGTGGGCGGCGGCCGTGTGATGCGCTACCTCGGGGTGTTCGGCATCGTGATCCCGCTGGTCGTGTACATGTACTACGGCCTCATCGAGTCCTGGTGCCTGCGCTACGCCTTCGCGTACATGAGCGGCGGCGTGGAACTGGGCGCGGACCCCGCCGGTTATAAGGTCGCCTCCGAGGCGTTCTTCAACCGAGTCACCGGGGCCGAGGCCAATGGTCTCACGCTCGCGCAGGGGCCGCTGGATCCCGCCGTCATCTTCTGGCTCGTGGTGTTCGCGCTGAACGTCTGGCTGATTCATCGCGGCCTGTCGAAGGGCATCGAGCGCTTCGTGAAGATCGCGATGCCGGTCATGGCGGTCTGCGCAGTGATTGTGCTCGTGCGAGTGATGACCCTGGGCACACCCAACCCCGAGCTCCCCGAACAAAACGTCGTCAACGGCCTGGGCTTCATGTGGAACCCCGACCTGAGCAAGCTCCGGGACTTCAAGACCTGGCTGGCCGCGGCGAGTCAGATCTTCTTCAGCCTGTCCGTCGGCTTCGGCGTCATCATCAACTACGCCTCCTACCTCAAGAAGGACGACGACGTGGTGCTGTCCGGCCTGACCGCCTCGGCGACCAACGAGGTCTTCGAAGTGAGCTTCGGCGGCCTCATCACCATCACCGCCGCGTTTGTTTTCCTCGGCGCCAGCGGGGCCACCGGCGGCACCTTCGGGCTGGGCTTCCAGACGCTCCCCATCGTCTTCGCGTACATGGGTGGGCTCGGGCGCTGGATCGGCGCGGTGTGGTTCTTCATGCTGTTCTTGGCCGCGATCACGAGCTCGCTGTCCATGCTGTTTCCGGTGAAGGCCTTCCTCGAGGAGTCCCTCGGGATCTCGAGAAGCCGCTCCACGCTCTACGTCGCGAGCTTGGCCGGAATCGGCTCCCTCTGGGCCATCTACTTCTCGAAGGGCTTGGTGGCGCTCGACACCATGGACTTCTGGGTCGGCACCTTCCTCATCTTCGTGCTCGCCACCGTGCAGGTCATCGCGTTCGGCTGGATGATGGGCATCGAGCGCGGCTTTGAGGAGGCCCACAAAGGCGCGAAGCTGCGTATCCCACGGATCTTTGGCTTCATCATCAAGTACGTCGCGCCGGTGTATCTGCTCATCGTCTTCATCGGGTTCTGCCATCAGAACCTGCCGGGCTACATCTCGGCCCTCGGCGAGACGCCCGTCGCTCTGGCCACCATCGGGCTCGTTTTCGTCGTCATCGCCGTTTTGGTCTTCGTGACTTGGCAGGGCGAGAAGCGTTGGCGCGCGGAAGGTCTAGACCTCGACGGAACTGGGTCGGTGGAA
Organism: Deltaproteobacteria bacterium; assembly: GCA_011526105.1. Lineage (GTDB taxonomy): Bacteria > Myxococcota > Kuafuiibacteriia > Kuafuiibacteriales > Kuafuiibacteriaceae > WYAZ01. The sequence goes on along the minus strand of WYAZ01000081.1, from coordinate 13,939 downwards.
TGAAGGAGCAAACACGATGAACGCGGGTGGTTGGATCTTCATGAGCACGGCGTTGGTCCTCGTCTGGGGGCTCGCCATCTTCTGTTACAAGCGCATCCTCAGCCGAGACTGAATGAGCGAGGTTCATCGGTGAACACAGAGAAACGACCCCACGTGTACGTCGTGGCCGCGCTCATCGAGCGTGCGGGGCTCGTGCTCCTCGACCGGCGCGCCGGCGAGGATGAGCTCGCGGGCCTCTGGGAGTTCCCCGGCGGAAAACGCGAACTCGGCGAGTCGGATGAAGGCGCGCTTCGGCGCGAACTCAAAGAGGAGCTCGGCGTCGCCTGCACCGAGGCCGGACCGCTCATCGGCCGAGTCGAGTACGCCTACGAGGCCTTCGATCTGACGCTGGCGCTCTACGCAGCCGAGATCCAAGGCACGCCGGAGGCCAAAGCCGCGGCAGAGATCGCCTGGCACCCCCTGGAGGCGCTCCCAAAACTGGCCATGCCACCCGCAAACCAGCCCCTGTGCGCCGCCGTGCTCGCCAGGAGCCCCGGACCCCTTAGTTCCGAGAAGATGCGTTATGTCAACTCGACCTGATTCCTCTAAGTGGCCTGGGTTCCCGGGCTTGTCGGGCCTCTCGGGGGTCGCGCTGGTGCTCCTGGGGCTTCTGGGCTGCCCTGCGAGTGAGCCGGTGGCCCGGGCTCGCTGCCAGACCGACGGGGATTGTCTCGAAGACTCCCGCTGCCTCTTTGATCTCACCTTGGACGAGGCCTACTGCGCCCGGCTCTGTCGGTCGGACCTCGACTGTCAGCCCTACGAGACCTGCGAGGGCCGCCGCTCGGACCCGGCTGCCGGCGCCGAGGACCAAATCTGCGTCGATCGCATCCGCGAGTGCCAGCCCACCGAACGATGCAACGGACTCGACGACGACTGCGACGAGACCATCGACAACGCCGGCTGCACCGTCATCACCGGCTGCACGAGCGACGTCGTCTGCGGCGCCTTCTCTTGTCAGGCGCCCGAGGGCCAAGCCGACACCCTTTGTGCTCCGCCCAACTCGGCCGCGACGGCCGAGCCCTTCGCGGCCTGCCAGGCGCCCAGCGACTGCTCGAACAACCTCTGTGATCACGCGTTCTGCAGCCCGGTCTGCGACCCGCTGCGCCCCGAGTTCTCTTGTTTGCCCGGCCAAAGCTGCGTGGAAGGCCTGGCGGGTCTCGGTGCGCCGCCCCACAACACCTGCGCGACCGCATGCCGAGGCGACGCGGACTGCGCGGGTGAAACCGCCTGCGTTTGGCGTAAGACCGCTCACACCCAGGATGTCCACGCCTTGGTGTGCAGCACGCCGCCGCCGAACCGTAAGCCCCTCGGGGCCGCCTGCTCCGGCTTCCGCACCGGCGACGATGAGTGTGAGAGCGGCCTCTGCTTCTCCTGCCGATGCACACGCGCCTGCCTCGGCGATGAATCCTGTGTGGATGTCACCGATGGCTTCCGCTGCATCCCGCGGCGACTCCCCTACGGATTGCTCGAGTACAGCTTCAGAGTCTGCAGCACAACGGTGTCCGTGGGCGCTTGCGGAGGTGGTTCGTGAAGACCACCCCCCTGCTCGCGCTCGCCGCTTCGGTCGTGGCGGCCTGCGCGACCCCGGTCGCTCGACGCAGCTACGAGCGCAGCGATCTCGACCAGCTTCCCATCGGCCGTCTCGACCTCGTGGTCGTGGCCTCCGCGCCGGAAGACGCCGGGGCTGAGCTGGACGTCGAACCCTTTCGTACGCTCGTCTCGGAGTCCGTCCTGCTCGAGAAGCCGGCGGACGCGGCGGAGAGCGCCCTGCTCGCCGCTCAGGTGCGCGCCGTCGTATCGCAGCGTGGTTACGTCCTCGGGCGCGTGTTCACCTCGACGGCTGGCTTGGACCCGAGCACCCGCCTCGATGAGCTCGTCCGCACCTCGACTGCGGACGCCGTGCTCGTCGTCCGCGCGGTCCCGATCGATCGCTTTTCAGTAGTCGACGATGCACGCGAGTTCATGACACCCAACCTGGGGCTCGGCGTCATTCGGAACGAGAAAGCACGGGAGCTCAGGGGGCGCCTCTACCTCGGCCAGGCCTTCCTGTTTGCCGCCGGCAGCGGTCGCCGACTCTCGAGTCGCCAGGCGCCCGACTATCCCGACGGCGGACGCCTCACCTCCGGACATGCCTTCCTCGAGAATGGCTTGGTCCTGAAGGAGGAGGTCCCGGCGCTCACCGACGAGCTTCGCAGCCTGGCGGCCGAACGATTCATCGCTCGTTTGCTCGCCAATCTCCCCACCGCAAAGCCCGGCGCCCCGAACGAGCTTCGAAACCTCGCCGCCGCATCCGACGATGACGGCCCGCTGCAAGCATTCCTCGATGAGGTGCACGTCGGCGCCGAGTTGACCTTCCAGCATCGCCTGGAAAGACTCGAAGCTGCACTCGTCGTGGGTGACCAGCAGGTCGCCTCGCTCGAGGCCGGAGACTTCGCGCCGAGCGGCGTGTTTCAGCTCCTTCCCCGGGTGACCTACTGGTCCCCCACGGGCGTGATCTTCGGCCTGGGTGTCCCTCTGGGGTTCGCGACTCAGGATCTGCGGCGGACCCTGCTCATTGACGACGCCGGCGGCGGAGACGCGACCATCCAGCGTCTCGAAGTGGACGGGCTTCAGCTGGTTGGCGTCGTGCTCGACGCAGGGCTCCTCGTTCCGCTCTCGGCGGTGCGCCCCACCCTCTTTCTGGTGCCCCGCGGCTTCTTCGCCACCGAGATCTGGTTTCTCGCCGGCAACGGAGGTGCCGCCCGCACCCGGAGCTCCGTAGGGGCGGGCGTGGAGCTCCTCTATCGCCCGGCGGACGGCCCCGTCTTCGTCCGAATCGGATTGGAAGGCCGGTTGGGCCTGGACTTCGCCCAAGGGGGGCTCCTCTCCGGTTTTGCGAGCACACTCGGAACGGGCTGGCTGTTCTAGCCGGCCCCGCGGGGTCGACTTCTCCAACCCGGTGCCGCCTTGTGCTAGTTTGGACGGCGGTGGCCCAGCTCACGCTCGTTCTAGACAGCCGGGAAGTCCGGACCTTCGAACTCAACCAAGGCGTCACCACCATCGGGCGGGCGCAAGAGAACGACATCGTCATCAACAACCTCGCTCTTTCGAGGAAACACGCCCAGGTCGAGGCTCAGGGCCGCTCATACAAGGTCGTGGATCTCGGCAGTCAGAACGGCGTGTACGTCAACGGAGAGCGGGTTCGCGGCAAGCAACTCCTCAAGGATCAGGACGCGGTTACTCTGGGGACCTATCAGTTCGTGTTCAGGGACGAAGCGGTCGCCAGGCGGAGCGCCCCCCCTCCTCCGACGCGAGAAAAGCCTGCTCGCAAAGAGCCCCCCAAGGAGGACCCCGTCCCCCTGCTCGTCCTCAAGTACAACGACGTCGAGCTCCAGCGCTTCCCGCTCGAGACCGACAACTGCGTGATCGGTCGCGCCAAGGAAGCCGATGTGCAGGTCGCGGAGCGGCGACTGTCGCGCCGGCACTGCCAGATCTTCAAAGGAGACGGCGGGCACTACTTCCTCAAAGACCTGGGTAGCCAGAACGGGACCTACGTGAACCGCCGTCGGATTCGCGGCTTCTACGAGCTTCAGCACGGGGACGTGATCAACTTCGCCGAATACGCGGTGCACTACCTCGCGGACATCGAGGCGTACTCGGGGCCGGACGCCGAGGACGGTTCACCGCGCACCCCGCTCGAGACCATGGCCCCCGCCCCCGTCATCGCTGCCGCCGTCGAGTCCGAAGAGACCGCCCTGCCGCCCGCCTATCAGGAAGGTGGGCGTGCCGGGTTCAGCCGTTCCGGCTTCAGGTCTTCGGGGGTCAGCATGGTGCGCCCCTCGGACCTCGATGAAGACCCCGACGATCCCGACCTGGAGCATCGGCTGCCGGTCGCGGCCTCGCCGAAGCTCTCGCCCCGTGGCATTCGAGGCGGTCGTCCCCAGGTCGAGCCGCTCACTCGTTCGCCCAGCGAGGTGAAGCCAGCACGATCACCGAGGCGGCCGCCCGAGCCGACAGGGGCTGCGGTTCGGGTGCAGCCGGCCTCGAGGGGCAACGTGAAGGCCGGCGGAAAGAACGGCTCGGGGCGTCCTCGCGCCGAACCCAAGCGCAACCGCCGGCGCGCAAGTCAGGTGCACGGAGGCGCGCGCGACGAGGACGATGTGCCCGACCGCGGCCTGGAGGTGAAGCCGGACGTCGAGCTCGATTCTTGGTACTCGGGTCGCGACCACCAGTCCCAGCTTCACGCTCCCATGCCCGAGGCGGGCGAATCCTCCGATGCGGAGGCGGAGGAGGTCTCGGCGCTGCTCGCGCGGGGCCGGTCGTCCGTCTCTCAGGTGCTCTCGACCATGATGGTCGACAAGCGCGAACTCGACCGCAACCTGAAGCGTCCCCCCAAGAAACGAGAGCGTCGTTTCCTCGTGGACGTGAAGCACAACGACAAGCGGATCTTCTCCGGCCCACTCGACCAGCCGGTCACCATCTTGGGCCGCGACCCGGAAGCCGACATCCAGCTCAAGGGTCGCTACGTCGCTGGGCGCCACAGCCTGCTGGTCCGAGTGCACGACTCCCTGCTGCTCGTTCGTCTCGGTTCTTCGTCGGCGGCCCGCGTCAACGGCCTGCCGAAACTCCAGGCGTTCTTGAAGAGCGGTGACGTGGTCCAGATCGACGAGACCACGATCCACATCAGTGAGGAGTGACGCCTCCGGACCCGTTCGACGCGGCGGCCAGCAATCGGTCTGCCTCGGCCTCGAGGTCGGGGCGCACACAAGAGACCTCCACCCCAAACAGCGCCTCCTCGAACTCCAGGCCTTCCCCCGAAGGCATGTCTCGATGCGCGTAGCCGCTCTCGACCAGCGCGCCCAGCAGCGCGTCGAGCGCGTTCATGGTGACCGGCCAGCGGTCCTTGTCCGGGCCGCCCTCGAGATGCCGCAGCTCGATGATGTAGCGCTCCTTGGGGCGCCTGGACTCCGCCGGTTGATCGATCTGCAGCTTCAGGTGCGGATGCTCGGGGTCGAGCTCCGGGTACGAGAGCTCCAGCACGAAGCGGCTCGGAATCGCGTAGCGCTCTTTTAGGATCTCGGCGGCGTATTCTGGGTCGGGGGCCCCGACCGGAACCGGGGGTTCATCCGGAGCCTCCCGGCCGTCGTCCTCGATGCTCACGGGTTCGCCTTTTGGAAGAGTCGATTCATCGACTCGCTCAGCGGCTCCGAGAGGGCGCCCTCGTCCAGCGCTCGGAGCAAGGGACGCGTCCAGCGGAGTCCGTCCTTGGCGGTTTGATCGAAGAAGTCCTCCTCCTCCGAGCGGAGGTCTTTCGCCCCTTTGCTGCGCACCTTGAACGCGAGGACACGGGAGAGGTTCTCTGCGAGGTAGCGTTCCGCCGAGCCATACTGCGCGCTGATTCGGCGCACGCTTCGAAGCCCTTCCCAGCTCTTCTTCAGCTTGGGCGCCTTCGAGAAGTGCGCTTTTGCCCAATCGCGGGCGGAGATCTCGAGGGCGGCGGTCAGCACGGCCGTGCGCGCGGTCTCGAGCCCCGGGCCGACCACGAGGTAGGTGGTGGAGCCGACCGTCACGCGGCGAGCGGAGCCGTGGGCATCGAGCGGGTTCGGGACGACGACGAGCGAAGTCGGCGCCCGATAGGAAGGGGAGCCCAGCAGCTTGCGGGCCTCCGCGAAGTCGCGCTCGACCTCCTTCATCAGGCTGCGAGCGAGCTCGCGCTGATCAACCGTCACCTTGTCGAAGAGCGCCTCGACCTCGGGCAGCGATCCGAACTTCGCAATGAGTGGGGCCACCCCCGCGAGATCCTTGGCCTTGCCGCCCGGCGCGGTGCCGAGCGCGTGCAGCGCGAGATCGTGCGAGAACAGCGCCTGCAAGTAAGCCTCCAGCTGGGCGGGGTTCTTGTCGAAGTAGGCCTTGAGGGCGTCGAGCTTGCCCTCGCCGTCCAGCTTTCTCAGGTCTTCTCGAATTCGAGTTCGGATCTCGTGAAAGACCGGCGCTTCGAGCGGCGGCCCTTTGCGTTCGGTCTCGACCGAATAGCCGAGTGCATTCAAGGCCGAGAAGAGGACGAAGACCCGACCGTCATTCGAGATCTCCACCCCGTGGGCGGTGATGAGTCGGTCCGGGGCGTCACCGATCTGCGCGACGACGAGTCCAAGAGATGCGAGGGATGCGAGGAACGTGAGGGCCAAATCTTCTCCTTCGTGGGCGCGCGCCGAGGCACGGAAGCCACCTGCGTGCTTGCGGGTCTTCCCCGGTTTCGTCAATTCAGGTAAACACCACCCGAAGGCGATGATGCTACCTCCACGCTGCATGACCCTCCGGCTGGCCCTCCCATTCACGCTCTTGGGGCTGATCCTTCCAGCCGGACTCGGGGCGCAGACCCTCGGCCCCTTGACGCCACTCGGTGGTCCGAATGGAGCGGTGCAACGGGCTCCGGTCGTCGCCTACGGCCCATGCGCCAACGGACAGAGCTGCTACGTGGTGGTCTGGGAGGAAGACCGCGGGGGCGCGAGCGCCTACGACCTCTACATCGCGCGGATCGCGGCCGACGGCACCCGCCTCGACGCCAACGCCATCGTCCTGAGCACCGCCCCCGGTGATCAGCTCCAGGCCGCCATCGCGCTCAGCCCCACCCCAAGCAGCTTCGCCCTGAGCTGGATTGACCCCACCGGTCTCAACGATCTCCACGTGCGGGGCTTCAACGCGGTGACCGGAGCCCTGAGCGGCAGCACGCAGCTGACCAGCGACAACCGGATCGAGACCCGCCCCGCCCTCGCCTGCACCGCTCAGCGTTGCTTGGTGGTCTATCAGCAGCGAAGCGGCGCCCGCGTCCAGCTCATGGCAAGGCGCCTCGCCACCGACGGCATCACCCCAGACGGGGCCGAGATCGACCTGGTGACCGACACGAGCGCGCTGAGCGAAGGGCCGGCGCGGGTCGTGGCCGCGGGCGCCGAATGGGTGCTCGCCTGGCCGGACGACCGAAACGCCGCCAGCAGCGGCGCCGATGTCTTCGCCCGGCGTGTCGCCGAGCTCGGGGCCATCGGCCCCGAGGCTGGTACCGCGCTGGTGACAGCCCCTTTTCGGCAAGACTCGGTCTCCCTCTCGCGTATCGGCGGCGGAACGGACGTCTATCTGGCGTGGGATGACCAGCGGACCGGCACGAGCACCCCGAGCAACATCAACGTCTACGCCCGACGTTTCACCAGCCAACTCGTCCCGGTGGGTATCGAGCGGTTGATCTCGGGCGCCCCCAACAACCAGATCGATCCCGTCGTGAGCACCGGACCTGCGGGCGGAATCGCCGTCTGGCAAGACCGGAGGAGCGGGAGCGTGGGCTTCACGTACGGCACCCGCGTCGACATCAACGGAAGCGCCCGCGATGGCAGCGGGCTGCCGATCATCAGCTTCCCCACGAACGTCATCGAGGCGACCGCGGCGATGGGGCCCGCCGGAGATTCGATCGTGCTGGCGGTTCGGAGCCAGCCCGCGCCGGCCACCATCTACTACCGGATCTTCCGCGACCAGACCCCCACCGGCGCCATGATCGTCAACGCCGCGGGCAGCAACCTCGATGTGCTCGCGGACGGCGTCGAAGTCGCGGACGTCATCTTCGATCCCGCGCCCGGAGCCTACGCCGCCGGCTTTCGCCTCGCGAGCGGCGTGCTCTACACCGTCTCGCTGAGCAGCCCGAACGTCGTCCTGAGCCCGGCGGATGCCGATCCCATCCGCCCCGGACATCAGGTGCCGGTCTTTGAAGGCGTGCTCGGGCTCAGCATGAGCAGCCTCGAGCCGAGCGTCGTCACCGTGGACGTCGTTTCGGTCGAGGGCAACTCGAGTGGTCAGGCGATCGTCACCTTCGCGAACGCGCCTCCGGTGGCCTCGAACCTCGCGGTGTCGCCGAGCAATCCGAGCTCGGCCGACGACCTCGTGCTCTCCTACGACTACGTCGACGTAAACGGCCACCCAGAGGGGGCGACTCAGATTACTTGGACCCGCAACAGCGCCTCGGTGCCCGGGGTGCAGGATCAAACCGTGGTGAGCGCCCAGGAGACCAGCCGCGGGCAGATCTGGCAGCCGAGCGTTCGACCCTTCGACGGCCTCACCTTCGGCAGCGTCGTCTTTGGGCCTCAGGTGGTGATCGGCAACTCACCCCCGCTTGCGCTCGAGCCTCGAATCGACCCGAGCACGATGGTCCGCGCGAATACCACCCTGACCGCTCGCTACATCTACCAAGACCCGGACCGAGATGCCGAGAGCGGCACCCGCCTCCGATGGCTCGAGAGCGGCACCGAAGTGCTCGACCTCGCGGATGCGCTCACCGTCCCGGGCGCTCGGGTCACCAAGGGCCAAGCCTGGACGCTCGAGGTCACCCCCAGCGATGGCTTCAGTCCCGGTCTCCCCGCGCTCTCAGCCCCGGTGACGATCGAAAACAGCCGTCCGGTGGCCCACGCCGGCGCGCGCGGCCACGTGTTCGAGCGACGCCCCCACCAGCTCGACGGCTCCCTGTCTTCGGACGCCGACCCGGACGATCAACTCAGCTACACGTGGACCCAGATCTCCGGGCCCACCGCGACCCTCTCGGACACGAGCTCCGTGAGCCCCACCTTCGAAGCCCCCTCGGTCGACGGGACCACGGTGCTGCAGTTCTCTTTGGTGGTGAGCGACGGGACCGAGGACTCGGTGCCCAGCATGGTGGCGGTGGAGATTGAGTTCCTGCCGGACGCGGATGCCGACGGACTCGACGACGAAGAAGAGCCGCTCTACGGAACGGACCCGAGCCGCGCCGACACCGACCGCGACGGCCTGCGGGACGGGGAAGAGGTCCGAAACGGGATCGACCCGCTCGACGCAGACACCGACGACGACGGCGTACGAGACGGCGCGGAGCCCATGCCCCTCGCCGATACGGACGGAGACCAGCGCATCAATGCGCTCGACCCTGACTCCGATGGCGATGGGATCCTCGATGGCACCGAGGCCGGTGTGTTTGAACCCGTCGAAGGGACCGACGTCGCCGCCGGAAACTTCGTCCCCGACGCCGACCCCAGCACCACCACGGACCCCCTGCTCGCCGATACCGACGACGACGGCCTCGACGACGGGGTGGAGGACGCGAATCGAAACGGACGCATCGACCTGGGTGAGAGCGATCCGAACGACCCGTTCAGCACCGAGGGCTGCAGCCCGGACCGAAGCTGCCCCGGGGCGCAGCTCTGCATCGATGACGCTTGCCGGATGCCGCGTCCCGACGCCGGCAGCACCTGCAGCTCCTTGGCGGCACGCAGCCTCGAGTGTTGCCAAGGCGGCTGCCAGACCGGAACGCCGGTCGCGCCGGTGTGCCAAAACCCTGGTCAGTCGGAGAGCTGTCCCGCGGGTGCCACCCAGTGCCGCGCCGGCTCGTGTTCGATGGAGCCGGAAGTCCCGACCGACCCCGAGGGCTGTGGCTGCGAGAGCGCCCCCCTCGGGCAAGCCCCGCCGCTGGGTACCGCGTGGCTGCTGGCGGTGATGCTCGGGCTGTTCAGAGCTTCGCGCCGACGGCGGCCAGATCGATCTTGAGCTCGACTCTCTCGCCCGCTGCGATTGGCACCGCGGCGTCGTAGCGCAGACCTGCCTCGGGGTTCTCGAGCACCAGCTCGTGCTGGCCCTCGTCGAGCACCACGTCCGAAAGCGGTGTCATGCCGATGGCCTTGCCGTCGACGCTCACGTGGGCCCACGGCACCACCACCAGCTTGAGCCATCCCTGGCGAGCGCGGATCTCGAGTTCGTGGACCCTCTGTGGACCAATGACGACCTCGCGGGTCCGCTCGAAGCGCCGGCCCACGTGCACGACGCGCAGCAGCTGAGGACCCGCGGTCACCGAGAACGGACCCGCGCGCCCTTCCGGGTCGGCCGTCCCGAGCTTGTCCTCGCCCAGATAGACCTGCGCACCCGGCTCCGTGAGCACGAGCACCTCTCCTTCCGCCGCACGAGCCACCGTCTCTTCGGAGGGGGGCGGTGCGGGCGCACGACCAGGGGCTCTCGAGTAGTAGAACGCGGCCAGCCCGAGAAGGACGACGATCGAAGCGAGGAGCAAGAGATAGGGCCACGTGGGGAGCGACTCCGCGCTCACGACCGGGCCGGGGTTGATCGAGGGACGCGCAGCGCCGCCGCGCACTGGCCCTGCTTTCGGCGAAGCCCCGTTCTGGGGGCGCACGCGAGCAGGCTCGACCTGAGGAACCTCTCTTTTGGGCGACGGTGCAGGCGATGGTGCCGCGACCGGGAGCCGCGGCGCCGAGGAGGGCGCGGCTTTGGCGTCACCGTAGGCCTCCTGCAGCGCGACCGTCGGCTGGAGATCCGGCGGCAGAGGTACATGCTCGACCTTGGGCACGGAGCCACCGGCGCTCGGGTGGGGCCGGGGCTCGTCGCGGGTCGTGACCGATACCTGCGGCGAGGGCTCGGCGACCGTCCCCCCACCGAGCTCCGAATCGTCGAAGCCGTCGGCGAAGCCGGGCGCCGACGCGGGCGGGAGCGCTGTGTCCTCGTCCTCGAGCAAGGTGTCGGAGCGCGCGGCCGGAAGGGGTGTCATCTCACCGGAACGGTCCCGATGCACGGTGTCCGCGAAGCCGATCTCCTCCTGCGCGTCCCCGGTCGCGACCGAGAGCGTGCCAGTCGCCTCCATCTCGCGACCCAGCTCCTCGGCGGCCGGGAAGACCGGTGCGCCCGTGGTCTTTTCTTCGGTCAGACGCGCCTCGAAGAGGTCCGCCATGAAGTCGGCCACCACCGCCGGCTCGACGTACAGACCCGACTTCTCGAGGAACACGAAGAGCTCTTTGGAGAGATCCTCGGCGTCTTGGTAGCGATCGCGCCGGTCCTTGGCGAGCGCCCGCTCGACGATGGCCTGGAGCGCGGCAGGATAGCCGCGGAGCGCCTTGCTCGGCGGCGTGAACTCGCACTTGATGACCGCTTGCAGCGTGGCAAGCTCGTTGTGGCGCTTGAAGAGCCGCGTGCCGGTGGTGGTCTCGTAGAGGATGATGCCCAGCGCGAAGACATCGGTGCGATGATCGACGTCGTCGCCGATCGCTTGCTCGGGCGACATGTAGCTGTACTTGCCCTTAAGCACCCCGGCCCGCGTCTGATTCACCTTGTTCGCGGCGCGGGCGATGCCAAAGTCGACCACCTTCGCGCGGCCTTCGTAGGTGATGATGATGTTCTGTGGGGAGACGTCTCGGTGAACCACCCCGAGCGGGCGTTTCGTGAGTTCGTCCGTGAGCTTGTGCGCATAACCCAATCCGAGCGCGGCCTCCGCGACGACCCGGATGGAGTGTGAAAGTGGAAGTGAGCGCTGGAGCTTGAAGGCTTGGTTGTAGATCCGCCGAATGTCCTCCCCATGCACGTACTCCATGGCAATGAAGTACGACCCCTGGATCTGGCCGATGTCGAAGATCTCGACCACGTGCGGATGACGAAGCCGCGCGGCGATCCGAGCTTCGTCCAAGAACATGGAGACAAACTCGGTGTTCTCGATGAGGTGCGGGAGAATCCGCTTGATGACGAGCGGGCGATCGTCGCCCGAGGCGAGTCGGGCCAAGAAGATCTCGGCCATGCCCCCGGTCGCGATCTTGCGCTCGAGCCGGTACTTCCCGAAGTCTTTGGGAAGTGTCTCTTCCACCGGCCCAGGCACCGCAGCGCACGCTAGCACGAGCCCGTCCGGAGGGGATCTACTCGAGCAGACTCAGGTCCCCGGCGCCCCGGCGGAGGATCTCGGGGCCCTGATCGGTCCACTCGATGACCGAGGATGCCCCACCCCGCAGAATCCCAGCGTCGATGACCACGGAGACCTCGCCGCCATAACGCTCGGCCAGACGCCGGGGATCGGAGATGTCCCGCTCCTCCGGGGGATCGTCGTCCAGGATGGCGCTCGCCGAGAGCAGCGGCTCACCCATCGCCTCGAGGAGCGCCACAGCGACCGGGTGCGCAGGGATCCGCACCCCGACCGACCTGCGCCGCTTGTCTCCCATCTTTGGGACCTCCCGGGTGGCTGGGAGAACGAAGGTGTACGGTCCAGGCAGGAGGCGACGCATGATCCGGAAGCACTCGTCGGGGATGACGGCGTACCGGGCGGCCTCGGACACGCTGGCGCAGACCACGGATAGTGGCTTGTGACGATCGAGACCACGGAGCGTGTAGATGCGATCGAGCGCCGGACGGCTGGAGAGGCGACCGCCGAGGCCGTAGAGCGTGTCGGTGGGATAGACCACCAGATCATCGTTCCCCATCCGGCTCACCGCCTGGCGAATGCGATGCGGCACGTGGTGCTCCGGGTTCACCTCCAGGATGTGGGCACGACGGGACGCCACGGGGCACAGCTAGCAGGTTCTGCACGCCTTGACAGCATCCGCGCGAAGCCCCAACCATGTCGGAGATCGGGTGTTTGTGCGCCTGTGGCTGGGTGGGGGTCCGGAGTCGAGCATGCACGGTAGAAGCGACGAGTCCCTCTCACTGCACGCAGTCGCCGCCTCGGTGACCGCCCTCCTCGAGCTCGAAGTGAGCGAGAGCGATCGAGCCCTTCTGCGCGAAGCGGTGGAACTCACCGGCCTAGAGACCGCCTCCGAGGTCCTCCGGGTCGCCTTGCTCGAGCTGGTCGAACGAAGGCGCTTTCAGAACCTCATCCTGGAGCTCGGCGCGTAGCACCCACGACTCGACCGACAATGCATGCGTGACCTGGTCACCATTTCCGGCTAGCGTCCGCGCGTGCCCAAACCGGGGCTCACATACAAAGAGGCCGGCGTAGACATCGATCGCGGTGATCTCTTCGTCGAGCGGATCAAAGACCGCGCGAGGCGCACGACGATCCCTGGGGTCCTCGGCGGCGTCGGAGGCTTTGCGTCTCTGTTCTCGCTCAAAGAGGCGGCCGCCGGTCTTCGCACCCTCGGCGCGCTCGAGGACCCGCTGCTCGTCTCGGGCACCGACGGTGTCGGGACCAAGCTCAAGATCGCCTTCGCCACCGGTCGCCACGACACCGTGGGTCAAGACCTCGTGGCGATGTGCGTCAACGACATCGTCACCACCGGCGCGGTCCCCCTCTTCTTTCTGGATTACTTCGGCACCGGCCGACTCGACCCCGAAGTCGCCGCCATCGTCGTGGGCGGCGTGGCAAAAGCCTGCGAGGAAGCCGGCTGCGCCTTGGTGGGCGGAGAGACCGCAGAGCTCCCCGGGCTCTATGCCGACGGCGAGTATGACCTGGCCGGATTCGCGGTCGGGGTCGTGGACAGGAAGGATCTCATCGATGGCCGGAACGTTCGGCCTGGCGACCTCTTGCTCGGGCTTGCGAGCAGCGGCATCCACTCGAACGGGCTCTCGCTGGCTCGAAAGGCGCTCCTCGAATACGCCGGGCATGACCTTCAGGGCCCCTTTGGCGCCGGACCTCGCACGCTCGGAGAAGAGCTGCTCGAGCCGACGCGCCTCTACCCAGCCGCGGTCGCCGCGGTGCGAGCGGCGGCGGAGGTCAAAGCCATCGCGCACATCACCGGCGGCGGACTGCCGGGAAACGTGCCGCGGGTGCTCCCAAAGGGAACGAGGGCCGAGCTCGAGCGCTCCGCCTGGCCACGTCCCGCGATCTTCGAGCTCATCCAGGCAGCGGGCAACGTGGACGAAGCGGAGATGCAGCGCACCTTCAACCTCGGCCTCGGCCTGGTGATGGTGCTCGCGCCGGATCAGATCTCGAAGGCAGAAGGCGCCCTCGCGGAGGCCGGCTACCAGACCCATCGAGTGGGCCAAGTCTCCTCCGGCCCAGCCGGCGAAGATGCCGAGGCTTTCGTTGTCTAGAGCTCATCTCAAAACCCCCGACCGAGCGAGACGGCCAAGACGCGAGGCCCGCAAGGCGGGCCGACGAATGCGCTATCCTGCGATAACGCGAGGAGGCCCAACACGGCGGGCCGACGCGGAT
>WYAZ01000080.1 GCA_011526105.1 Deltaproteobacteria bacterium | reverse complement strand
CGGCCAAGACGCGAGGCCCGCAAGGCGGGCCGACGAATGCGCTATCCTGCGATAACGCGAGGAGGCCCAACACGGCGGGCCGACGCGGATCGGCCGAAATCGCGACCGAGGGGGTTTTGAGATGAGCGCTAGAGCTCCGGCTCTTCGCCGGAGTCGAGCATCACCTTGGCCATATCCCCCTCGATGGTCATCGAGACGGAGGTTGGATCCGAGTCCGCGCCGAACACCTCCCCGACCGCCTGCGAGGTCGCGTCGAGCTCCTTGGACAGCTCGTCGATGGTGTCGATGAGCGGCGATGCGTCGCCTCCCATCAGCTCCGCGCTCGCGCTTCTCGCGTGTACGAGCGAGAAGCGAACCTTGTCGAGTAAGGCCACGTTGGCGTGAAGCCGGGCGAGGACGCGTTCGAGTCCCCGGGCGATGGAGTCGACGGAGGCCTTCTGGGCCTCGAGACTCTCCACGGTCGCCAGGAAGGTGGCTCGCGCCGCCTTGTCGCTGGTGGCCGCAGCCTTCGAGCGGAGATTATCGATGCGTTCCTCCAGCTCCGAGGCCGGTGCGGCCCCGAGGTCGGACTGAATCGTTCGACACTGATGCGCGATGTGAAGGATGCGCATCGCGAGCTCGGAGACACGACCTCTGAGCTCGCGTTCGGTCCCGGTGGTCGCCCGCGCCGCGAGGTCGTCCCGAACCATGAGATAGAGCCGCATCGAGCGCTCGAGGATCTCGTGGATCTCGGTGTCCTTCACCATCAGCGCTCGTTTGTAGGCGAGCTCCACCGGATCTTTTTTGGCCGCGAGATGTTTTGGGGTGGCGCCCAATCCGAGGAACAGCCCCGCCGCACCGCCCGCGAGCGCGGTGGCGAGCGGGCCGGGAACCACGGAGCCCAAGATGCCTTTCGCTTGTAGGACCGAGGCCACGTAGAGCCCGAAGTAGGCGAGGCATCCGGTCATCGCTCCCGTGACCGCCATCTTCGTCGGGCTCTCGCCGCGTGCGAGCACCGGAGCGGCGGCGAAGCCGAGCAGCAGCGCACCGAACCACGGGAAGGCGGGGGTCGAGAGGGTGTGGAGGATCCCGCCCGCCAGTCCGAGGGCGCCGCCCATCGCGGCCGAAAGCCAGCCTCTTCCGCCTCTAGACGCGACCGCCGCCAGAGCGCCGGTCGCGAGTCCGATGACCACTGCGGAGAAGGGTGCGGTCCCGGTGCCGGCGACCATGCGAGCCGCCATGTCCGCGATCAGGGCTCCCGCCGAGGCGCCGAGCACCGAGCGTCCGACGTTCATCTGGAAGGTGGTGTGGTCGCTGAATCCAAGGGTGGAGAGGGCGCCCCCGCCGGTCGACTGTTTCGTGAGCGCCTTCTCCATCGTGTGACTCGTCTCTTCGCGGTCGGTCCGCGCTAGTAACGTTGGGCCTTCTTGGCCTCGAGCTTCTCCGACTTGATGAGGTCGCGACCGGCCGCGGAGCTGGGCGCATAGACCTCGAAGTTCTGGATGGCGCTCTCGATGCGTTCGGCCTGGTCCATGAGGGCCTGGCTGCCGAGCCTTGCCGCCGCCTTGCGGGTGTCGGTCAGCTGCTTCTGCAAAGTGACCTTCGCCTTGGACCTGTCGCCGGACTCGAAGGCGCGCGCTGCACGAGTGCGCTCCGACGCCGCCATCGCCGCATAGGCCGCTTCGAGCACGTCGTTGCGCACCCCGTCTTCGAGCTGGCTCGCGTCGCTCACGACGCGGGCCGACAGCGCGGCCACAAAGGTCTGCATCCCAAGGTCGACCGTTCCGTAGGAGAGCCGAACCCCGCTGACCGCCTGCTCGTCGCTCGAGGTGCCAGAGACCATCAGCCTCAGGACCGCCTGACGCTGCTCTCCATCTCGCATGTCACCGACCAGGATCACCGTTCTTCCGTCTCGCACTTCGGTCTCGTAGCCGTACACCTCGGCGATGCGAGTGCCCGGGGCGAGGGTCAGCGAGACCTCGACCTGTCGGGCGGCGAGGGCGGCGAGGGATTCGAACTCGCGATTGAGGGCGCTCGCGACGTCGGTTCCGTTTTTTGCGTAGTAGTACGCGCCGCCCGCGCTCTCTGCGATGCCGCTCATCAGGTCCTCGTTGAAGTCGACCCCGATGCCGAGACTCGAGATTGTGACGCCTGCGTCTCGTGCGCGGCGCGCCCTGCGGTTGAGCGTGGGGAGGTCGGTGATGCCTTGATTGGCGTTGCCATCGGACATGAGCACCACTCGGGCGATGAAGCCTTCTCGGGCGACGCCCTCGAGCTGCCCGAGTCCGGCCTCGAGCCCGCCCGAGAGGTTGGTGCCTCCGCCGTCGAGCACCTCGTCGATGACCCCCAGGACGTAGGCGCGGTTGGAGTCGGTCACCGCGGTCAGCGGCAAGTCGACGCTGTAGTCGGTCGCGTACGAGACGAGCGTGACGCGATCACGCGGGCTGAGCCGACTCACGATCGCCTTGGCGGCTTCGCGGGTCTTGGCGATCTTGTCGCCGGCCATGGAACCCGAGCGGTCCATGACGATCGCGACCGCCACCGGGGCTCGTTCGGCCTTCTGTCCCGGCTTCGCATCGAGCGAGAACCTGAGAAACAGCTCGCGGTCATGACCCCGAAGGATGTTTTCGTGGGAGAGCACACCTTCGAGCTCGATTCGATCTCCGATCCGGAACTCGCGCGACGCTCCCGTGGGCAGAGGGGGCGGGGGAATCGGCTCGGGGACCTGGGGAACGGGTTCTGGGCCCCAAGAGGTGGTGTCCGCACGGGACATCAGCAGGTCGAGGGCGATCGCTCCCGCCAAGAGGCCGATCGCAGTGCCGAATAAAGCTTTGGTCCGATTCATCGTACTCCTCTCAACGAACGAGAGCGCCGAGCGTTCTATGCCAAGCGATGATACCGGAAGCGGAGGGCCCCCGGGTCGTGTCCGTGGCAACGGGAGTCGGGAACCCGAGTATTCCGCTCAGGCCCGCTCGGGGGTCCAGGCGCTCAAGGCTGGCATTTGTGGGATGCCTTCACACACTGCCGGACAGCCGGATCCTCGACCGTGCCGCTGCCAGCCGAGATCAACTCGCAGACGAAGTCGTCGGGGCACTCGGCGTCGGTAGCGCAGACTTGGCGAACACAGAAGAGGTCGGTGGGAAGAATGGAGCTGGGCCTGCAGTCGTCATCCGTCTCCGGCGTGGTTTGGTCGAAGTCGCAGTAGGTGGACTGGAGGACACTCTGGCAGACGAAGCCTTCGGGGCACTCGCCCTCGCCGCCGCACTTGCGGGTGCACGAAGGCTCTCCGCCCTGAAAGCTGACGCAGGTGAGCGCGTCGCAGTCGAAGGCCGGATCACGCCGAATCACGTCCCTGGGCGCCCCATCATCCGGATCGTCGGGAACGGGGATGGCGTCCTGTTTGTCGGGGGTGATGGGCAGACAGCACTCGCCGGTGTCTTCATTCTTGCAGCCGACGAGAACGAGCGCCCATACGAGTGGCGCGACCCAGAGTAGACTTCTGTCGAGGCTCACTTCCGTGCTTTATCGCCGGACCCGAAACGCTGGTCCAGTTGGCGTCTGAACGTCTTCTGCGACATGGCGGTGGTTCCCCCAGGGCGCCCCTCGTCCTTGGTCGTAGGTTTGCGAGAAACTGCGAGTCCGCTTAGCATCGGCCCCGGTCTCGCATAGGCGGGAAGAACTGTGGAGAAAAGCGTGCAGAACGGCCTACTTACGATTGCCATTGGCGTCCTCCTTCTCGGTCTCGTCTCTCCTGCGCAGGCGCAGGACGATCCGAACGCGACCTCGACGGAGGATAGTTCGGAATCTACCACGGCCGGCGCCGAGTCCGAGGAAGCGAACAAGGCCAAGCGAGAAGCCGAAGACGACTTGTCGGATCGCATCAAGGCGGTTCAGCGCAAGGTCTTCCTCAAGAAGGAGCGGCTCGAGCTCTTTCCTTACTTCGGCTTCGACCTCAACGACCCGTTCTTCACACACATGGTGGTGGGCGGATCACTCTCCTATCACTTCGTGGACTCGCTCGCGATCGAAGCGCGGGGCGGCTTCGTCGTCGCGAGCCTCGAGAAGAACATCGTCAGGATCATTCGGACGCAGGCGGGCGCCATCCTAGAGAACCCGCCCGAGTTTCAGTTTCACGCCGACGTCGATCTCACGTGGGCCCCTCTGTACGGCAAGATCTCGCTCCTCGGTGATGGGATCCTCCACTTCGACACCTATGTGACGGGCGGGCCGGGTGTGTTCGGCACCGACGAAGGCGTCAACCCCGCATTCAACATCGGCATCGGCCAGCGCTACTTCGTGAACAAGTGGCTCACGGTGCGAGCGGAGCTCCGCAACTACATGTTCATCGAGGATCGGAACAACGCGTCGACCCTGCAAAACCTCATGGTCGTAGGCTTTTTTGCCTCGGTCTTTTTGCCCACCGCCTTCGAGTACGAGTTCCAGTAGGATGTCAAATATGCTGAACATGGCTCGCGTCGCTTGGTTCGGGGCTCTCGTGATGCTGGTCGCGTCCATCTCGGTGGTGCCGGCCTCAGCGGAGGGCAAGAAGAAGAGCAAGAAGCGGAGCTCGGCCCCAAAGAGCGCGTCCTCGGCGGCCCCGTCCGCTTCGGCCCCGTCCGCCGCGCCTCCCGTCGCCGCGGGTCAGGAGCAGTTCGACGCCGCGATCGCGCACTTCAAGGACGAACGGTACCCGCTCGCCGCGGTGTCTCTTTACGACGTCGCCTCGATGGACAACGCCTCACCCGAGGTTCGGGAGGCGGCGCGATACAACCTCGCCAAGGCGCTCTATCGAATGGAGCTGCACCACTCCGCGCTCGAGTACTTCGCGGAGCTGCTAAAGGGCGGAGCCGGCGGCAAGTACTATCGTTCTTCCCTCGAATGGAGCTTGTTCGTGGCTCGCAAGGTCGTGGCGGAGGACCGTGTGCTCGAGCTCATCGCCAAACACACGGATGGCCACTTTCCAGACGCCTACAAGAACGAGTTCAAGTACCTGCTCGCGAAGTACCACTACCTAAAGGGGCACGCGATCGAGAGCGGGGCCGAGATCGGCAAGCTGGGTGAGACGCGGGTCGAGGAGACCGTCACCGGCGGCGTTTCGCTCAAGGGCGACATCTTCGACGACGGCGCACTGGAGCAGAAGGCGGAGGAGACCCCCGAGCTCAAGAAAGGTTCCAAGGGCGGCTTCTCGCTGGACGAAGACATCTTCAGCGACGATCCGAAGCCGAAGCCAGATGCCGACAAGCCTGTGGTGCCGCCGGAGCCCAGCACCCCCGGAGGGGACCTCGCGGCCAAGGAGCACTTCGAGCTCGCGAGTCGATACGTGCTTCAGGTGGACCCGGAGTCGCCCTTTGCCGCGCAAGCGAAGTTCCTCGAAGGCATCCTGCTCTTCCACGATGGACGAGACAACGACAGTCTCGATGCCCTCAAGGCGGTGGTTCGCCTCTCCAAGGAAGGTGAGCCCGGGGAGGATCCCAAGTTGCGCCAGCTCGCGTTCTTCCAGCTCGCGCGCACGCACTTCGGGGCGAAGCAGCCCTCCTTCTCGATCTTCTACTACGACAAGATCGAACGCTTCACCTACGCCTGGCTCGAGGCCCTGTACGAGTCCAGCTGGGCCGAGTTCCGCCTCGGCAACTACGAGAAGGCGCTGGGTAACCTCCTGACCCTGCATTCGCCCTTCTTCGAGGATCAGTACTTCCCTGAGTCACGCATCCTGAAGGCCGTCGTCTACTACGAGAACTGCCGCTACAAGGAGGCGACCGAGCTGTTGAGGCGCTTCAAAGAGCGCTTCGAGCCGGTCCTGAAGGAGCTGCAAGAGCTCTCGGTCGCCTCGGGGTCCACCGGCAAGTACTACGAGAGTTTGAAGAACCTCGAGTCACCCGACGTCGCGCGAGAGGGTGGGGAGGAGAAGGCTCGCATCGTTGCACGGATCCTCGCCATCGCGCTCGCGGACCGCGAACTCAAGAAGCTCGACCGCTCCTACAAGGAGGTGCAGGGCGAGCTCAGCAGCTACGACGCGCAGGGCGAGGCCTTCGCCCGGTCGCGGCTCCGCGAAGTGCTGGACCGAAGCGTGGGCGAGGTGCTCGCCTCCATCGAGAAAGATGCGAGCAAGGCCGTCAAACGAAAGCTCGAGCGCGAAAGTCGGCTGATCAAGACGCTGATCACGCAGGCCATCCGCATCGAGATCGAGACCGCGCGCGCCGAGCAAGAACGAATCGAGTCCAAACTTCGCGACGTGGAGACCGCACCCGCACAGCGGTCTCGGGAGTTCGTGGAGTGGGCCGATGACGAGAAGCTCGTGTGGCCCTTCGAAGAGGAATACTGGAGAGACGAGCTGGGCACCTACGAACTCACGCTCGCGCAGACCTGCCGATGACGAACAGGAGAGCTTCCATGCGAACGGCAAAGCGCGACGAGGTTCAAGCCCTCGACCCAACGCGCGGTGCGGCTGGACCGCGCGAAGGGCGGTCGCTCCGAGCCCGGTCGAACCGGAACCGTCGGTGGGCTCATTGGGCGGTCGTGGTCGGCGCCGGTCTTTTCGGCCTGCTCGCGGCGGGAGACGATGCCCGTGCGCAGAAAGCCAAGAAACCCAAGAAGGCGAAGCTCCAGGCCACGAGCGAGACCGGCCCGCAGCTTAAATATGAGCAGTTCAGGCGCTCGGTCGAGGTGCAGGTCGCAGAGAAACGCGAGGCTCAGATCGACGGTCTGAAGCGACTGCTGGATTTGAATCCCGAGGAATCCGAGATCCCCGACATCAAGTTCCGACTGGCCGAGCTCTACTTCGAGAAGTCGCAGTTCTACTTCTTCCGCGCGCAGGAAGCCGACGATCGAATGCTCAAGGCGAAAGACAAGGGCGACAAAGGGGCCGCCCACGCGGCCGAGGGTGAGAAGAAGAAGCATGCCATCGAGTCGCAGGGCTGGGCCAATCAGGCGGTCGACATCTACAAGGACATCCGCGAGCGCTATCCAAACTACAAGCGCATGCCCGAGGTGCTCTTTGCGCTGGGGCAATCGTACTGGAACGCGGGTCGTCTCGACGACGCCATCGAGGTCTACTCGGACCTCATCAAGAATTTCAAAGACAGCCCGTTGGTCGCGGACGCTTGGCTCGCGTTTGGCGAGTACTACTTCAACAAGGCCGACCTGAACCGTGCGCTCAAGAGCTACGAACTGGCAGCGGCGGACAAGCGTTCACGCGTCTACGGCTTCGCACTCTACAAACAGGGCTGGTGCTACTACAACCTGGCCGACTGGAGCGCCGCGCTCTCCAAGTTTCGCGCGGTCATCTACTACTCGTACACGGCCGACGTCCTAGGGGGCGAGCGCAAGATCTCACTCGCTCGCGAGGCCCAGAAGGACTTCGTCCGGACCTACGCGCATCAAGGTGACGCACGAAAGGCCAAGTTCGTGCTCGCGGACATCGCGGCGGGCGACACCCCGGACGAGAAGTGCACGACCGCCAATTGCCTGAAGCTGCTCGAGCAGCTTGGTGACATCTGGTTTGCGCAGGGCTCCTTCGACGAGGCGGCCATCATCTACCGAGACCTCATGCAGGCTCGTCCAGACTCGAGCCGCAACCCCTACTACCAGGGCAAGATCGTCGACCTCGTGAGCCGCGGTGGGGATAAGAACCGCACCACCATCGAAGCGCGCAGGCTCGTTGAAGAATACCAACGCGTCGAACTCCAGGTGAAAGAGGGTAAGGGCGACCCCCAGGCCAAGGCAAACCTGGAAGAGGCACAGGTGCTCGCGGAATCCACGCTCAGGCGCCTCGCCCAGCTCTGGAACAAGGAAGCCAAGAAGACACGCCAGAAGAAGACCTACGAACACGCCCGCGACATGTACGAGGACTACCTGCGCTTGTTCACGAGCTCAAAGTTTGGCTACGAGCTGCGCTTTCAGCTCGGCGACCTCTACTACAAGCTCGAGCAGTTCGATAAAGCGGCCAAGGCCTACGAGGAGACCGTGCTCGCCGATCCGAAGGGCAAGTATCTGATCGATGCCGCGAACGACAACATCCTCGCGATCGAAGAGAACCTGAAGGACCTCGGCCTGGGCAAGGTCAAGGTGCCCAAGGGTAAGGAACTCGAGGCCATCGAGATCCACCCGGAGCGAAAGCGCCTGATGGATGCGTGTGATCGCTACGTGAAGTTTGTGCCTGCGGACAAGGCTGACAAGCTCGTGAGCGTTCAGTACAAGGTGGCCCTGCTCATGTACGAGCACAACCACTTCGACGAGGCGATCACCCGCTTCGAAGACATGGTGGTCAAGTACCCGGGCGCAGAGGAGACGAGCTACGCCGCGAATCTCGTGGTCGACGTCCACAACCTGCGCGAGGACTGGCAGAAGCTCTATGACACCGCGGTGGCCTATCTCAAGATCGAGCCGCTGGTGGGCGAGAGGCCCAAGCTGAGAAGCGATCTCTCGAAGTTTGCTGAATACGCGAAGTTCAAGCTGGTTCAGATCCTCGAGGAGCGCCTCAAGAAAGAGGGCAAGAGCCTGGCCCCAATCGCCAAGGCTTACGAAGAGTTCCAGGCCGAGTTTCCGGGGTCGGAGAACGCGGACAAGGCGCTCTACAACGCCTCGGTGGCCTGGGATCTCGTGGGTGAACGCGAACACGCAGACAAGCTGCGACAGATCTTGATGCAGGAGTACAAAGACTCCCCACTTCGGGTGGATGTGCAGTTCTACACCGCGAAGACCCACGAGGAGCGAGCGGAGTACATGAAGGCGGCGGAGCTCTTTGAAGCCTTCGCCGCGCAGTATCCCACCGACGAGCGCGCGCGCGACGCCATGTTCAACGCGGCGGTCTTCTACGCCGGTACCGGCAAGGTCCAGACCGCCACGAAGCTTCGCGAGGAGTATCTCAAGAAGTACGGCCGGGCCAAGGGCGGCGAGAAAGAGGCGGCCGCGATCTACTTCGCCATCGCGCAAGACCTCGAGCGCAACAAGAAGTGGAGCCTCGCGGCCCAGCGCTACGAGGAGTTCTCGAAGAAGTTCCCCGGCGACGATCAGGTCTTCGAGGCGCTCTGGCGAGAGGCCAGCATCCGCGCCGATCACCTCAGGCAGGGCCGTCAGGCGGAGAAGGTGCTTGGCATCTTGCTCGGCGAGTACCTGAAGCGCAAGAAGAAGGGCCTGACGATGCCCCCGGCGGCGGTCGACTACGCCTCGCGCATCGAGCTCGAGAACACCCATCAGGTGCTGCCGAAGTATCACAAGATGAGCATTCGCCGTCCCAACCTGAAGAAGGTGAAGGAGTTCCAGGGCGACATGGCGTCGATGGCCCGGGTTCGCGACGACGTCGTCAAGGCCTACACGCGCATCGTGACCGAGTATCAACAAGCGCACTCGACCATCGGGGCGCTGCTCAAGATCGCCGAGGCTTGGGACTTCTTTGCTAAACGACTTGCGGCGGTTCCTTGCCCGTCCGGACTGACCTCCGAGCAGTGTGACCTCTTCCGCGAGGGCTTCGAGCGGGAGATCGATCCGCCCCGTCAAGCCGCCTTGCAAGGCTTCCGCGCCTGCGTGGCGAAGTCCTCCGAGCTCTCCGTCTTCACGCGCGACTCCGCCACCTGCGTGAAGCGCCTCGAGGAGCTCTCGCCCGACGACTTCCCGGAGCTCGTGGAGCGAACGGTGCCGTTCACTCCGCCGCAGGCGAAGCTCAAGATCTCCCCTCAGCCGTTGATCCTGAAGCCTTCGGGCGCGGTGAGCCCGGGCTCTCGGTCGGCAAGCCGGGACGGCGCAGGCGAGCCCGGAGGTCCGTCATGAGACTGTCAACGCACATTCGTTTTGGAGTGTGGGTCGCTCTCGCGGGCCTCTCCGCCTGCGCCACGCAGAGCAACACCGGTTCGGGCGGAGAAGGAAACGGCGATGGCAAAGCCGTCGCCCCGAAGCCCCCCGAGGTTCGAGCCGAAGAGGCCTTTGAGGCCGAAGTGAAGGTCATCGAGTCGGAGATGAAGGACGGTCAGCCCTCAGACTGGGAAGACGTCGCCGACCGGATGCGAGAGGTGGCCGAACACCACCCGAGCTATGGGCTCGCCTGGTACAACCTCGGCGTGGCCGAGGAGCGCCAGGGCCGGCGCGCCCAGGCGGAAGAGGCCTATCGGCGGGCCATGGCCAACGGGGGTCCGCGCGAGGCGCAGGTGAATCTCGCCGCGATGGCGCTTGCGGCCGGCGATGAGCGACAGGCGTTTTCGATGCTGCGTGATCAAGTGGACCGAGATCCCGGTGCGGCCCAAGCGCGCCTCTCTTTGGCCGAAGTCTCGGCTGCCCGCGGTGAGTTCGAGGAGGCGACACGTCTCGCGCGCGAGGCGCTTGGCCGTCTCCCCAAGGAGATCCGAGCGTACTGCGTGCTCGCGGAGGCGTCGCTCGCCGACAAAGACTTCACCCGAACACGGCTGATCGCATCTCAGGGCTTCAAGCTCGATGAGAACGCGGCGTGCCTTCACTTCGCTCTCGCGAACATGCACATGGCCGAGAAGGAGACCGCCAAGGCCCTGGCATCCTACGAGCGTGCCGCTCAGCTCGACCCTCAGCTCGTCGAGGCACGCTTCAGGATCGCGGAGGTCTCCATGAGCTACAAAGACTTCGCCCGGGCCGCGGCGAACTTCCGGGCCATCACCGAGGCTCAGCCGACCAACGCGGGCGCCTACGTGAATCTCGGAGTCGCTGCCAAGGGGGGCAACAACCTCGAATTGGCGGAGCAGTCCTATCTGAAGGCCATCGAGGTTGCCGGTGCCGAGCCGGTCCCCGCGGCGCATTTCAACCTCGGGGTGCTCTACCTGAAGCATCTGAACCGGCTCGATGACGCGCAGACGCACCTTAAGCGCTACCTCCAGGTCGGCAACGCCGGGTCGGATGACAAGGCCTTCGGTCTCCTCGAGGAGATCGCCCAGCGGCGAGCCATGGAGATCGAGATGAAGCGGATGGAGGAAGAGGCCGCCCGCCAGGCCGAGATCGACGCCAAGGTGGCCGCGGAAGAAGCCAAGAAGGCGAAGGCCGAGGAAGAGAAGAACAAGGCCGCCCCTGGAACCGGCGAGCCAAAGCCGGCCGGCGAGCCCGCCGACCCGACCCCGCCCATCGACCCCTGAGCCCGACCCTCGACGGCCGGAGTGCGCCTGCTTCGCTCATTCTCACACACGGGTAAGCCGCGCGGGCGCCTCGGTCGGGAAAGCGCGCTTTACCGAAAGCGATGCTATTCTGGGCGGCGAGGATATCAATGAAGAGGCTTTGGCAGCTGCTCCTTCCGACAACGGCTCTCGTGTTCGGGCTCACGTTCAGCACGGCGGCAAGTGCGCAAGAGGACGACGGAAACGTGGTCTATCAAAAAAAGACGGTCGTGAACTTCGACGAGGACACGATCGATGGTGATCTCACCAAACCCGACACCGCCTACGTCGAGGTCCGAAAGCGCCTAAGACACTCGAACTTGATACGTATTCGGGAGGACTTCCGAATCGAAGTTCTCGGCTCGGTGATGGCGCTCTAGCGCGTGGCCTCGGAGTTGTAGGGGAGAGAAGAGGGATTTCTGATGACGATGCCGCTCAAAGTGGCGATTTATCGCGGCTCCGAGTTGGTCGGTGAGGAGTCGTTCGATCGCGACATCATCAAGATCGGTCGGCTTGCGTCCGCCCATCTCAAGCTGGACGACACACGCGTCTCCCGCATCCACGCAGTCATCGAGGCTTCGAGCGACGGTGAGGGCTTTCAGATCATCGATATGGGCTCCGCCGACGGCACCTTCGTCAACGGCGAACGCATCTCGAAGGAGAGGCTCAAAGACGGCGACGAAGTGCAGCTGGGTGAGTCGCGCCTCGTGATCAGCCTCAAGAAGACCACGATGGACATCGCGGAGGGTCAGGTGATGGCCTCCGAACATGCGATCCCGCCGTCGCCGCCTCTGGCGAGCGATGCGCCACCGCCGGCTTGGACCCCAGACACCGCCGCCGATTACGGTCAGTACGCATCCACGCAGGTGGGTGTCTCCGCGTCGATGCCGGGCATGATGCAAGGCGGCGCCATGATGGGTGCGGGCGTGCAAGCCGGCATGCAAGTAACTCCGGAGATGATGGCGGCGCAGGCCTGGGCGAGCAATCCCGAGGCCTGGCAACAGGCCGCCTACGCCAACGCCCAAGCGGGCTATGGTTATCCGCCGGGCTACGCCCCCACCGATGCGGCGTACGCGGAGATGCCTTTTGATCCTTCGACGGGGCTGCCTGTGGGCTATCCGCCCCCGAGTCCCCAAGCCTGGGCGGACGCGCAAGCGGCCTACGCAGCGGGCGCGACTTCGCCGTACGGCGCCTGGGGCAGCGCGCCCAACAACCTGGCGAGCGAATCGGTCTCCGAGTCCGAGCGCGCCCTCGAGATCAAGGTCATTTGGGGCGACTGCGTCCTCGACACGATCACCGTACACGACCAACCGATGGTGACCATGGGCGACGAAGTCGGGCACGTGGGTTTTGGTCCGTTTCGCCGGTTCAAGGGCTGCGACATCGACGCGCCCACGCGTGGCCTCCAGACTCGTGCCTTTCCTGTTGCGGTCTCGCAGAGCCAGACCGGCGCGACCTACAAGATCAACATCGCGTCGGCCTTCACCGGGTACATCGAGCGCGCGGATGGCTCGCGCCAAACCGTCGAAGAGCTGTTGAGCTCGGGACGAGGGGTAGAGTCAGGCGATGTGTCCGACGCTCGAGGCTACCACCTCGCGGCGGCGGAGACGCTGTATCTCAACCACGGCGGGCTCACGCTCCAGATCCGCTACGTGCGTCGGCAGAAGTTTGTGGCGCCGCCCTGGACGGAGAGCTTGAACTACACCTGGGTCAACGTGCTGATCCTGACGTTCTTCTTGCACGTGCTCGCGGTCTCGGTGTTCGTCGCCACGCCGCGCACGACCGAAGAGCTCATCGAGGCGTTGTTCAAGAACCCCAACCGGTTCGCGCAGTACAAGCTGACGCCAGAGAAGAAGCAGGAGAACACGCTGCTCGCGAAGCTCAAGGCCGGTGAACAAGCAGCCAAGGCCAAGGGCAACGAAGGCAAGGCCGGTAAGAAGGATCACAACAAGAAGGAGCAGGGCCGCATGGCGGTCCGCGGCAAGCCCGACGACGCTGAGATCGCGAAGAGCTCGCTCGAGAAGCTCCTCGGCGCGGGCGCCAAGGGTGGCGCCAGCTATCTCTTTGGCACCGGCGGCCTCGGCGGTGAGCTGAAGAGCGCGCTGGGTGGAGTCTCGGGCGCCCAAGTTGGAGACGCCTCTGGTCTCGGCGGCCTCGGCACCCGTGGCACCGGCCCCGGTGGCGGCGGCCTATCCATGAACAGCGTCGGCCTCGGATCCCTGGGCACCGCAGGGCGTGGTGGTGGCGGCGACGGCTACGGCTCGGGCGTCGGCAAGCTCGGCAACAAGGTTGAGCGTGACATCAACATCACCGCCGGCACGCCGATCATCATGGGCTCGCTCGACAAAGAGCTCATCCGTCGGGTCATCGAGCAGCACAAGGCGCAGATCCGCTACTGCTACGAGAAGGAGCTGGTTCGGAACCCGGGTCTATTCGGAAAGCTCGGCATGGTGTGGACCATCCAGGGAGACGGCACGGTGCGGGACGTGAGCGTGAAGCAGACGACCATGAACGATCCGAACGTGGAGCGTTGCATCGCTGGTAAGATCCGAACCTGGCAGTTCCCCAAGCCAAAGGGCGGGGGCATCGTCATCGTGAATTATCCGTTCGTGTTCAAGTCCTCGGGCTGAAGCCTAGGACCGGCTCGGTGGAGCTCATGCCCCTTTGGCGACGAAGCCGAGCTTCTTCATGAGCTCGACCAGCTCATCCTCATCGAAGAAGAACTCTCTCACCCTCACATCGTCCTCGATGCTCGCGACCAAGCGCTCGGCGAACTCGCGGGCGGAGCTCGAGGTCTCTTCGAGCTCGAGGAGCAAGGCGGCCATGGACGGCTGGTCCACCGGGCGGATCTCGATGAGTTCTCGTTCGAGCAGCACCTCGAGGAGCGTCTTGGGCGGGGCGACGGGCTCGGCCTTCTTGGCTCCGATTGGGCTCTGGGCGGCCAGGTCCGACGGCTTCCAGCTCGCTCCGCTCGCTTTGGCGCCCAAGTACGGCTCTACCGCCTCGAAGTCCCGGCTCTCGAAGTTCCAATGGTGCAGGACCTCCGAGAGCTCGCCATCCTCGTCCGCGAGCAGGCAGTAGAAGTCTGGATCTCCCTCGCTTGGGAAGCCGACTCCTTCCGGGACCTCGCCCTTCGGATTAAAGACCAGAGCCGCGACGGGCATCCACTTCGAGGCCGGGATGCCCTCCGGGACCTCGACCCCGGAAAGGTACTTCTCGACGAAACGCGGCGGAAAGCGGACCCCGAGGCGCTCGGCGGCGGCCTCCAGATCGGACTTCTTGCTCATTCTTGGGTTCCTAACACGCACCGCGGCCGGGGGCGATGCTCAAAAAGCGTCGAAGTCGAGGAAGATCGACGCGGGGCGGGTCGCCTCAGTGCTCGGGACAGCGATGCACTTCGACCGTCAGATGCGCGAGCGGAACCGCGAGCTGGATGCGCTTTCTGAGTGACTCCGCGGAGTCGGTGACCCCAGTGACGACCCGAATCACGCAGCCGTGGCCGGCCGGTCCGAGCGACCAGACGTGCAGATCGGCCACTCGGGTGTCCGCCTCCTCCGCCTCCGCCGCCGCCCGGATTTTCGCTTCGAGCTCCACCGAAGCTGTCATGTCCAGGAGCTGGCGTGCGCTCTGACGCGAGAGCGAATACGACCAACGGAGGATCACAACTCCGCCGAGGATCCCAATCGCCGGGTCCAGAAACCAAAGCCCCGAGTACGCCCCCAGCGTCAACGCCACAATCGCCAGCACACTCGTGAGCGCATCCGCCAACACATGCAGATACGCCGCCGCGAGATTATGGTCCCGCCCCTCCCCCTCACCGTGAACGTGAACGTGCTCGTGGCCGTGATCGTCAACGTGATCATGCCCCTCGCCGTGCGCGTGTGTCTCCCTCAACATCCACGCGCTCACGAGATTCACCACCAACCCCAACCCCGCCACCACCAACGCCTCACGAAACGCCACGCTCTCTGGATTCAGCACGCGCCCCACGCTCTCCACCACCATCAGCACCGACACGACGCCGAGCAGCACCGCACTGGAGTAGCCTGCGAGGGCGTAGACCTTGCCCGTTCCGAAGACGAAAGACCCCGTCTTGGCGTGCCGCCGCGCGAACACGTAGGCCATCCACGAGAGCCCCAGCGCTCCGACGTGGGAGGCCATGTGCCAGCCATCGGCGAGGAGGGCCATGGACCCGGTCCACATGCCGGCCACGATCTCGACGACCATCGTGACCGCGGTGAGAGCGACAACCCACTTGGTGCGTCGTTCGTTCTGAGCGAGGGCGGGCGGGGGCTGAAGGTCCAGCTCGCAACGCCACTCTTCGAGCGCCTTGGTATGCACTGTGCTGCACTCTAGCAGGGGCTCAGCGGATGAGCATCAGCCAGACCGACCCGAGGAGGGTGGTTGCCAGCGCCAGCGGGAGACCCACCCTGAGATGCGCAAAGAACCCAAACCCACCGACCTCGTGGCTCTTTTCCGCCACGATCACGTTTGCGACCGAGCCGAGCAGGGTCAGGTTTCCGGCAAAAGTCGAGGCCATGGCGAGCATCTCCCAAGCGAGCTTCGGGTCCGAGAAACCTGCCATCTGCTCTTTCACGACGAGGATGAAGGGGACATTCGAGACGACGTTGGAGCCCACGAGGAACAGAGCCGCAACGCTCACTCCGTCCGGAACGCTCGCGAGTTCACCCAGCGAGTGGCGCGCGAAGAAGAGCTCCGGAGCGCCGGTTCGGACCAAGCCCTCCACCACCACAAAGAGCGCAGCGAAGAAGAGCAGGACCGACCAGTCGATTCGGGCCCAGATCATCTCGGGCTTCTCTCGCGTGAGCAGGAGCAGCACCCCGCAGCCGCCGGCCGCGGTCCAGGCGAGGTCGGCACCGAGGGTGTAGAGGATCGAGGTCCCGAAGATGACGAAGAGCGTCGCCGCGCTCTGCATCGTGAAGACCGGCGTCTTCGTGGTCGGGGCGAGCGCGGAAGCCGAGAGGGCGCTGCGGTGCATGAAGTGGAGGAGGGCATGATTCAGCGCCAGCGATATCAGCGCGAGTGGGAGCATCAGTATCAGGTGCTCTCGATAGGAGAGCTGCCCCAAGCTCGCGCACAGCATGTTCTGGGGGTTGCCGACCAAGGTGGCCACGCTTCCGGTGTTGGAGGCGGTGGCGAGACCGAGCAAGAAGGGCAGGGGCGGGAGGCTGTGCTTCTTGATGAGTGCGACGAGGATCGGTGCGCCGAGCACGCAAACCGCGTCGTTCGTGATCAGCGCCGACAGACCACCCGCGCCCCAGATCACTGCCCCGAGGAGACGTGCGGGGGTCTGCGCCCAGCCGGCGAGGGCTTCGCTCGTGCGCTCGAAGAAGCCATCGGCACCGAGGAAGGCGCCCATTCCCATCATCCCGAACAAGAGCAGAAGTGTGCGGCCGTCGATCGCACGGACGGCGTCGTCGGCCGGGAGCACGCCGAGCAGGACGACTGCGACTGCGCCGAGCAAGGCGCCGCCGGGTCGGTCGAGGTTGAGCCATCCAAGCCGGCGAGCCGATACCACGGCGTAGGTCAGAAGAAAGACGGTGAGACCGGTCCACATGCTCGGGCTCAGAGAAAGGCAGGCTCCGGTAGCACGGGCCTGAGGATGGGGGCTAGGGCCGACGAACGGCGGACGACCGGCAGCCGCGGAACTGCCGGTAAACATGGAGGATCTGGGCCGTTTCGCGACGCGTGGAGAGCCTGGCGTCCGGACTTCGGAGCCGGACTCGGATGCTGATAGAATCGCGCTCGTCCATGCCTCACCCGAGCCGCTCCCTCTCCCCGCTCTTGGTCGTCGGTCTGCTCTTCCTCGCGGCCCTGAGCCCAGCGTGTAAGGGCGACGTCTGTAAGGACGGTGTCGCGAGCTTCCAACTCGATATCTCCGCGGAGTCGGCGGCCTCTAGGGCGGCGGCCTCTTTGGTCGTGAGTGTGGTGGGCGGGGAGATCTCGGCGCGCCGCAGCTTCGATCTCGGCGGCCAACTCTCAGACGGGACCACTGCGCTCGTGGTGGTGCTCGAGCCAGCACCGACCGCGGCTCTGGAACTCGAGATCACGGTGGTGGCCTATGACGCCGCCGGAGGCGCTGGGGCTGAGGTCGGTCGTTCGGGCGCCGGTTTTCTGGCCTCTCCCGACGCCTGTAATCAGTTCAGCCTGACGCTCGGGGGCGCAGGCCCGGTCGACGGCGGGGTCGCCGATCTGCCGCGGCCGGACCTGGGCCTCGACGCGGGGGTCCTCGACGCGTCCGACGGTGGCGCGCTCGACGCGACGCCGGCTGACACGGAGGTGCCGGACGCAGGTGACCCGGACGCAGGTGACCCGGATGCGGGTGACCCGGACGCGGGTGACCCGGACGCGGGTGACCCGGACGCGGGCGACCCGGACACGGGGGTGGTCGACTCGGGTCTGGTCTCTTTGAACTACCCCTACGTGCCGAGCAACTTCGATCCCTCCGCGGTTTCCGCGCCCGTCTTGGGTCTGCTCAACTGTGGACTCACGACCTTCGACACCCAGACCTTGGTGTTCACGAACTGGTGCGGTTCATCCACTCCGAATCCTCTCGTCATCGATCAGGCCGGTGGGCCGCAGGCGGTGGTCCTGACGCTCGACAATCTGGTCCTCGGATCCGGCAGCACCTTCCGGGTGAGCGGAACGCGGGCGATCATTCTCGCGGTCGACGGAGCGGCCTCGGTCGATGGGACCATCGATGTCGGAGGCGTCGGGTCGACCCGCGGACCCGGTGTCTCTCCGTCCTCCTGCACCCCCGGTGTGGGCGGCGGTGGTGGATTCACCGCTGGCGGCGGTGCGGCCGGCGGAGGTGGTGGTTATGGGGCGCCCGGCGGCCGAGGCGGCGACAACGCCAACGGTGCCAACGGCGGCACGCCTGGTCCGATCTCCGGCGAAGAGCTCGGCATCCCGCTCCGCGGGGGCTGTTCCGGTGGCGGGGGCGCCGGAGGATCAGCTGGCTCAGGCGGCGGCGGGGGCGGGGCTCTTCAGATCTCCGTGAGCGGTACCTTGTCCATCGGCGGTGCCATCCTGGCGGGCGGCGGCGGTGGTGCGGGCGCCGGCTCCCGCTCTGGCGGCGGGGGCGGCGGCGCGGGTGGTCTCGTCCTGCTCGAGGGCGTCGTCGTTTCCGTCGCCGGCCAAATCGCCGCCAAAGGCGGAGGCGGCGGTGGTGGCGGTGCGGACGGTGGGCCTTCGGGCGCGCGTGGTGATGATGCCGTCGCGCTCGCCGGTCAGGGCGGCTTGGGTGGTGGTGGCGGCGGCGATGGCTCCAGCGGTTCAGTCGGGGCTGGACCCGGCGAAAACGGCGAGG
The DNA here is from genome assembly GCA_011526105.1 of Deltaproteobacteria bacterium. Lineage (GTDB taxonomy): Bacteria > Myxococcota > Kuafuiibacteriia > Kuafuiibacteriales > Kuafuiibacteriaceae > WYAZ01. Next base: position 30,102 of record WYAZ01000080.1, on the reverse strand, counting down.
ATGGCTCGGGCGGCCGCTCCGGCGGCGGCGGCGGCGGCGGCGGCCCGGGGCGCGTGCGCGTCAACGCTTCCGGAACGTGCTCCCTCACCGGAGACGTCGCGCCGAGCGCGACCGGCTGCCCCTAGAGCTCGGGCCGCTTTAGAATCGTTCCCAGCTCGAGGTTCCGGAGGCGCCGAGCTCGCCCGCGGGCAGAAAATCGCTCCCGCCGGTCGAAGCCGCAACGGCGACACCGGCGCCGACCACCACCACGCCTCCGACGATCGCCCAGAACCACCACTCTTCGAAAACACTCCCGTCGTCTTTTGTGTCCGTCCTCGTCTCGATCGCGACCGGCGGTGCCACTTGAATCGGCACCATCGCGACCACGACGGTCTTGGTCTCTCCCGAGGTGAGGATCTCGGAGATCTCGAACGACTGATAGCCGTCCTTCTCCGCCACCACCGTGTGTCGGCCGGGATTCACTGCGACTCGCTCGACCGGCGTATCACCCGCGTGGACGTCGCTCACGAAGACGGCGACGCCATCCATCGGGCTCTCGATCTGGATGAACGCGACCTTCGATTCGAGTTCGGACCTGCGTGCGCTCGCGGCGGCGTGCAGCTCGGAGTCAGGTTCGGTCTCGGTCAGGAAGCCTTGGTAGTTGTCGTAGGCTCCGGCCCAGTTGCCGAGCTGGAAGTGGGCCTCGGCGATGTTGAGTCGGATCTTGGGACTGGGGTAGGCGCGAAACGCGGCCTGGTACTCCCGGAGGGCCCCTTCGTATTGGCGCTCGCGCAGGAGTTCGTTGCCGGCGTCTAGGCGCGCCCTGGCTTCGGCCTTTCGAGGTCCATCTTCGGCTACGGACTCCTCCGCGAGGGCGGGTGCCCCCCAAACGGATGATGCCACCGCCGCCACGAGCACGAGGTGGCGCGGGATGCTCAGACTCGAGTTCAAAGATCGCCTCCTTCGACGATGAGTAGCTTGCTGGTCTTTTTGGTGCCTTGTCGCGGCTTCTTCGCGGTCCTGCTTTGAGAGGCTTCATCCGCGAGGCGAGAAAGCTCGATGCGAAGGACGAGGTCCTCGCTGACTCGCGTGGACTTCCGATAGGGACGATAGCCGGGCGCGGTGGCCTCCACGAGCACGCTTCGCTCCCCTTCCACCGTGATTCGTTCCCTCGAGTCCAGGGCCCGACCATCGACGCTCAGTTGCGCGTCGCTCGGTGAGAGCTGGAAGCGCAGCTCGAACGACGGCGTCGCGTCGGGCTGTTTCGTCGGCGGAGGCGCCGGCTCGATGGGGGACGGGCCAAGCGCAGCCTCGGTCTCGGTGGGCTCCGGTGGCGAGGTCACGGTTTCGCCTTCGACTTCACGCGGGGGAGCCCGTTCGCTGACCTCGGGTTGCGCCGGTGTCGGGCTCAGCGTCTCGAACTGCGGCTCCTCGGGCCCGCTGCTGCGCCATACGACCAAGGCGAGCACCAGCACCGCGGCCGCGGCGATCGCGTACAGCAGCGCGCGTGGCGGACGCGTTTGCTGGAGCATCAACTCGACGCTCTGGTCCGCCTTCTCTCTCCACTGGTAGAGGAAGATCCGGCCGTCCGAGACCTTCTCGACTCGCTCGTGTCGGGCTCGGGCCAGGGCTCGCTCGCTCCGGATGACCTGCGTGGGCTCTGGGCTCCTGAGCTGCTGCCGCTTCTCTTCTTCGGTGAGGCCAATGACCGGAGGCGCGACGAGCTGGGCGTCATCGCTTGCGACGGATTCGTCGGGGGCGTGCGGCGTCTCCTTGGGCTCCTCGGGCTCCTCGAAGATCTCCTCCATCGCCTCCTCGGCCAACAGATCGATCTCGACCTCGGAGTCGCTGGTGGGGTTCTCGATGAGGCCTTCGTACGCCCTAAACTCCTTGGCGGTGGCGGTGGGCGCGCGCTGCTGGATCTCTTGTCGCCAGCTGAAGCGCTCCTCGAAGGTCGTCTGCATGAAGGCCTCGACATCCGATGGGCCGATGCGCACCCGAGCGGTGGCCAAGTACTCCTGGAGGGCCTCGCCGAACTCGCGCGCGGTTGGGTAGCGACGATCTGGATCGCGATCCAGCGCGCGTCGCACGATGCCGTCTAGAACCGCAGGGACCTCGGGTCGCAGGTCGCTGGGCGGCAGGACCTTGCGCCTAAGGAGACGCTCCGAGGTCTCGACGTCGTTTCTTCCTTTGAACAGGCGCTTTCCGACCAGCGTCTCCCAGAGCACCACGCCGAGGGACCAGACGTCTGCGCGTCGGTCGAGCACCCGGGAACGAACGTGCTCGGGCGCCATGTACGCGAGTGTTCCCTTGATCGTACCGGGGCGAGTGTGTGTCACCTGGTCCCGCGCCTTGGCCACGCCGAAGTCCATGACGCGCAGGATGCCGTCGTAGCCGAGCATCAGGTTCGACGGAGCGACATCGCGGTGAACCACGCCCAAGGGCTGCCCATCGACACCTTTCAGCTCGTGGGCGGCATGAAGCCCTTCGGCGGCTTGGCCCGCGAGATAAACTGCCAGACCCAGTGGAAAGGGCTGCTTTTGCCCCCACGTGTGCTGAAGCGCCAGCGAGAGCGTCTCGCCGTTGATGTAGTCCATCGCGATGAAGTGTCGGCCGCGATCGAGACCGACCTCGTAGACCGACACCACGTTGGGATGAACAATCCGCGCCGCGAGGCGAGCCTCGTCGAGGAACATGTCCACGAAGCGCTTCTCCCGAGAGAGGTGCTCGTGGATCAGCTTGATCGCGAAGAGCCGCTCGAAGCCGCCGAGACCGGCCGCCCGCCCGAGGAACAGCGTCGCCATCCCGCCCTGATCGAGCTGGCAGAGGATCGTGTATTGCCCGATGCGCTCCGGAAGCGGAGCCGCTTCGGTGAGTTCGAGCGAAGCGCCCATCGGCCCTAGGAGCCTACCCCAAATGACGAAATGGCCGTAGCTCCCGGACCGGCCTCGCGGGTACGAGATGTGGGCTCATCGCCGCCGTTGCCGAGACAGCCACAGGAGCGTCAGGAGTGCGATGCCGGCCCCCAGCGGATCGTTTTCACCCAGGTCGTTGCAGTCGCAGCTGGAGTCGGGCGGAGGTCCGCCCACGCCCACTCCGGTGTCCGAGGCCGAGGCGTCCGCGAGCGGGGCGGAGGCGTCGGGGGTGGGGCCCGGACCTGCGGCGTCGAGGATCGGCGCCGCCGCGTCGGCGGGTGCCCCAGCGTCGGGAGCGGGGGGAGCGCACACGTCGGTCTGGACCCCGCTACAGACCTCGAGGCAGTCGCAGTCGTTGTCGACACCATCGCAGTCGACCTCGGGGTTCTCCGGGAAACGATCGGGATCGTTGTCGTCGCAATCGCGGTCGTTGGTCGAACCGTCGTTGTCCAGGTCTGGCAGCGGCATCGGGCACATCTCCGCAACCTCATCGCAGTCTTCGTCGACCGTGTTCCCGCAGATCTCGGCCGCACCCGGGTTCACGGTTTCGTCCTCGTCGTCGCAGTCCGTGGTGGCGGGGTAGCCGTCGTTGTCCGAGTCAGTTTGACCGAGCAGACAAGGATCCGTGCCCGGCCGCGTGAGCGTGAGCGTCTCGAGGACTCCGGCCCCGGACGAGTTCGCGGTGTTCGTGCGAATGGCGGAGTAGGTGAGCGTGTTCCCGCTGATCGCTACTTTGACGAAGTGATGCGCGGCAGAACGGAACGCGTTGCCGGTGGCGCCGCTGCCGGCGGTGATGAGCGGGTTCGTGAAGGAGCCCGAGCCGCCCGAGATGACGTACATGCGGCCATCGTTCGGTCCGTTGCCGTAGCTCTGCACCACCTGTCCTTCGTTTGGGTTCTGTGGGTTGTACCGAAGCGGATTGAAGCGCTCGTAGTGGTGATTGTGGCCCATGATCACCACGTCGATGCCGGCGTCGTCGAAGGCCGGGCCGAGCGCTGGGTTTTGGCCCTGCTCGTTCGGCTCGTGGCCGATGCCGAAGCTCTCCGAGGTGTAGATGGGGTGGTGAAAGTACGCCACTTTCCACTTCGTGGGGTGCTGGGCCGCGACCTGTCTCACGTAGTCGGCCTGGACCGCGAAGTCTCGGTAGGTCTGCGTGGAGAGCGCGATGAACAACACGTTGTTGTAGACGAAGTGGTAGTAGTCCTCGGTCTGCGCGACGTTGTTCCTCGGGAGAAAGAAGAGCCGGTTGTAGTTTGCGCCATCGCCTTCGCCGGGGCCGTCGTCGTGATTGCCGATGGAGGGCATGTGCGGCAGCAGCGGGTTCACGGTGTCGGACGCCTCGAGCCAGTTGTTCCACTGCTCGATGTCTTCACCGGTCAGCACCAAGTCGCCGCTGTTGATCATGAAGTCCGGGCCGGAGGCGAGCGCCTCCTCGTAGATGCCTTGCCAGCTCGGCGAGGGCCCGAACTCGAGCTGCGAGCGGCCGTCGCCCACGGCGGTGAAGGTGACGGCCGTGCATCCGTCGTTCGGGGCGGTCTTGAAGGTGTGCTCGGTGGACCAGCCGCTCGGGTTGCCCACGCGGTAGCGGTACTGGGTGTTTGGCTGAAGGCCCACGAGCTCGACCTCGTGCATCCAGCCGATGCCGGGAAACTCGACCGCAGGTGAACCAGAGACCTGATTCTCGCCCACCGTCGCGAGGCCGTACTCGACGAAGCCAGCTTCGCTCACGCTCGTGACCCAGCTGATGCCGATGCGAGTGCTCGTGTCCTCGTGGGCGAAGGAGAGCTTCACGTAGGCAGGTGCTGCGTAGAGCGCGGTCGAGAGACCGGAGGCTGCAAGGAAGCTGAGGGAAACCAGGGCAGTGCCGCGCATCCCGGGCACTCTGCCACCAAAGCCGTCGAACCGTCACCGGAACGCCGCCCGACCTAGGGAAAATACGAACGGCTCTGGCCTTTCGCGCAACGAGGCCCATCTCCGCCCGATAACTTCGCCTGGATAAGGGCTGCCGTCCGTTTTCTCCGAGCCGGTTCGGGGGATTTGGGGGGCGGCCGAGGTGAGGTGAAATGAGCGAGATCAAGCGCGGGCAAGTGCCCTGGAAACGAACCGTAGCCACCCCGAGCGCCGAAGTTCGCTCGACCTCGGCCGCAGAAGCCCAAGCCAAGCTCGCAGCCTCTCGCCGCAAGGCGCGACCCCTGCTCGATCCTGCCAACGCGGTGGCCTTTCGCGGCAACCTGATGACCGGTGAGGCGCTCGATGCTCGCAAGGACTTCCCTCCGCAGGGCTATAACCCCCCGCCGAGTGAGATGAGAGCCAAGCGCCGCGTCAGCTTGAGCAAGACCTATTCGCGTCCGTCGGTCGTGCGTCACCCCTCGGCGCGTGATCCGTTTACGCCGCTCAAGAACCCCGAGACTCGCAGGAGCGCGATGATGCAGCGCCTCCTCAATACGAACGCGCTCGTGCGCGATGGATTCGAGCGCGCGGTCGGGGCCAAGCTCGTGCGTAATGGGCGAACGGACGGAGTGCTCACCCTTGCCGAGACACCACCCGGCGAGATCGGGGTCGCCAAGGGCGCGATGGGCTCCGGGATCTCACAACAGAGCTTCTACGATGCGCTCGCCGCGATGGACGCCGCGGTCATGAGACAAGCCGCCGAGCTCGCCGAGCTCCAGGCGCAAAACGGTGCGGGCGGAGATCCAGGCGGCACCGCGGGGAGCTATCTCGGTATGCCGTTCGGGCCAGGCATGCCCATGTTCTCCGCTTGGGGCGGGGAGGACCAGATGGATGGTCTAGGCGCGTCCCTCGGCGGGCTGGCCAGCAACGTGGCCGGTGAGGCCACCGGACCCGGCGGAAGCGTCGATGTCGCGACGCAGAAGCTCTCGCTCTCGGTTCAGCGCATGAACCAGATGTACAGCCTCATTGGCAGCATGTACACGAAGTACAACGAGAGCGGCGGTCAAGCGGTCAACAACATCAAGTGAGCTTCACGAAAGGCGGGGCCTAGGCGCCGAACAGCTTGGCCCGCACGTACTCGCGGTTCATACGCGCGATGTGCGAGATAGAGATGCCTTTGGGGCACACCGCCTCGCACTCACCTTCGTTCGTGCAGTTGCCAAAGCCTTCCTGATCCATCTGCTTCACCATTGCGAGCACACGCGGGGTTCGCTCGACCTTGCCCTGAGGCAAAGAGACCAGGTGCGAGACCTTGGCCGAGGTAAAAAGCATCGCCGAGGCGTTCTTGCACACCGCCACGCAGGCGCCACAACCGATGCACTGAGCCGCGTCCATGGCGAGTTCGGCGTCCGCTTTGGAGATGGGGAGCGCGTTGGCGTCCGGGGCGCCGCCGGTGTTGGTGGAGACGTAGCCGCCGGCGCCGATGATGCGATCAAAGGCCGAACGATCCACCACGGAGTCGCGCAGCACCGGGAAGGCGGCCGCCCTAAAGGGCTCGACGGTGATGGTCTCGCCGTCCTTGAACTCGCGCATGTAGATCTGACAGGTGGTGCTCAGCTCGCCGGGCCCGTGCGGGCGGCCGCCGATGACCATGCTGCAGGTCCCGCAGATGCCCTCGCGGCAGTCCGAGTCGAACGCGAAGGGCTCGACCCCGTCTTTGGCCGCCTCGATCTCGTTGTTCATCTTGTCGAGCATCTCGAGGAACGACATGTCCTCGGAGACGCCCTCCACGACGCGGGTCTCGAAGGCGCCCGGCTCGGTGCGCCCTTTTTGTCTCCAGAGCTTCAGCGTGAACTTCATGGCCATCCTCACTTGTAGCTGCGCTGGGTCAGCTTGACCTCTTCGAAGGTGAGCGGCTCCTTGTGCAGCTCGGGCTTCGTGGTGTCGCCTTGGTACTGCCAGGCCGAGACGTGGCAGAAGTTCTCGTCGTCGCGCTTGGCTTCGCCGTCCTCGGCCTGGAACTCCTCGCGGAAGTGCCCGCCACACGACTCTCGGCGCTCGAGGGCATCGAGTGCCATGAGCTCCCCGAACTCGAGGAAGTCGGCCACGCGGCCGGCGCGCTCGAGGTTCTGATTGAGCGAGCCCTTGCTCCCTTTGACGTTCACCTGCTGCCAGAACTGATCTCGCAGCTTGGGGATCTCTTGCAGGAGCCCCTTCAGGCCGGCCTCGTTGCGCGCCATGCCGCAGTGGTCCCACATGAGTCGGCCGAGCCGCTTGTGGAACTCATCGACCGGCTTGTCACCTTTGACGGCCAGGAGACGGTCGAGCTTCGCGGTGACCTCGCGCTCGGCGTCGTCGAAGGCGGCGTGCTGCGTGTCGTACTGGCGAGGCTTTTGCTCCGCGAGGTAGCCGCCGATGGTGTACGGGATCACGAAGAACCCATCCGCGAGGCCTTGCATGAGCGCGCTGGCGCCGAGGCGGTTGGCGCCGTGGTCGGAGAAGTTGGCTTCGCCGAGCACAAACAGACCGGGGATGGTGCTCATCAGGTTGTAGTCCACCCAGAGGCCACCCATCGTGTAGTGTGGCGCAGGGTAGATGCGCATGGGCACCTCATACGCGCTCTCCGCGGTGATCTCGTGGTAGATGTCGAAGAGGTTTCCGTACTTGGCGGCCACCTTCTCGCGACCATCCCGCTTGATGACGTCGCGGAAATCTAGATAGACGCCGTAGCCCCCAGGGCCGACCCCGCGGCCATCATCGCAGACGGTCTTGGCCGCGCGGGAAGCGACGTCCCTCGGCACCAGATTTCCAAACGCTGGATAGCGCTCCTCGAGGAAGTACTCGCGCTCGGCGTCCGGGATCAGGCTGGCCGCGCGAGTGTCGCCCTTCTTCTTGGGTACCCACACGCGGCCATCGTTGCGCAGAGACTCGCTCATCAGAGTGAGCTTCGACTGGTGCTCACCGGAGACCGGGATGCAGGTGGGGTGGATCTGCGTGTAGCAGGGGTTGGCGAAGAACGCGCCCCGCTTGTAGGCGCGATGCGTGGCGCTGACGTTGCAGCCCATGGCGTTGGTCGAGAGGAAGAACGCGTTGGCGTATCCGCCCGTTGCCAGACAGACCGCATCCGCCGAGTAGCGCTCGATGGTGCCGGTCACGAGGTCGCGGGTGATGATGCCCTTGGCGTGTCCGTCGATGATGACCACGTCGAGCATCTCGCAGCGGGTCTTGAGCTTCACCGAGCCCGCTTTCACCTGACGCATGAGCGCCTGGTACGCGCCGAGCAGGAGCTGCTGCCCCGTTTGGCCGCGCGCGTAGAATGTGCGGGAGACCTGGGCGCCTCCGAAGGAGCGATTGGAGAGAAGCCCACCGTACTCACGCGCAAAAGGCACGCCCTGAGAGACGCACTGATCGATGATGTTCACGCTGATCTCGGCCAGCCGGTGAACGTTCGCTTCGCGGGCGCGGTAATCTCCACCCTTGACGGTGTCGTAGAAGAGGCGGTGCACGCTGTCGCCGTCGTTTTGGTAGTTCTTCGCCGCGTTGATACCGCCCTGGGCGGCGATGCTGTGGGCGCGACGCGCGCTGTCTTGAAAGCAGAGCGACAACACGTTGTAGCCGAGTTCACCCAAGCTGGCCGCAGCGCCCGCACCCGCGAGACCAGTGCCCACCACGATGATGTCGTACTTGCGCTTGTTGGCCGGGTTCACGAGCTTCAGGTTGAAGCGATGGTTCGACCATTTCTGGGCCATGGGGCCGGAGGGGATCTTGGCGTCGAGTGTGGTCATCGTAGCCTCAGACTTTCTGCGCCTGCATGAGGGCCCAGACCGGGATGCTGGCGAATCCGAGCGCGAGCGCCCAGCCCAGGAGGACCCCGGCCTGACGGAGCGGCTTGCGCCACGTGGGTTTGAGGATGCCCAGGGTCTGAAACGCGCTGCCAACGCCGTGCGAAAGATGCATGCCGACGGCGAGCATTGCGAGCACGTACCAGGCCGCGGTCAGCGGTTGACTGAACTCGCGCATGACCAGGCCCCACAGGCCACCGCCGCCGCCCGCGTTCCCGAACTTGAACATGGCGATGTGTACGGGCACGAAGACGAGGATGATGAGGCCGCTCAACGCCATGGTGCGTGAGAAGAGCGTGGCCTGTCCGGCCGTGGCCTTGACCGCGTACTGAGTCTGACGGGCCTTTCGGTTCTCGCGGCTCACGCGGACGCCCGAGACCACATGGACCAGGAAGAAAAGCACGAGGCCGGCCTCGGCGACGTAGAGCAGCACTCCAGTGCTGTGGAGCATCGCCGAGTAGTCGTTGAAGGCCTTGGCGCTCTTCAACAGCAGGAAGTTGCCTGCCAGGTGCATGACCAGGAACCCGAGCATGGCCAGGCCGGAGAGCGCCATCGCGACTTTCTTCAAGATCGATGTCATCGTCATCGTTTCACCGTCCGGGCTGCTTCGCGCATTCACTGCGCGTCCCGATGCTTCGCAAATCTCGCTGCACCGAGTTGAAGTCAAGGGATTTGGACGCCGAGATGTCCGCCTAAACCCCGAGGACCGCTCGGCTTCTCTGTGGCTGCGGTGGGACGGGGCCAAGCCGGTCGTTTTGGGTCGTCGGGCTCAGGCCTGCGTGGCAGGCTGCGGCTGCGATGACCGCCTGCACAATCAGACTCGGAGGTGTGCTTCTCGTGGCGCTCGTGGCGCCTGCCTGCGGCGATGATGTTCAGGGCGGAGACAGCGGTCTCGCCGACCTCGGCGTGCGGCTCGATGCCGACGCGGGGGCCCCTGATCTCGGCTCGGATCTCGACGCAACGCTCGGCTCGGACGTTCATTCCCCCGACCTCGGGTCGTCCGACCTCGGTGCTCCGGATCTGGGACTGCCCGACCTCGGCGCCCAAGACGGTGGTGGCCTGGACGCCGGCGGGGCGACCGGCTCGGCCGCAATTGCGGCGGCGAGGGCGGCCCCGAACGGTGCGGTCAATCTCGGCATCCAAGGGGTCTACGTGACCTACAGGAAACCCGAGGTCGGCCTCGATCCCGCGGGCTTCTTTGTCCAGGCGGACGCACTCGGGCCCGCGCTCTTCATCGTCAGTACGAGCTCGGTGTCGGTGGGTGATCAAGTCGGCTTCAGGGTCACGCGCATGGCCACGCAGGATGCGCAGCGTCGCGCGCTCGAGATTACGGATCTCGTCGTTCAGAACTCGGGCTTCGACGTCACCGTCCTCAGTCAAGACCTGAGCGCTGCGCCCAACGTCACCGCGAACCTCGGCGACTACGAGAGTGAGCTGGTCGTCGTGACCGCGAGCATCACGCAGGCGCCCGGCAACGGCGGGGTGGGGCATCGCGGGATGGACATCGAGACCAGCGCCCTTCGAGGCGACCCGAACTTCGAGCTCAGACTCCCCATCGCGCTTCACGACCAGCTCGGGCTCGACGAGGGATGTGAGTTTACCGTCGCCCACACGCCGCTGTGGCGCTTCAACGCCAAAGCCCAAGTCTCGGCGTGGACGCAGGAAGACTTCGCGGGCATCGCTTGTGCGCCGACCCGCCTCGAGACCATCTCGGCCCCGAGCTCCAGCCAGGTGCTCCTCACCTTTAGTCGTCTCCTCGAGCCTGCGAGCCTCGTCGACCCTGCCTCGCAGATCACCTTCGACAACGGTCTCGTGACGATCGACGCCTCCATCCTCGGCAACACCCTGCTCGTGACGACCAGCGCCCAAAGTCCGGGGCTCAGTTACCGAGCCGTCGTGGGAGCTGGGCTGCTCGACGTCCTCGGTGGAGCGGTTCAGGTGACCGGGACCTTCGAGGGCTTCCTGTCGACCGCCGTGCTTCGGATCAACGAGCTGTCCGCTCAGATTCCGAACGGCTGCGACCTCGTGGAGTTGCGTGTGGTCGAAGGCGGAACGGTCGCGGGCTACACCTTTCGCGAGCGCACCGATCTGAAGTTCAGCCTCCCGGGGTTCATCGCGCAACAGAACGAGTCCATTCTGCTTCACTTCAACTCGAACAACGCGAGCTGCCGGAACGTGGGCGCAGCGAGCGAGACGAGCGGCGTCGCGCAGTACCCGAGCGCGAGCTACCCGCTCAACTTCGACACCGCGTACGATCTCTACACCACCAACGGCGGCCTGGTAGCGACGAACAACGTCTTCACCTTGCTCGCGCCCGGGAATGTGATCATGGACGTGCTTTTTGCCAGCAGCTCGACCGTGGGCAACACCGCCAGCGGCACCAACTCACAGGCGGCGGCGATGTCGACCGCCGGTGAGTGGTCGATGGTAGGCGGCGGGGTGCCCCCCGGAGGATTCGTGAACACCGAGTTCCATGCCCACGCGGTGCAGGGGCTCGGCGTGTCCACGCGGGCGCTCAGCCTGCAGCGGCTCGACGATCTCGACCGCAATACCGTGGCGGACTGGGTGAGCACCGCGACAACCTCGAGCTGGGGTCAGCTGAACCTCGGACAGACGGAGTTCTGAATCATGTTGCTCAGAGTACGGCTCCAGGACCTGATCATCCCAGATGAAGCGGCCTACGCCGACTTTCCGCTGTGGGCGAAGCTCAAGGCGCGCTTGGTCGATCGGGAGGTCGAGATGTATCTCGCGGACTCATCGGGCCCGATGGCGCATTGGGCGGACACCGCGCTCATCAACCACACCATCGAGCTGCCGCGCGGCGCCACCGAGATCTTGCACGATCGCCACGTCCCCGCGGACGCGCTCATGCACACCGCTTGGCACCACGCCGGGGTCGAGGCCATGGGCACGCTCTCGAACACCGCCGAGGGGCTCCTGCTCGGCGAGTCCGTCGCGAGCGCCTTCGATGCCTTCCTCGTGGGCACGTTGCTACGAACGGAGTCCGAGCGCGCGAGCGCGCTGGATACTCAGGTGCCCGCCATGGCTGAGGCCGCGGCCGCTGCAGGTGGCTCGCCGAAGGACTTCGAAGCGCTCTTACATCGCATGGCCGAGGACCCGGAAGGGTCGTTCGAGGAGCTCCGTGAGCTGCTCTTTGACGTCTCGATGGGGCTGCTCCACGCGGGCAGCGTCGACGCCGCGGACGAGGTGCTCTCCAACATCCACGGTCACGTGTTTGCGCCCATCCTCCATCACTATGATCTCTCGATCTGGGTCCTCTATGCGCGAGCCTATGGCCGAGATCTGAAGCCCCATCCCGGCCTCCGCAAGATCGACGCCACTCTCAGAGAGGAGACCAAACCTCTCGCTTGGCTCGAGTCTCACTGGCTGGAAAAAGGTCCTGGAGCGCCTTAGACTCCGGGCCATGCAGAGCAAAGCGAGCACCGTCGCCGCCTACCTGGCCGAGCTTCCGCCGGAGAGGCGCAAGGCCATCGCCGCCGTGCGCAAGGTGGTGCTCGAGAACTTGGACAAAAAGGGCGGTCTGCAGGAAGCGATGCAGTACGGGATGATCGGCTACTCGCTCTCTCACCGCGCCTATCCGGCGGGGTACCACTGCGACCCAAAGCAGCCGCTGCCCTTTGCGAGTCTGGCCTCTCAGAAGAACCACATCGCGCTGTACCTCTTCTGCATCTACAGCTCCGAAGAAGATCGCGCCCGCTTCGAGGCGGAGTGGAAGGCGACCGGCAAGAAGCTCGACATGGGCAAGGGCTGCGTGCGCTTCAAGAAGCTCGAGGACATCCCGCTCGAAGTGGTGGCGCGAGCGATCAAGCGGGCTACCGCCAAGCGTTTCGTGGCGCACTACGAGGCGGCGATCAAACCAGGTGGTGGCGCGCGAGGAAAGCGTCCTGCGCCTGCCAAAAAGCCTGCGCCAGCGCGCTCCAAACCAGCGCGTGGAAAGAGTGAAGCCCGCCCTCGTAGAGCGGCACCTCGTGCTCGACCCCGAGCTTCGAAAGCGTAGCCCCCAAACGTACGGTGTCCTGCATCACCGGGTCCCTCGTGCCGCAACCGGCGAACACCGCGGGCATCGGTCGCTCGGGCGGCGCGGCGGACTCCAGGAACCTGAGCGGGCTCGCGAGGATGGATGAGGGCTCGGGTTCCTGCGCCTCGGGTAGGTAGCCCTCGCAGACCGCCTTGATGCGGTCGCGTATCCACACCGGGATCGTCTCGAGCTGCAGGTATCGCTCCGGGTTGTGGACCTCGAGCATGCCGCAGGCGGGCAGGATGACTCGAGGCCGGTGCGGCAAGTTGAAGATGGGCGCGGCGAAGTGCTCCTCACGTCGCCAGGAGTGCAAGATGGCGAGGGCGAGGGTGAGGTTCGCACCCGCGGACTCGCCGGCGTACACGAGTTGCTTCAGATCTCCGCCGTGCGCCTCGGCCACGTCGTGGATGTGCAGCACGGCGCGAGCGGCGTCTTCGAGCGCGGCCGAAAAGGGAAGCGCGAGCCGGTAGTTGATGCTGAACACCACGAAGCCGCGGCGCGCGAGCTCTTGGCCAAACATCCAGTGTGTGTCCTTGGAGAGGATGCGAAAGCCACCGCCGTGGATGTAGATCAGCACGGGGCGCGGGCCGGAGAAATCGTCGTGCCGGTAGACGTCGAAGGTGTCGTCCGACCCGGGACCATAACGCAGGTTTCGCGCGACCTTTACGCCTTGCCGCAGCCGACGCGAATAGGGGTGCAACTTCCCGAGGTTCGAGAGCCCGCGCAGCAGCGCTTCGATCAGCACAGACACGACTCGACCTCGGATCCTGGCCATGGGGCTGTTGCCAAACGCGGGCTTCGGCGCTACTTCAGGGGCCATGGAAAAGGTGAACATCGGTATTTCCGAAGAACATCGCGCGAAGATCGTGGACGGCCTCTCGCATCTCTTGGCAGACACCTACACGCTCTATCTCAAGACACACAACTATCATTGGAACGTAACCGGACCGAGCTTCGACACGCTCCACCGGATCTTCATGACCCAATACACCGAGATGTGGAACGCGGTCGATCTCGTGGCGGAACGCATCCGGACCTTGGGCGCACCGGCCCCGGGGACGTACAAGCAGTTCAGCGAGCTCTCCTCCATCAAGGAGACCATGGGTGTTCCATCGGCGTCTGAAATGCTGAAAGACATCTACGCCGGGCACGAGGCGGTGGTTCGGACGTGCCGCGAGGTCTTGCCCGCGGCCCAGCAGGCCGGCGATGAGGGCACCGTGAACCTCATCACCGACCGCATGGGCGTCCACGAGAAGACCGCGTGGATGCTGCGCAGCATGCTGGGCTGAGCCGAGCTTGGGGCCGTCCTCACCTCGCACTCATTGCTTCGCTGCTGCTCAGCGGTTGCGGCGAACCGGCGTTCTTGGCCGCGCCCTGGTCGGCGGATTCCTGGGTGGTGATGGTGGCTCAGGAGAGCTCGCGGCGGGTGATTCGTCTCTACGGTCCGGGTGAGCCCCCGCAGGCTGAAACCAGTCTCGAGTGGGCCGAGTTCTCCGAGTATCCCGAGCTCCTCGGGCCCGACGGCAGCGCGCCTGACCAATGCGGCCTGCAAGAAGGGGGCGCCGGGCCAGCACTTCCGCCGGCCAATGGGGTTTGGCGCTTCGAGCCCGACCAGGCGCTCGCACCGATAAAGTCGGCCTCGGTGCTCGTCTCTTGGGCGTGTGCTGCGAACCCCTGCGGCGTCTTTGACGTCGAGGTGATCGAGCTCGAGACGCAGCCCACAACGCTCACCGCTGTCGACGCGAAGACGGTCTATCTGGCCGCGCGGACGGCCGGCAGCCCTGAGCCAACGATCACGAGAGTCACGGATCTCGTCTTCGACGACCTACCCACGAGCACCTCCGGAGTCGGTCGTCTAGCCGCCGTGACTTGGAACCATCACGATGAGCTCTGGGGCGTCGGACTCTTTCCGACCGTGCGTGTCGTCCGCTTCGATCTCGAGGGGCGGGCCCTGGAGGTCACCCCAGCCGAGCTTGGCGGTGATCGGGGGGCGGACGCGGATGCGAGTCCGGCAGGGGATGTGCTCATCAGCGGGAGCACGCGTCTCGTGTTCTTTGCGCGGGGGTCGACCATCGCTCGAGACCTTCCGGTGGAGAGACCCTCGCGAGTGAGCTTCGCGGGCTCGAGTCGCGCGTTTGTGCTCGATGAAGCTGAGCGGATTCACGTCTGGGATTCCGTCACCCTTTCCATCGCGGCGGAGCAGAGCTCCTTTCTGCTCGAGACCGATCTGCAGGACCTCGACGCCGACGAACACCGCGCGGTGGCGATGGATCACTTCGGTGCGATCTTTGAGCGCGCGGCTGGAGGCTGGGAGAAGCTTCCGGGGTCCTTGCCTCCCCTCGAAAGCCGTTACCGGCGGCTCTCGCTGCTCCCGGGCGGCGGTCTCGTGCTCGCCGCCGCCCACGGTCTGGTCGCGCGGACGGCACAGGGCGACTGGTGTGTCTTGCAGGAAGGGTGGGAGCACTACGCGCTCGACGCCGCGGAAGGGGCGGCCTACGGGCTCGCGCTCGACACACGCGACTCCAAGGCCAAGCTCATGCGGATCACATGGCGCCTCTGAGGGGGCTTCTCACGCCTCTTCTTTGCGTTAGACTCACGTCGTGCGCGGCGCAGGAACAGCCGTGTGGCTCGCGTGCGCGGCCTGCGTGGCCAGCGGCGAAGTGATAGGTCTCCCTCCGGGGGACGACTACCTTCGTGTCTTCATCGTCGCGGTCGGCGAGGACAACCAGTCAACGCGTGTTTTGGGCGCCCTCACCCCTGGTGCAGAGGAGGACGCTC
Source organism: Deltaproteobacteria bacterium (assembly GCA_011526105.1). Lineage (GTDB taxonomy): Bacteria > Myxococcota > Kuafuiibacteriia > Kuafuiibacteriales > Kuafuiibacteriaceae > WYAZ01. The sequence continues at coordinate 14,659 of WYAZ01000080.1, read as the reverse complement.
CGATCTCGGTTCCCGAGGGAACGAGCGTCTACGCGATCGCGTTGACCGCAGAGCGGATCGCGTCGCTTCATCCCGACGTCGATCTCGAGCATCTCGAGCTGCTGGAGATCACAAACGCGCCGAGTGCGGAGCTGTTCGACGACCCTTGTCGCGAGATGGGAGTGCTTCAGCCGGATGGCAAGAGCGCATGGCCGCTCGAACGGCGGGCGGACATCTTTCGCGTTGAAGGAGCGGCGTGGACTCGAGTCGAGACCCCTCCGGCGATGCTCTCGAGACTTGGACTTCGGGTTCCGCTTCGAGAGGCCTGCTCGCGGACTCGTCTGTCGGGGCGACCCTTCGCTCAAAGCTCTCCGTACTTCGAGGAGGGGGCTCGGTTCTCGGGGAGAGACCTGGCGGGGATGCCGATCGTTCAGCTCTACGCTCTGGGGCTCGACGAGGTGCTCGCGGTGGTCGACCGCGGCGTGCTGCGGCTCCGTCGCGGTGAGGACTACGTGGGTGTCGGAGGCCACTGGTCCGTGAGCACCTCCCTCGCAGCTCCGAGCGGCCACTTCTGGGAGGCTCGCGACCTGGCTCCCCTCCCAACGTCCTCCAGCGGCGAGACTGAGGCCTTCCTCATGGGCATGACGCTCCGGGACTCCGACGGCGTGACGGGCTTTGGTGTCTTCAGGGTGGACTGGGTCGGAGGCGTGCTCGGCGGTGGCCGGTCGCTCTTGGTTCGCGAGAGCCCGGAGGCGGACTTCAAGGAGATGGCCGTGGGCGAGAACGGGGAATACATCGTTCTCGCCGATGGCTTCATCGTGACCGCGACCTCGTCCGGGTCGATGCCTGTGGTGGATGACAGCGGACGCTATCAGGTCGACGTGCTCGCCTACCAAGCCGGGGCCCAGCCGAGTCAGGTCCTCGCGGGGCACGGCGGGCTCCTCTGGACCGGGGACCTCTTTTCGGGCCGACCACTGGACGCAGAGGATTCGGGCTCTCAGGCGCACAGCCGAGTCAGCGAGTTCATCGAAGGTGTGCCGTATCTCGGCCTCGATCGTCCGCCGATCATTCGACGGACGGAGAGCGGCTGGATCCCAGTGCCGGTGTATCTCCCGGAGGCGTTCTCGAGTTGCGCAGAGAGGCAGCGCGTGTGTGGACGCTTGCTGCCCGCGCCCAGGCGAATCGAGATCCTGACCGGCCTCGAGGATGGCACCGGCCGCTTCCTCACCGCGTTTCAGGGCTGCGACGGCGTGTTCTTGATTGAGCCCAGACCCGTCGAAGCTTGCGTCGTCGGAACGAGTCTCGGCTGGAGCGAGCACTCCACGGCGCCGCTTCCCGGCATCTTTGATGGCATTCTCGTCGAGGGCCGGCTGCTCATGTCCGGGACCGGCGGCTTCTTGTACGAGATCTCAGTCGATGAATGATCCGAGAGGCGAGCTCAATCGCCCCAGGCGTCTTCGGTCCCGAAGATTGCGCTCGCGGCGTCGATGACCTCGAAGCTCGGCGGCACGAGGCGATCGGCGCAGTCGGCGTTTACCAGCGAGCCCGGTGATTGCACGAACCGTGTGACTAGATGGGCCGCGCAATCGAGCTGGTCCGCGCTGCGTGTTCGATTGAACAGGCTGTGACCGCCTCCTGGGAAAGTAACGGGTTGCTGACCAACCCCGCCCAGCGCCGCACTCACCTCGAGCGCGCCGGAGAGTGGCGTGTTCCCGTCGCGGGTCCCATGCATCATGAGAATGGGGATCGAGGTGATGGGATAGCTGTACCGAAACCGATCCTGGGGCGCCCTGGGCCAGACCGATCGAGCGAGCAAGTAGACGAGAGGCCCGTCCATACCGAGGAAGCGGTCTCGGAGCAGTGCCCGTGCGTCTTCGAGCGTCGGGGGTGGGTCCGACGCCTCGAGGTACGCCGCATCGCCGCGCACAGTAGGGCTGAACGCGGCGCTCCACAAGCGCGCGAGAGGTGGAACACGCTCTCTTTGGTGAGGCTGGGACTTGGGTCGCTCGATGCACTATGCTCCGCTGGGTGCGGGTGCGCGTGCGGATGGTTGCGGGCCTGGCGTTGCTTGGAGCTTGCTCCTGTTCCGCCGAAGTGATCTGGGTGCCCCCGCCCGCTTCTTCGCTGCCGAGTGTACTCGTCGCTCACTCCGAGGGCGAGCGCTCGCACATTCATGCCGTCGACCTTCAACAGGGCTCCGCGCTCACGCTCGAGGATGTCGGACCCGACGCGGAGGTCGAGGCCGCGGTCTTCTCGCAGCGCCTCGCGGAGCTGGGGCTCGAGGAGGGCTCGGTTGCGCCCTCGACCATCGAAGATCCCGTGCGAGCCGGGGACGCGAACGAGTTCTTTCGGCTGGCCGCGGACGGGGTCACGCCGGTGTGGCGTTCGGTCAGCAGGATATCTTCCGCCTTTGCCTCGTTTCCGCTTCCGGTGGCTGCGCCTCCAGAGCGGTGTCCACGCTTTGAGATCGAAGAGGTGGTCCTCGAACCCCAGGCCCTCATCTATTTCGGAGTGCGCGGCCCCGACGACTCCATGCTCTTTGCGGGCCAGAAGTACGAGTCGGACGGTGCCGGTGGGTTTCGGTATGGGCCACCTCGAGTGTTTCGGGTGGGCTCGGACGGGCAAGCGGCCCCGGTCGAGCTGAACATGCCGGAGGTCCCGGTCACTGGGTACCGATCCGAGGATGAAACTCTATTCGCGGACGGCGACGGTCAGCTCTACCGCGTGACCTTTGAGGCCGACGAACTCTCGACCACACCCGTCGGTCCTCCCCTCGGCACATCGATCTTGGCGCTCCAGGGATCGACCACCAGCAGCGCCGGGCTCTACGCTCTCACCTACGAGGTCCGTGGCTCGCCCGAGGAGACCGCGCGGCTCTTTCGTCTCACCCGAGATACGTGGGAACTCATCGAACGGCTCCCGCAGGGGGGGACGCAGATGATCGCAGAAGGGCAGGGCGAGCTGGTGCTTGTCAGCAATCGACTCGACCGCGCCGTTCATTTTGTGGGGAGCGAGGTGCGTCGACTTCTCCTGCCGGAAGCGGCCGCGTTCGTGGGCTTCGTTCCGGGTCTGGGATTTCTCGCAGGCGACAAGAACCCGATGGTGCGCTTTTCGCCCGGTCAGGAGGGCTGGGAGCCTTTTGGCCCGAGCGGCAACCCAGGCCTGCGGCTGCGCGGACTCACACCCTACCGGGGTGGTTTCGTTTCCGTGTACGACACCTCGGTCGCGTTCTGGAGCCCGGAAGTGGGTGCGTTCTGTCCGCCGGTGCGCCTTCCGTGGGTGGATCTGAACTGGGTCGAGGTCGTGGGTGATCATCTGTTCGTTTATCCTCGCTCGGACGCAGACTCAAACTCGATGCGGGTCTACGTCTTGAGAGAGCTGTCCAGGGACTGAGCTCACCGAAACCCGAGCACCCATCCGTCCTCGTGCGCCGCGAAGGTCGCTGACTCGAAACCCCCGAAGACGAACAAGGCTTGCCGATCTTCGAGGAAGCTGTGGGCCGCGCCGGCTCTCGCCATGGGCCCATCTCGGAGTGAGAGTTCCTCGAACTGCTCGGTCGAGGGATCAAACCTCCAGAGGTCCTTCATGCTCTCTCTCTCGTCGGTGCCGCCGAAGATGAGCCATTGCCCGAGCGCATCGATGCCCGAACTCCCCCATCGTCGGGCGGGCGGCGCGAGGTCGACCGTGATCGGCTGCCAGCTTTCCCCATCGAAGCCCCAGACATCGTTCGCGTGGCTGTTGCGCCCGGTCTGCCCGCCAAAAAGAAGCGTGCGGCCTCTCGTTGCGTCGTAGACCATCATCGCGTCGCGGCGCGGAGAGGGTGAGACGCCGAGGCTCAGCTCGGTGAAGACACGCGCGCGGGGGTCGTAGCTCCACGTGGAGGACAAGAATCCGCGCGTCGACGCGCCGCCAAAGACGAAGACGCGCTCCTGCAGCGGATCGTAGACCGAGTTACAGCCCACGAGGCCATCGGGTGCTTCGCTCTCCACCGGACTCCAGACCCCAGTTTCGAGCGACAGTGTAAAGGCTCCGCGAGGCACGGCACCCTCCTCGTCCCGGCCGTTGATGATCAGGAGTTCGCGGGTGTCGGGCAGGTAGGTCGCGCAGTGGCAGAAGCGGGGAGCGGGCGGGTTCGTGGTCTCGAGTTCGAGCCAAAGCTCCGTGTCTATATCGAAGGCCCAGGTGTCTCCGGCCGGTCCGTTCGGGTAGTGAGAGCCGCCGTGGAGGATGAGTCGTCGCGCCTCCGGATCGTGCACGAGCACCGCCCCCCAACGACCGCGTCGCGACGAAGGAGGTACACCAACGGTCGGCTGCCAGTGGGGTTCGAGCGACTTCGGGTCGAGGTCCTGTCCGACTTCTGCGTCGTCGGGGGGCGATGCGTCGTCGGCCGGTGATGCGTCGGAATCGGCGTCTTGGGCATCGCGGCTCGAGGCGGCGGAATCCCGGACCGAGGCGTCGAACGCCGAGGTCCCGGGCTCGCCGCAGGCTGCGCAGACGACTGTCAACAAACGAACGGTTGCGAAACGCACGCTGGGCACGGAAGCAAGTTGCACGCCACGACCGCGCGCGAGCGCTGGTCAGGGCGCAACCGCGCCGAGACTCCCCAGGATACTCGGGACGCCAAGCATGGCGTCCGCGTCCTCGAGATCTTTGCCCACGACGAGGAGGGTCACGATCTGCCGACTCGTCTCCGGATCGGTCGTGAACAACACGCCGCGCTCGAGCTTCGTCTCGCTCCGCGCAGAGCGGAGTTGGAGCGGGGCGGTGCGCTCGAAGCTTTGGGCCATGGCGGAGAAGCTGCCGTGACCCAGGCGCTTTGCGTCTCGCTGCGAGAGGTGCAGCCACAGCGCAGAGGCGCGTGGCGCGAGGTGCTTCTCGAGGGCCTGAGCCACGAAGCCCATGGTCATGCGCGGGTTCACTTCCACCACCGGCTCGAGCTCGAGGCCTCCCGGGGTTCGGTAGAGCATGGCGTCGAGCGAGGCGGGGCCGAGATGACCCTCGGCGCGCAGGGCTCCGGCGACCTCCAGCGCCTTCTGGTCGAGCGCGGCGAGAAAAGGTGCCTGTCCCCTTTTTCTCATGAAGAGCGCGCCATGCGTGGCTTCCGGCAAGCCCGAAAGACGCGCGCCGAGCACATGACCCTTGTACTGACCGCGGCCATCGGTGAGAAAGCGCATCGTGCCCAGCCGCGGCTCCTTCTTGCGTGTATCGAGGAGCACGCCGAGATCGAGGACGCGATCGCGCCAAGGCTCGACGACCACCGCTCCGCGCGCGAGAAGCGGAGCGACCGCCTCTGGCTTTGGAGGTTCTCGGCACCAAATCCGGTGACGACCCGCCGCCGACAGACCCGCCTTCACCACGACCTCTTCGTGCCCGGCCACGAGCAGCAAACGCACCCCGGAATCCGTTTGCTCGAAGGTGCTAGCCTCGAAGCGCACTTGGCCGGTTCCGAAGCGCTCCGCGGCCCAGCGCTTGTCGAAGAGGACCGGCGGGGTGACGCGGACGTTCGCCCAGTGCGCGTAGCCCGCCGGGGGTCGGTCGGCGAGGGCTTCCTCCGCCGCGCTTTCATCCGTGCCCACGATCAGCTCTGCGAGCTCGAAGCCGGCGTTCACGAGGTGTGCGAGATGGGCCATGCGCTGCGGTCGCGGGACCAAGATCGCGTCATCACCATGGCAGACATACATGAGAAGTGGGGCGAGGTCCGCGATGAGCGCCTCGGGTCGGCGCTGCTCCCGGTGCTCTGGGGCACCCGCGAGTCGGTCTTCGGCGTCGAAGTTGGGCACATAGACGAGGGGCGGGCGTCCCTTGGAGGCGTGGAAGGTGAGCGTGGCGTCGATGAACGCCTGCGAGAGCCCCGCGCGCTCGCGAGGTCCTCGCGCAAACCGGCGACCTTTCGCCCGGGCCGGGGTGAGCGGGTGCTGGACCAATGCCCGATAGGCCTCAAACTCGCCGAGGCTCGGGTCTCGCCAACGCTCGAACCAACGGCGGCCATGCCGTACGTGACGGATCTCGTCTTCGAGCACGACGTCGAGGATGCTCGCAGTCTCTGCGTCGGACACCGCCTCGAAGGCTCGGCCGTATTCGAGCATGAAGTCGAGGTTGGCTTGTTCGAGCGTGAGGCTCATGCCGGCCACGAAATGAAGCGGGCTCGGCGTGTCCTTGAGCGCGGTCCAGAAGAAGTCCGAGAGCCCGAGCTCGCCGAGCTCGACGCCGAGTGCGCTCATGCGATGTACATAGGCGGACAGATGTCGTTGCTCGTCGAACATGGTGGCGACCAAGCCACGTCGAAAGCGCGAAGGTGCGTCGGGGAAGCGCAACAGCACGAGAGCGAGCAGCTCGAGGGCGAGCAGCTCGTGGTTGGCGAAGAAGTGGAGCACCCGTCCGCGCTCTTTGGCGCCCTCGAGTTTTTCGGCGTGGGGGAAAGCGATCCGGTCCCTGCCAAAGCCGAGGGCCTCGGGTCGGCCGGGACGATTTGGCGTCGCGATGGGGCGGCCGGGCGAGAGGTCCGTGACCTGAGCGGGTCGCACGAGCTTGTCTTCGAGCCGCTCGGCGTAGAGCACCTGCTCGGCGAAGGCCCGGATCTCCATGCGCCTAACCTCGCCGACCGGGCCAGCGAGGACAAGTGCGGCGAGAAAAGGTGCCTGTCCCCATTTATCTCGAGACGAGCAGGTCGCGCGGGGGTAGGAAGCGCTCACCACGCCCGTCCACGAGCTCCACGCGCGAGGCGGTGGAGCGCAGGCGCCCCGCGAGCGTGGGGATCACGCGATACCGCACCTCGGCGAGCTGGCCCTGTGCGCGTGCGGGGAGGTGGAGGATCACCTCGCCGTCGCGTGTCTCGAAGCGTTCGATCGTCCCGGCTTCAACGAGACGCGCGAGGCTCTCGGCGTCTGGCACCATGCCCGCCGCGAGCGCGTGGTAGATGACGAGCGCCGAGCCACCCGGCGCGGTCGCGCGCAGCGTCGCGTCGACGGGGCGGCCGAGTTTCAAGCGCGCGGGCATATCGAGGCTCAAGGAGATCCCGCGATCACCTTCGTCCTTCCAGGGCACGTAACCGCGGAGCTGAAGGTGATAGCCGAGCCCGGGCACCGGCGGATCGGCCACGATGCGCCACGCGCCGCTCGGCCTGCTGTCGAGGGCGGCCTCGAGCACGAGCACTTCTTTGAGCGCCGCGCCCTCGAGCACGCCTTCGGTCAGGAGGCGCTCGCCGTCGTAGAGCTTCACACTCACGCGCGAGGGAGGTGGGTCTTTGAAGAGCTCCAGCACCGCGAGCAGCGCGATCAAGTTCGTGCGTCCGTCGCCAAAGCCATAGCCGCGATAGCTGCCGAGCAGCGCGGCCCCGAGATCGGGCAACAGCACTTTGGCCTCGGCGTCGTTTGCGAGACCGAGCACCGCGTAGGCCGTTGCTTCGACCGCACTTGGGGGCGTGCCGTCGCTCCGCACCACACCCGCGCCGGGCACGAGCCAACGTGTGCCATCTTCCCGGGCCTCGAGCGCGTCGCGCACCAGCTTCTGAAGTCGCGCCTCTAGCTCTCCTTGTGCGAGACCGGCCGAGAGCAGCGCGGCCGCGGTGTAGGGATCCTCGAGACGCGCGCTCATCCGCTCGACCGCACCGCTGGCGATGAGCCGGGCGCGGGTGTAGCGGCGCAGACCCTCTTCGTCGTGCTGAGCGGCCGCGAGCGCACGGACGCCTTCTGCGGTGGCGATGAGGAGCTGCTGAACCGTCCAGCCCGAGACACCGAGAAACGTACCGTCTCCTCGTTGCGCGTTGCTCGTGGCGTCGAGGAGACGCCTTCCGAGGCGCTCGAGAACGGGGTTGTCCTTGGCCGCGAGCGCGCCGGGTAAGAAGAGCAGGGCCGGCTCTGGCGCCGAAGCCCGGTTGTGCCGCATCGCTCGCTGCGCCGCGGTGATCTGGAGTCGTCGCAGGTTCTCGCGATCCGGCTCGACGCCGAGGCTCGAGAGCAGCTGTTCGGCGCGGCCCGCGAGCAACAACAGATACGCGTCATCACTCAGGCTGGCGCGCCCCAGGGCGGCTCCGAGCTCGGCTCGCAAGATGGCGAGCGCGCCCGGGAAGACGCTCAGGCGAGCGCGCGCAGTGCCCAGCTCGAGCTCGGGCGGGACCTCGAGCTTGGGCGTCCTCGGGGCCGCGAGCGTGCCGCCCACCTCGACTCGAACCGGGCGACCGGTGGGGCGAACCTCGACCTCGCGAATCACCGCATCCTCACCGGTGAGCTTGGCCGAGAACTTCAGCGTGCCGGCTCGGTCCGCGGAGAGCTGAACCATGCGTGTCACGCTGCCGCGCGCCGGCAGTGAGACCGGCCCGCCGCTCGATGAGAGCGTGCCGCCTTCGGCCGAGACTTCGAGCGTGCGATCGAGACGTTGGTTCGTGGTGTTCACGAGCTGAATCGGGATCTCGACCTGGTCCTTCACCGCGAGCAGCGGGGGCAGAACCGGGTCGAGGTACACGGGGAGTGTGCCGAGGAAGCTCGTGACTGCCCCCGCCTGTGCACCCTCGCGCGAGTGCGCGAGACCGAGCACCCGCCAAGTGGTGAGACGGTCGGGTACACGCACCTCGTGCGACGCAAACCCGTTGGCGTCGGTTTCCACCAGCGGTGCGAACACGAAAGTTTCGGGGAACCAACGGCGGACGCCCCCTTCGCCGGAGTCGCTGGTTGGCTCTGGCTCAGGTGCCTCGACCGATGATTCCTTGTCGGCCAGTCCTCCGAAGCCCTTCGATCCCTCTCCACTACCCCCGCGACCTCCCAAGGCCAGCGCGAGTCGCTCTGGCGCAGGTGCGCTCTTGGCTCGCGAGCGCTTCTTCCCGTCGGACCGAGCGGGTGCCTGAGCGGGCGGAGGCGGAGGTTCACTGCGGGCTAGATCTTCCTCCAGCTCCATGGGCATCTCTTGCTCCATGCTGGCGGCTTCATCCCTCGAGAAGCTGCACGCGGGAGGGGTGACAACAAGTACGAGCGCGAGGCGCAGTAGCGTCTTCATGGTCGCTCCTTTCGAACCCAGTTCGCCCAGTCTTCGACATCTTCTGGCAGACGGGTTCCATCCGCGACCACCGCGCGGGGTTCGGTGAGTGCGAGCAGATCGTCCGGCAAGACCGAGAGCCGAAGCTCGCGTCCGTAGGCGTCGGTGACCGTCGCGCCCTTGGCCTTCGCCTTCGCCACCGCTTGCTTCCACAGCTTGGCGAGTTTGGGCGGAAGGAGCTGCTCGTCTTTGGGCGCCTCTTTCTCCCAGCGGCGGACTTCACGATAGAGCTCCTCGAGCACCAGATAGAAGTGATCGGTGAGCTCCACGACCGGATCAAAGACGAGATCACTGCTTGCGTTCGTGTACGCATCCGCGTCGGCCCTGGACGGGAGCCCCGTGACCTGGAGGACCATCGCTTCGAGCGCGTTCTGCCCGCGGACTCGGCCCATCTGAAGCGCCGCGACCTCGAGCACGCCGAAGGCCGGGCCTTGGTTGGGCGCGACATCTCGAAGCTTCTCGAGCTCCGCCGCCCCGGGGAGCGAGGTGAGCTGACCGAGGCTCTCGTCGACACCGAAGAGACCGACCGCGGCGGGGTGCGGACGGCCCGATTGCTGGGTTTGTAGGAGGAGCTTCGCGGTCTCGCCCGGCCGGTACTCGGGCCTCTCGGGCTTCAGCTCCAAGGAAAGATCCGCGCTCGGCTTCACGTACACGAGCGCGCGGGCGCCGTGGCTCTCGGTGATGAACCACCCCGAGGCATCGGCGGGCAGCTCGAAGTGGGTGGTCTTGGACCCCTTCTCGAGTTTGGTCTCTAAGTTCCAGCGGTCCCCCGAGAGTACGGGTTTCTCGGGCAGCTTGCCGGAGAAGCCGGGGCCGCGAAGGTACGTGATCTCGATCTTGTCGCCCGGCTTCGCGAGGGTTGGGTTCGCGCGAATGCGCAGCGGTGGGATGTTGCCCGGACTGAGCAGCACCTTGGTTTCGCCGATGAGCTCGGCGCCGCTCTTGGCGGACACGAGCAGCTCATAACCCACGAGCACGGTGTCGGGGTTCTTCGTCGCCTGGTCTTCCTCCTCGGTGCGCTCGACGCCGAGCCGAACGACACCGAAGCGGTCACTCGCATCGAGCTCATCGCCGAGCACCTCGGCGGCCTCCTCGGGCGTGTACTGAACCGAGATCCGCGCGAGCTTGCTCTGCAAGCAGCTCACTGTGGCCGCCGGCCACGAACCGCGTGACTCGGGATGACGGACGATTTGCCCGGTGAGGACCTTCGTTCCTTTGGCCTGGTGCCAGACGTAGGCGTAGGGCGTGTCGTCTTCATCGTCGTCGTCGCTGTTGGTCTCCACCTGCGACGGCAGGCAGGTGCTGGCCGCCGCGAGTGCGTGGGCGAGGCTCAGCTCGGTCCCCTCTCCGCTGCCCTCGGGCCAACTCTCCTCCTCGTGGGCGACGAGCCGAGGTCCCGCGGCGTGGATCTGGTAGCTGACCTGGTAGAGGCGCTCGCGCCCCGCAGGCAAGCGAGAGGCGAGCACGACCGACCTCAGGCACGAGCCCAGCGGATCCCAGTCTGTGCTCACCCCCAGGATCCGGCCGTCGCCGGCGGCCCTGAGAACGAGCGCGGTCTCGACGTCGGCCTCGGCCGCGAGCCTCGAGCAAAGCGTGAACGCTCGATGCCACGCGTCCATCGCGGTGAGATCGGCCAAGCTCGGTTCGTCGCCGAAGATGAGCTCGCTGACCTCCGTGCGCAGGACCGCCGGAGGGCGCGGAATGGGGCGGCGCGGACCGCCGGGGATGATGACGTTTACTGGTGGACCCGGATCGAATTGAATCGAGGCTACACCGTCCTCGTCCGTGAACACCGTGGTGCCAGGGTCCGAGGGCTCCCAAGCGCGCCGCACGAAGAGCTCCGTCTTCGACAAGACCACCTGATGCGCGGTCGCGGCGCGCAAGAACACGCGGTTGTTGTAGCCCTGGACGAGGCCGCCTTCGAGCTCGGTCATCGCCTCGACCTGGATCGCGTGCTCTGACAGGAGCAGATCGACCGAACTCGTCACTCGGTCCTTCGCTTCATCGCTGGCCTGAAGATCCGCATGCAGTGTGGCTCGCCCGATGAGATCTCGGGGGATGACGGGGAGCTCGGCCGAGAAGCGGCCCTCCGCATTGGTGCGGAAGCGCGAAGGCAGCGCCCCGTTCATCCACTCGGCGGGGGCGGGCCACTGACCAAAGACGCGCCACGTCGCCTCGACCACCGCGCCCGCGACGGGGGCGCCCGAGCTGTAGACCACGCGGCCCGAGATCTTTGGCCGATCACCGCGACCGTAGAAGGGCTTGCTCGGTTCGATCTCGAGCCTGAAGCGCGGAAGGGTGAAGGGCTCGACGAGGACGCCGATCTCCGCCTGGTCTGCGCCGGAGGTCCACCTCACGGACCAACGTCCGATCTCGGCATCTTTGTCGAGCGGGAAGCTGCCCGCGACGACGCCGTAACGTCCGGCGCTGGCCTTCTCTTCGAGCATCACCTCTCCGCTCGGGGAAGTGACGATGAAGCGTCCGGGCCGCCCGTCGAGCGGCGTGAGATCGCGCGCCTTCATCACCACCGCGCGGAGCTGCACGAGGTTGCCTGGCTCGTAGAGCGGCCGGTCGCTGAGCAAGTGGATCTTGGCCGGCGCGTAGACCGGCAGCGGAACCGTGGTTGTCACTCGTCCGAGTGTTGTTTCGAGCGTGGCCCGCAGCTGATGATCTCCGTCCGGAAGATCGGCCGGGAGTACGATGTCGCCGCGATGCAGGCCCGCCTCCGAATCTTTCCAGCCCTTCTTGGGGTCGAGCTTCGTCACCTTGTCCCCTTGGAGGAGTTCGAGTGTCGGCGTCGACCTTCGCAGGGTTGCGAGCTCAGCGTAGTCGGCCGGGCCGGGAGTGTAGTAGGCGGCCGCGCTCAGCTCGACCGTCCCGGGATTCCCGCGCCGAAGCGACCAGGCGTTCAGGCGAGCCACCGCCTTTGGAGTGCCCGACGGACACTCGTGCACGAGCATCCCGTATCGGACGAAGCCCGAGATACAGATGACTTGGGAGAGCAGGGCGAGGACGAAGGTCAGCGCGAGCGCAGAGAAGACGATCGCGAACTTTTTCATGGCGCTCATAACGGCCGGACTCTAGGCCGGGTCTAGGCTCATGGGAATCCCCAGGCGCTCAGAAGCTCCAGTCGGAGAGCAACATCTGCTGAAACGCCTCGAGCTCGTCGCCTTTGGCCGGGGCGCCGGCGGCGATCTCGGCGAGCGGGACCTCGGCCATTCTCGTCTCCGAGTCAGGCACGCTCAGTGAGGTTCAATTGAAAGAGTGGAACCTGCCCGCTGTGGGCGCGTCCCGCCGCCAGGTGGATCGGGCAGCCAAAGCGGGACGGGGGACTCGACGGGTTGCCCAGAGAGATCGTACTCGAGCGCGATGAGGTCAGGACAATCGTCCTGCTCCTCGCGGCAGGCACGCGACTTGACGGCCCGAGCGTGCAGTACGTATCCAGTTCTTGTGCGCGACAACTGGACTTCCGTGCCCACGAGTTCGTTCACCCGACTGTCGAGGCTCACGGTCATGTCGTCGAGGTTGAGAATCGCGAGAGAGTTGGTCGATGAGCCCTCCACATAGAAGGTGACGGCGGCAAGCAGCCCATCTGGCGCGACCGTGATCGCCCAAGGCACGTGTCCAAAGTCCAACAGCGAAGTCGCGAACTCGCTCCCGGCCCTCGTGATGATCCAGATCTCTGTCCCCAGGGCCGCGTAGAGCGCGCGGTGACCGCCCGAAGCATTCAAGTCGTTGCCGAGGCCAGCATCGACATCGTAGGGCCCCAGCGTGAGCTCCGTCTCGAGGACGTACCCGCTGTCCGTTCCGGTGTCCTTGAGCACCCGCACTGGGAGCCGCGCAGCGTCACGACTCTCTCCGGCCTCGTACCCAAAGGCGAGCACACGCTCGTCGTCATCGAGAGGAAGCAGAGCGCGCACGCCCACGCTGCCCAGTTGGTCAGGGCCAAAAGAGGTCACGGTGGTGGGATCGAAGGCAGCTCCGTCGATTCGAAACTGATCGAGTCGTGGGCTCGGGGCATCGCCGAGGAAGGCAAAGCCGCGCTTCGTGACGAGTCCGATGGGTGCGAGGTCGAAGAGTTCGAATCGGAAGGAAGGGGTGGGCTCGAGTGACCACACCTCGATGGTTTCGATGATCCAGCTCAACGCGAAGCGGCCGCCAGAGTCTACGGACCCGCCGGCTCGGCCTCCACCCTCCACCCAGTCCCCTTCGAGGGCACCCTCAGTGGTTACGCGTCCAAACCAAGTTGTCTGATAGTTCCCGATCGTGAAGGGGCGCCCGAGTATCGGCGAGGGCGAGGGCGTGGGCTTTGTCTCATCCCCGCACGCTATCGCGAGCGCCACCCCGCACAGCTGGATCACCCTTCGCCGACTCATAGATCTCCGGGCTTCTGCGGACCCTCAGTGGTGTACCGCCCTCATGTACTCCTGGTTTGAGCTCAGAAACTCCGCGGTTGGTCCGCCGGACACCACCGCTTGTCCGCCCGTGGGGGTGGCGACTGCACGGACTCCGAAGGTCGTGGCACCCGAGACACTCGACGCTGCAGCGGGAAACATGACGTAGTGAGGCTGTCCTCTGACTCGCACGACCGGGTTCCCGTCCAAGGGGCTGTCTAGATCGGAGGTCGTGTCGTTGTGATTCCGATAGGTCGAGCTTCCCTCCAGGTAGGAGGTCACCATTGTCCCCTTCGTCCTGACCAAGCCCATTCCGTGACCCACTTCGTGGGCGGCCACTCGGGTGATCGCGTTGCTCAGCAGCCTCGTCTCTTCGAGCCACGACCCCCTCTTCGCCCAAACACCATCGGGGGACGGATAGCCCCAGAGGCCCGAAGGGTCGTTCGAAGCAAGCAACGGGCTGCCCGCTCGAAGATCATAGAAGAAGCGTAGCCCGGTCCCAAATACGAGCGGGTTGGCCGAGGGCATCAAACCGACGATGTCCCTGAGTAGGACGCCCGCCAATCCATCTGTTTGCACTCCGCTACCGTAGTTGATTTGTATCGCTGGAGTGAACCCCCAGTTGCCACCGGCGTCGCCGCTGCAGATCGTGCCATCGCTCGTGACCCCGTTCTCGCACAGCCCGTACATCCTCACCGTGATCCGTTTCGGGCTTGAAGGTGCCCCCTCAGGCGGGAAGTCCGAGCAAGGACGCAGGTCCACCACGGGCCCCCCCGCGAGCCGGTTTCTGAGCTTTCGTATCGTGTCGGTGTAGACGACGGCAGAATAGAGCGTCCGGAACGTCCGAGCATGCCGAGAGTTGAGGACCTCGCCCGGCGGAAGCTGAGCGGGATTGGGAAACGAGGTGACCCGAAGGTTGGCCTGCTCATCCAGCACCGCTCGTCCCTCTGCCGAGAGGTCGACGCACACATTCCGAATGCCGTGGTTCTTCTGGTCGGAGGGCGCAGTCACGCGAATGGTTTCGTTCCGGTTCAGCTTTCCGCCCCCCGGTACGTCGTTGGCGCGGAGGTAGCTCACCCCCAACGGGTGCGTGGCGGCAACGCCCTGGACCAGGCCGTCTTCTACCGGGAGCCGCCCCCTGTGTCAGGGAAGTTGTCGGATCCTCGCCGGTGCTTGGGCGGGCGGTCTGAACAGTGTGGGGCGAGCAGCGAGATATGATCATGGTCGGGTACTCCGAGGCGGTCAAAGCCAAGATGGTT
>WYAZ01000079.1 GCA_011526105.1 Deltaproteobacteria bacterium | reverse complement strand
GACAAAGGACCCCTCGCCGGCAAGGTACGCCTTGAGAATCCGAGAGCGGAGATCGAGAGACAGCGGAGGAGGCATCGTCATCGTTGATCATGACTACCCGATCCAGACAACCGAATTATGCTGTAGGTTGCACTGCGGGTAGTGGAAGATCCAGCTTTCGTTGAGGCTTGGACTGGTCTGGCAGGTGTACTGCTGCATCTGCTGAGGCAAGCATCCAGGAGAAGACGGGTTGGAGCACCCCCAAGGAATGTTGATGCACTTCCCGCTGTGCAGGAATTTCAAGCGCACTCCATCGGATTGTCCTGGGGTAAGGAACAAGAGTGTATTTGAGTAGTTTGTGCTCGAGAAATTCGCGTACAGACCTGCGAGGTCGAGGCCCGGAGTCTTCACCTCGATTGTTGAAGCTGATGACTGGCAAGTCGAGTGCACTTGCAGCACTGCACCATTGGACTGGGAAGCCCACTCCACATTCAGGCAAAGCGGGGTCACATCCGCATCATCCGGATGCGCCGTGGAGTAGTTGGTGATCGGCCAATCGGGCGGCGAGCCCGACGGGTTATACTGCAGGGTCGCGTCGACCGCCGTGAGTCTCATCGCCTCAAACTTGGGCCAGTAGGTTGGCATTCCATCGGGCATGCCATCAAGATAGTAGTTGAACACCCAGAGCATATTGCACGAACTTGAGATCGAGTTGGCTGCGGTGTGCCAGACGTCGTCCCCCGAAGAGATCGAGCCGCTGTAGTCCGCGTCGTCCTGCACGGCAAGACAGCCGAACGTGTCGGAGCTTCGGATTTCGGCTAGACGATGGGGATAGATCTGGGTCGTCCACTGGCGTCCCACACTATCAGTCTTGACGAGCGGCGCACCACCTTGGACCAGGATCGAGAGGAGCAGAGGTATTCCGGCTGACGTGAGCATCGACGCCGTCTCTCACCGGTCGGAAGCGGAGTCAAGTCTCCACTCACTTTGACCCGACATGGTTCTCGCAAGGTCCGCGAAGTATGTGAACCGCCTTGCCTTCTCCGGCGACCTCGGAGCGAGCGCCCTGAGTTCCATGGAGTCGAGAGACTGGGCTCGTGCGGCCACGCCGAAGTCTCGATCCTCGAAGAGGAGAAAACTCATCTCAGATCGCATCCAGCTCAGAGTCCCAAGCGCCCAAACGAAGCGCCAAACCTCGGCCGGAATCTCGCCAATCGTGGCGCGGACTTCGGGACCCAGCAGCGTATCTGGAAGACTGACGCGCTACTCGACCGGCGCGCTCGCGATCCAGGCTTCGAGGGCTTCGACGAGCGTCCTTGCGGAAGCCAGGTCCCCATCGAGCAGCGCGGTCGCTGCATCCCCGATCAGCGTCGAGCTCTCGGGGGGCACGCGCTGACCGAGAGCCTTGCGCCGGTCGACCTCGCTCCGAACGCTCTTGAAGCGCGACCGCAGCTCGGCCTGCTCGCCCTCGGGTCGAACCACCACGACGCTCTGGTCCGCCTGTCGGATCCAGAGCCCAAACGCGAGGCCGGCCACGAGAAGGGACAAGGCAATCGTCACGAAGAGGAGCCGCTCCTTGCCTCGGCCGGAGGGCGCCTCGACGACCAACTCGCGCGACGGTGGCGTGACTTGGTACTGCGCCCTCTGCACCGAACGCGGATCCTTGGGAGACTCGAGCCTCGGCGGAGGCAGATCGCCCGTCCGCACCGACGGAGGCGCCGGCTCGACGACGACCGAGTCGACCCCGCGAGGACGTTTCTTGGGCTCGGGCTTCGCGGGCTCGGGCTTCGCTGGCGAGCGGCTCGGAAACATCTCGGCGACACGAGTGCGCTGGTCCTCGCCGCCTAGGTCCGAAGGCGTCTCGAAGGGGTTGGCGGTGGAATCCGGGCGCGCGGGCCCGTCCGCGAACCCAGGAAGCCGAGTATCGAGCTCGGAGCTGTCGAAGGCGTCCTCATCGCCGGTGTCGACCTCGCTGCGCTCGTCGGCCGACTCGTCCGCACTCGACGGGGCTGACCGGAGCCGCTGAGCCGCGAACTCCGTGCCCTCCTCGTCGTCGAAGTCCTTGACCCGGGGGGTATCGAGGATCTTCTCTTCGAGCGAAATCGCCCAGGTGCGCATGTTCTCGATGCTCTCTTCCTCGTCTTCGTAGCCCGCGCCGGCATCGACGAGCGGCATCTCCTGATCGAGCTCGGTACCATCCGTATCGGCCCTCGTCTGCACCGAGGGTGGGGGCAAGAGCGCGGTACCGGGCCGGACGCGGGCGAGCACCACGGTGCCTTCGATGGGCTCGGGCACCTCCTCGGCGTCCATGGCCTCGAGCGCCTCTTTCTCCGCCAGCTCCTGGTCGCGCTCCGCCTCGAAGAGCTGACCGAGCCACCGGCCCACGGACGGCGGCTGGAGTAGGAGCTTGCTCTTCTCCGCCGCGCTTCTCACCCGCTCGGCGAGCAGACCCGCATCCCGCGGCCGGCGCTTCTCGTCCTTGTCGAGCATCTCGTGCACGAGCGCGGCAAACCAGGCGGGCAGATCCGGCCTCAGGGCCGAGATGGCACGCGGTTCATCGTTGAGCGCCTTGAAGAGCACCTCGGGGGTGGAGCCTTGGAACGGAGCGATGCCGGTGAGCACGCGATAGACTACCGCCCCGAGTCCGTAGATGTCCGAGGCAACGCCGGCCTCTTCCCCGCGAATGATCTCGGGGGCGAGGTAGTGCGGTGTGCCGACGATCTCGCCGTGACCCGTGAGGCGACCGCCTTGAACGAGCACGGACTTCGCCAAACCAAAGTCGGCGATGCGCGCGACCCCGTCGTAGCCGACGAGCACGTTGCCCGGCGTGATGTCGCGGTGAACGAGCCCAAGCCATCGCCCCGACGGCTCTCTGACCCCGTGGACATACGCGAGGCCCGCGAGTGTATCGACGAGCAGGCGGATGACCACCGCGACCGGTGCCCCGAGCCCGCGCTCGCGCAGCCTGTCCGCGATGTGGCCCGTGTCTTTTCCCAGGATGAGCTCTGAGGCGACGTAAAGCTGGTTGTGCACCGAGCCCACGTCGATGGTCGCCACGATATTGGGATGCGAGAGCCGCACCGCCAGATCCGCTTCGTGCTTGAATCGCTCCGCGAAGGTAGGCACCCGGGCGACGTCGGGACGAAGGCGTTTGACCGCGGCGAGCTTGGCGTGTGCGAAGCGCGTCCTCGCGACGTAGACCTCTCCCATCCCGCCGCGGCCGAGCGCGCGGACAATCAGAAAGGGACCAAAACGGTCGTAGATCGAAGCCGAGACCACGGCGAGATCACCTGGGGACACAGTATCCCACCACGGGCTCCGGCGCGAATTGGGGCCAAGCCCGCAAGGGACAAGGGCTCCGCAGACTCAGCCGCCGCCGTCTCTCTTCTGGTTCCACTGGGCCCACTCGAGCTCGGCACCCTCGTCCTCGAAGGACTCGGCCGGGCTCAAATCACCCAGAGCCGATACCTTCACCTGCTTCATGGCCGAAGCGACGATCTCGTCCCACTGGGTCTTGGCGATCTCTTGTGGGCCGGGCACCTGCACACGCGGAGCTCCGGGACCACCCTTCTTCTTGACCCCCACCGTGCCGGAATACACGCGGACAATCGCGGAGCTGTCCTGCTGGGCCAGCACCGTGAACGAGGTCCCGCGCACTCCGCTGACCGCGTTCTTGGTCTGGACCTCGAAGCTCGCTCCCACCGCTTTGGCCGCCTTCGCCCAAACGCGGCCGAGCAGCACGGTCACCCCGACCGCCTCGCGACGCTTGCCATCAAAGCGAGCGGCATCGAGCACGAGCTCGGTCTCGGCCCCCAGGCGAAGCGCCGAACCATCGGGCAGCGTGAGCTCGATCCGGCTCTTCGCTCCAGTGCTGATCTTGTCGCCCACCCCTATGCGGACTCCGCGTTTGAGCTTCGCCCCGGTCTTGGTCTGGCCGGCCTTGGTCAGCACCGCCGAACCCTCGAGGAAACTGACCTGAGCCGCACCGGCGGCCATCGCCTCCGGGGTGAGCAAAAGAAGCGCGAGGACCAGCGTCGGTGTTCGCATCTTCACTTCTCTACGCGAAGCACGAGCTTGGCCTTCGAGGCTTCGTCCACGTCGAGTTTGAAGCCGTCAAAGCTCTTCTCTTCGAAGGCCTTGCCCAAGCCGAGACCGTCCCCGCGGTAGCGGACATCGAGATAGACCTGACCCTTGCGCTTGCGGCGAACGTCCACGGACTCCACGCCTCGCACTTCGCCCTTCAAGTACTGGGTGACGCGATTGAGTTCGGACGAGCCTTTGAGGCCCTTCAGGACGACCTCGAGGCTTTGGGCCGACGCCGCCTCGGCGGTCCACTTCGAAAGGATGTTCTTCTCGAGACCGGGGCTCAGCGTCTTCGCGAGCGCCTTGATCGCCAGTCGGCCGCCCTGGTTGCCGTCGATGTGCGCCGCGGTGGCGCCTTCATCGGCCACCGCGAGGATCTCGCCGGTGTCCACGTTCAGGATCCGAAGGGTCCCGACCGCATGAAAAGACCGCATCTTGACCCCTTCCATCACCGGGCCGGCATCCGTCACCACCACCTTGCCCACGATGGCGATGTCCGCGTCCGAGTTCTTTCCGAGCGTGAGGACGTCGTCGTTGCCGAGCTCGGCCCGCTGCATGGCCTTGGTCAGCTTCAGCTTCCCCTTGAGCATCCCCGGGTCCACGAACTTGAAGCCCTTGGGCTGCCACTCGCCGATGAGGCTGTTCATCATGAGGTCCATCTCGCTCGAGAAGCCCTTTTGGCCCCACCAGTAACTCATGCTCGAGGCGCCCACGTTCTGCTCCGCGATGAGCACGATGACCCGCGGCTTCACCTTGAAGATCTGATCGAGGTTCTCCGCGACCGAGCCGGCGTCCACCGCCGCCTTGATCTTTACGTGGTACGTGCCGTCCGGGTCCTTGAACTCGCTCTTGATCTCGTAGCGCCGGACGAAGCCCGACGCGCGCGCATAGATACGCTCTTCGACGAGCTGGAAGTTCTCGGTCATGGACTGCGACGAGATCTGCGCGCCCGCCACCTGCTCCACCGCCTTGCGCTTGGCGTCGTCGATCGCCCTGTCGCGAGCGGCGGCGACGTCGTTGTTCACCACCGCGGCCACCCCCGTGACCTCGATGGTCTCTTCGGCCGCCAAGGCCGAGTTCGCAAATAGACAGAGCGCGGTCGCGCCGAGTAGTGCCGTTCGTCTCATGATCAAGGTCCTGTCGCGATCGCGACCCGGCCCTCAGAGAGGAAACCGAGGTCGATGTCTTCGAGCTTTCCGAGGTCTTCGGCCGCGAGCTTCAAATCGCTCGGGCCTTCGAGCACGCTTCCGATGCGCACAACCAGCGGGTTGTTGCCGACGCGGGGGCTCTTTTTCGCCGACTCGACGGAGCCGTAGTAGGCGGCCACCCCGTGCTTTCGGAGGAACGAGGGGTTGACGGTCTCGGCGCCGTACAAGAGCGAGCTGCCGCTGTAGAGGCGAGGTCCGAGGGCGGGCTTCGCAGCGACCCCGGAGGCATCGACGATGAGCCCGGTGTACTTCTTTTCACCCTCCATGCGCGGGGGCTTGTACTCGGCTTCGGGTAAGAGCACCGAACCGAGCGCGCCATCGAGCGGACACTTGATGACCACGTCCACGCCGTAGTCCGAGAAGTAGCGGGTATCGACGGTTTTGCAGCCACGCACGATGCCTTCGACCTGGGCCTTGACCCGGTCCTCTCCGAGCCGGTCCTCGCCCGTCTTTCCGGCCGAGACCTGCACGCCTTTCAGCGCTTCGAGCACGTTGCGGTAGGCGGCGATCTGCGCCGCCCGCTCGGCGGCCAGGCGGACCTGAGCAACGTTTTGGAGCTTCAGGTCTGGGGCCCCCGAGCCCGTCGCGATGACCGAGCGCTCGGTCCAGTTGACCTCGCCGTGCTGGAGTTTTTCGGTGACCGCGTCCTGTGCGAAGGCAACGCAGGGGAGAAGCACGGTCAGCAAGCCGGCGGGTAAGCCACCCACGAGCCGAAGGGGGGAACCGGGGGGGACGAAGCTGGGCATCGACATTTGAAGGGGGCCTCTTCCTTTTCTCATCGGCAAAGACCTCCTCTGGGCCCCTGCCTGAACCTGAACGGGTGACCGGGTATCACGTTTTGGACCTCCGCTCCACGCACCGGCCAGGGACGGGGGGCGCGCTTCGGATATTCATCCAGCGTTGACGGCGGTCCCACCCCGGCGCACGATCGGGCGGCTCGATGGGGCCCTCACAAGTCTATCTCAGGGACCGAAAGGGCAGTCCCCTCGGCCCCCTAGAGCCCTCTGCCCTCGAGGTGCTCTTCTGCGCGGACGTGGTGGACGCCAAGACGCCGGTGTCGGTGGACGGCCGGACCTTCATTCCCCTCGAACGCCACCCCGAGCTCTCGGCTCAGGTGATCGCGGCCCGCGACAAGCTGGCCGAGGGGCTCCACCCCTGGGACTCCGGGGTCTCCGAAGTCGCCGACCCCGCCGAAGGGCTCCTCGAGGACGAAGAGGCGAGCGAGGTCCCCACCGATCCCCCGCCCCCACCGAGCGAGAGCCAAAGGCAGAACGCCTCGCCGACCCCGCCCGCCGAACCACCACCCACCCCCGTACGGGTCATGCGCCCCAGTCGCCCGACCGAAGCCCCCCCTGCGCCGCCCGCCCCCGTGAGCCGACGGCCCGCCCCCGCCCGGGTCTCTCGTCCGCCCCCGGCCGCCGACACCCAAAGCGGCCTCGATCTGTCGGTGCATCCGGCGGCTCGGATCCTCTTCGACCACGCGATCGAGCGAAGCACCGGACGCCTTCGCTTCTCGACCGACTTTGGTCGCATCGACTGCTGCCTCGTGGGCGGAATCATCGGCCTCATTGAAACGGACATGGACCTACTCGCGCTCGATCAGTTCCTCATCAACAAGGGCGCGGTCACCGAGGATGCGATCACGCGCGCGCGCCGAAAGATGCCAGACGCGGAGCTCGGTCACGCCCTCATTGGGCTCGGTCTCATTCCGCCGCACGTGTTCATGGATGCGCTTGGCCGATGGGCGCGCACCACGCTCAGCTGGATCGTCGCTCTGGAAGAAGGTCGGGCGGAGTTCATCCCCGAGAGCCTGTCCTCGCCCGCGGTCCCCACCGGCCTCGACCGCTTCTCCTGCCTCGTTCAGGCGATCCGGGAAGGCGTGCAGCGCGACCAGATCATCGCGGCCTTCCGCGAGCACCTGGACGCACCGCTCATTCGCTCACAGCTGAGCGGCGTGGAGGTCTCCGAGCTCAAGCTCGACCCGCGCGAAGTCCGAATCCTAAGGAGCGTAGAGGGTGCGCGCACGGTCGGCGAGATCCTCGAGAGCCTCAAGTCCTCCGAGGTCGCGCTCCTGTCACAACGCGCGCTCTTCATCGGTTTCGTGAGCCGCTTCCTGGTGGCGGGCGAAGCCCGGGTTCGAAGCCGTGTCGCCGCGCCGGCCCCCGAACCCACCCCCGAGCCGCCGCCCCCCGCCGCGCCACCGCCGCGTTCGGAAGCCCGCACCCCGGCGACCCCACCGCCGCGAACCAGCTCGAGGCGGTCCCCGCTGGCCCCTCCGGGCAGCCGAGCCGCCAAGCCGGCGGCCGCGCCCGCCGCGGCCCAAGCGCCGGTCAGCCCGCCCCCGCCAGACGACAAACCCGAAGCCCTACCAAGGCCCGTGGCCGCACCAAACGACGCCTTCGAGGCCCTGCGCCTCACGAAGGAGTTCGAGGCCATCAAGACCCAAGACCCATTTCAGGTGCTCGGCGTAGAGGTCGCGACCTCGGACACGGAGGTCCGGCAGAAGTTCATGCTGCTGGCCAAGAAGTATCACCCGGACGCCGCACCGCTGGGCACCGGGGATCAGGTCCTCGGCATTCGTCAGGAGATCTTCGCGTTCCTTCAGCACGTGTACGATCAGATCAAGACCGAGGCGCAGCGCTCGGAATTCAAGCTGCTGGTCGACGAAGGTCTCAAGAACCGTGAAGAGGAGCAGGAGATGGTCCGGGCCATCCTGGACGCCGAGACCTGCTTCCTAAAGGCCGAGGCCATGGTCAAGTCGCGGCGCTGGAAGGAGGCCTTGGCCGAGCTCGAGGAAGGCCTGAGCCTCAAGCGCGGCGACCGGGAGATGGAGATCTACAAGGCCTACGTCGAAGCCATGATCGACGGTGCGTACCCCAAGGGCATCCGCCGCATCAACGAGCTCCTCGGCAAGGACGAAAACCTCTTGGCAGCGTTTCTCTTTCTGGCGCGCCTCCACAAGTCCGCGGGCGATATGGATGCCGCCATCAAGATGTTCAAACGCGTCCTGCAGATGGATTCGCACAACAACGAGGCGGCGAGTGAGATCCGGCTGGTCAACATGCGCAAAGAGAAAGAGAAGAAGAAGGGCCGATGGTTCTGAAAGCTGCTCCCCCCGCCCCGCTCACCGCCCACCAGAAGTCGTTTCTCCGCCGGCTGGGTCACGGGCTCGATCCCGTCGTGCAAGTCGGAAAGAACGGCTTGAGCGAGGCGCTCGTCGAACAGCTTCGCACCCAGTTCGAGGCGCACGAGTTGCTCAAGGTCAAGCTCGCCGCCAAAGCCCCGGTGGAACTCGAGGAAGTGGTCGCACACGTCTCGGCGAAGACCCGCGCGCGTTTGGTTCAGAAGATCGGCCGCGTCCTGCTGTTCTATCGGCCGCACGACGACCCGGACGACCGTCGGATCCACCTACCCAAGAAGAAGCCCAAGGCCGAAGACTGAGCGAGTTCTGACCCGAGTCACGGACCCGCGGCGAGATCATCCCGCGCCCGCCTGAAGTCTTCGAGGAGATCCACCGCTCGAGCGTAGCGCCCGAGGTCCTGCTGGATGCGCGCGGCATAGTAATACGCGACCGGGTTCTCGGCGCTGAAGACCTCGTCTTCGAGCACCCCTTCGATCAGGTGCTCGGCGTCGTAGCGGCGTCCCTTCATGTAAGTGAGGTAAGCGTACAGAAGCCGGTGCGCGGGGCTTCGCTTCTCGAAGTCCTTGGGCTGATCCACCACTCGAAGCGCCTGAGTCTCATCGCCGTCCACCATGGTCGCCACCGCCCGCTTGTAGACCGCGTCTTTCTTGGTCTCTTCGTTGGCGATCACCACGGACTCCACATCATCCTCGGCCAGCCTAGTCCGCAGCCACGCGGTGAGGTCCAGTTGGTCGAGCACCGCCGCGCGCACCGCCTCTTGAAGCTCCGCGGCGTCCAGACGGGCGCGCGATCGGCTCTCGAAGGCCTCCGCGTCCTTCAAACGCCCCTGCCGAGTGAGCCGGTACGCGGTCTTGGCGAGGAAGACAGGATCCTCGAAGTCGAAGCCGGTGAAGTGGCGCTGGCTCCGCGAAAGACGTGCCCCCTCCATCTCCTCGATCTCCGGAAGCTCCGCGTCCTTCTCGGAGAACTCGAGCAGCTCCCGCGGGGCGGCGAACTCGATGAAGGCGTTGTCGTCCGTGTTCAGCGGACCCGCGCCCGCGAGGCGCTTCGCCTCCTCTTCACCGGCGATGAAGAGCCCAAAAAAGTCCTCTGGGACGTGGACGTCGGCGCGCTGCAGCTCCGTTCGAAGCTTGGGGTCCTCGAAGAGGCGCTCGAGCACCGCCCGCCGCAAGGCGATGGGGCTCTCGGCGGCGAGAACGAGGGTGTCGTTGCTGCGGGGGCTAGGCGAGAAGACGACCACGTGCGGAAAGACCGCGGTCACCGTCCGATAGAGCGTGCGAATCGACCGGGGGGACAGCTCGTAGAGCTGAAGCCACTGCAGATAGACGCCGCCGGGCGCGAGGCGCTTCTGGATGATCCTAAAGAAGTCTTCGGTGAACAGACTCGCGGCCCCGGTCATCCAGGGGTTCGAGGGTTCGCTGATGATGATGTCGAAGCGGTCCTCCCGCGCGAGCAGATAGTTGCGACCGTCGTCGATGACCGCCCGGAACCTGGGGTCCGACGGGGGCTTGCGATTGACGTGCGAGAAGAAGCGATTGGCGGCCTCGTAGACCGCCTCCTCCAGCTCCACGAGCACGAGCTTCTTCACCTGCGCGGATCGCAGCACGGAGCCCGAGGTCACCCCCGAGCCGTAGCCAATCACCAGCACGTCCTCGGACTCGGGGGCGACCAGAACCGGCAGCAGACCCGACAACACCTGCGTGGGCATGTCGCCCGCGTCGCTCGCGTCGACCTTGCCGTTGACCTTCAGCGAGTAGCCCGTGCCCTCGTCGTCGGTCTCGACGGTCACCGTGCTCGCGAGCCCGTCTCGGTGGTAGGCGACCTTGCCCGAGAACTCGAAGCCTCGCTTGTACACGCTGCGCGCCAGGTAGTAGCGGAACATACCGGCGGTCCAGGTCCCCACGTTCCAGCTCGGCAGCGCGAAGATCACCGCGCCCGCGACACAGGCGGCGGCCATCAGCCCCTTGGGGCGTGGGCTTCGGACGATGGCCAACATGATCGCGACCGAGATCGAGAGGAGCGCGGCGAGCTTCAGCCCTCGCTCGACGCCGATGAGAGGCAGAATGAAAAAGCCCGCCAAGAAGGAGCCCAGAATCGCGCCCACGGTGTTGACGGTATAGGCACGCGCCACGATGGCCCCGGCGTGCTCCCTGCCCTCCGGCGAGAGGATACGCACGACCAGAGGCATCACCGCTCCGAGCGCCAAGGTGGCGGGCAACATCACCGCCGACGACAAAAAGAAGGAGCGGACGTAGATTGAGCCGAAGGAGGCCTCTTTTGCGATCGCGGCGGAGTGAAGCCAGTGCGGGAGCTGGTCGACCAACACCGAGCCGAACGCAGCGAAGATCCCAACCGCCAGCTGAACATAGGCCAGGGTGAGCACCGGGTGACGCAGGCGATCGATCTGCTTGGACATCGCGTAGGCGCCCGACGCCAGACCCACGAGGAAGGTGCCGAGGATGAGAGTAAAGGCGTAGGTGCTCGCGCCAATGACCACACCCACCGCGCGAGTCCACAGGACCTCGAGCATCATCGCCGAAGCCCCGGACACCATGAAGGCGACGAGCGACACTCGCGCCGCGGCCGGGGTGACGTCCTCGGGGCGAATCGGCTCGAGCTCGAGCAGGATATCGTCGGCGCTGCGCTTCTCGCGCTCGTAGAGCAGGATCCTCGACCCGCCACCCAGCTTGTATAAGAGCAACACTAGGAGCGCGACGAAGAGGTCGATGCCCGCGGCGAGGCGAACGGTGAGTTCGATGCCGAGATCCGGAATGAGCACAAAGCCCGCCACGACTGCGCCCACCACCGCGCCAAAGGTGTTGGCGGCGTAGAGACGGCCGACGCGGGACGCGATCTCCGGCCCTCGCTTGACCACCCCCTCGGCCAACACCGGCAGAGTCGCGCCCATCGCAGTGGTCGGCAGGATCAAGATCGCGGTCACGATGACAAACCGCAGTAGGCTGTAGCCGATGAAGCCGATGCCGAGCTCGATGCCGATGAAGCGCTGCACTGCGGGCATCTGACCGAGCAGGCTCGGCACCAAGAGTCCGTACAGCCCTACCGCGGTCTCGAGCACCGCGAAGACGAGCAACGGCCGCTTCAGCTTCGGGGCCCACCTACCCCCGATGAACGCGCCGAGCGCGAGCCCCATCATGAATGCGGTGAGCGTGGTCGAGACCGCGAGGGCGGTCGCGCCAAAGACGTGGCCGAGCATCCGCGTCCAGAGGACCTGAAGCACGAGCGCGGCCGCGCCCGACAGAAAGAAGCACAGCGCCACCAGCATGAACGGGCGCCCTACTCTTCCATCACCCGGCCGTCGGCCATGTGCAGGCGACGGGGCATGCGACGGGCCAGGCTGGAGCTGTGGGTCACGACGAGCAGCGTGAGCCCGGTCTTCTGGTTCATCTCGTCGAGCAAGTCGTGGATGGCTTCGGCGTTCTCCTCGTCGAGATTGCCGGTCGGCTCGTCAGCGAGCAGGATCTTGGGCCCCGCGACCAGAGCGCGTGCAATCGCCACGCGCTGCTGTTCACCGCCCGACAGCTCACCCGGACGATGATCGAGCCGATGGGAGAGGCCCACCAGGTCGAGCATCTCCTTGCCGCGGCGTTCGACCGTGCCGCGCGGGTCGCGGTGGATCCAGCCCGGCATCATCACGTTCTCGAGCGCCGAGAACTCGGGCAGGAGGTGGTGAAACTGAAACACGAAGCCGATGGTCTCGTTTCTGAACGTGGCGAGCTCCGCCGGCGACTTTGCGAAGATGTCCCTGCCCGCGAACTTCACCGAGCCCGCATCCGGCTCGTCCAAGGTTCCGAGCACGTGTAGGAAGGTGGACTTGCCGGAGCCCGAGGGGCCCGTGAGCGAGATGCGCTCCCCCGCTCGGATGTCGAGGTCGGCCCCTCGGAGGACGGAGATCTCGCGCTCGTTCCAGCGGTAGCTCTTCTCGAGCCCACGGATCTCGACCAGCATGTCGCCAATCGCCACTTCATTCGTCACGGAGTCCCTCCACTGGTCTCTGCTGAGCCGCCGCCATCGCGGGATAGATGGTCGCAAGATACGTAATCACGACCGCCGCGAGCCCGATGAGACCGATTTCTGCGCGGTCCATGACCACCGGGAGTCGATCGATATAGAAGACGTCGGCGTCGAGTCCCACGCCATAACGCTGGATGAGCAGGCAGGTCCCCACCCCGAGGATCAGCCCGAGGAGCGCGCCGCCCACCCCCACGATGAGCCCCTGAACGACGAAGACCTTCATGATCGAAGCGCTCGTCGCCCCCATGGACTTCAGGATAGCGATTTCTCGCCCCTTCTCGAGCACGATCATCACCAGCGTGGACACGATGTTGAAAGAGGCCACGAGCACGATGAACACGAGGATGATGAACATCGCCAGCTTCTCGAGCAGCAGCGCCGAGAAGAGCTCCTTGTTCATCTCGCGCCAGTCTCGAACGCTGTACGGGTGGCCCCCGACGCGGCGCTTCACCTCCTCGACGATCCAAGGGGTGTCGTCGACATCGGCCACGCGCAGCTCGACCCCGGTGGCCTTCTTGTTCATGCCAAAGAAGCGCTGGGCTTGCGCGAGCTCCACGTAGCCGAACTTGGTGTCGAACTCCGACAGTCCAGAGAAGAAGATCCCGCCGACTCGAAACTTCCTGATCTTGGGTTGGGGCCCGGTGGGCCCTATCCCTTCGGACACCGGCGACACCAGGCCCACCGTATCGCCCACCCGCACCCGCAGCGCGCGCGCCAACTCGCGACCGATGATGATGCCGGGCAGGACGCGGCCCCCGGGAAGGCTTTCGACCCCCGCGTTCTTGGGCTCGCCGAAGTCCGAGGGCGCGAGCAGCCCGAGCTGTCCGCGAGTGTCCGCGGTGGTCGAGCTCGGACGCCCGGACGCGGGGCGCGCCCCGGGGATGTCTTCGGGCCGCAGGAGGAAGTCGACGCTGCCGCGATCGATGTCTCGGCGGAGGCGCTCGGTCGCGGCCGCGTTCCCGGTCTCGATGCCTTTGACCAAGAGCCCGGCGACGTTCGAGTCGCTCGTGACCATGCCCTCACCCAGCACGAAGGAAGCGGCGGAGCGAACACCATCGACGGACTTTACGCGCTCCTCGAGGTCCGAGTACTCGCGGAAGTCGTCGCCCTTCTTGTTGATGACGATGTGTGCATGCGCGCCGAGGATCTTCTGTTTCAGATCGTCCTCGAAGCCGCTCATCACCGACAAGACCACGATGAGCGCCATCACCCCGAGGCAGACGCCCATCACGGACACCGCGAGGATGACCGAGACCGAGGCCTCGGGCCCGAAGATCGAGAGGACCACCCGTCGGAACACGCCCGGACGTGGCGCCGAGGACGCGACCTCGGCGTGAGGCACGCGTGTATGCGCGGAGAGGTACCTGAGCCCCACCGTCATCTCGAAGGAGAAGGATGGGTCGAAGCGTCCGCTGCCCATCAACATGAAGCCGAGGCTCGCGCCGACCGCGAGGAGACAGAGGCTGATCGCGGCCGGAGCAAACGCCAAAGCCACCAGGACCTGCTCCTTGGGCACGTCGAGTCCGCGCACCATGCTCTCGTAGAAGAGCGCCACGGAGAGATAGATGAGGAAGCCGTAGCCGAGTGCGACGAGGGTGATCTCGGTGAAGGCCAGACGGCGGAGCAGGAAGGCGAGGAGGAAGCCCACGAGCAGGCAGACCGCCGCCGCGAAGCTGACGCTCCAGACATTGACGAGCGTGGGACTGTAGAACAGCTCGAGCAGCAGCTTCGCGCCGCCGAACTGAAGGCCCACCAGCCCGAGAATCGCCACCGCCGCGACCGGGAGCGAGGCCCTCGTGGAGCCGGTGCCCAGCGCCGCGCCGAGGCTCCCGAGCGCCAAGGCCGGGAGGCCAAAACTCGCGGTGCGCAGCACCACCGCCACCGCGGTGGGTCCTTCGGTGACGAACATGCCGAGCGCGGGCGATGGAAACATGCGCACGATGAAGGCCGCGAGGCTGAGCAGCACCGCCCCGATGAGCCCTGGAAGGAGCGGGATCTTTCCACCCCCGCGGCCGCGCACACCGAGTGCGAAGCCGCCCGCGAGCATCACCAAGCTGGCGAGGCTCGCCCCGGCGGCTTGGGCGCGCGTGCCCGCCTCCATCTGATGATCGACGATGGCCGCAAGCCCGCACGAGAGGCCGAGCACGGCGGCTGCGAAGGCGAGCCCGCGCCCGGTTCGGCGCCAGAATCTGCGTGCCCGCTCGTCGTCCCGCACTGGTTGTTTCGTTCCGCTCAGTGCTTTCGAAGCAAGGGGAAGAGGATGACGTCACGGATGGACGGCGAGTTCGTGAGCACCATGGCCAAGCGATCGATGCCCACGCCCTCGCCCGCGGTGGGTGGGAGACCGATGTCGAGCGCGTGGCAGTAGTCTTCGTCGTAGTCCATCGTCTCCTGATCACCCGCCGCCTTCTGCTCGAGCTGGGCTCGAAAGCGAGAGCGCTGGTCTTCGGGGTCGTTCAGCTCGGAGAAGGCGTTCGCGATCTCTTTTCCGGTCATGTAGAGCTCGAAGCGATCGGCCACCGCGGGGTCGCGCTCGCTTCGACGGGCGAGCGGCGAGACCTCGATCGGAAAGCCGATGACGAAGGTGGGCTGGATGAGGTCCTTCTCGTAGAGGTGTTCGAATAGATCCATCTGCAGGCGCCCGACCGAGTACCGAGGATCGAGGTGCGCCCCGAGATTCTCCCCCGCCGCGAGCAGCGCCGAGTGATTCGTGATGTCGACCCCGGGGAGCTTTTCGAGGAGTCCCTCGCGCACCGGGATGCGGCGAAACGGCTTCTCGAAGTCGAGCATGACCGGCGTCTCGCCCTCCCCGTGGCCCCCGTAAGGGATCTGGAGCGAGCCGGTCACCTCCAAGGCGGCCGCGCGAAACATCTCCTCGGTGAGGTTCATCAGATCCTCGTAGGTCGCGTAGGCCTGATAGAACTCGAGCATCGTGAACTCGGGGTTGTGCTGGGTGCTGATGCCTTCGTTGCGGAAGTTGCGATTGATCTCGTAGACCCGCTCGAAGCCACCCACCACGAGACGCTTCAGGTAGAGCTCCGGCGCGATGCGCATGAAGAGCTCCATGTCGAGCGCGTTGTGGTGCGTGGTGAAGGGCTTGGCCGCCGCCCCGCCGATCAAGGGATGCAGCATGGGAGTCTCGACCTCCATGAAGTCACGCTCGTCGAGGAACTTTCGGATAAAGCGGATGAGCTGAGCACGCTGCTCGAAGGTCTTACGCACCTCTGGGTTCACGATGAGGTCCACGTAGCGCTGCCGATACCGCTGCTCCACGTCAGTGAGCCCGGCGTGTTTGTCGGGCAAGGGGTGCATGCTCTTCGTGGCGAGGGTGATCTCTTTGACCTGAAGCGTGAGTTCGCCCGTGCGTGTGACGATCCGCGGGCCCGAAGCGACGACGATGTCTCCGAGATCGAGGCTCTTGGCGGCCTGGTAGTTTGCTTCGCCGAGCAGGTCCTTTCGGAGCTGCAGCTGCAGCGGTCCGTGCCGGTCCTGGACCGACATGAAGCTCACCTTGCCGAAGCTACGGATGCCGAGGATACGCACGCCGATGCGGAAGCTCGGGTCGCCCTCGGCCGGCTCCTCGGCCGGGGCGCCCGGGGCCTCGCGCACGTCCTTCGTGGTGTGAGGAACCTCGAGGCCGTTCGGGTAAGGTTTCCACCCGTACTCCTCGAGCCGCTTGGCTTTCTCTTTGCGGAGCCGGAGGATCTGCTCGAGGCCGCCGTCGGCGGGTTGGCCCTGCTTCTGTGACATACGGGCGCGCAGACAACCAGAGCCGAGAATGCCGGTCAACGAAGGACGCCGAGCGTTCCTACAAAAGCCCACTTCCTGCCGCCGGTGGGGATGCCCGGAGGCCCAGAACCCTCGCGTTTCCCATTGTAGAAGCGCGGGATTCTTGGTTTATGTCCTGGTCATGACCGAGACCGCGAAGCTGATCTACAAAGACAAGACGCTCGAGCTGCCCGTCGTCGTGGGGAGCGAGGGCGAGCGTGCGATCGACATCGGTAACCTGCGCAAGGAGACCGGACTCGTCACGCTCGACCCCGCGTACATGAACACCGGCGCAACAGAGAGCGCGATCACGTTCATCGACGGTGAGAAGGGCATCCTGCGTTATCGCGGCATCCCGATCGAGCAACTCGCCGAGAAGTCCACGTTCGTGGAGACCGCGTACCTTCTCATCTACGGCGAACTTCCCAACAAGGACCAGCTCGAGGCCTTCTCGTGGCGGCTGTCGCGTCACACGCTGATTCACGAGGACATGAAGCGCTTCGTCGACGGCTTCCCGATGACCGCGCACCCGATGGCCATCCTGTCGTCGATGACGCTTTCGCTGTCGAGCTTCTACCCAGACCTGCTCGACATCACCACCGAGGAGGCCCGGGCCGAGAGTTATCCGCGCATTCTGTCGAAGGTACGCACCATCGCGGCGATCTCGTACAAGAAGAGCATCGGCGAGCCCTTTGTCTACCCGCCTCAGCACCTCACCTACGCCGCCAAGTTCCTGCACATGATGTTCGCCTGGCCCACCGAGAGCTATGAGGTGGACCCGGAGTTCGAGCGCGCCCTGAACTTGCTGCTCATCTTGCACGCGGATCACGAGCAGAACTGCTCCACGTCCACCGTGCGCTTGGTCGGCAGTGCGGAGAGCAACCTGTTCGCGGTCATCTCCGCCGGCATCTCGGCGCTGTGGGGACCGCTCCATGGCGGAGCCAACCAGAAGGTTATGGAGATGCTCCAGAAGATCCACACCGGCGGCGGCGACGTGACCCGCTACGTCGAGCGAGCCAAGAACAAGGAAGATGGCTTCAAGCTCATGGGCTTCGGACATCGCGTCTACAAGAACTACGACCCGCGCGCGAAGATCCTGTCGGCGCAGGCGGAGCGCGTACTCGCGAAGCTCAAGAAGAAGGACCCGCTGCTCGACATCGCGCGTAAGCTCGAGGAGAGCGCGCTGACGGATCCATACTTCGTCGAGCGCAAGTTGTATCCGAACGTCGACTTCTACAGCGGCATCATCTACCGCGCGCTCGGCATCCCCACCAACATGTTCACCGTGATGTTCGCCCTCGGGCGGCTCCCCGGCTGGATTGCCCAGTGGAAAGAGATGATCGAGGACCCCAAGCGCAAGATCGGCCGGCCGCGGCAGATCTACACGGGCTCACCGAAGCGCGACTACGTCTCGATGGAGAAGCGATAAGCCTATGCCCGAGTTCGTGTACACCATGCGGGATCTCCGCAAATCCTACCCGGGCAAGGAGATCCTAAAGGGCCTGACCCTCGCGTTCTTGCCCGGGGCCAAGATCGGCATCCTCGGCCCGAACGGTGCCGGCAAGAGCACGGTCCTCAAGATCATGGCCGGCGTCGACAAGGAGTTCGTCGGCGAGGCTTCGGCCATGAAGGGCGTCACGGTGGGCTATCTGCCCCAAGAGCCCATGCTCGACGCGAGCAAGGATGTGAAGGGCAACATCGAGCCCGCGGTCGCTGACATCCGCCGACTTCTCACGCGTTTCGATGAGCTGTCCATGAAGCTCGGCGAAGACCTCTCGCCCGCCGAGATGGACAAGGTGATGGAAGAGCACGGCCGCACCCAGGACGAGATCGAGGCGAAGAACGCCTGGGACCTCGACCACATGCTCGAACGCGCGATGGACGCGCTGCGATGCCCGCCCGGCGATCAAGACGTCGGCACCCTTTCGGGCGGTGAACGTCGCCGGGTGGCCATGTGCCGTCTGCTCCTCGAGAAGCCGGACCTCTTGCTCCTCGACGAGCCGACCAACCATCTCGACGCGGAGTCGGTGGCTTGGCTCGAGCGGCACCTTCAAGACTACTCGGGTACCGTGGTCTCCATCACCCACGATCGCTACTTCCTCGACAACATCGCGGGCTGGATCCTCGAGCTCGATCGGGGCGCGGGCATCCCGTTCAAGGGCAACTACAGCGGATGGCTCGAGCAGAAGCAGAAGCGACTCGACGTTGAGGAGAAGCAGGCCTCTGCGCGTAAGAAGACCCTCGAGCACGAGATGGAGTGGATCAAGCAGTCCCCCAAGGCGCGTCAGGCCAAGAGCAAGGCGCGCATCCAGAAGTTCGAGGAGCTGCAGTCGGCAGCGGCCATGGACAAAGTGGCGCAGGCCGAAATCCCCATTCCCCCGCCGCCAAGGCTGGGGAACAAGGTCTTCGACGTCCAGAACATCAAGAAGGCCTACGGCGACAAGCTGCTGTTCGAGAACCTCAGCTTCAAGGTCCCCCCCGGAGCCATCGTGGGCATCATCGGCGCGAACGGCGCCGGCAAGTCGACTTTGTTTCGAATCCTCACCGGCCAAGAGAAGCCCGACAGCGGCGTGGTCGAGGTCGGCGACACGGTCAAGGTCGCGTACGTGGATCAGAACCGCGACGCACTCGTACCCGACAACTCGGTCTGGCAGGAGATCTCGGAAGGCTATGACACCATCCCGGTGGGCAAGAAGGAGTTTCCTTCTCGCGCCTACGTGGGTGCGTTCGGCTTCAAGGGCTCGGACCAGCAGAAGCCCGTGGGCACGTTGTCCGGCGGTGAGCGAAACCGGGTGCACCTCGCCAAGCTCCTCAAGAGCCACGGCAACGTGCTCTTGCTCGACGAGCCGACCAATGACCTCGACGTGGACACCTTGCGCGCGCTCGAGGACGCGCTGTTGAGCTTTGCCGGTTGCGTGATGATCATCAGCCACGATCGGTGGTTCTTGGACCGCATCGCCACGCACATCCTGGCGTTCGAAGGCGACAGCCACGTGGAGTGGTTCGAAGGCAACTACGAGGACTACGAGAAGGACCGCAAGAAGCGCCTCGGGGCGGATGCGGACCAGCCGCATCGCTTGAAGTATCGGAAGCTCACGAAGTAGTTCGGGAGATCGGACGACCGCGCCGGTGTACCTGAAGCGTCAGTGAGAGTTAGGGGGACGCTCGACTGGACCCGAACTCCGGCGTCCTCAGAACCCCAGCCAATCCGAACGCTTCGGGCTGTATTCGGGGGACGCTCGACTGGACCCGAACTCGGCGGCCGGCGGCGAGCTACGAATTCTGCTTCGACTTCTTCTGCTTCTTCTTGGCGCCGGGCTTCTCGGCCTTCTTCTGCTTCTGCTTCTTCTTGGCGGCCTTCTTCTGCTTCTTCTTGCCGCCGATCTTCTTGGCCTTCTTCTGCTTCTTCTTGCCCGCCTTCTTCTTAGGCTGGGCGGCGGCCTCCCAGATGCCGACCGGGGCGCCTTGCGGGTCGAAGAAGATGCCGAGTGTTCCCATACCCGGAATGACGTACTTCTCCACGATGACATGGGCCCCGCTCATGATCGCCTTCGCCATCGTATCCGCATGCGAGGCTACGCCGATGTAGCCGAGCCACGCCGTGGGCGCGTCGGGCATGGGCTTCTGCTGAATCCCACCGATGTTGGCCCCCTTGGCCGCGCTCAGCATCGTGTAGACGCCCTCCGGCATCTCGATATCCTGCGTCTTCCAGCCAAAGACGTTCCTGTAGAACTCCTTGGCCGCGACCGGATCGGTCGTGTTTAGTTCCATGTGTACGAATGCGCTCATCGATGACTCCTCGTGTGTTGTTGGGTTGTGAGTCCGCCTCGTGACGAAGCGGCGCTGACTAAACGCCAGCGGACTTCAGGCGTTGGGTGTCGACATCCGGCGAGGCCGGTTTCCAGCCTTCGAGGGCCTTCTTGACCATTTCGAGCCGGTCCTGCCCCCAGAACACCTCGCCGTCCACCACGAAGCTGGGCGCACCACACAGGCCCACCCGGGCCGCCTCCTCGGTGTTGTGCTTGAGCGCGTCCTTGATCTTTGGATCTTGCGCGCCGCGGATCAGATCATCTTCCGGCAGCCCGAGCGTCGTGAGAACCCGCCGCACGGTCTCCTCTGTCTGAATGTTCCCGTCGTTCACCCAGACCTCATCGAAGAGGGCCCGCACCGCGCGCTTCTGATCCGCACCTTGGAGCTGAAGCACGACCCGCAGCGGGAGCACCGTCATCTGCGGAAAAATGGACGGGAACTTGAACGGCACGCCCCAATGATCAGCCCAGCGGTACTGGTCCTTGAGCGCCAAACGCATCTTGTTCTCGTGGAAAGTGGCGAGAGGCACGATGGGGGAGCCCAGGATCTTGAAGAGCCCTCCGAGCAGAAACGGCTGGTACACCAGCTCGTGGCCAGAGGTGTACCGCTCCACCTGGGTCGCCCCCAGGTAGGCAAAGGGGCTGGAGAAATCGAACCAGAAGTCGCATCGAGCCATGCCCGAGCCGTAGTCCGTCCGGCCCAGGGCGGCAAGGGACCCTTGTTTCACCTGGCTCCGAATCGCTGCTAGATTACCCGCAATGAAGGGCCGCCTCGGGCGATACCAAATCATTCACCGGCTTGCCGCGGGGGGAATGGGCGAGATCTACATCGCGGAACACACCGGATTGTCCGGGTTCGCGAAGCGGGTGGCGCTCAAGCGCATCACCAAAGACCTCGCGGACAACCAGAGCTACGTCGAACTCTTTCTGAACGAGGCGCGCATCGGGTCGTTTCTGAACCACCCGAACATCGTGCACATCTTCGACGTGGGCCACGAGAAGGAGAACCTGTGGCTCGTGATGGAGTACGTCGACGGCGTCGACCTCAAGCGCCTGCACCGCAGGGCAAAACTCGCCGGCAAGCCGCTTGCTCCCCCTGTGTTGGCGGCGATCATGGCCGAGGTTTTGTCGGCGCTCGAAGAGGCGCACGCGGGAGGGCCCTTCCGCGGTGAGCCGATCATCCACCGAGACATCTCGCCCGAGAACGTGCTCGTCGCCCGCAGCGGCGCGGTGAAGGTGCTCGACTTCGGTCTCGCGAAGTGGCTGCCCGGCCGGGAGAGCGTGCCCTCGATGGAGGGCAACATGATCTTCGGAAAGATTCGCTACATGCCGCCCGAACAGCTGCGCGGCAAAGACATCGATCGACGCTCCGATCTGTTTGCGGTGGGCGTGGTCATGTACGAACTGTTGGCGGGCAAGCTTCCGTTTGGCCACGAGAATGCAAACGCCGTGCTTCGGCGCATCCTCGATGGCCCACCACTTGCGCCCACCGCGGCATCCGGCGAGCGAGACCCGGCGATCGACGCGATCGTCTTGAAAGCGATACGTCCGAACCCGGAAGACCGCTACCAGGACGCGAACGAGATGCGGACTGCGCTCATCGAGTACCTGACCGGCACCAACCTCGCCCTGCCCTTCGAGATCCTCAGGCGCATGCTGCACCCAGACTCCACTTTGGGGTCGGATGCGAGTACGGAGATCGAGGCCGAGCTCAGCGAACACGGCGTCACCGAGATCGCGCTCGGCGTCGCCAAACGCTGCGGCAAGTGTGGTGGCGAGTTCCGCTCGCTGTTCATCGAAGGCCTCATCATCGACCGCTGCTCGAGTTGCCGAGGGGTCTGGCTCGATCACGGAGAGGTCGAGCGGCTGCTCGAGAGTCGGACGGAGCTGAAGAAGCTGCAACCCAAGGCCTCCACGCGTGCGCCCTTGGATGTACTCGTGGGCTCGTGTCCGAACGACCGCGTGGCGCTGCGGGCCTTCAACGTGCCGGGGCATCCGGCGGCGATCGAGGTCTGCCCCATGTGCCACGGGGTGTGGTTCGATAAGGGTGAGCTCCGGCTGTTGAGAGAAGACGACGTCCATATGTGGCTCGGGACGCTGCTCGACGCCCTGCGGAGCGCAGCGTCCCCCGAACTCGAGCGCTAACCTGTCAACTTGTCTCGAGAATCGAAGCACCCAGGCGTTCGGGTTCAGTCGAGCGTCCCCCGAACTCGGCACGGCGACGGCGGCACCCTAAATATCGCGGCGCCCCGCGAGGGCCTGCGAGATGGTCGCCGGATCCGCGTACTCGAAGTCCCCGCCGATCGGCATGCCGGAGGCGATGCGCGTGGTGCGAATGCCCAGGGGCGCGAGCATCCGCTTCAGATACAACGCCGTCGCCTCACCATCCACGCTCGGGTTCGTGGCGATGATGATCTCCTTCACCCCGCTCTCCTCGGGGGTCGAGAGACGAAGCAACAACTCGCGCAGCTTGATCTGGTCCGGCCCCACGCCTTCGAGCGGAGCGATCGCACCATGCAGCACGTGGTAGCGACCGCGGAACTCGTGGCTGCGCTCGATCGCACGAAGGTCCGGGACGGTCTCCACCACGCAGATGACGCCGATTTCACGTCGAGCGTCACGGCAGATGCTACAGAACTCCTCGTCCGTGAGGTTCATGCAGCGCGAGCAAAACCGCACCTTGCGCGCGGCATCGAGCACCGCTTGCGCGAGCTCTTCGGCATAACCCAAGCCGGTGCGCAGGATGAAGAAGGCCAGCCGCGTGGCGGTCTTCTCGCCGATGCCCGGGAGGCGCCCGAGCACCTGCACGAGTCGCAGTATGGGATCCGGTCCGCTTCGTGGACCAGGCGTGGAGTCCGAGTTCGCCACCGAGCCGACCCTCGACTCAGAACATTCCGGGCATCGAGAGCCCGCCGGTCACTTTGCCCATCTCGGCTTCCATGGCTTCCTTGGCGCGCGTCAGCGCCTGGTTGGCGGCCGCCGTGACGAGGTCCTGCAGCATCTCGACGTCGTTCGGATCGACCACGTCTTTCTCGATCTTGACGCGCAGCACTTCGCCGCGACCGCTGGCGGTCACCACGACCATGCCACCACCCGCGCTGCCTTCGATTTCTTGTTTGCCCATCTCGTCTTGGATGTCTTTCATCTTCTTCTGCATGCGCTGGGCTTGGCGCATCATCTCTTGGATGTTCATGCGTTCTCCTCTTTTGCGGAAGCGGTGTGACTCGGCGGTTCTTCGTCCTCGAGAACACGTACACCAGAGACCTTCGCCCCCAGCTCGTCGAGCACGGTCTTAACCGCCTTCTTCTTGCGCGCTTCTTCTTCCTTCTCTTTGTGACGGACGCGCCGCGCGTCCTCCTCACGCTCCACCATCGTAGGCGGAGGTGCCGGCGACCGCAGCGCGGGCGCCGCTTCCACCGGCTTCTCGAGCCGCGTGACGGTCAGACCGGTGGGGGCACCGAGGTGCTCCGCCAATAGCTCCTCGAGGTAGCGCTTCGTCTCGGGCGCACCGAGCGTGGCTTCATCGAAGCGCGTATCGACCCCAAGCTCCACCTCACCGGGGCCGAACTTGACCGGCCGCACGTGTGAGAGCTGGCCATAGAGCGTGGGGCGACGTTTTCTCACCATACCCACGAAACCCTCGAAGCCTAGATGCACCTGCGGCGCAGGCTCGGACGGCTCCATCGGCGGCTCGGGGGCCGGCGACCTCGCTACCGTCTCTGGAAAGGGTCGAGGCGGTGAGGCCGCCTCCCTCCGATCTCGGCTGCCGCCGGACGGAGGATGAGACTGCGAGGACCTTGGCGCGCTCCCCGACATGCGAGTGTCGAGGTCCTGGAGGCGCTTCACCAGATGTTCGAGCGGCACCCGCGGCGGAGCCTCGGCCAAGCTGGCGAGGCCCACCTCGAGGGCAAATCGGGGATAGGCGGACGCCGCCACTTCTTCGACGACCTTGGTGAGTTCGAAGAAGAGCCGCTCGAGCACCACCGGGTCTAGGCCCTTGGCGCGCGTGGTCAACGCCTCGAGTTCGTCCGAAGGCCGATCGACGACGCGACGCGGGTCTTCTACGAGTCGAGCCATGAGCAAGTCGCGCACGTACTCGACGAGCGAATCTCCGAAGCGCTTGAGCTCGAGCCCGCGCTCGTGGACCTCGGCGATGATCTCGATGACCGCACCCGGCCTGCGCTCGATCAAGCTCTCGACCGCCGCCTCGAGCGCGCCTCGGTCCGCGACCCCCAGGGCCTCCCGAACCAGCTCCGCGCTCGCCGTCCGATCGGACGCGTACGCGAGCACACGCTCGAGCAAAGACTGCGCATCGCGCATCGAGCCTTCGGACTCGCGCGCCACGACCTCGAGCCCTGAGCGGTCCACGGTGATGTTCTCGGCCGCCAAGATCTCCGCGAGCCGATCCGCCACCACGGTGAGGGGGATCCGCCGAAAGTCATACCGCTGGCAGCGCGACAGAATCGTGACCGGCACCTTGTGCACGTCGGTGGTCGCCAGGATGAACTTGGCGTGCGCGGGCGGCTCCTCGAGCGTCTTGAGCAGCGCATTAAACGCCGGCGTCGAGAGCATGTGGACTTCGTCGATGATGTAGATCTTGAAGCGAGAATGTCCCGGTAAGTAGCGGACATTATCAATAATCTCTCGAACATTGGCGACGCCGGTGTTCGAGGCCGCGTCGATCTCGAAGACGTCCGTGGAGCGCCCTTCACTGATCTCCGTGCACGAGGCGCAGGTCCCGCAAGGCGTGGGCGCGGGCTCGTCCGAGGCCGTGCAGTTGAGCGCCTTGGCGAGGATGCGCGCGGCGGAGGTCTTGCCCACGCCTCGCGCGCCCGTGAACAGAAAGGCATGGGCGACTCGGCCTGATTTCAGGGCGTTAGTGAGGGTTCGGGTGACGTGCGCCTGGCCAAGGATGTCGGCGAACTGTTGGGGGCGCCACTTACGTGCAAGGACGAGATAGCTCACGGGCAGCTCGGTCGGGCCAAAGAGCGCGAGGAGCGATCACCTCGGCGTGCACTGAAAAAATGATCGCCAGGCACCCTACAACACACGAGCTAAGCTCCTACCGTTGCTTCCTTCCGGACCTGGCGGGGTTCAGAGCCGCCCGTTGCGTAGGACCCGGCGACCGCGGCGGACGCTAGCCGCCTTTGTGAACGCAAGCAAGCGAGAACCGCGAGCTGCATCTGCTGCTTGCAAAGACGGCGCAAGGTGGCTACACCCGCCCCCGCCTGGGCTGGGCGGACCTCTCGCGGGTTCCCAATCCAGAAATGGAGACGTGGCCGAGTGGCTGAAGGTGCACGACTGGAAATCGTGTGTGGGGTAACACTCACCGAGGGTTCGAATCCCTCCGTCTCCGCATCTGCGTCCACTTCAGCCTGGACCTCAACTTCCAACAACAACGGTGTCGTCTTCGGGCGCTCCAAAGGAAATCAACATGAACTGTAGAAGCTCGAATGCGCGCCCGACCTGGTCGGGACTCCTTCTCTTCGCCGCGCTTTCGCTCGGCGCCACCGCTTGCGGGGACTCCGAGGGCGAGACCGACACCGGCGTCATCGTCGACACCGGCGTTCGCCGCGACGCGGGCGGACCGGTCGACACCGGCATCCACCCGGACGCGACGGTGCCCACCGACACCGGCGTGCGCGACACCGGCACGCCCGACACCGGCACCACGGACACCGGCATCCCGATCGACAGCGGCGCAGACGCCGGCCCCACCGACACCGGGACCGTCACCACTGACGCCGGCACCGACGCCGGCACCGACGCCGGCACCGACGCCGGCATCCTCGACGGCAGCGTGACCTCGAGCTGCAGCAACAACCTCGCCGAGGCGGCTGAAGTCTGCGACGGCACCGACCTCCGCAACACGAGTTGCGAGGACTTGGGCTTTGGCGCCGGAACACTCGCTTGCGCCACCGACTGCGCGTCCTTCGTGACCGCGGGCTGCGCGGGCGCCCCGGTGTGCCCGAACGGCACCGCGGAAGGCAACGAGGCCTGCGATGGCACCGACCTCCGGAACTTCACGTGCGTCGGGCTCGGCTTCGAGAGCGGCACGCTCGCCTGCGCCGCCAACTGCACGCTCGACACCAGCGGCTGCGTGGCGCCAGCGGGCTGCGGAAACGGAATCATTGAAGCGGACGAGGTCTGTGACGACGGCAACCTCACCGTCGGCGACGGCTGCAGCGGCGGCTGCAACATCGAGCCCCCATACAACTGCACTGGCCAGCCTTCGAACTGCGTGATCGGACCCGATTTGGGCACACTCACCATCGGGGGCACCTTGAGCACCAACGGAGGTCCGTTGGCGGACAACGACCTCTACTTCTACCGGCTCACGGTCGCAGAAGACCTGCTCATCGACGGCTCGCTCATCAACGCCGTCACCTCGACGACCGGAGACATGGACCTCGCCCTCCTGTTTAATGACGGTTCCGGCTGGCAGGCCCGGTTCAGCTCGGTGACCGAGGGGATGGGTGCGCTCGGCAACGAGATCTTCCTGAGCGGGCTCGTCCCGGCCGGCGACTACGCGGTGCTCATCGTGAACATCGAAGGCATGGGCATCGTCCCTTCCTACGCACTCACGCTGACCGGGGTCGCACGGGTGCTTCCGGCGAACTGGACCTGCGATCCGGAGTTCTTTGCAGACAACTTCTGCGACTGCGGGTGCGGGGCCGCCGACAGCGACTGCCCGGACGCCAACGTGGCGTCCTGTCAGTACTGTGACGCCTGCGGCGGCGACCCCTTCGAGCCCAACTGCACGCTCTGGGTGCAGCCCACGGACACCACCCAGTGCCTCATAGCCGACTGCGGCAACGGCACCATCGAGGGCGACGAAGCCTGCGACGATGGAAACCTGATCTCCGGCGACGGCTGCAGCGATCTCTGCGAGATCGAAACGCCGGCTACGTGGACGTGCAACCCCAACTACTTCGGCGGCGGCGATGGTTGTGACTGCGGCTGCGGGGTGGTCGATCCGGACTGCGCGAACGCCACGACCGCAGCGTGCGGCTTCTGCACGAACGCAGGCAGCTGCAACACCGGCAGCGGGTGCCCCGGGAACATCGACCCCGCGAACAACGCGGTCTGCCTCGCGCCCGCCTGTGGGGATGGCACTCTCGACTCGGGTGAACAGTGCGATGACGGCAACACCACCCCTGGCGACGGCTGCGACGGGAACTGCCAGCTCGAGGCCGGAGACATCACGGTGAGCGCCACGCCCGCGCTCGCGATTCCCGACGATGACGCCATCGGCGTGAGCACGACCTTGAACGTGCCCGCGACGCCGGCCTGCGTCCTCGCAGGTACCCGGGTGCCCATGGACATCACCCATACCTGGCGGGGAGATCTGATCCTGGACCTCACCAGTCCTGCCGGCACGACGGTGCGGCTGCACAACAGGACGGGTAGCTCGGCCGATGACATCGTGGGTACGTACGGCGTGGACCTGACCTCAGCCGAGCCCTTGGCTGCATTCAACGGCGAGGACCCAGCCGGCGACTGGACGCTTCTGGTGTCCGACAACGGTGGTGGCGATCTCGGCACTGTGAACGGCTGGGGCCTGACCCTGAACTGTCAGTAACCGGCGGTTGGCACCTGAGTAGGACGGATCACACTCCGTTCTACCGAGCGAACAACGCCATCTGCCTCTGGCTGGAAGAAGGGGCCCCGCGCCGTCCGCGTGGGGCCCCACGCTTCTCGACCCCCGCCTCTCTCCTACAGGTAGCCCCTTCAGTTTCCCGAGCCCTTCGCGGCCCGAATCGCGGAACTCCGTCCTGTGTGCGCGAGAACACTTGGATCCGCCTTCGGCACGCCAAGTGCTTGGTGGGCGGCTGGGATCCACCATGAACTGCACTCGACTCGCCCTGCCCACCCTT
This sequence comes from Deltaproteobacteria bacterium, assembly GCA_011526105.1. Taxonomy (GTDB): domain Bacteria; phylum Myxococcota; class Kuafuiibacteriia; order Kuafuiibacteriales; family Kuafuiibacteriaceae; genus WYAZ01. Next base: position 35,407 of record WYAZ01000079.1, on the reverse strand, counting down.
TTCGTCTTCGCTGGCTGCAGCACCAACGTCGATGGACCCGTCGGACCTCCCGAGGTCTTCGAAAACGCCAGCGCGCTGGTGCACGAGCGCGAAATTCGCGCCTCCATCGACGGGGTCACCGCCGAGATCACGATTCCCGTGATGAAGAAGCGCGGCGCCGTGCTCGAAGGCGAGCTCTCGCTCCGCCTCATCGACGTCTCCGACGCCAAAGAGGCCGAGTTGGCGACGGCCAAGCTCGAGTTCGCTCAAAAGACCGACTCCGAGACCCATCGCATTCGTCTTGCCGGCTTGCCCGCGAACATCACGCGGCCCAACACCGCGCCGCTCGTCCTCGTCTGGAGCATCGATACCGACGACGGCGAGCTTCGCGGCAAACGCAGCCTCTACGCCGCCCTCGGCACCCTCGAGGTGCACGTTCGAGGCGCCACCGACGTCCCGGCGGGCGGCACCACGCGCCTCCGCGTGATCACCCGCGACCCCGAGACCAGCGCCGCGAAGCCGAGCGCCGAGGTCTTGGCGCAGCTCGTGATCGAGGATCAACCGCCCGAGACCCTCGGCCAAGGCCTCACCAACGAGCGCGGCGAACTCGAGCTCGAGCTTTCGCTGCCCACGGGCGTCACCGAAGGCGACGTGCGCATCGAAGTGCGTCACGAGGGCAGCTTGGCGTGGACGAACACGCGCCTCCGCCTCGTCAGAGAAGAGAAGCTCGCCCTCTCCTTCGACAAGACCATCTACAAACCTGGCCAGACCTTGCACCTGCGCACCCTCGCCTTGACCACGGCCGACAAGCGACCGGTCGCCAATACCGCCGTGCGCTTCGAGGCCAAGGACGGCAAAGGGAACAAGGTCTTCAGACGCAGCACCGAGACCGACAACTACGGCATCGCGTCCATGGACGTGCCCACCGACACCGAGGTCAACGAAGGCGAGTGGACCTTCACGGTGGAGACCGCCGGGGCCCGGACGGAAGAGAAGGTCCCGGTCGTTCGCTACACGCTGCCCAAGCTTCGCGTTGCGGTGAAGGCGGATCAGAGCTTTGCGAGGCCCGGCGATACGCTCACCGGCCACATCGAGGCCCGATACCTCTTTGGCCTCCCCGTCGCGGGCGCCCAGGTGGCGATCACCGCCAAACTCTCGAGCGGCGAGATCGCCGGCAGCACCACCGGTCAGACCACGGCCGAAGGGGTGCTCGCGTACCAGCTCCCGATCGCAGAGGTCTCGGGACCCAAGATCGAGGACGCGAGCGAACGCCTCTTCATCGAGGCCACCGTCACCGACACCGCAGAGCAGCGCGAGGTCGGCGGCACGACGCTGGTCTTGACCAAGGACGCGATCGTCATCAAGGCCATCGCAGAAGCCGGAGTGCTCGTGCCCGGCGTCGAAAACACGGTCTTCATCCTGGTCTCCGATCCTCTGGGCCAGCCGCTCGTCGCGGACCTCAGCATCGATGGCGCGGGCCCGCTCGCGAACCTGAGCACCGATGCGGACGGCCTCGCGCGTATCCGCTTCACCGCGCCCGAGACCGACACCGCCCTCTCCGTCACCGCCGTCGACGGCGCGGGCCGCAGCCGCAATCGAGCGATCGCGTTTACCGCCGATGCGAATCGGCTCCTGGTGCGAAGCGACAAGTCGGTCTACCGCGCGGGCGAGGTCGCTCACCTACAGGTGCACTCCAAGCTCGACAGCGGTCGGGTGTTCCTCGATGTCTTCCGCGGCGGCGTGTCGGTGAGGACGATCCCGCTCGAGCTCGAGGGCGGCGTGGCCGAGGCCGAGTTCGCGATCGAGACCGAACAGGGCGGCGTGCTGCTGTTCGACGCGTTCCAGCTCGCCGAGAGCGGCCGTGCTCTGCTGGGTCACCGAAAGAGCTTGGTCATCGCCGACGATCGACTCAGCATCGTGATGCAGCCCGACCGTGAGACCTACGGCCCGGGTGAGAACGCCAACATCGCCGTCCAGGTCACGGACGGCGCCGGCAACCCCAAGGTCGCGGCCCTGGGCCTCTCCGCGGTGGACGAGGCGGTCTTCGCCCTGGGCGGCGAACCACGAGACGACCTCTACCTGGCCTTCGCCCTCGATCCGCGCGTGCTCGATCCGAACACCTCCGCCCTCGGGCGCTCGGCCGCCGCCCTGTTTGCCCCCGAGGCCGATGCGGCCAAGGAGAAGCTCGCCGAGCTCATGCTCGCCGGCGCGGCCACGAACAGCTTCGTGGGCCTCGACTACAACTCGGTCCGCGAAGAGATGCCGCTGGTGCGCGACGCGCTCTCCGACAAGGTCGAGCGCGACACGATGCGCCTCATGCGGAGGGTCATCTCTTTGGTCGACGACGGCGACGTCACGCGCATGAACGCCCCTGCGATCGTGCGCGCCATGGCGGAGCGCTCCGTCGATGCGTTCGGCCAATACTACCGGGCCGAACTCAGCGCTCCGAACCGCGGAATGGAGCTCACCATGATCTCCGCTGGCGCCGACGAACGCTTCGAGACCGGGGACGACGTCACCCACCGCATCGCGTACGAGTTCATCTTCTGGGCGGACGAGGACTCCATCGACGCCGACGGCACCTGGGCCGAAAACCAAGGACCGGGTCGAGGTGGCCCCGAGGCCTTCGGCGCGTTTGATGACGCGCCGGGGAACGCACCCCCGGCGGCCGAGCCCGCGCCCAACGCCAAGAGCGGCGAAGAAGGCGGCGGCGGCGCCAAGGTGCGCACGGACTTCCGCGAGACGATCTTCAGTCGGCCCAAGCTGGTCACGGACTCGAGCGGACGCGCGAACATCCAGTTTCCGCTGGCCCACTCGATCACCACCTGGCGCCTCACCGCGCAGGCTTCCACCCAGGACGGCCTGCTCGGAAGCCAGCGGCTGGGCTTTAGAACCTTCCAGCGCTTCTTCGTCGATCTCACGATGCCCTCGAACCTCACCCGAGGCGACGAGGTGGAGGTCCCCGCGGTCGTCTACAACTACCTCGCCGAGCCGCAGAACGTCACCGTCACCCTCGAGGCCGCGCCCTGGATGAGCATCCTCTCGAGCGCATCTCAGTCGGTGAGCCTCGAGCCGAGCGAGGTTCGTTCGGTGCGGTTCCGCATCCGGGCCGAGCAGGCGGGGGATCACGCGCTGACTCTTCGCGGCGCCGCCGGCGCCGTCACCGACGCGCTGGTCCGCGTGGCCTCCGTGACCCCGAACGGCACCCGCGAGGATCTCAGCTTCTCGGACGAGCTCGGAGAGCTCACCTCGAACGTACACACCATCACCGTGCCCGCGGATGCCGTCGAAGGCGGGACCAAGGTCACGCTCTCCTTGACCCCCGGCTTTGCCGCCCAAGCGGTGCAAGGCATGGAGGCCATGGTCAAGGAGCCCAGTGGTTGCTTCGAGCAGACTACGTCCACCGCCTGGCCGAACACGCTCGTGGTCACGTACATGGAGGCCACCGGGCAGATGACCCCCGAGATGCGCGAGTCGATGGTGGCGGTCGTCACCCGCGGCTATCAGCGCTTGCTCACCTTCGAGAGCCCGACCGGCGGCTTCAACTGGTGGGGCGACAACGACCCCGGCAACCGGATTCTCTCCGCCATCATGCTCTGGCACCTCGATGATCTCGAATCGATCATCGAGATTGATCCGGCGGTGCGCGAGCGCACCATGCGATGGCTCCTCGAGCAGCAAGAGGCCGATGGCCGATGGCCCTCGGGTGACGCTTTGCACTCGGGCAACGAGGTGCTCGGCACCAGCGACGTGCGAACCACCGCGTTTATCGCCTGGGCCCTGGCGCACACCGGCTTGGCCGCGCCCGCGGTCGAGCGCGCCGCGACCTGGATCGAGCAGCATCCACCCGCGGCCGATGATCTCTACGCCCACGCGCTCGCCATGAACGCGCTGGCGATGACTCGCCCGAACGGCGCCGAGACCTCGAGGCTGCTCGCTCGTCTCGACGCCATGAAGCTCGCGGACACCGAAGGCCGCGTGAAGTGGCCCACCGAGGCCCCGTCCTGGACCGGCGCCGGCGGAGATGCCGCCGCCATCGAGACCACCGGCCTCGTCGCCTATGGCCTCATCCAGGCGCGCGCTCACCCCGAAAACGCGGCCGGCGCGATGCGCTTCCTCGTCTCGAACAAGGACTCCGTGGGGAGCTGGTACAACACCCAGGCCACCATGAACGCGCTTCGAGCCCTGCTCGCGGCCGCTTCACCACAGGGCTCGGACGCAAACGGTCTCTTCGAGATCGAGATCAACGGCCAGGCGATTGATTCCATCGCGGTCACCCCCGAGACCGGCGACCTCCTCCGCAAGTTCGACCTCACGCCGTACATGGGCGCCGGTCAGAGTTCGGTCGAGGTGCGCCTGAACGGCACCGGCAAGCTGACCTATCAGCTCAGTCGCGTCGCGTACCGGCCCAACGAGGCGCCGGCCGCAGACGCCCAGCTCTCGCTTCAGGTGGAGTGGCCGAACACCTCCCTGAGCGTGGGTCAGACCGTGCAGGCCAACGTGGTGGCCACCTACCAAGGCGTGGGCACCCGCGATCAGGTGATGGTGCGCGTGGGCCGGGCCCCAGGCTTCGCACCCATGACGGAAGACCTCGAAGCCATCGTCGCCAGCGGCCGCGCGGCGCGCTACGAGATGGACGATCGCTTCGTCACCTTCTACTTGATGGGCCTCGAGAGCGGGGTCCCGCGATCACTCGCGACGCGTTTCGTGCCGACCTTGGTCGCCGCCGCGGAAGCCCCGGCATCCGAGATGTACGTGTACTATGAGCCCACGATCCGCACCGAGGTCGCGCCCGTGGCCTTCACCGTCGATCCGTAGCCTCAGTCTCCGAAGCGGTGACGGTAGCCCACGAAGAACGTGAACGGCTTGCCCGGCCGAGGGCCGAAGGGCTGCCGGCCCGCGAGGTAGTCATAGCCGAGGGCGTTGTCGATTCGGGCGTAGACCGAGCCTTCGTCGGAGAGCGAGACATCTGCGCCCAGGTCGAGGATGAACGCCTCCTCAATGCGCAGCGCTTCCGGAATCTCGCCCTGCCCGGGCTGGTCTCGCATCTCGCCCACGTAGGTGAGCGCCGCGTACACGCCGAGATCGGCGCTCATGAGCCCCAGCTTGAGCGTGCCCTGATGATTGGGGATGTGAGGCCGCTCGTCGCCGGCCTCGACCTCGACCCGGTAGATGGGTGAAGCGAAGCTCGCCTGAAACTCCGAGCGCGTGAGCGTGTACGAAACGTCGACCGAGGCGGACCACGAGGTCCAAAGCGGCTGCACATGAGAGAGCGTCGCCTCGAGCCCTAGCGTCAAGACGCGGCCATCGTTGAACTGCGCGCCGGTACCGACCAACGCCGGGTCGCAGGCCTGCGAGAAGGTGCAGCTCGAGATGAGGTTCTCATAGTCGTTGAGAAAGCCCACCACCTCGGCGCGACTCTGCGCTCGCGCGTAGCGCAGCCCGGCCTCGTAGTTGGTGGCGGTCTCAGGCAGGACGGCATCGCTCACCCCGGGTCCGACCGGGCTGAAGCCGCGATAGATTCCGGCCAGCACCCCGAGCGACTCGAAGAGCTGATAGTAGAGCCCGAGCCCGGGCAACAGCACGAAGGTCTCGTTGTCGACCCTGGGTGCACCGCCCGGCTCGCGGTCGTCGAAGCGTGTCCGCACCCACTCGAGGCGAAGGCCGGGGGTGATGAAGAGCCGATCGTAGAGAACGACTTCGTCCAGGAGGTAAACTGCGAGAGCCGAGGCCTGACCTCGGTTGTGCGCCTCGAGCAGGACCTCGTCGTCCGCGGTGACCAGCTGGCCGCGAAGCATCCGGTACGCGCGTTCGGTGTGGCGCCTTTGAATCTCGTCCTCGTGATAGCGCACGCCAAACTGCACGGTCTGAAGCACCGGACCGATGTCGAGGCTCAAACGTCCATCGCTCTGAATTCCTTGCGCGTAAAGCTGCCGATCATTTGGCCCCACGTAGATCAGCCCGGCCTCGTCTTCGGTGTCGATGGTGCCACGCAGGGTCGCGAGCAGGACCGCGTTCCGCCCCGCGTCGGGTCCGTTCATGAGGTCGTAGAGATCGGCGCCGCCCATCCGGTTCACCTTGTTCCAGACCCGCGAGATGTCGTGCCGGTACAAGGTGGTGGTGAGGCTCAGGCGCTCATGGACCTCGAGCGTGTGCGAGAGCTCCCCGAGCGTGCGATGCCACTCCATGCGATCGAGCTGACTCGCGGCGTAGCGCCGGTACGGCGTGCTCTCGAAGTCGGAGGCGTTTAGGCCGAGGTAGGTCTCGTTCGAGGCCTCGTCCGAGTAGCTCCCCTTGATCCGGAAGCGATGCGAGACGCCCCCCGAGAGCGGCGTGTTGTACTCGGCCTTCACCACCAGCTCATTGCGCCAGAAGCCCGTGTTGCCCCCGCCGTCGAGCTCCTTGAAGCCGTCGGTCTGAAGCCGCACCGCCTCGAGCATGATGCCGCGCTCGCCGTCCCCCCACATGTAGCGCCCGTGCAGCTTGCCGTAAGCGTACTGTCCGTAGGCCGCATCAAAGAGACCGTGGTGCTCCCCGTCTCGCGGCAGCTCGGGCGTGCGCATGTCGACCGCGCCGCCGATGGTGTTCGGCCCAAAACGCACCCCCGCCGGGCCCTTCCAGACCTGGATCTCCGACATCCGAGTGGTGAGCGGGAAGTAGTAGGCGGCGGGGGCCGAGTACGGAGCCGGACCCAGCAAGATCCCGTCCTCCATGAGCGTGACCTTCTGGCTGCGATTTGGATCGCCTCCGCGCAGGCCGATGTTGGGCCGAAGTCCAAAGCCGTCCTCCTCGCGCACGTAGACCCCGGGCACCTTGTTCAAGACCCGCTGCACGTCGTCGTACTCGAAGCGCTCGAGCTCGGCCTCGGAGACCTTGTTCGCCGAACCTCCGACCCGCGAGGGGTCGAGACGCCCAGCGTGTACGGAGACCTCCTCGAGCGCGTATTCCTCGGACACCGAAGGTTCGAGCGCACCGTCCCATTCGGGCGCGGGCGCGGGCGCGACGGTCACCGTCGCCGTGCTCGTCGTGGTCGCCGTCGTCGTGGTGCTCACCTGAGCCGCAGCGAGGGCTAGAACGAAGGAGAGACTCATGGCGTCGGCGACCTCAGGCTGAGTAGGTCGCGGCCGTCGCGCGGCGGCTCCGCAGGTGCCGCAGTCACAAACGCCATCGGTCCGAACCCATCCCGCACGCGGCTCAGGTCCACGCTCGGGTCCAGGAGCAGCCGGGGCGCGCGGCCGTTGAGTGAGACCCACGCCTCAGCGCGCACCTCCACCTCGCCGCGACCCTTCTGCTGCAAATCCCAGGCGATGTGCTTCGCGAGCTGCACGATGAGATCCGGCTGTCCGCTCATGTCGCTGAACTGCCTCCACTCGAGGTAGGCCAAAGGATCAATCTGCCAAGAACGCCCCGAGTCCTTCTGCGTCACGTGATACGTAATGGCACCGTTCTTCTCGCGCACCATCACCTTCCAAGCGAAGCGCATACCCTCCTCCGACCACAAAACGTCACCGGGGTAGAGCCAGTGCCGCGCGGGGAGCAGCGCTTGAATGCACACGTAGCCCGCGAGCAGCAAGGAGAGCGCAGGGCGAAGCGGCGAGGCCTTCCCTGGCCCAACCAAGGACGGAGGCTTCAGACTTGCGCCGCCCGTGCTGCGCGCGAAGCGGCGTGGCCAACTCGGATCGAAGAAGATGGTCGTACACACGGTCATGATGAAGGGAAACATGCCGATGTCGAAGAGCACGAAGGTGTACGCGTGAAAGAGGAGCACGACGAGGTACGCAAAGGGCCGGCTCCTTCGCCACAGGAGCCAAGCGGGGATCGTCAAATCGTACAAAAACCCCGCCCACGACATGAAGTACGCGGTCGGCGCCCAGACAAAGAGCGGCCCCACGAGCCAGGTCTCTGAGCGCGCGTACAACCAGGTCCGCAGCGGCTCCGCATGGAGCAGCCAGTCGGGTTGAAGCTTGGCGAGGGCGGCGTAGAAGTAGACGAGACCGAGCTGAAGCCGAAGCACGTACACCATCCACGCCGGCACGCGCGAGCGAGCCAACTCCGGACGGCGGAGCACATCGATGGAGAACGCCCCGTGGGCCGGCATGAACACGAGCAGGCCCGCGAGCAAGACGACGAGGTAGTAGTGGTTCAGATAGCTCGTGACCTCCATGAGCTGGATGTACGTGAAGCCGAGAAGGAACGTGATGATCGCGACGCGGTAGTAGAGCCCGATCGTGACCAGCACCGCCGCCAGCCACGTGATGCCGAAGAGGAGATAGAGGCCGGTTGGTCCGGGGACAAAGACCCACTCGAAGCCCGGGAACTTGAAGAAGAAGCTTGGGCGCTCGTAGATCTTCTCGACCCAGCCCTGAAGCACGAAGCGCAACAGACCCACGCTCATCACGAACCCGAGCAGGATGCGAAACAGCGCCAAGGAGGCGATGTCTTTGGGGGCGCTCAGCCGCGCGCGCCACCCACGGGGGTCGAGGTCGGGATCGTTCATCGAGTGTTTCCGCGTTCAGTCGTTGTCGGCCGCGCCTTCGTCGGGGAGCTTGAGGTTGAGGACACTCACGAACTGGCTCTTCAGAAGATCGGTCACACGCTTGACGAGCGCCTGAAGGTTACGAACCGCGCCGAGATCGGAGACGAGCAGATCTTCGATGGGCGCGTTCATCGCTCGCACCGCGACCAACGCATCATCCACCCTTTGGATGAGGTCCACCGACACCGCCTCGGCGCCCACCGCCACCAGGAAGTCGTCGAAGCCGAGCCCAGCCTCCTCGCCCTCGTACGCGCCGGTGAGCAACGCGCGGAGTCCTTCGAGGTTCGCCTCGATGTTGTCGCGTGAAGTGTCGGCGAGGCGCGTCTCGACCATGTCCGGACACGTGTTCGCGCCGCAGACGGGATCGAGACCCGCCGGCTTCACGAGCTTCTCGTCCTTCACCGTCTGATCGACATAGAACAGGGCAGCAAAGAGCTGGTCGATCGCCTCCTGCGCGGTGGAGAACGGAGACCCGGCCTGTCCGGCGGCGACGAAGCCGGGCGCGAAGCTGCCTCCAGTCGCCCACGCCGCGCTGAGCTCATCGGCGAGGCGCTTCACGTCCGCCGCAACGACATACGCGTATGCAGCCCGTCGCTTCCATACCTCGTCGTCGCCGAGCGCGGCCCAAGTGCCGTCGCGGTTGATCGGCACCGGCGCCGCGCAGACGTTGCCCGCGCTCTCGGTGAACAGCAGGTACTCGAGCGCGTCGAGGCCATACACGTTGACCAGTTCGCGTTCGACAAAGCTCGGGTCCACATAGTCGCCAGAGACGGTGACCTGATCGACTCGGCAGTGGCTGAAGGTCGGCCAGGAGTAGATCTCGTCGCGGAGGAGCAGCCCTCCCGTCATGACCGTGGGCGAGCCGGCGGGTCCGACCTGCATGGCCTCCATGCGCTGCCAGGCCCGCATCGAGCTGCGATACGCGACCTGGGCACGGCCCCTGGCCGAAGCCGCTACCGTGGTGGTGGCCGCGTCGCGCCACGCCTGAAGCTCGACGCGGAGGGTCTCCGCCGACTCCGCGAAAGCGACGTAGCCCGGGGCAATCACCCGCTGGGTGAGGCTGCCGAGCATCGCGTTGCGATCGAAGCCATCGGGCGGCGTCGGCGGCGTGCTCTTGGTGCACCCCGCCAAGAGCGTGAACACGAAGAGCCCCAAACCGAAATGGAGGAAGCGACGGCTCACCAACCACCCACGCCGTGTTCATCACCCATGTTCGCGCTCTCGAAGCCGTAGGTCGCCTGCAGGAGCGCACGCGCGGCCAGCAGTCGCTCCTTGTAGGCCGTGATTTGTGCGCTCTCGGCGTTGGGCAGCACCGGCGCATCCCCTAGATGTGCATGAAGCTCTTCGAAGTCATCTGGGTTCCACGGCGACTGTTTTGTGTTGAACTGCAGCACGAGCGCGAAGCCTTTGAGCTCGGACCAATGTTTTGCGTGATCCTCGAATTTGTAGGCTTCGCTTCCGAACGCCGCCATGTCGGAAAGGACCTCGTTGATGTAGTGCACCGCGGTCGCGGCGAGTGCGTTCTCCCAGTTATCGATGGCCGCGTCTCGATAGCCACGAAGTTCTCCGAGCTGGGCCTCGGTCAGCGCGCCCCCGGCCCCGCTGATGAGGGCCCGGCCTCTCAAAAAGCCCTGAATCGCTCCGGCCGAGAAGTCGGTGCGCGCGGCGGCGTGGCTGCCTCGGTCGCGCTTGCTCGCGTTGGTTGCATGACCAAAGTTGTATTCCGACCGGAGATCGATCTTCGTATCCCCGTTTGTGTCGTGGAAGATCTGCCAGTCGGCGCGGCCCCCCGCCCCCGCGACCTCGTCGTCGGTGTAGTTCGCGTAGTCGCGCGCGGCCCCGAAGTACCCAAAGGCCTCGTCCCATCCGTGTTCGAGCACGGTGTACGGTTCACCACTCACCTGGGTCGCGTTGTCGGAGAGTATGCCTTTGCCTGGAGTGCTGTCGTCCAGGTAGTCGTCGACGCCTTGCGAGAACGCCACCGCGCCGGTGAGGTACTTCTGGATGAGCTCTAGGTAGTCCACCCCGCGCGCGCTCAAGTACGGCTTGGCGATGGCCACTTGATTCGGGCCTCGCGGGATGTTGCCCTCGAAACGCGCGATGACGAGCTCCTCGACCGCGCGAAACATCGCCTGCGCGACCGCATCCGGGGTCAGCGTCCCGTCCCCGTAGCCCACCACGCCGCCAACGAAGTGGCCCTCTGTGTCCGGCATCTTCTCCTTGAGGCCCCGCAAGCTCGCGAGCTCGCCGATGGTGGTCTGGTTCAAAGCCGTGCTACCGAACGCGATGATCTCGTAGTCCGCAGTGCCCCCTTGGTTGTTGAAGTCGTAGAAAAAGTTGAGCGCCGCGACGACATCTCCGGACGCCGGATTCGGAAAGCTCTGGTCGGTCAAACCGCCCAGATAACTCTTCAGCTCCTCGACGAGCACGTGCCGAGCCACCTGGCCGCCGTAGCTCACGCTCGAACCCGACTGAAAGCGGCTCTCGAACCGGTAGAGGCTCGTGGCGCTGGGCCCCGCATCGGAGCCTGGACCCGCGTCGCCGTTCGGGAGCGAACCATCGATGTCCGTGCCGGCATCCGAGCCGGCAGGGGTCTCTTCGCCGCAGGCGGCGAAGGCGAGCAGAGAGAGGAGCGCAAAGGGGAGGAGTTTCGGTGCCTTCATGTCGACTTTGAGAACCATTCTCGATTTCAAGGTGGAAGACAAGTGAAATCTGCAGCCGCGGGACGGTCGTCAAAGCCGCTGAGAACTCAGGCCCGTCGGGCGCGAAAGAAGGCCCGAAGGAGCGCGCCCGAGGGCTCGGCGAGCACCCCGCCGGTCACCCGAGGCACGTGGTTGAGGCGGGTATCGCTCAGCACCGAGGCCAGGCTCTCCACCGCACCCGCCTTTGGATCCACCGCGCCATAAACGACGCGACCGATCCTCGCGTTCACGATCGCCCCCGCGCACATGAAGCAGGGCTCGAGCGTGACGTAGAGCGTGAGATCAGAGAGGCGCCAGCGGCCGAGGCGCTTCGCCGCCTCTTGGATGACGATCAACTCCGCGTGTGCGGTCGGGTCGTGTGCACCCTCGCGAAGGTTTCCTGCGCCGGCTACGACGAGGCCAGAAGAGACCCCGACCGCACCGACCGGCACCTCACCCCGCGCGGCCGCCCGTTCCGCGCAGTCCAGCGCGAGGCGCATGAAGCGCTCGTCTTCAGCCGGCGTCGGAAGCATCGCCCGACTCCGGCGCGTGCGATGGCACGATCAGAACCGAGACCGCCGAAGCCCGGATCATGCGCGAGGCAGTGGAGCCCAGCTCCAAGATGGGCGCGCGGTGACGCCCGTGGGTCCCGACGACCACGAGCTGGGCCGGCAGTGACTCGATGAGCTCCGCTGCGGTCTCGACGAAGTCGCCTTCGCCCATGTGACGCGTGACCTCGAACCCGGCGCGCTGGATCTTCGGCTCGAGTCGCTCGAAGAGTGCGGTCGCCCGCTCCTTCTCGACCTTCTGAATGTGTTCGGCCACGAGCCGGCTCTCGCTCTGATGGGCCTCGCGCTCCTCGCGAATCAAGGCCTCCACCTCTTCGCGGGTGTCGAGCGAGTGAACGAGGTGAATGGCGATCGGCCGCTCGGACGCGGCGCCCCCGAAGAGCGAGACCACGGCGTCCGCGATCGCCTCGGCTTCGTCCGTCAGATCGATGCCCACGACGACGTGGCGCAGCGAACGCAGCTCCTCGTCCGGCGGAACCTCGTCCGCGCCCACCAGGGTCACGAGCGCCGGGATCTCGAGCCCGCGCAGGAGGTCCTCCGCGATGCTCCCGACGAAGACGCGCCGCAGTCCTTTTCGTGCGTGGGTGCCAAGGACGAGCAAGGTGGCCCCCATCGACTGGAGCGCCTGCGGGATGGCCTCCGAAGGTCGGCCGCGCACGACTACGCGCTCGCAAGACCGGCTCGACACCCGCTGACAAAGCGCCTCGAGCTGCTGCTCCGCCGCGGCGGTGAGCTTGAAGCGGAGCGCCTCGAGTTGCTGGCGCAGCTCCGGCGTGTCACCGGCGGGCAGCACGACGTCCCGCGTCGCGTGGAGCACCGTCAACTTCTTGGCCCCGGTGAGCGCGGCCAGTTCGAAGGCTGCGCGGGCCGCCTGCTCCGAGGGCTTGGAGAAGTCGAGCGCGATCGCGACATGATCTGTCACCGCCATGAAGAGAACCTAGCAAGGACCCCCTCGCAGGGGAACCGGGGCGCTGCCCAGGGCTCAGTACCGCATCAGAACGGACACGGCATCGACGAGCTTCTCCGTGTTCGGCCGAAAATACGCTTCGAGGTTCTTCTCGGAAGGCGTCGGCGCATCCGGCGCGGTGACCCTCAGAATGGGCGCATCGAGGCTCTCGAAGCCGAGCTCGGCCACGTGCGCCGCCACCTCGGAGGCAAAACTCCCGGTGCGGGTGGCCTCCGAGAGCACCAGGAGCCGACCGGTCTTTTCGACCGAGGCGAGCACCGTCTGATGGTCCCAGGGCGCGAGGCTGCGGAGGTCGATGACCTCGATCTCGATGCCCTGAGCGCGGAGCCTGTCGGCGGCCTCGACCGCCATGGGAACGCCGTTGGCGTAGGTGACGAGCGTGAGGTGCCGGCCTTCGCGGGCCACCCTCGCCTTCCCGAGCGGCACCAGCGCATCATCGCCGCTCTGCAGTACACCCTTCTCTCGGCGGTAGAGCCACTTCTGCTCGAGGAAGACGACCGGGTCCGGATCGCGGATGGCCGACTTCAGAAGACCGTGCGCGTCCGCGGCGGTGGCCGGCGCCACGACCTTGAGGCCCGGCGCGTGACAGAACCACGCCTCGGGGTTTCTGGAGTGATACGGACCGCCGCCTACACCGCCGCCCGAGGGGAGTCGGACCACCATGGGCACGGAGACCTTGAGACGATAGTGAAACGTGCCTGCGTTCTCGACGAGCTGCGAGAAGCCGCACGTCACGAAGTCCGCGAACTGCATCTCGGCGACGGGACGCAGGCCGCGGATGGCGGCGCCGACGGAGACACCCATGATGAGCGCCTCCGCGATGGGGGTGTCCACCACCCGCTCCTTGCCGAAGCGCTCGAGCAGACCTTGAGTGGCTTTGAACGCGCCCCCGAAGTGACCGATGTCTTCTCCGATGAGGAAGACCGACTGGTCACGCTCCATCTCCTCGATCATCGCGAGACGGATGGCCTCGATGTACGTCGTCTCGCTCATGAGGACGACCCCCAGCGCTCCGCTCCGGTCGGTGGCGTCCAGGACTCGTCCCAGCGGCGATAGACGTCGCGCGCGGCTTCGGCCCCAGCCGGCTCCGGCTCCGCCCAAGCCTCATCGACGGCGCGATCGAGTTCGATCCCCAGGGCCTCCCGCCAACGCTCGAGATCCGCAGTGGTAGCCAAGTGCTGTTCGACGAGGCGCTTCTCGAGCCGCAGCAAGGGATCGTAGGCAGACCAGGCTTCGAACAGCGCCTTGGGCACGTACTTGAAGTCGTCGTGCTCGGAGTGTCCGCGCATGCGCATCGTCACCGCGTTCAGGAGCGTGGGCCCTTCGCCGCGCATGCCACGCTCGCGGGCGCGACGGGCCGCGTCGACGACGAGGACCACGTCGGTGCCGTCCACGTCCTCGCCGAACATGCCATACCCCTTGGCGCGATCGGAGAGCCGCTCACAAGCGTACTGGAGCGTGATCGGGGTGGAGTAAGCGTACTGGTTGTTTTCGATGACGAAGAGCACCGGCAGCTTCTGCACCGCAGCGAAGTTGAGCGACTCGTGAAAGTCACCGAGGCTGCTCGCGCCATCGCCAACCGTAGTGACCACAAAAGCCGGGTTGCCCTTCTGGCGCTCCGCCAGCGCAACACCGACCGCCACCGGGAGCATGTGCGCCAGGTGTGAGATCATCCCGACGATGTTCGAGCCCTCGCGGCCGAGGTGAAGGCCGCTGTCCTTTCCTCCGGTCTGGCTCGAAGCGCGCTTGAAGTATTGACGGAAGACCTCGAGCGCCGAGTGACCACGCACCAGATGGGCGCCCATGTCGCGGTGCGTAGGCACCAAGACGTCCTCGTTGTGCATGGGGAAGGCGATTCCGACCGCGGTGGCCTCGTTCCCGATGCCGGAGTAGCAGCCCCCGGTGATTCGGTTCTGCCGATAGAGCTCCACGATGCGCTCTTCGACGAGCCGCGCCCGCAACATCGAGCGATGGATGGCGAGGAGCTCGTCCGGACTCGGCCAGCGCTCGGCCGGAAGCGAAGCGCCCAGCGGCGGCGGGGGTAGCACCGGAGGTGCGGGATGGGGAGGGTAGTCGGCGGACATGCGGCGCGGCATCTTCGCATCTTCTCCTTAGGGGTCAAGCAGCCCTCTTCCCAGAGCGCCGAGTGTGGTAAGAGCGCGGCGGTTCATGGCGCGAGAAGACGAGGTCGTGATGCCCCAGCTCGGGGAGAGCATCGTGGAGGCCACGATCGTGGCTTGGCGGGTCAAAGCGGGTGATCGAGTCGAACGCGGGCAGGTCCTCGCGGACGTCGAGACAGACAAAGCCACCAACGAGATCCCCGCGCCCAAGGCTGGACTGATCGGGGAACTGCTCTACCCCGAAGGCACACTCGTGCCGGTGGGCACCGTCGTGCTCCGCTACCGGGCCGCGGGCGCAGACTCCCCCAAGACGGAAACGCCGAGCTCGGCCCCCAGCGCAGGCCCCGATGCTCGTCCTACCACGGTGCCCGGCGGGCGACTCGCGCCTCGCCCGCCGCACGCCTTCGCTTCGCCCGCGGTACGAAGACTCGCACGAGCGGAGTCCGTGGATCTCGCACGCGTCCAAGGGAGCGGCGAGCGCGGGCGCATCACGCGCGACGACGTGCTCAGCGCCAAGAGGGGCAGTACGCCGGCCGAACTCAGCCGCGCCACGCTCGTCCCGGACGCAGAGCTCACGCCTCTCGCGCGCGCCGAGAGCGCGTACTCTGTCTACCGACCCCCCAGCCATCAACCGCTGCCCGGTGATCGCACGCAGGCCTGGAGCCGGAGACGCACAGCGATCGCCGAGCACATGCGCTACAGCCTCGCTACCGCGGCGCACGTCGCCGCCGCGACCGAGATCGACATGAGCCGCCTCCTCGCTTCGCGCGAGCAGGATCGCGTCGTGGCCGAACGCCAGGGCGTCAAGCTCACCGTCACCGCGTACATGGTCCAGGCGATCGCACGCAGCTTGAGCGAGCATCCGGAGCTGAACGCTACCGTGGTGGGACAGAGTCTCGTGCTGCGAACGGAGAAGAACATCGGGGTCGCGGTCGATACGCGCGAGGGCCTGGTGGTGCCGGTGATTCGCCACGCGGACGAGCTCGGCATCCTCGGCATCGCACGCACCTTGTCTGAGCTCAGCGAGCGAGCTCGCGCGGGAACACTCACCGCCGAGGACCTCGGAAGCGGCACCTTCACGCTCAGCAACCCCGGCAAGGACGGCAACCTCTTCGGCATCTCGATCATTAGGCAGCCCGAGGTCGGGATCCTCCGCGCCGGCCAGGTCGTGAAGCGAGCCGTGGTCCGCAGCGAAGGCGGAGAGGATTCCATCGTGATCCGGCCCATGATGGTCGCCACCTTGAGCTACGACCACCGCGTCGTGGATGGGCGAAGCGGCAACGCCTTCCTCCACGCCTTCAAGGCCTCGATGGAATCGGTGACCCCCAGCCTGGCCACGCAACGGCCCGAGCGGCGCTGAGGCCCACGCACGCGTCCATCCGGACCCTTTGGGGTTCACCCTAGAGCAAAAAAATCGAGCATCTCGGAGCGCCGAAGACTTCACCCCGTCGCCGATCGCTCCTATCGTCCCCAAGGTTTGAGCACAAAGACGACCAAGCTCGCGCAGGAGCTCCTCGACCGATTCTTCCGGGAAGCCGAAGGCCAGACGGATCGCAAGATCGACGCCTACTTCATCAGCGAGGCCGACGGTATTGGCTGGGACCGAGCGGAGCCGGCACTCGACTTTCTGAAGTCTCGCGGCCTCATCGAAATGGTCGATGACAGCGCCTTCCTCACCAAACTCGGCGTCGAGATGGCGGCCTCGGAGAAGGACATCTCGAACCTTCCGATGCATCAGAAGACCTTTGCCGGAAAGGCGGTCGGCGCCGTCCCGGTCATCCCGGCAACCCCCGCGCCCGTTCCACCCGCACCCGCGCCGCAGCCGCCCGCACCACAGGTGACCGCGCGCCCGACCGGGCAGAGCGCGCCACCGGCCGCGGAGGCGGCGCCGCCGAAAGTACGGCCGCGCCCCAGGCAACCTCGATTGGTGTTCATCGACGGCGACGGCGAGAGCAAGATCGAGAACTTGGCCTGGTCCGTGGTGCTGGGCCGCGCGGATGAAGCTGATCTCACCTTGAAGGACGCCCGCGCATCAAAGCGGCACTGCGAAGTGCGCTACGAGGGCGGCCACTATCTGCTCGAGGACCTCGGCTCCGCGAACGGCACGATCGTCAACGGCAACTATGTCACGCAGGTCACCTTGCAGCACGGCGACCTCCTGCTCGTGGGACGGACCGAGCTGTTCTTCGAATGCCCAGTGACGATCCCACAGCCCGCGGGCGAGCCCTCGGGCTCCGGAGTGGCCGACACCATTCCGCCGCCCCCGAGCAGCACGCCGGCGAGCGTGCCCGCAAAGCCTCGTGTGATCATTCCTCCGATGGACGCGCCCCCCGACCCCATCCTGCCTCCACTGAAGACCAGCGTACCGCCCGCGAGGGTCACGGCCCCCAGCCCGGCGCCGGTGAAGATCGTCCGCGGGCGCCCGGAGTCCGCGCACCCCACGCCGGCGGGGAATCTGTTCCAGGAGCAAGAGCCCACGGCGCAGAGCGGCGAGCCGGATCTGTTTGCCCACGGGGTCGACCCAATGACCGCCCCGACGGCGAGCGAGAGCGCGTCCGACGTGAGCGGACGCGTCTATGACGAGGATGAGCGCCCGGCCGGTCGCTCGAGGAACATCGACGATGATGGCGAAGCGACCATCATGTCCCCCACGCCGTTCGACGAACCGGAGGACCAGACCGCCCCGCCCCGGCACACCGGTCGGCTCGAGGTCCCGCAGCTCGGACGTGCCGCCGATGGCCCCGGTGATGCCGAGTCGCGGACGGTCGAGTTCCCCCCGCCCGCGGGCGCCGAGGGCAGACTCGCGTCCTGGAGCGACGCACTCGGGGGCGAGGACACGAACCCGCCCTTCCACGGAGGCGACGAGGAGGTCACGCCACCCCCCGATGGCTCGAGCCCGTTTGTGGGGGATGCGCCGAGCCCGGTCCTCGACGCCGCCGCGGAGCTCCCGGAGGCCCCGGAGTCCCCGGACGACTTCTCGGGGGATATCTCCGGGGACATCGAGACCAGCGGCGTCGCCGAGATCGCTTGGAGCCGCTTCGAGGCCCTGCTGGCGACCCTGGAAGCCGAGACCGAGGCGGCCCTGATCCCGGAGAAAGCCTCGGTCCTGGAAGCGATTCGCACCTTGAGGTCCCATCCTTTCGTGCGGAGCGCGATCGTCCGGATCAAGCAGGATTAGACCTCGTTTTTCCTTGCAAAGGGGCCCGCAGCTCGCCTACTCCACCCCTTCCTGGGTGCACCAGGAATGGTCATTTCGGGTGAGTTCGGTCGTTGTGCCGGCTCCATAGTTAGACCCGAAGGAAGGTTGTCATGGCTCGTTATACCGGTCCCCGGCTCCGCATTTGCCGTCGCCTCGGCGGCGCTGAACTTCCGGGGCTCATCGTTCCCCGTGAGTTGAAGCGCCTCTATCCACCAGGACAGCACGGCCCCACTCAGCGCATCAAGCTCTCCGACTACGCGATCCGTCTGCGCGAGAAGCAGAAGCTCCGCTTTCACTACGGCATCGGTGAGAAGCAGTTCCGTCGCTACATGACCCAGGCGAAGCGCACCAAAGGCAACACCGGCGCCAACCTGCTCGTCGCACTCGAGAGCCGTCTCGACAACGTCGTGTTTCGGCTGGGCTACGCGCGCACCGTTCGCGCCGCCCGCCAGATGGTTCGGCACGGGCACGTGACCGTCGACGGCAAGAAGACCAGCATCCCGTCGTACTCGCTGGCCGCGGGACAGAAGATCGAAGTTCGGGAGACCAGCAAGTGGAAGGAGCGTGTCTCCACCGGCTTGCAGGGCCCCGGCCAGCTCGCGGTTCCAGGGTACGTCGAACGGGACGCGACCAATCCTCTGCAGGCTCGCATGAAGACGCTGCCTGAGCACGAGGACTGCCCGCTGTCGATCAACGAGGCGCTGGTCGTCGAGCTCTACGCTCTCAGCCTCTGAGGCGAGGCCTCAGGGCTCGTCTTTTTCTCTCGCCCGCAGGTCGATCTCGGTCTTCGTGAGCCCCTCATCGAGCTCGCGGAGACCGGCCCGCAAAGGCGACCAATCCAGGCGCCGCAGGACCTCGAGATCCACCGCGCCCTCTTGATCGAGCGCGCTCCACACCGGCTCAAAGAACTGGCTCGGCTCGAACATCTCGACCACGACCTTGGCGTAGGCGAGCGCCACGTCGGGCACCATGCCGACCTCGTCCAGCAGGCTCGCGAAGGCGACGAGCGAGAGCGTCCCCGTGGATTCGTCGAGGAACGGGAGCCGATCATCGCCCAGGCCGACGATCCGATTAAAGCTCACCATCGGATCTCGAACGAGCGAGGAGAGCAGATCGCCGCGGCGCACTGGGCTGAGCTGATCGGGCCGGGCGCGGCGCAGCAGCCGACGCCACGTGGCCTCTGCCGCCGTCTCCGCCTCCACCGGCTCCATGCCCACGTCTCGATAGAGAGTGAGCAGGAAGGCCTTGTCCAACTTGGGCGTCACCACGCTGGGTGCCCTCTGAAAGATGCGCCAGGCCGCACCCGAGGGATCATGCATGGTTCTCGGCTCCACGTCAGCTTCCTGGAAGACCCTTTCCCCACAGACCCGATCCAGGGGGGTGATTTCGACAAGACGAAGAATGGGGCTATCCTCCAGCCCGAGTCATGACGCTCGAGTGGGGGCTCATCCGGCGACCGCCCTGCCGGCGCATTCAGAGTCGACGGTTCGGTCCATTTCAGACCGTGGCGATGGTCGCGCAGGGCCGACGTACGGACGCCGTCCTGGCTCGGCACGACGATTCGGACGGGCCTTGGCTGCTGCGGATCCTCCACGCAGACCAAGACCGTCGGGCCTTCGCCCGCGAGCTCGATCACGCCTCGGCCTTCGAGGGCGCCGCTCGCGTGGAGGGAGCGGCCGAGTACGAAGGTGAGCTGGTGGCTCACGTGCGGCCGGTCGTAGGGGAGACCTTGGCTTCGATCCTGGGGCATCTCTTCGAAACCCGAACCACGATGCCCCAGGAACTCGCGATCGCACTCGTGACGGGGATCGCGAGTCGATTCCCCGGAAGCGAGCGAGCGCACGGTGACCTCGTCCCACAGCACGTGCTCGTCGGCTACGACGGCTACGTTCACCTCATCGACCCCGCGGCGCCGGAGTTTCTGGCCGACCGCGGACAAGCGCCTGGGAGAGCGGGTTATCGAAGTCCGGAGCACGTCGCCGGACAGGAGGTGAGCTCGACCTCGGACGTCTTCTCGCTCGGTGTGTTGCTGTTCGAGCTCACGACCGGGCATCGACTCTTCGAGGGTGATGACGCGCTTCGCGCCGGGCGAGAGATCCTTGCCGGCGAGTACAAGAGGCCTCGCTCCGTGGTCGAGTCGTATCCCATCGAGCTGCAAGTGGTCCTCCGGCGCATGCTCCGCACTTCGCCCCAGGACCGCTTCAGTGATCCCGCGACGGCCGCGGACGCGCTCCGGCGCACCTCTGATCGCGCACGTGCCGCCGGACCCGCACTCGGCCACTGGCTGGGTCAGCAGCTCCCCGATCGCAGGGGTGCGTGGCAAGTGGCCTTGCGCGCGGCCGGCTTCAGCCTGCCCTCGGCCCCGCCGCGTCCGCCCGTCACCGGGGCCGCGCCGCCCGCTCGCGCCCCGGCCTCGCGTCCAGCACCACCTCAAAGCGCACGAGGCGCGCCCGCCCGTGCGCCCGCGCTCACGCTCGAGGCGCTCGAGCAGGCGGACGCCGAAGGACGCTCGCTCTTCGACTCCCCGCCCTTGGACTTCGGCCGCCCGAGCCCCAAAGAGATCACCGTGCCGAGTCGAGTGGGCCCCGCGCCTCCGCCACCGCGAGCACCACCTCAGCCTGAACCCCTCCCGCCCACGCCGGAGCCCGCGCCGCGGAGCGACACGCTCATCGACACCTCCCCGCGTTTGGGCAGTGAGCCCACGGCCATCGTATCCGCACACGTGCCGGCTCGCTCCCCGGCCGAGCCCGCTGCGCCCAAAGCCGCTGCGCCCAAAGCCGCTGCTGGGGCTCCGCCGAGGCCCGCGCCGAAGGTCTCGCGCCCACCCGAGAAGCCGCGGTCCAAGGTGATCGATCTGGCAGCGGATCTCTTGGACGACTTCGGCACCGCCCCGGTCACCGATCGCCTTCCGGTCCCGGGCTCCGTACCCCCTGAGATGGTCGACTCCATCGACCTCGAGGTTCAGGTCGACCTCGCTTCGGAAGCGACCGCGGAGGTCTCGATTCCCCATCCGCGCCGGCTGCAGCGTTCGCCTTCGTTGGATCTGGAGGCGCCCACCGCGCAGCTCGACCTGAGCGTCCTTCGGGTCCCGGACGATCGGGCGGATACAACCCTCGACGCCGCTCGAACTCCGATCTCTCAGTCAGCGGCGCCGCCTCGCAAAGAGGCGACAATGGTCGTCCGAGATCGGGGTCCCAAGAGCCGACCTCCGCCGGGCGTGAGCCCGAGCCCTCCTCCGACCCCGAAACCCTCGGACATTCCTCCCGCCCCGAAGGCGCCGGAGCGCTCGCAGATCTCAGCCGACCTCGCCCACTTCGAGCCCTTCGAGCCGCTGCCCGGTAAGGCTCGTACCACCGCCTCGCCCGCGCGGCGCAAATCCTCGGTCGTCCCGCTCCCCAAACGACCTGCCACCGAGAAGGCGTCGATGCCCGCGCCCGAAGCCGCCCCGCCCGAGCGCCGGGTGGAGCGCGACCCCACCTCCGAGATCGAAGCGCTCGTCGTGCCGGTGATCGAAGAAGAGACGCCCGCACGGCAGCGGCGCGCGCTGCTTTTCGTGGTCCTGATTCTCATCGGCATCGGCGCCGCGAGCGGGGTTCTCGTCGCGCGCCTTTTCCCGCAGCTCATCCCGGTGGCGCTCCGCGGCAAGCTCGGCCCCATCGAGGGGCCCAGGCCCGTGGTGGTGAAGGACAAGCCGTCGGACGGGACCGTCCCCGCCACGACCATCACCTCCTCCGCCGCGGGGCTCGCGGAGGATGACGGTGAGCTCCCCCCGCTCGTTCCGCTGATGCCCACTCCGGGCGCCGCGAACCCAACACACCCGGCCCAGGCGGGACAGATTCGCTTGAACGTCTTTCCTCCGCGCACGCGCATCGTCGTCGACGGCGTGCGCATCACCAATGGCTCGACCATCGCCCTCGGCGGCGCCCCGCGCAGCGTTGAACTCAAAGCGAGGGGCTGCGCGCCCTATACGGGCGTGCTCGACGAGAGCACGGGCCCCTCGTTCGACATGGTTCTACCGTGCAAGGATCTCAGTCCTCCTTGATGTCGACCGGGTCCGCGAGACGAAGCCCCACGCTCACCCCGAGCACCCGGTCGCTGAGCTGAACTGCACCGCGCGCACCGGGTACGAGATCCAGCGAGTAGCTCAGAAGCTCAGCCCCGAGGAGCAGGAGCCAAGCCTTGGACAGACGCACCCCGAGCCGGGCCCGCGCTTGGACGCCGTAGCCGGAAACGCCGTCGAAGAACCGATTCGAATCGAGGTCGGAACCGAATGAGAGCACCGGTAGGAAGCTGAACTCTGCCTCGATACGCACGGGTCCACGCACCGCCACGCTGAGCTCGAGCCCGAGTTTCGCGCCGAGGTACTCCGCGTTCGGGACGTCGGGCTCGAAGCCTGGGCCGAGGGCGGAGAGCTGAAAGCTCGAGCGATGGAAGCTGGCGAGCGGGGTGAGCTCGAGCCCCGGCAGGAGCAAGCGCGCGTCGTAGCGGTAGCGAAGTCCGAGCTCCATCGCCGAGAGCACGGTGGGGAGAGCCGGGCCCCCGTCCACCCGCGAGGACTCGAGGCCCATCGTGCGCCAGTATTCGAGGTGGACGCCCAGGCTCGAGAAGAACGGCACCCGCTTTGGCAGCAAGAACGCGCGCGCCGAAAGCGCGAAGGCCGGGGCGACCGAGACTTCATGCCCGCGCAGATCGCCACCCAGGAGCTGAAGGAACGAGAGGCTTCGGCTCACCGCCAAGAACTCTACCTGAAGCTCGACCTGGCTTAGACCATGAACCTGCGTCTCGGACGCTGCGTCACTCGGGGCGGACGGAGCCTTTGGTGCACGCGGCGGCGGCTTGGGATCGCGGCTCGAGGTGCGGGCCGGGAACATCGGATCCTCGCCGCTCAGATTGCTCTTCCCAGGCGTGATGAAGTCCCGCGATCGCGGCGTCTGATCGTCCGGGCCGGCGACCTCCTGGACCGGTTGCTCCTCCTCGGGCGACGTGGCCAGGGCCGGAGAAGCCACGCCCACGAGGCACAGGGAGAAAACGAGCGCGGCCCGCATGGGTCTCCTATGGCAGTGCAGACGCGGTTCCACAACGGGCCGATCGGGATTTCGCTTCGCGGACCACGCCCCAGAAGTGGTAGAAACGCGGAGATGGAGCGCCTCTACCGGGCACAGCATCAGCGTCGGCTGTCCTTCATGCCTTGGCTCTACTTTACGCTCGCCGAGAAGCATCGGTCTTGGGCGACCGCGTGGCAGGCGCGTGTGCAGGCGCGACTGACCGCGATCGAGACCATCGAGATCGGAGAAGGCTGCTTCATCGCGCCCGAGGCCGCTCTGTTTGCGGAGCCCTTCCGGGGCATCACAGTGGGTCCCGGCTCGAGCATCGCGGCGCTGGTCTTCGTGCATGGTCCCGTCAAGCTCGGAGAGAGAGTCAGCTTGAACGCCGGCGTCCGCATGGACGGCGGTTCGGCCGGCATCGAGATCGGCGACGACACCCGCATCGCGTCGGGCGCTGCGCTGTACGCCTTCGATCACGGCACCGCACCCGACCAGCTCATGCGCCTGCAGCCCGTCCGGTCGCGAGGCATCCGCGTCGGCCGGGACGTCTGGATTGGCGCGAACGCCAGCGTCACCGACGGCGTCCACATCAAAGACCACGCGGTGGTCGCGATGGGGGCCGTCGTGACGCGCGACGTGCCCGAGTATGCGATCGTGGGCGGCGTGCCCGCGGTGGTCATCGGCGACCGCAGACGGCAAGAGAGAGAGCAACCTTGATTCTGCGTGGCCTCCTCCCCGCCCTCCTCTTGGGGCTCGCCTCGTGCGCGGGCACTTCGCCCGTGGTGAGCTACGCCACCGGCGAGCCGCGCCTCAATCGGTACTCCCTCGAGGACGACATCGCGCTGGGCGCCGAGCAGAGCACACTCTTCATCGCCGCCTCGGAGTCGCTGGCCCACACGCTCGACCCGGACGACGTACACACGCGGTGTGTGCGCAGAGTGACCGAGCGCTTGCTCGCGGTGCCGGAGAATCGCGCGCGTATGCCCCCGCTCCCTTGGGAGGTCCACACCATCGGCTCCGAGCATCGCAACGCTTTTGCCCTCGCGGGGGGCACCATCTTCGTGCTGTCGGGGCTCCTGCGTTGGGGTTTCGTGCGCTCCGAGGACGAGCTCGCGGCGATCATCGGGCACGAGATGGCCCACGCCGCCTTGCGGCACGCCACCGAGCGCGCCACGGTCGCAGAGCTGAGGGCGCGCGCCCGAGTGCTGGGCACGTTTTTTGGCAAGAAGAGTGTGGAGCTGCTCGCGCCCAACGCGCCCGAGTCCGTGCTCGCGTTCGTATCCAAAGAGAGCCGGCAGTTCGATCACGCTCAAGAGCTCGAGGCCGATCTCGTGGGCCTCGAACTCATGGCCCGCGCGGGCTTCGACCCGAGCGCCGGCATCGACCTGTGGCAGCGGCAGTCCGATCTGCATCAGGTCGCAGACGCAGGGGCCACCGAGACGCATCCCGCCTACGAGAAACGAGTCGAGGCGCTGAGGGCGCACCTAGGGGCCGCCCACTACGTCGCCGGGCGGAGCGGCCCGCCGCCGGTGGCGGAGTCCACCTGGAGCTACGCCGCCACGGACGGGGACGCGCCCATCAACGCCGCCCGTCTCGGCGAGGCCGGCCCTCTCACGGAGGGCGCTCACGTGCCGAGCACGTACGTGCAAGCGCCAGCGCACGTGGCCTCCCTGGCGCTCCGCACCTTCGTCACTTCCGAGGGTCACGCGCCCCGGGCCGAGCTTCGGCTGCGGGTCGGGCGTGACCTCGCCGAGGACGGCCTGCCCTTCTCCTTGATCCTCCTCATCGAGAACATGAGCGGTCGCGTTTTGCACGGCGAGCGGCTGGCGGTGCTCCGTCCGCTCGCCGGCCCCAGGACGGTCTATCGCGTGGCCCTACCGAGCCTGCGGCGCGGCAAGTACCTCGTCCGCACACGGGCGCTCATTGGCTCCCTCGTCGCCGAAGACACCGCGGACCTGTTCTTGGGCGCGGAGAGCCCATGAAGCGACTGGTCCTCATCGACGGAAGCGCGCTCTACTTTCGAGCCTTCTTCGCCATTCCCGCCTCCTTCACCACCAAGAGCGGGCTGCACACCAACGCGATCTACGGCTTTGCCACGATGTTCCGAAAGCTCCTCGCAGGGAAGTCGCCGGACTACGGGGCGATGGTCTTCGATCCGCCCGGCCCCACGTTCCGCGAAAAAGCTTATGCCGAATACAAGGCCCATCGCCCGCGGATGCCGCGTGAGCTCGCGGAGCAGCTCCCTCACATCGACCGCTTGGTGGACGCCCATCGGTTCACGCGACTCCGGATCGAGGGCTACGAAGCCGACGATGTGATTGGCACGCTCGCGCTCCAAGGTCGCGACGCCGGGCTCGAGGTCGTCATCGTCTCCGGCGACAAGGACTTCGCCCAGCTGGTGTCCGACCAGGTGCGGATGTTCGACCCCACCCGCGAGGTCACCTACGACGCCGAGCTCGTGCGAAAGAGGTGGGGGGTCCGGCCGGAGCACATCACGGATCTCCTGGGCCTCGTGGGCGACAGCGCCGACAACATCCCCGGTGTTCCGGGCATCGGGGAGAAGGGAGCCGCGAAGCTCATTGAAGCACACGGGGGCCTCGAGGAGATCCTCCGTGCCGCGCCGACTCTGAAGGGGCGACAGCGCGAGACGCTGATCGAGAACGCCGAGCTCGCCCGTCTCTCGAAGTCGCTCGCGACCATCGAGACCAAGGTCCCCCTGCCCTTTTCGCTCGAGCGCCTCGCCTACGAGCCGCCGGAGACCGAGGCGCTCAACGCGCTCTTCGTAGAGCTCGAGTTCTTCTCGCTGTTGTCGGGCGACGGAGGGACGAGCGGCGAGAAAACGACGGACGCGGAAGGCCCGGAGGTTCTCGTGATCACCGAGCCGGCGCAGATTCGCACCGAGCTCGAGGCCCGACGCAACGCGAAGGCGCTCTCGGTGCTTCCGATCTTCGAAGGGGGCAATGCGGGCACCGCGACCCTCGTGGGCCTCGCCTGGTCCGCGCCGAGGATGCTGGCCCTGTACGTGCCTCTCACAGTGGAAGCACAACCGCGACTCGAGGCCATGGCCTCCGTGCTCGGGGACGCCCACGTCCCCAAGCTCACACACAACGCGAAGGAGCTCATCGCGCTCCTCGATGGGCGCGGCCTGCCACTCGCCGGCATTGCGGGAGACACGATGCTCGCGTCCTTCCTCATCGACCCCACACGCGTCATCCCCCACCGGCTGGAGCAGCTCGTGAAAGAGTATCTGCACCGCACCATCGGGAGCTGGAAGTCACTCACCGGCGGCGGACAGGGCGAAAAGGCGCTCTCGGAGCTCGAGACAGCGGAGGTCGCCCAGCTCGCTGGCCAGTGGTCGGAAGCCATTCTCGAGCTCTGGCCCATCCTCGAGCCCAAGCTGAAGGAGATCGACCAGCACGATCACCTCTTTCAGATCGATCTGCCTTTGGCCGAAGTCCTCGCTCGGATGGAGGGCGTGGGCATCCGAGTCGACCAGGCCGATCTCGCGAACATGAGCGAGGAGTTCCGCGACAAGCTCGCGAAGCTCGAGACCGAGATCTTCTCGCTGGCGGGTCACGAGTTCAACATCGGCTCGACCAAGCAGCTCGCCACCGTGCTCTTCGAGGAGCTGAAGCTCCCGGTGGTGAAGAAGACCAAGACCGGCTACTCCACCAATCAAGCGGTCCTCGAGCGCCTCGCACCCAAACACGAGATCGCCGGCCTGTTGCTGGAACATCGAAAGCTCGCCAAGCTCGTCAGCACGTACACCGAGGTCTTGCGAACCTCCGTCTGTGAACGCACCGGCCGTATCCACGCGAGCTTCGAGCAAACCACGAGCGCAACCGGCCGCCTCATCACCACCAACCCGGACCTCCAGCGAACTCCGGTCAAGACCCCCGAGGGCCGGCGCATTCGGCAGACCTTCGCGGCGCCGCCGGGATTTCAGATCCTCTCTGCGGACTGGAGCCAGATCGAGCTTCGAATCCTCGCACACGTCTCCAAAGATCCGGTCTTGGTCGAGGCTTTTCGGAACGGAAGAGATATCCACACCCGGACCGGCGCGGAGATCTTCGAGGTGGCTCCGGACGCAGTCGACAAGGCGATGCGCAACGTCGCCAAGACCATCAACTTCGCCACCATCTATGGCCAAGGCTCGAGCGCGCTCGGCCAGATCCTCGGCATCAAGAAGGCCGAGGCCGAACGCTACATCCAGCGCTACTTCGAAACCTACGCCGGGGTGCGGACTTGGCTCGATCGGACCATCGAGGAGGGTCACCGCGATGGTTTCGTCACCACTCTGTTCGGGCGGAGGCGAATCATCCCCGAGCTCACGAGTCACAACTTCATGGATCGCGCGGCCGGAGAACGCATCGCCGCCAACACCCCCATTCAGGGCTCGGCCGCCGACCTGTGCAAGCTCGCGATGCTGCACATCCAGCGGGCGATCACGGAGAAAGGGCTAAAGAGCCGGATGCTGCTTCAGATCCACGACGAGCTGGTGTTCGAGTGTCCGGACGCGGAGGTCGAGACCATGCGAGCGCTGGTAAAGCAACACATGGAAGGGGTCTATCCCTTGGACGTGCCGCTGCTCGCCGAGGTCGGCGTGGGCCCAACCTGGGGCGACGCGCACTAGAGGCCGGTTCAGAGCGAGGCCAGGCCTCGGCTCTCGGCCACATCGAAGTCCGCCAAGCGCATCACGCCGTGCCCGGCAAAGCGGCGCGCCGCATACATCGCTCGAGCCCCCGCCCCGCTGGTCTGCATGTGCTGCGCGTGCTCCGTCAGGAGCAGCAACTCCAGCGAACGGCCGAGGGTCAGCGCAAAACGCCGAGCCCCCGCCTCGAGGCGCTCGGGCTGAGACTGAGCGCCCACGAGCCAAGACTGCGCGGCAGAGATCGCCTTCACCCCCGCGTCCGCCAACGGCGTGAGCTCCGCGTGGCTCACCGCCGCGCGTAGACGCTTCACCTCACCCGCCAGTGCGTTTGCGGTGTCGCTCTTGGCGAGCGCCCGGAGCGTGTCCAAGGAGAGCACGTTCGTGGTGCCTTCCCAGATCGGGAGCACCTGAGCATCCGCGAGCAGCCTCGGAAGACCGGTGTCTTCAACATATCCAGCCCCGCCAAAGCTCTCGACCACCTCGGAGGCGATCTCCACCGCTTGTTTGCCGGTGGTCAGCTTGACGATGGGCGTCATCACGCGAAGCAGCGCCTGCTCCGACTCGGTCGCGGTCTTTGACTCGACCTTTCCGAGGATCTCCACCGCGCGAAACGCGAGCAGGAACGCACCTTCGGCCTCGGCCTCGACGCCCGCCAGCGTGTCGAGGTGCAGTGGCTTGTCCGAGAGCGCGGCCCCAAACGCCACACGACGCCGGGCATAGTCTTTCGCGAGGTGCAGCCCTCGCCGCATACCCCAGGCCGAAGCCACCGCATTCCAGGTGCGCGTGATGTTGAGCATGGGGGTGATGTTTCGAACCCCGTTCGCGAGGCCAGCCACCGGCACCGCCACCGCACCTTCGATGGTGAGCTCCGCGGTGGGGACCTTGCGTGTGCCGAGCTTGTCCTTGAGGCGGTGAATCGTCACGTGATTCGAGGCGCCGCTCGCGTCCTTGGTCTCGAGGTAGAAGAGCGCGAGGCCTCGCCCGCCGGGCCCGTTGCCCTCGGGCCTGGCGAGGGTGAGGGCCATCTGTGCCGTGGTGGCGGAGGTGAACCACTTGACCCCATCGAGGCGCCAAACCCCGTCCACTTGTCTCGCCACCGCCTCCGAGAGGCCCACGTCGGAGCCGCCGGTGCGTTCCGTCATCCACTGCCCGCTCGTCCAGGCGGTCGCCGGATCGCGCGAGATGAGACGCGGGAGCGCGCGATCGATCAGCGCGCGATTCTCGTGATCGAGCAGCGTTCGCGCCGCGCCGTCGGTCATCGCGAGCGGGCAGGAATAGACGTCCAAGGACGCCTGCACGACGAAGTTCTTCAGAAACATGAAGACCCGAGAGCGGTCTCCGTACTCGCCTTCGTAGGCGGTCGCCACGAGGCCGTGTTTGGCGGTGAGGCGCTGCGCCTCTTCCCAGAGCTTCGTCACGCGGATCTCGTCGATGCGGCGGCCCCATGGATCCCACGAGATCAGCTCGGGTTCGTTCAGGCGATCCTCGAGCTGAGCCTGATACAGCGGTCCGGCCGCGAGGGTGGCGAGTTCCAGGAGCTCCGCCTCCACCTTTGCGTGCTCCGCGCCGGCGAAACGTCGCCCGGCGTACTCTCTCAGCAGGCCGTCCGCTCGGTACGGATGGGGTAGCTCTGGTGCCTCTTGGAGGAAGGTCATGGGGGGGGTCGTACCGCGCCCGGCGGCGGTCCGTAAACCCCACGCGCGGGTGCGACAATTAACCTCGACAAAACAGGGGCATGAGGGCGCGTTCGGACGCAAAAAAAGTCGTACCCAGGGGTCGTTTCGGCGTGTAGCTTTCGCCCCGCTCATGCCCGGACGTAGCTTCCTCCTCCCCACCGACACCTTCGTCAAGCGACACATCGGACCTCGCGAAGACGAGATCCGAGCGATGCTCGAACACCTCGGGTTCGAGAGCCTGAGCGCGCTGGTCGAACAGGCGGTGCCGGGCGCCCTGCGCACCCACCGAGAGCTCGACATTGGACCGGAGCGGGGTGAACTCGAGCTGCTCGAAGAGCTGGAGCTGCTCGCGGCCGAGAACGAGGTCTACCGCTCGTTCATCGGCATGGGCTACTACGACACCATCACCCCGCCGGTGATTCAGAGGAACATCCTCGAGAACCCGGGCTGGTACACGCAGTACACGCCCTACCAAGCCGAGATCGCGCAGGGCCGAATGGAGGCCTTGGTCAACTTCCAAACGATGGTCGCGGATCTCACCGCGCTGCCGCTCGCGAACGCGTCTTTGCTCGACGAGGCCACCGCCGCCGCCGAGGCCATGTCGATGGCCTACGCCTCCGTGAAGGAGGAGCGCAGCCGCTTCTTCGTATCCGATCGCTGCCACCCGCAGACGATCGCGGTGGTGCAGACCCGCGCGAAGCCGCTGGGCCTCGAGGTCGTGGTCGGTGCGGCCGATTCTCTCGACTTCTCGGGCGCCCCTTACTTTGGTGTGCTGGTCCAGTACCCAGATACCGAAGGCCGCCTCGTCGACTGGCGCAAGCTCGCGGAACAGACGCGCGCGCATGGAGCGCTGTTCATCATGGCCACGGACCTCTTGGCGCTCACTCTGCTCACGCCGCCCGGTGAGCTCGGCGCCGACATCGCGATCGGATCATCGCAGCGCTTCGGCGTGCCCATGGGGCTCGGCGGTCCTCACGCCGCCTTCATGGCCGCCAAGAACGAACACACGCGTCAGCTCCCTGGCCGCATCATCGGCGTATCCAAAGACCGCAAGGGCAAACCGGCCTACCGCCTCGCGCTGCAGACCCGCGAGCAACACATCCGCCGGGACAAGGCTACGAGTAACATCTGCACCGCGCAGGTTCTGCTCGCTATCATGGCGAGCATGTACGCGATCTATCACGGGCCCGAGGGACTCAGAGCCATCGCCCGGCGAGTGCGTGGACTGGCGCTCACGCTCGAAAAGGGCCTCGAGAAGCTGGGGTTCACGATCGACAAGGGAGTGTACTTCGACACGCTGATCCTGAAGACCACCGAAGCGCAGGCGCGAAAGATCCGAGAGCGCGCGGAGAGCGACGGCGCGAACCTCCGGTACTTCGCCGACGGCCGAGTGGGGATCGCGCTCGACGAGAAGTCCACTCCGGAAGAGGTGGTCCTTCTGCTCGAGCTCATCTCGGGAAAGAACGAGCTGCCCTTCGAGATCGAGGCGCTCGCCGAGGGGGTGGACCTCGCGCTGCCCGCCGCCTTCGCCCGGACCAGCGACTTCCTCACCCACGAGACCTTCCACCGGTATCACTCCGAACACGAGATGCTGCGGTATATCCACCGACTGCAGTCGAAGGACCTCTCGCTCACCACCAGCATGATCCCGCTCGGCTCGTGCACCATGAAGCTGAACGCCACCACCGAGATGCTGCCCGTGACCTGGCCCGAGTTTGGCGGGATCCATCCCTTCGCACCCGAGGAGCAGTGGCCGGGGTATCAGCAGCTCTTCGACGATCTCGAGACCTGGCTCGCGGACATCACCGGCTTCGACGCCGTCTCGCTGCAGCCAAACGCAGGCTCGCAGGGAGAGTACGCCGGGCTGCTCGTCATCAGGGCACATCACGAGGCCACAGGCGGCGCGCACCGCAACGTGTGCCTCATCCCGGTCTCGGCGCATGGGACCAACCCCGCGAGCGCGGTCATGGCCGGCATGAAGGTTGTGCCGGTCGCCTGCGATGAACGTGGCAACGTCGATCTCGCCAGCCTCGAGAAGCGCGCGGCGGAACATGCAAGTGAACTTGCGGCGCTCATGATCACCTATCCGTCCACCCACGGCGTGTTCGAGTCGGAGGTCAAAGAGATCTGCAACATCGTTCATCGCCACGGCGGGCAGGTCTACATGGACGGCGCCAACATGAACGCCCAAGTGGGCCTGATGCGACCGGCCGAGCTCGGCGCGGACGTCTGCCACCTCAATCTGCACAAGACCTTCTGCATCCCGCACGGCGGCGGTGGACCGGGCATGGGCCCCATCGGGGTGAAGAAACACCTCGCGCCCTACTTGCCCGGTCACCCGATCGTGCCGGTGGGTGGTGAAAAAGCGATAGGTCCCGTCTCGGCCGCGCCCTTTGGGAGCCCGAGCATTCTGCCCATCTCGTGGGTGTACATCGCGCTCATGGGCTCCGATGGCCTCCGGCGAGCGACCGAGGTTGCGATCCTGAACGCCAACTACATGGCGAAACGCCTCGAGGCGCACTACGACATCGTCTTCACCGGCGCCAACGAGCGCGTGGCGCACGAGTTCATCTTGGACCTGCGTCCCTTCAAGAAGAGCGCAGGCATAGAGCCGGACGACGTGGCGAAGCGCCTCATGGACTTCGGCTTCCACGCGCCCACGATGTCGTTCCCCGTCGCGGGCACGCTCATGATCGAGCCCACCGAGAGCGAGTCGAAGGGCGAGCTCGATCGGTTCTGCGACGCAATGATCGCCATCCGAAAGGAGATCCAAGCGATCGCCGACGGACAGATGAGCCGCGGGGACAATCCGCTCGAGAACGCACCCCACACCGCGGCCGAGGTGACCGCCACCGAGTGGGGTCACCCGTATTCGCGTGAGCAAGCGGCGTTTCCGTTGCCCTGGGTCAGAAGCCACAAGTTCTGGCCCCCGGTGGCGCGCGTGGACAATGCGTACGGCGACCGCAACCTGGTGTGCGTCTGTCCGCCGATGGAATCCTACGAGTCCTGAGCCCTCTGGTGCACCCTAGAGAGCTGCTCAACTTCCTCCTCCACCTCCGGCCGCACTACCAGCTCTTCATTCTCTCGGGTGGCTACCTCACGGGCGTGCTCATCACCAAGGAGCCCGCCCTGGGGCGGGCGGCCATCCACTTCTTCTCGGTCCACCTCCTCTTGTTCGGCGGTGCGACCGCTTACAACTCGTTCTTCGACAAGGACGAAGGCCCCATCGGCGGGCTTCGGCATCCGCCGCCGATGACGGCGTGGATGCACCCCGCCTCGCTCCTGATTCAGCTCCCGGGGCTTCTTCTGGGCGCCTGGCAGCTCGGGTGGAGCTTCGCCTTCGTCTACCTCTCGAGCATGCTGTTCTTCTGGCTCTACAGCACCCCCCATGCGCGTTGGAAGGGGCACCCGGTGCGGAGCTTCATCGCGATCGGCGTCTCCACCGGCACCAACTCGGTCCTGCTCGGGCATCTCGCCGCCGGCGGTGTTTTGTGGACGCCGAGTCCGCCGCTGGCCGCGATCGGGGTCGCGCTGGTTCTGCTCAGCATGTACCCCGTGTCGCAGGTCTTTCAGATCGAAGAGGATCAGCGGCGCGGCGATCGCACCTTCGCCGTCGCGCACGGGCTCGCGGGCATTCGACGCTGGTTCGCGCTCGCGTATCCGGCGGGCGTTGTGTTTCTCTCGGGCGCGTTTTGGTTCGTCCGGCCCGAGCTCGCGCTCTTCTTTGGTGCGGTGAGCGTGGTGGCGTTTGTCACCGTGCGGCGGGAACTCGAACGCATGCGAGGCCTCGCGGACGAGTACGGCCGGGTCATGCGGCTCAAGTACGTGACGTCCCTGCTCTTCGTGAGCTTCTTGATCGGCGCCGTGGCGACCCTTCAACTGATTTGACGACGGGCGCTCGGCCTAGGTAGAGCACGGATCGTGGACCGCGAGCGCTACTTCGAGTGGATCGAACACCAGCTCCGCTTCTTCTCGGGCGGCGGCGCCGAGCTCAGGAGCGTCGGACATCGACGCAGCACACGGCTCGACGAGACGCGTGAGCTCTTCATGGAGGCGCACGGAGACGGAACACTAGTGGTGGGCGTAGAGACCACCCACGCGGAGCAACGCGAGCGCTGGGGTGAGATCTTTCGCCGCACGCGGCGGGGTAGCCCTCCGTGGCCACCGGGTCCTCCGCCCGAGTCGATCGGTGCCATCGAGCTCCACACCGACGACACCAGCTCGAAAGCGAGCCTGCACTTCCGCTGGATGTTCCTGGGGCAGAACTTCCTGCTCGAGCTGCCTACGGTCTCGGCGGGGCTCTCCTGGCTGCTCCTCACCGAGCCAAGCTCGAAGTCCCACCCGAGGGAGATCGAGCTTCCGGAAGATCCCGGGGAACCGATGGAGCTCGATTGGGATATCAGCGGTTAGGCGCCCGCGACCTACCCTGCATCGTTGGTGCTTTCGCCTGCTTGAGCAGCGGACGAGCATTGGGCAGCATGCGCTAGCGTGACAGAGAGCGGCGGCCAGTTCGAGCTACGGATTGTCGTGACCACGGCGGAGAAGCGGAGGTTCTCCGCTTCGGCCGCGAACCTGACCCACGCGAGTTTGTTTCTCGAGACCTCCGAGAAGCTCGCGGTACACGACCGAGTGAAGCTCTCGATCCAAGAGCTCGAGCTCGAGGCCGAAGTCGGACTCGTGTCGGTCAACCCGTCTGGACTCGTGATGTCGTTCCGCGCGCCGGCCGGGATCCACGAGAGACTCGAAGGTCTCATCGCCCGAGTGCGCGTTCTCGGCAGCGGCGCCGACGAACCGTGGAGCGAGCGAACAGTGCCAGGCGACGAGGCCGATATCGCCGCAGCGACAATGGCGGCCCGAGAGGCCGCGCATGGAAACGCAACCGACTCCGTGTCGGCCTCAGGCATCCCTGGTCCGACCGGAGAGTTCGCCGCGCTCACCCCAAACCCCTTCGCCTCTCAAACCCCCACGCCCTTTTCGGAGATCGAGATGGATCGTGCTGCCCATCGGACCTCCGATGTGATCGAGCCTTCCGTTTCCGCGACGATGGAGGTCGCGCTGCGTCTCGAGTCCATCCCGCCGGGAGAGCCGGCGTCGCCCGAGGCCTCGCTCCCCGAGCTCGCCGCAGACGGGACCCTGCGCTTCGCCTCCGCGCGTGCGTTCCAGGCGCAGTTCGCCACGAACCTCGTGCACGGCGGCATCGTCGCGCGCTCGTCACCACTGCCCATCGGCAGCCAGAAGATGCTCAAGTTCTCCGTCCCCGGTGTCTCCGACGACGTGCAGCTCTCCGCGCGCGTGGGCTTCGTGGGTCAGGGCACGGTCGGCTTCATGATCGACACCTTCGCCGTGAACCGTCCCCGGCTCGAGTCGATCCTCCACCAGATCGCCTGAAACGTACGAAAGCACGCAGAATTTCGAAGTTGACTCGGCAGGCGGGACTGTCTACCAACCTCCCCCGGGCACCCGTAGCTCAGCTGGATAGAGCGTCGGACTACGAATCCGAAGGTCATAGGTTCGAATCCTGTCGGGTGCGCCAACTTCCTCCCCCGCAAGTCGAAGAGATAGAGATCGCGGCGCCGGAGTGTGTCCCGAGCGAGTCCGGCGTCGTTTCGACGCCCCAGAGCAAGACCCACGAAGACGAACGCTGGGTGCCCAGAGCGCTCGCATGACGACTTGAACATTTGTCCAGTATAGATTAGAAGGCAACATGCGGATGCATGAGCTGGAAGCTGCGGCCATCGACGCCCAGCTTCAGCATCAGAGCCGGCTGGATGCGCAACTCAGGTTGCGCATGGGCGAGTTGCTCGACGCGCTGTTCGTGACGCGCGGGCACCACGAGCTCGGCTTCTCGTCCATCAAGGGGTACGGGGTCGAACGCGCGGGTGAGAACGCGCGTTGGTGTGAAGCGTCCAGAGCGCTGGCCCGGCGGCTGCGCGAACGTGGGCTCGCGCATTTGAGGGGCGCGGTGGTTGATGGGCGGGTGAGCT